>NZ_LQPI01000053.1 GCF_002101775.1 Mycolicibacter nonchromogenicus | reverse complement strand
ATGGAGGTGGCCTCCCACACCGCGTTCATGGATCCGATCCTTGACGAACTGCGCACCCAACTGGCCGACATCACCCCCCAAACGCCCCAGGTCCCGTTCATCTCGACGGTGGTGGACCCGACCGGGCCCACGCCGCGATTGGACGCGGACTACTGGGTGGCCAATGTGCGCAAGCCCGCCTTGGTCAGTCAGGCCATCACGGTGGCGGCGGCCGACCATGACACGTTCGTCGAGATCAGCCCCCACCCGCTGTTGACCCACTCGATCATCGAGACGGCGGAAGCCGTGGTCGCCGAACCGGTGGCCGTGGCCTCGACCCTGCGCCGGGGCGACGACGAAACACTGCACTTCCATGTGCAGCGCGCCGAACTCGGCCACCAGCAGGGCGGCGCTGCCAGGGCCGGGGGATTCGTCGAACTGCCCGCCACCCCCTGGCAGCACGGCCACCACTGGCTGCCACTGCCCGGACGCGCCGGTCAGGCGCCGGACGTGCATCCGCTCCTCGGTGTCCACGTCGAGCCGCTCACCGGCGGCCATCTGTGGCAGAACGACCTCGGCGCGCAGGACATGCCCTGGCTGGCCGAGCAACCGGTGCCCGGACAGGTCGTCGCGGCCGCGGCAGCACTGATCGAGATGGCGGTGGCGGCAGCCAGCCAGGCCCTCGGCGCACCCGCCGAGTCGATCACGGTGAGTGGTCTGCAGATCGACGAGCCGCTGGTGCTCGAGGGCGGGATGCAGGTCACCACGGCGTTCAGTGGGCCCGATGGCCAGAGCCGGGTCGAGATCCACGCCCGCCCGGCCGGCGAGGCCTGGACGCGGTATGCGGTCGCCGACATCGCAGCAGCGGCAGGGGATCGGCCGGCCGAGGCGGCGGGCGAGCCCGGTGTGCTCACGCTGCCCGACAGCGTCGCCACCCATCCCGCGTACCGCTTGCACCCGGCCCTGCTCGACGCCGCACTGCGGCAGCTGGCGGCGGGGCTCGGATTCGGATCGCACGACGCGGAGCAGGGCGGCTACGTGCCGACGGCGGTGGCGGCCGTGCAGGTGTTCGCACCGACGGGACGCCAGGTGCGCTGCCATGCCGAGGTGAGCAGCGTCGAAGACCAGGCGGCCGTCGGCCGGATCCTGCTGACCGACGAGTCGGGCGCCGCCGTCGCCGAACTCACCGGCGTGGAGCTGCGCCCCTTGGATCCGCGTGCGCTGCGGGTGCCGCTGGACCAGAAGCTCTTCGCCGCCGAGTGGACCCCCACGGAGCCGGTCGGGCTGCCGGACGGCGCCGGCGCGGCCGCCGGCAGCTGGCTGCTGCTGTCCGAGCCCGACGCCGAGGGGTTGGCCGCGCAGTTCGCAGCACGGTTGGCCGCGCCGAACCGCAGGGTGATCACCGGCCCCTTCGCCGATGGCCCCGGCCTGATCGAAGCGGTGGGCCAGGCCGCCGCCGACCCCGCGCATCCACCGGCCGGGATAATCGTCCTGCTCGGCCAGAGCGGATTCGACGGGTCAGACCCCGACGGCGCCCTGGCCCGCGCCCGCGAGCTCACGTGGACGGCGTCGTCGGCGGCCCGCGCGGCGGTGCAGGGCTGGTCGACCGCGACCGGAGACAGCAAACCGCGGTTGTGGCTGGTCAGCCGCGGCGGTTTGGCCTTCGGCGGTTCAGCGAGGCTCGACGCAGGAGAGGCGAAGCTGGGACCGTCGCATGAGCTCGGCGGTGATGGACTCGGCGGTGCTGAGCCCGGCGACCCCGCCATCGGCGCGCTCAAGGGCGTGGTCCGCACCTGGCGATTCCCCGGCGAACTCGCCCGAGTCCTGGCCGACGAGCCCGACCTGGGCGCCACCCTGGTCGACCTGGACGCCTCGGCAGACGCCGCGGCCCTGGCCGACGCACTGCTGGTCGAACTGGGTTCGCCGCTGCGCGACGACGTGATCGCATGGCGCGGCGGCCGGCGCTACACCGAACGGCTCACCCGGGCCACGCTCGACGGCGCCGCCGGAAGCCCCGACACGGTCCCCAATGGCCAGGCCACGGTCCGCACCGACGGCTCCTACCTGATCACCGGCGGTCTGGGCGGACTGGGCATCGTGGTGGCCCGTTGGCTCGTCGCCCGCGGCGCCGGACGAATCGTGCTCAACGGCCGCAGTGAGCCCGCCGAACAGCAGCGCGCCGTCCTCGATGAACTCTCCGCAACCGCCGAGGTGGTCTTCGTCGCCGGCGACATCAGCTCGCCGGGAGTGGCTGATCGTCTGGTGGCCGCCGCGCAGGAGACCGGCCGGCCACTGCGCGGTGTCGTGCATGCCGCCGGCGTGCTGGGCGATGGCCTGGTGACGGAGGTGACTCGCGAAAGCCTGGAGAGTGTCTGGTCGGCCAAGGCCGTCGGCGCCGCCCGACTGCACGCCGCCACCGTGGACTCCGCGCTCGACTGGTGGGTGGGCTTCTCCTCGATGGCCGCACTGCTGGGCCTTCCCGGCCAGCTCGGCTATGCCACCTCCAATGCATGGTTGGACGCGCTGATGGCGTGGCGGCACGCTTCGGGCCTGCCCGCCACCGCCATCAACTGGGGCCAATGGTCGGATGTGGGTCTGGGCCGGTCGATGACGCTCAGCGTCCTCGACCCCATCAGCCCGGATGAGGGCATCGAGGCGCTGGACGCCGTGCTGGGCGCCGACTCCGGTCAAATCGGTGCCCGGATCGGGGTGGGCCGGCTGCGCATCGACCGCGCCGTCGCCACGTCGCCGGAGTTCCGTGAACTGACCTTCTTCGAGGAGCTCGTCGCTGAGGCAGATGTGACGCTCGATACTGCTGTGACCAGCGAGCAGGCGGGCGCGGCCGCGCCGGCGTCCGGTGTGCCGGACTGGTCGAGTATCCCGGCAGACCAGCGGCGTGCGGAGCTCGTGGTCCGGCTGCAGGCTATCCTGGCCCGCGAACTCCGGACATCTGTGTCAGCGGTCGATGTGGACCAGCCCTTCCCGGAGATGGGGCTCGATTCCATGATCGCGATGACGGTTCTGAAAGAGACTCAACAGTTGGTGGGGGTGGATTTGTCGGCGTCAATGCTGTGGAATCACCCCAGCATCTCAGCGTTGGCGACGCACCTGGTGGGACTGCTGGCGGCGCGGTATGCCGAACCGGACAGCACCGCGGGGCAAGACGACGATGATTTGGGGTTCGGCTCCTCCGGCGGCGTGCTGGACGAGTTGTTCGATCAGGTCGAGTCGGCTTCGACCGGTAGCGAGAGCGGTATTTATTGATGACGACGATCTTCAACAGGATGTCGGCCATGAGCGCCGACAAACGGGGGGCGCTGACCGAGCAGTTCGACAAGGCGTCGCGGATCGCCGCCGCCGAGCCGATCGCGGTCGTCGGGATCGGCTGCCGCTTCCCGGGCGGCGCCTCGGGCCCGGACGCCTACTGGGAGCTGTTGGAGACAGGGCGCGACGCCATCACCGAAATCCCCGCGGATCGTTGGGACGCCGACGAGTACTACGACCCGGACCCGCTGGCCCCGGGCCGGATGTCGTCGAAGTGGGGCGGGTTCCTCTCCGATGTCGCAGGATTCGACGCCGACTTCTTCGGCATCTCGCCCCGCGAAGCCGAGGCCATGGACCCGCAACAGCGGCTGATGCTCGAGGTCGCCTGGGAGGCTCTCGAACACGCCGGAATGTCGCCGGAAACTCTGTCGGGCATCCGCTCCGCGGTGATGATGGGCGTGTATTACACCGAGTACCAAGGTATTTCGGCGGCCAACCCGGATGCGATCGACGGCTACTCGGCCACCGGCAACGCCCACGCCGTCGCGGTAGGCCGGATCGCCTACCTGCTGGGTCTGCGTGGCCCGGCGGTCGCGATGGATTCGGCGTGCTCGTCATCGCTGGTCACCATCCACATGGCCTGCCAGAGCCTGCGTCTGCGGGAGAGCGACCTCGCCCTGGCCGGCGGCGTCAGCCTCATCCTGCGGCCGGAGACCCAGATCGCCATGGCCAAGTGGGGAATGCTGTCGCCGCGCGGGCGCTGCCACACCTTCGATGCCGGCGCGGACGGATTCGTGCGCGGCGAGGGCGCCGGGATCGTGGTGCTCAAGCGCCTCACCGACGCCATCCGTGACGGCGATCGAGTGCTGGCGGTGGTGCGCGGTTCGGCGGTCAATCAGGACGGCAAGTCCAATGGGCTCACCGCGCCGAACACCATTGCGCAGATCGATGCGATCACCCGCGCGTTGCGCAGTGCTGACGTCGCCGCGAACTCGGTGAACATGATCGAAACCCACGGCACTGGAACAGCTTTGGGTGACCCCATCGAATTCGAGGCGCTCGCCGACGTCTACGGTCGCGGTCCCGCCAAGTGTGCGCTGGGTGCGGTCAAGACCAACATCGGCCACCTCGAGGCGGCCGCCGGGATCGCCGGATTCATCAAGGCCGCGTTGTCGGTGCAACACGGACAGATCCCACCGAACCTGCACTTCTCCAAGTGGAACCCGGCCATCGACCCGTCCCCGACGCGACTGTTCGTCCCCACCGAGGTGACGCCCTGGCCGGCGGCCGAAGGCCCCCGGCGGGCAGCGGTGTCGTCGTTCGGGCTGGGCGGAACCAACGCGCACGTGGTGCTCGAGCAGGGACCTGACCCGGTCCCCGCGCCGGCTTCGGCGCAACCGATCGCCACCCTGGTGATCTCGGGTAAGACGGAGCAGCGCGTCGCGGATTGGGCTGCCACGCTGGCTGACTGGATCGACGGGCCCGGTGCTGCCGTACCGCTGGCCGACATCGCGCACACCCTCAATCACCACCGCAGCCGCTACGCCAAGTTCGCCACCGTCTGTGCCCGCGACACCGAGCAGGCGTTGGCCGGGCTGCGGGCGGTGGCCGGTGGATACCCGGCGCCCGGTGTGGTCGCCACCCGCACCGCCGTGCGCGGCAAGGGAACCGTTTTCCTGTACTCGGGCCAGGGATCTCAGTGGGCCGGCATGGGCCGCCAACTGCTGGTCGACGAGCCGGCTTTCGCCGCCGCCGTCGACGAGCTGGAGCCCGATTTCGTTGCGCAGGTTGGATTCTCGCTGCGCGAAGTTCTCGAGTCCGGCGAGCCGGTGGTCGGGATCGACCGGATTCAGCCGGTGCTGGTGGGCATGCAGCTGGCGTTGACCGCGCTGTGGCGATCCCACGGAGTCGAGCCGGACGCGGTGATCGGGCACTCGATGGGTGAGGTGGCCGCCGCCGTGGTGGCCGGCGCCCTGAGCCCGGCAGACGGCCTGAAGGTGATCGCCACCCGGTCCAAGCTGATGGCGCGGCTGAGCGGCCAGGGCGCCATGGCGCTGCTGGAGCTGGATGCCGACGCCGCCGAGAAGCTGGTCGCCCAGCACCCCGACATCACCGTGGCGGTGTATGCGGCGCCGCAGCAGACCGTGATCGCGGGGCCGCCCGACCAGGTCGACGCCGTGATCGCGATCGTCGACGCCCAGGGCAAGCTGGCTCGGCGCGTCGAGGTGGACGTGGCCTCGCATCACCCGACCGTCGATCCGATCCTGGCGGAACTGCGCACCGCGCTGGCCGACCTGAAGCCGTCGGCGCCGAAGATTCCGCTGATCAGCACCGTCGGTCAAGACGGCGTGCCGGCCTTCGACGCCGACTACTGGGTGCACAACCTGCGCAACCCGGTGCGGTTCGCCCAGGCCGTCACCGCGGCAGCCGCCGGACACGCGACCTTCATCGAGGTCAGCCCGCATCCGCTGCTCAGCCACGCCATCAACGGCAACCTCGAAACGGCGCGGCCCGCCGGCGCGAGCGTGGTGAGCGGCACTCTGCTGCGCGACCAGCCGGAGTCACTGAGCTTCTACACCAATCTGGCGACCGTCGCCCCGCCGTCGTCGGAGGCGCCGCAACCGGACGGCGGGATCGGCCGTGCCGACCTGCCGCCACGACCGTGGCAGCACGTCCGGTACTGGGCTGCGCCGGTCGCCGCCAACCGGAACAGCGCCGACGCACATCCGCTGCTGGGCATCCATGTCGAGCTGCCGTCGGGGCACGGTCACGTCTGGCAGGCCGACGTGGGCACCGATCTGGTCGGGTGGATGGCCCACCACAAGGTGCACGGCCAGGTGGTGATGCCCGCGACTGGGTTCGCCGAGATGGCGTTGGCCGCCGCCGGCGAGGCTTTGGGCCTGCCGCCGTCGGCTGTCGCGGTGGACCGGGTCGAGGTCGAGCAGATGCTGCGCGTCGACGACCGGACCGAGGTCACCACCCGGTTGCTGCACGACGCCGACGGATCCGACGAACTGCGCATCGAGATTCACTCCCGTCCCGCCGGCGGCAGCTGGTCGCGGCATGCGGTGGCCCGCGCCGCCGTGGCGCAGCCCGCCGCCCCACAGCGTCCGGCACCCACCGGCGGGGGCACCGCGCTGTCACCTGCCGACCTGTACACGGCGCTGCGCCGCACCGGTCTGCAGCACGGGCCGGCGTTCGCCGCCCTGACCCGCATCGTGCGCAAGCCCGGCGGCGCCTCGGAAGCCGAGATCGTGCTGCCCGACGAGGCGACGGCGCACCGGGGCTACCGCATCCACCCGGTGATGCTGGACGCGGCCCTGCAGTGCCTGGCCGCGGCCCTGCCGGACGAGTCGTTGGTGGGTTCGGCCGGGACCGAAGAGGCCACCTACCTTCCGGTGGCGGTCGAGACCATCCGGGTTTTCGGCGACGTCGGTCGGCGAGCTCGCGGGCACGCCGAAGTGGTCAGCCACGACGACGGCGGAATTCTGGGCCGGGTCACGCTGACCGATGACACCGGGACGGTCACCGCCGAGCTGTCCGGGATCTATCTGCAGCGGGTGCAGCGCCGTACCGTGCCGTTGCCGCTGAGCCAGAAGATCTTCGACACCGAATGGGTCGATGCCGCTGTTCCCGCGCAACCGCCGGCGGCCGCCGATGGCAGCTGGCTGGTGCTGACCGACGGTTCCGAAACCGAAGCGCTGGCAGCCGATTTCGCCGCCCGATTCGGCTCGGACAGTCGCCGGGTGATCACCGCGGACCTGACCAGCGAACCCGCGGTGCGGGAGGCGTTCGCGCAGACCGCCGAGGACCCGGCCCGGCCTCCGGTCGGGGTGGTGGTGCTGGCGGCCCGAGGTGGATTCGAGGGCACCGAGGCGCACGACGCGCCCGCTCGCGGCCGTGACCTGGCCTGGTCGGTGGTGTCCACGGTGCGCACCATCGTCGGCGGCTGGCACGGCACCGCGCCGCGGTTGTGGCTGGTCGGTCGCAACGGCCTGACGGTGGGGGGCGAGCCCGGCGAGTACGGCGACCCGTCCATCAGCGCCCTCAAGGGGCTGGTGCGGGTGCTGGCTTATGAGCACCCGGACCTGCACACCGGCGTGGTCGATCTGGACGCTTCTGCGGACCCGGCGGCGGCGCTGATCACCGAACTGGGGCTGGCGAGCACCGACGACGTGGTGGCCTGGCGCGGGGAGCGTCGCTACGCCGAGCGCCTCAGGCGTGCGTCCCTGACACCCACCGGTGTTCCGACGGTGCGGTCCGACGGGGCCTACGTGCTGACCGGTGGCCTGGGGGGTATCGGCTTGGTGGTGGCCCGTTGGCTGGTAGAGCACGGTGCCGCCCGGATCGTGCTCAACAGCCGCTCGCAGCCGTCGGATGAGCAGCGTGCCGTGCTGGCCGAGCTTGAGGCGCGGGCCCAGATCGCGGTCGTCTCAGGTGATCTCGCCGCGCCGGGGGTGGCCGAGAGCCTGGTCGCCGCCGCCGAAGAGACCGGCTATGCGCTGCGCGGCGTCATCCACGGTGCCGCGGTCATCGACGACCAGATCGTGGTCGGCATCGACAAGGAGACGCTCGACCGGGTGTGGGCTCCCAAGGCCGCGGCGGCGCTGCGCCTGCACGTGGCGACCGCCGGCAAAGAGCTGGACTGGTGGGTCGGGTTCTCCTCGACCTCGTCGCTGCTGGGGGCGCCCGGTCAGGCGTCTTACGCCGCGGCCAGCGCCTGGCTGGACGGCCTGGTGGCGTGGCGGCGGGCCGCGGGTCTACCGGCGATCACCATCAACTGGGGCCAGTGGTCCGGCGTCGGTGTCGCTCAGGAGCTCAAGTTCAGTGCGCTGGACCCGATCAACCCCGACGAAGGCATGGAGGCGCTCGAGGCGATTCTCGGCGGCGATCTCTCCCGGATCGGTGTTGCGCGGTTGCGTCTGGACCGGGTGGCCGCGGCCTTCCCGGAACTGCAGCAGCTCGGGTACTTTGCGACATTGGCCGAGGAACTCGACCTCGACGACGAGGACGACGACTGGCCCGGTCCCGAAGGGCTGAAGCAGCTCAGCGCGGACGAAGCCACCAAAGCCGTTGTCGCACGGTTGGGTTCGAGGATCATGGCCATCATGGGCTACCCCAAGGGCAGCGTCATCGACCCCGCTCGGCCATTGACCGAGTTGGGTATGGACTCGCTGATGGCGGTGCGCATCCGTAACACCGTTCGTGGCGACTTCGGCGCGGAGCCTCCGGTGGCCCTGCTGCTGCAGGGTGCCTCACTGACCGACCTGGCCGCCGACCTGGCCCGCCAACTCGGCCTTGCCGAGCCGGAGGGGGCGGACGGCGCCGGCGATGTCGGCGGTGTTCGAAGCCGCGCCCAGCAGCGTGCCGCAGCACGTCAGCGGGCCGCGGCACGGCGAAAAGTAGGAGATCGTTCGTGACCAACAATGAAGTGCCGCCCAACGCGATCGCGGTTGTCGGCATGGCGGGGCGCTTTCCGGGTGCGCGCACGCTGACCGGATTCTGGAACAACCTGCGCAACGGCACCGAATCCATCGTCACGCTGTCCGAGGACGAGCTGCGGGCCAGCGGTGTGAGCGACAAGGCGCTGGCGAACCACAACTATGTGCGGCGGGCCGCGCTGCTCGAGGGCATCGACGAATTCGATGCGGGCTTCTTCGGTTTCACCCCGTTGGCCGCGCGCACCATGGACCCGCAGCACCGGTTGTTCCTGCAGACCGCGTGGCACGCCCTGGAGGACGCCGGCTACCGGCCCGGCGAGATCGAGGGATCGGTCGGCGTCTACGGGACCAGCACCACCAGCGGCTACCTGCTGCACAACCTGATGTCGCACTACGACCCGAATCTGATCATCGGACAGGGCGTCAGCTTCGAGATGGTCAACCTGTCGTTGCAGAACGACAAGGACTATCTGGCCACCCGGGTGGCCCACCAGCTCGATCTGCACGGACCGGCCCTGTCGGTGCAGACGGCCTGCTCGTCTGCATTGGTCGCGCTGCACCTGGCCTGCCAGAGCATCCTCAACGGCGAATGCGACATGGCGCTGGCCGGTGGGGCTTCGCTGCGGGTCCCGCACCACGTCGGGTACTGGCACGAGCCGGGCTCGATGGTCTCGGCGACCGGGCACTGCCGGCCGTTCGACGTGCGGGCCGACGGCACGATCTTCTCCAGCGGCGTCGGGGTGGTGGTGCTCAAGGCGCTGGCCGACGCGGTCGATGACGGCGACCAGATCCACGCGGTGATCCGGGGCTCGGCGCTGAACAACGACGGCGGCACCAAGATGACCTATGCCGCGCCGACGGCCGCCGGCCAGGCCGACGTGATCGCCGAGGCGCATGCGGTGGCCGAGGTGGATGCCTCCACGATCAGCTATGTCGAATCGCACGGTACCGCCACCCCGTTGGGCGACCCGATCGAAATCGAGGGTCTGCGTCAGGCTTTCGCGGTCTCCGAGGAACCGCGGTCCGGCCCCTGCTATGTGGGCTCGGTGAAGTCCAACATCGGGCACCTGGAGTCCGCAGCCGGTATCGCCAGCCTGATCAAAACCATCCTGTGCCTCAAGCACCGGGCGATTCCCGCCACGCTGCACTACACCAGCCCGAACCCCGAACTGCACCTGGAGGACGGGCCGTTCCGGATCCGCGGCGAGTACGGGCCCTGGGAGTCCGACGGCATCCGGCGTGCCGGGGTCAGCTCGTTCGGGGTCGGCGGCACCAACGCCCACGTGATCGTCGAAGAATGGCCCGAGCAGGAGTCTGCCGCGCCGGCGCCGAAGCCCGGTCCCGAGGTGCTGTTGTTGTCGGCACGCACCGCCGACGCACTGGCACAGGGGCGCAAGGAGTTGGCGGCAGAGCTTTCCGGCGACGACGGCGAGGCGCCCAGCCTGCCGGACGTGGCGTACACGCTGGCCAGCCGGCGCCCGTACGACCTGCGGCTGGCCGCGGTGGTCGCCGACCGCGCCGATGCGACCGCGGTGCTGGCTGCCGAGGAGAGCGAGAACGTCTTCATCGGCGAGGGCGTGGATCCCGGTGACGACGCCGACCGGGTGGTGTTCCTGTTCCCGGGCCAAGGTGCGCAGCACATCGGGATGGCCCGCGGTCTCTACGACAACGAACCGGTGTTCGCCGAGTACTTCGACCGCTGCGTCGCCGGCTTCGAGGCGGAGCTGGGCTACGACCTGCGCACGATGATCTTCGAGGGCACCTCGCGTGACCTCGAGCGCACCGACCGCACCCAGCCGGCCCTGTTCACGGTGGAATACGCGCTGGCGAAGCTCGTCGAGAGCTACGGCGTACGTCCGGCGGCACTGATCGGCCACAGCATCGGCGAATACGCCGCGGCCACCGTCGCCGGCGTCTTCGACCTCGACACCGCGATCAAGGTGGTGGCGATGCGGGCCCGCCTGATGCACGCGGCCCCGCGGGGCGTCATGGTGGCCGTTCCGATCAGTGCCGACGCGGTCGGTGCCTACCTGACCGGTGACGTTGATCTGGCCGCGGTCAACGACCCGGACGGCTGCGTGGTCGCCGGCACCGAAGCCGACATCCGTGCGTTCTCCGACACGCTCAAGCAGGCCGGGATCAACGCGCGCCGGGTGCGGACCTCGCACGCGTTCCACTCGCGGCTGATGGACTCGATGATCTCGGAATTCACCGCGTTCCTGTCTCGGCAGACGCTGCGCGAACCGCAGATCCCGCTGCTGTCGAATCTGACCGGCACCTGGCTGGCGCCCAGCGAGGCGACCAACCCGGCGACATGGGCGCGCAGCGTGCGGGCCACCGTGCGATTCGCCGACGAGATCGACACCGTGCTGGCCGACCCGCACCGCGTCCTGGTCGAGGTGGGCCCGGGAGCTACCCTGACCGCCTCCGCGGCTCGCAACCCGAAGTTCGCGGCCGGGCATCGCGCGGTCCGGCTGATGCGCCACCACGCTCAGAACCGCGACGACCGCGACACCTTCCTGCTGGCCCTGGGCCAACTTTGGGCAGCCGGTGTCGAGGTGGACTGGTCTGCGCTGCGCGGCGACTACCAGCCCAAGCGCGTCACGGTCCCCGGTTATCCCTTTGAGCGCCAACGGCATTGGCTCGAGCACAATGCCGGCGCCACCTGGGTGTCCGGCGCGAGCACCGGAGGCGACGCCGCCGCGAGCGGGCAGCGCAACGGTGAGGCGGCCGGCGGTGGCGAAACCATCGAAGCGACTCTGCAACGGATCTGGGCGGTGTGTCTGGGTGTCGGCTCGGTGGACCGCACGGCCAACTTCTTCGACGTCGGCGGCGACTCGCTGGTCGCGATCAGTGTCGCCATGGCGGCCTCGCACGAGGGGCTGGATCTGACCCCGCAGGACCTCTACGACAATCCGACGGTGGCGGCGCTGGCCAAGGCGCTGACCGCCCGCTACGCGGCCGGTGGGCTGGGCCGCCAGTCGCTCGGCGAGGTCGAGCACCCGCCGGTGCCGCCGAGCATCACCTACTTCTTGGAAAACGGGGTCCGCGAACACGGTCGCTGGCGCATCCCGTTGATCCTTCGGTTGCGGCCCGACGTCTCGGTCGACGATGTCCGAGCCGTGTTGACCGCGGTGGTCAACCACCACGAGGCGTTACGGCTGCGGATCACCGAGCGAGCCGGTACCTGGGAGCAGCGGATCGTCGAACCGGGCGAATTCGGTGAGATCAGCACCCATTCGCTGCCCGAGGGCATGACGGCCGAGGGCGACGCGGTGCGTACCCTGCTGGCCGAACACATTCGTGACCAGGATCTGTCCAGCCCGCCGCTGACCGCCCTCTACATCCACGGCTCGGCGGGGGATCTTTGCTACCTGGCGCTGAGCCTGCACGCAGCAGTCGGCGACGAGGCCTCCCGCGACATCCTGGTGACCGACATCTTCACCGCGTTCGGCCAGTTGCTGGGCGGCAACGAGATCGCGTTGCAGCCGGTCGGAGTCGGTTGGGCCGAGTGGTCGCAGCGTTGTGCCGGGCTCGCAACCCATCCGGCGGTGCTGGAAAGCCGCGAGTTCTGGTTAAAGACAGCGAAGTCGGCGACCCTGCGGCTGGCGGCGGAGGTCGCCGAGCCCCCGGCCGCCACCGATCTGTCCAAGCTCACCACCACACTGCCCGCCGCCGACATCAGCCAGATCGATGATGCGCGCCGGCGTCTGCGGCTGCCGATCAATGAGATCCTGCTGGCCGGGCTGAGCCGGGCAGTGGCGTCAGCGGTCGGCGAGGGGACTCTCGCCGTCGACCTGGCAGGAGCGGGCCGCTCGGTGCTCAAGCCCGAGGTCGACCTGCGACGCACGGTGGGCTGGTTCACCACGCTGTACCCGGTCGCGCTGGGCTGCACCGCCGACGGCCAGGCAAGCGCCCGGCAGCTGCTGGACTCGATCCACGAAACGTTGGACGGCGTGCCTCATTACGGAATCGGCTATGGCCTGCTGCGCTACCTGTATGCGCCCACGGCGCGACTGTTCGGCTCGGTTGCGCCGGCGGATGTGCACTTCTCCTACCTCGGGGCGATCCCCGAACCGCCAGAACTCGGCGATTCTCCCGTGCAGTTCGACCCCGACACCGCGATGCCGGTGCGCGAGACCATCCCGGGACTGGGGCACGCCCTGGAGTTGCGGGCCTATCGCACCGGCGGCGCGCTGTACCTGGACTGGTGGCATGACAGTCGCCGGATCGAGGAGTCCGTGGTGCGTGCGATCGCCGAGGGATTCTCCGGCGCGGTGATGGACTTGGTCCACGCCGCCCTCGCCGAAGAGGACCTGGCCTCGCAGGGCGAAGACGAGATGACCCTGGTCGAGCTGTCCTAGGCCTTTCGATTTAGGAGAGAACCGAAAGTGTTTGCCACGTCCGTCATTCGGAAACTGGCGATCAGTGAGGAGATGCTGGCCGAGACCCACAACTTCGTGGGTCTCGCAGCACACGTCACCGGCCCGGTCGACATCGATCTGCTCTCGGAGGCCTACGAGGCACTGCTGGAGGCGCATCCGATCCTGACCGCGCGCCTGGAGCGACTCGAGGACGGACGGCATCAGTTCGTCACCGATGACCTGATGCCCGACGGCATCGAGGTGATCGAGCTGGACGGGCCCGACGCGCAGCCGCCGGCGCCACGCTTCGACCAGACGGAGTCCCTGGTGGCGATGCGGGTGATCATCCGCGACGGGCAGGCGCAGCCGACCCTGTACGTGCACCATGCCGTGGCCGACGGTCACCACATGTATGCGCTCATCGAGGAGATGCTGTCGTTCTACACCGACCTGGTCACCACCGGCCGGATCGGCGCCATCAACGTCGAGCCCGCTCCGCTGTCCATTGAGGCGGCGCTGGCCGACCGGGGCATCGAGAAGCAGCAGCGCTCCGGGATCGAGCGGTTCATGCCGGCTTTGTTCGCCTACGACCTGCCGCCGACCCGGCGGGCCGTCGGGAAGGAGACGCCGTCTTCGCCGATGCTCGTGCCGATGGCGTCGGTCCGGTTGACCGAGAGTCAGACGGACAACGTGGTGGCGTTCGGCCGGGCCCATGATCTGAGCCTGCACGCGGTGCTGTCGGCTGCGGTGCTGATCGCCGAATGGCAGTTGCGCGGCAAGCTGAGCATCCCGGTGCCCTACGTCTACACCGTCGACTTGAGATACTTTCTCTCACCGCCGGTTTCAGCCACCGGATGCACCAACCCGATCGGGCTGGCCACCTACCTGGCCGAGATCGATGCCAAGACCGACCTGGTCGAGCTGGCTCGCGACATCGCCGCGAACTTCCAGAAAGACCTCGACGAAGGCGTCGTCCAACAGTCCCGGTTGCACTTCAGCCCGCAGTACGTCGGAAACCCGCCGGGCCTGCCGGACGTCGTCGTGCTCAGCAACAACGGGCTGGTTCCGCCGGTGCGGACGCCACCCGGCGTCGAGGTGACCACCACGCACGGCGAGCTCTACTTCGCGGTGAGTGCGGGTATCGACATCTACTTCACCCAGATCTTCGCCGGGCAGCTCAACATCGAGTACCACTCGCACGGACCGGCGCCGGAGCGCTCAGTGGAGGCGATTCGGGCGCTGCTGTGCGATATCGCCGATCAGCACGCCGCCGGCGTCAGCTGATCGGGCCGAAGGCGTAGCGGTGGTACTGCAGCATTCCGCGCAACGGCCGCACCGCCCTGGCCAGCAGGCTGGACCGCCGGAATCCGGCCGGGACCCGGCTGAAGGTCTCCGCGTCGAACAGATTGGTGGCGGCCAGCAACCGAATGCCGTCGACCTTCTCAAGAATGTCGGCGGGATCGTTGACCGCCCAATGCAGTGTGGCGCCGGACTGCCGCTGCAGCCGATGGGTTTTCTGGGTCTTGATGCCGAACCAGTTGTAGAAGTCGATCTGCAGTTCGCCGGACGGGAATCTGTCGACGATGCTCTGCAACAGTGCCACACCCTCGTCTTCGGCCAGGTACATGCTGATGCCCTCGGCCAGCAGCAGAACCGGGCGGTCCGCGGGAATCTCGTCGAGCCACGACGGGTCGGTCGCCAGGGTCGCCACCAGGTGGTAGCCCGGGCGGTCGGGATACACCTGCTTGCGCAACGCGATCACCGGCGGCTGGTCCACGTCGTACCAGGCCACCTCGGGACCGGGGTCGATCCGGAAGACCCGGGCGTCCAGCCCGCAGCCGAGGTGAATGACGGTGGCACCCGGGTGGCTGGCCAGGAACTGGCGGGCCCAGATGTCGTACTGCGCCGTGCGCACGGTCACCAGGGGTGCCCAGCGGCCGGGAGCCTTGAGCGAATCCCAGTCGAAGTCGATGCGCTCTACCGCCTCTTTGGCATACCGATCGCCCAGCACGGGGGAGTCGAAGTCGGCGTCCAGTGCCTTGAGGTAGAGCGTTGTCAGCATGGTTGCCGCGGCGCCGTGCAGGTCGACGGGGATCTTGTCTGCCACGTCGGCGAGCCTAATACGCTTGACAGACAGTCGATGCACCGCACGGCCGCAGCGAGGCTCGACGCAGGAGAGCCGAAGCTGGGACCGCCGCATGAAACAGGAGGCACAGATGGCGATTGAGGCCGGCGAGCGCAACGGACGTGCGCCGCGGATCCTGTTGTTGTACTACAGCTTCTCCGGACAATCGCTCAAGGTGCTCGAGGCCGCCGGGGAGGTGTTCACCCAGCGCGGCTGCGAGGTGGTCAAAGCCGGCATCGAATTCACCGATCCGCGATATTCGGCGCGGTTCGCCCAGTTCCCGCTGCGCCGCGTCTGGCCGGACATGCTCAGCGTGCTCAAGGCGCAGCAGCGCGGCGAGACGGGGGAGATCCGCACACCGGACGCGGTGCGCGACGGCGAGTACGACCTGATCTGCATCGGCTCGCCGACCTGGTGGAAGGCGCCCGCCATGCCGATCAGGTCGTTTCTGCAGACCGATGAGGCCCGAAAGCTGTTGGGCGGCAAGCCGTTCGTGGTGTTCACCGTGTGCCGCGAGTTCTGGCAGGAGAACTACGCCGAGGTCTGTCGACTCGCCGAGGAATGCGGCGGTCAATACCAGGACGAGATTCACCTCAGTTACCCCGGCGACCCGCTGCGCTCCATGCTGGCGCTGACCAGCTACCTGGGCAGCGGCCGTTACCGGGAGCGCTACCTGGGTCTGCGCCTGCCACCCACCAATGTCCAGCCCGAACAGCTCGATCGGGTCCGCAAGTTCGCTGCGGGCCTGGTGAGCCGGTTGTTCGGCAAGTGAGAGGGTCAACGACTCATGCCCCGATCTTTTGAGGTGGCGTTCTCCTCGCCCGCCTCCGTAGAGGAGGTGCACCGTGCCTTCGGTGACCGGTCCTACTGGCACGCTCGTCTGGAGGCCTTCGGCGGAAGCAAGACTCTTGACTCCCTGGATGTGGATGCCGACGGCCGGATTCGGGTGGTGGTGACCGAGGATCTGCGCCACGGCGCATTGCCCGGCATGTTGGCCAAGGTGTACCGAGGCGATCTCAACATCGTCACCACCGAGGCCTGGACGCCGGCTGGAGATGGCCGGGTCGACGGCGAGATCACGGTCGCGGTGACCGGCGCCCCGGGGTCGGGGAGCGGTACCGCGCTGCTGGAACGCGACGGCACCGGATCGAAACTCGCCCTGCACGGAACAGTCCGATTCAAGGTGCCATTGGTGGGCGGGCCCATCGAAAGCTTCCTCGCCCGGGAATTCGCCCAGGGCATTCCAGAAATTCAACGGTTCACCACGGAATGGCTGGGCGACAATGGCTGAATCTGAGTTCACCTACAGCCACGTGCCAACCACGGCCGAGGCGTTGTCCCGGCTGGATATGCCGTTGGCTGAGGCCATGATGACCCAGCGTGCGATACGGCGGGTGTACTCCGACCCGGTCGACGACGCGGTGGTGCTCAAGTGCATCGAGCTGGCGCTTCGTGCCCCCACCGGAAACGACGGCCAGAACTGGGAATTCATCGTCGTGAAGGACCGCCGCGTCAAAGAGGAATTGGCCAAGCGCTATCGGCAGGCGTGGAAAATTCAGCGCGGCGTGGTGTTGCGGCGAAAAATCAAAACCGACGAAACCATCGCCGGCATTGCCCGGGCGATGGAGTGGCAGATCGACCATTTCGCCGAGCTCCCCGTGCTGGTGGTGGCCTGCCTCCGGTTGGGCGCACGCGAGGGTCGGTTGCCGGTGGTGCGCATGCCGCATATCGCCGAATCCGCGTACTGGGGGTCGATCTACCCGAGCGTGCAGAATCTGCTGCTCGCGGCCCGCGCCATGGGCTTAGGCGCGTCGCTGATCACCCTTCCGCTGTGGAATCAGCGTGCGGTGCGGCGGATCCTGGGGCTGCCGCACGCCGTCACCCCCTGTTGCATCGTGCCCTTGGGCTGGCCCCGCGGGCGTTATGGTCCGACCACCCGCAAGCCGGTCGGGGAGGTGGCTCATCTGAACGGTTATGGCGATCTCGCGTGGCTGGAGAGCTGAATACACGCGCCGGTTTAACTCTATTGACGATTACGTGGAACTTAGCGGACAATATTCTCCGCGTGGTCTAAGTTAATCACTGGTCGCTTAGACACGTTGGTGTGGCGGCTATATGCTGGGCACGGTCCGGGGGGACCATAAGGGGGAACTGTGATTGGTGGGGGGGCGCGTCAGCGTCGGTACACAACGGGCGGCGCACATCGAGCGGTGCCGCAGCGTCGATTGGCCTTCGCCGGGGGACCGGTAGTCATTCCGCAGCGCAGATCTGCGACGGCCGACACACATCGGGCAGCGTCACAGCGTTCAGGCGCGCACGCCGGCACGCGGCTGACGGCGTCGCATCGTCGCTATGCGGCAGCCGGCGCGGCCTTCGCCGCTGCGACAGCCGTCGCGGCAGTCACGCCGATCTCGCCGGTCGCACCCTGGATTCCGACCGCCGCCGAGCGGGCGGTGCAGTTGGCCGCCGAGGGGTCGCTGCTCAACGTTCCGTTCAACCTGTTCCAGGACTTCGTCAACATCCCGTACAACGAGGTGCAGGCCGCCAACGTGCTGGCCAACTCGTTCTTCTTCACCGGTAGCTGGTTCACGCCGAGTGCCACCAATATCTGGGGTGAGGATCCCGGGGACCCGGGCCACTTCATGGCGGTCATGGATTTCCTGGTGCCATTCGCCCCGCAGATCTCCGGTGCCTTCGACCCGGAGATCGATCCGGACGCGTTGGCCGACGGCACCGCGGGCTGGGGCCAGCAGTTCGCGATGTTCGCCGCGGCCCTGCTGCCGATCAGCTCCTCGTGTGACTCGATCCAGTGCTACCCGATGTCTCCGGTCGAGCCGATCACCGGGCTGACCGGCTTGGATGCGGCGCTGAACTTCTTGATCAAGTTCAGCAACTTCCCCAACGACGACAACCAGCTGGACCTGTTCAAGTACTGGCTCAAGGTGCCGATCCAGGAGATGTTGGACGGCTATAAGTTCCCGGACAGCCCGTGGAGCGATCCCGACAACCCCACCTCCGGCGGCATCGCCAACCCGGACGCCGGGGTGGGTCCGAACGGGTCGGTGCCGGGCTCGCCGTTCGACGCGGTCCCGGGCAGCCAGGCTCAGCCCGGATTCGGATTCCCGGGCACGCATCCGCTCCTCGACGAGAACGGCGAACCCGTTCTCGACGAGTACGGCAACCAGATCAACCTGATGCCGTGGGCCGGCCTGACCTTCAAGCTGGACCCGTTCGGGCCTGTGCAACGGTGGTTCGACAGCCTGATGCAGCCGGTCGACTGGAGTGTCAATGGCAGCGACCCGCTGACCGGCTTCCACTTCTCCGGCCCCGACGACGTCTTCCAGGCCATGAAGGCCATGGCCGCCGGCATGGTCATCAACTTCAACCCCTACGTCGCCGGCAGCCCGATGTGCCCGGGACTGTGCAACATGCCACCGGTCTCCCCGCCCTGGGGAATGACCAACCTGGACCTCGTCAAGTCGATCCAAGACATCGGCGCCCCCAACCCGTTGATCCAGCAGTGGATCGACCTGACCGAGCAGGAGGCGGCGAACGCGGTCGGCAATGCCAACGGCGGGACCGACGAGCAGATCCTGGCCGGTATCTCTGCCCTGCAGACCGGCATGTTCACCTTCGACGCGGACACCCACAACGAGCTCATCGACCTGCTCGGCGACATCAACCCCTATCTGCCGGCCATAGCCGTCCACGGTGGTGTGTTGACCGACCCGGGCCTGCTCGGGCCGTGGCCGATCAACCCCGAGACGGGCTACTACATGCCGCCGACCTGGAACCCCGATCTGCCGCTGGACGAGCAGCTGATCGGAGACTTCGGCGGCAAGAACTCGCTGCTGCTCTGGGATGACTTCCTGGGATTCCTGGACCCCAGCGGGGGGCTCGCCACGGGTCTCGATGATATGTTCACCGACTTCGCGAGCTGGTTCGTCTTCTAGATCCAGCGCTCGAGCGACCCCTCGGCGGCCCGGCAGCGATCAGCTGGCCGGGCTGCCGTGCTGTGCAGACCGGCTACGCGGCGTTTCATCCGCGCCAAAAGGTAAGCGTCTATCGATTGTCACATGTGACTCTCGAGTTGCGCTCAGGTAGCACTTTGGTAGATTGCATGAACGGACCTGGTCGAGGCCATGTTCGTACTTATTCTAGATTGTGGGAGGAAATCGGGATGGTTACAGCCTTGCGTTCATACTTTTCCGCGGGGCTGGCTGTCACCACCGCCGGACTCATCGCCGTGGTTCCGCCGGCGCCCGCGTCTGCCGCGCTGAACACGGTTCACCTGGATTCTCAGCTCACGGCCGGTGAGGAATGGCTGAACGTTCCGCTGAACCTGTTCCAGGCGCTGGTCAACATTCCGGCAAATGAGATCCACGGGCTGGACACGCTGGCGAAGTCGCTGTTCTACAGCGGCCCCTGGATGGCCGGAAGTCCGACCAACGCCTGGGGTGAGGACCCCGGCGACATGGGGCACTTCGAGGGCATCCTTCAGATGATGTTCCCCTTCCCGTTGATCTCGGGCGCCGGTCATGAAGGCGACCGGCTCTTCCCGGGCCTCGGGCAGCAGCTGTCGATGCTGTCGAATGTCGAGATTCCCATCAACCTGACCTGTGCGGGTCTGGACTGCTACCCGGTCATGCCGACCAGCCCCATCACCGGGTTCACCTGGATCGACCAGCCCATCTGGAGCCTGCTGATCGCATTGGGCCTGCAGAATTTCCCGCTGATCCAGGACTGGTTCCAGGTTCCGTTCTCGGACATGACGAACGGCAACCAGTTCTACTTCGACCCGAATGGGCCGGGCATGGTCAACATCGGCTACGCCAACGACATGTACTACTGGGAGGGCACTCGCACCCTCGAGGAACTGGGACTGGACCCCGAGGACTACCCCAACATCGATCCGGAAGCCCCGCTGCAGCCCTGGGCGGGCAGCTACTACGCGATGGACTTCACCACGCCGTTCACCAACTTCTACAACAGCCTGTTCGAGCCGTTCGACGTCAACAAGTTCGACCTGCCAGACCCGATCGAAGGCGCCCGCGCGCTGCAGTCGTTCATCGCCTCGTCGCTGCTCGCCTTCAACCCATTCATCCCGGGCAGCCCGTTGTGCCCGGGGCCGTGCCTTCTTCCCGGGCCCGGCGCCAACATCTTCGACCCGGCAGACTGGGACACGCCCAGCTACTTCTGGCTGGTGAAGATCATGGACGACCTGTGGCCGGGGAACCCCGTCATCGGCGAATGGATGGACGCCTACGACCAGGGCACCGCCAACGTCTCCAACCCCGAGATGATCGAGACGCAGGCGTGGTTGTGGCGCCTGGGCACCGTGTTGCTCGACATCAAGAACGACCTGCCGCCGGACCCGTTCATCGACACCTCGGGCTTCCTGCCCACCCCGGAGCAGCTGCAGGACTTCCTGGGCGACTACTGGTACAACATCTTCGACAACTCCGGGATCATCGGGCCCTTCGACGTACAGGGTCTGTGGGACGCCATCTTCAACATCACCCCGGAGTAGCACCTCGCGGGTGGCGTGCGACGGCGCCACATTCAGGTGCAGCCTCAAACGCACTGGGCGGCTTGACGTTCCAGGCCGGCTGTTCCTACGCGTCGATCAGGCCGGCCAGGTCGGGCAGGTAGGGGTAGAGGTCCGGCAGCGCGGACTGCGGCAGCAATCCCAAGGCGACCTGAGCGGCGGTGGCACCCTGCTCGACACCGAGTTGGATGTTGTGCGACACCAGCTCCCAGTCGATCGTCGGCAGGCCCCATGAGATCGCGGTGGTGATGTCGGCGGGATCGGTGCGGTCGTAGGCCAGGTCGATCAGCACCCGCAGCGCGGGCTGGAAGAAGTCGGCCATCGCCGGCCCGAACACCGGGAACTGCCGCAACGGCTCGAGCAGCGGCAGGTTCATCGTAGGGATCAGATAGATGGAGGTGTCGCCGTCATATCCCGGCGACATGGGAAGTTGTACCGCGTCGACCATCGCGTCCGGATCCCACGAGCTGGGGTAACCGGTGATCAGGTACGGATGCAGATATACGTAGCCCGCCATCGAATTCGCCAGCGCCAGCAGGTTCATCGGATACTTGGGGAAGTCGGTGGCACCGCTGTACTCGAAGTTGTAGATGTCGGTGGTGTAGGGCGTATTGACCGGGGTGGCCGGCAGACTCCCGAAGTCGAGCGGAAAACGGGTGAAGATACCGCCGTTGGGCGTGTTCAGATCCTCGACCAGCACGAATTGCAGATTGGCCGGGTCGGGCGCTGCGGCGCCGGCCTGGGCGAGCTCGATCATCGCGGCAGTGGCGATCGATGTGGTCGAGGAGACGCCGAACACCGTCACCGGTCCGTCTTCCAGATACCGCGCGATGTCCTGGTTCAGGGTTTGGGCGGCATCGAGCAGGCTCTGCTGGTAATCGGAGGGATTCAGCGGCTCGACGACCGGGGTGTAGCCGGAGTAAACCGATTGGCCTGCAAAGGGATTGGCCGGATCGATGAACAGGTCCATCACCCGCTGGCGGTAGAACGCACCGGGATCGGGCGTCAGGACGTACCCCATGATCAACGCCGTGCCGTTGCTCGCCCCGAAGGCAAACGAAGCGTTGAACATCGAGGTCAGCCCCATCAGCCCGGCGCAGCCTCCCGCCAGAACACCAGCCGCCAACCATCGAAAGCGCGAATGCGTCATCTGATTCCCCCATTTATCTCAGACACATGCTCGCGTCAGCCTACACAGGCATTGCGCCCAGCGTGTCGCAAGACGAGGAACCCAGAAGGCCACTGCGGGTGGGGGATCGGGCGTGCTGTTCGTCGTGGCCCACTGCTAACGTTGCTGGCACAGCACACACCGCTGTCGACGCGTCAAGCCGAGATGGGAAGGGTCGGGCTATCGAAGTCAATAAGGGGCAGGTCGCTGGACAGCAGAGCAGCGTCGTGCTTGAGGTGATCGATAAGGGCTGTGTCAGCGAGGCACATCCTGTGCCTTTGCTGTTCGTCCACGGAGCGTGGCATGCCGCCTGGTGCTGGGACGAGAATTTTCTCGGTTATTTCGCCGATCTGGGCTATCGCGCGCTGGCGGTCAGTTTCCGCGGCCACGGCAACAGTTCCGTCGACAAACCACTGCGAACCTGCGGTGTCGCCGACTACGTCGACGACGTCCGATCGGTGGCCGATGAGCTGCCGGTCCCCCCGGTGGTGATCGGCCACTCGATGGGCGGGCTGATCGTGCAGAAGTACCTGGAGAGCCGACCGGCGCCGGCGGGGGTGTTGATGGCATCAATTCCCCCGCAGGGCAATTACGGATCGAGTCTGCGCTGGCTGCGCCATCGGCCGTGGCAGGCCATCAAGATGGCGGTCACCGGGAAGTCGTTGCCCTACATCAACACGCCGGAGCTGGCCCGGGAGAAGTTCTTCTCCGCAGGGACCCCGGAACAGACCGTGTTGGACTGCGCGGCGCGGTTGCAGGAGGACAGCGCGCGGGTCAGCGTCGACTGTCTGATGCTCAAGCTGCCGCGCCCGAAGCGAGTCAAGACGCCGCTGCTGGTGCTGGGCGCCGAGCAGGACAACGCGCACACCTGCAAAGAGGTGCGCGCCACAGCCCGGGCGTACGGCACCGAAGCCGAGTTCTTTGCGGACATGGGCCACAACATGATGCTCGAGCCGGGCTGGGAAGCCGTTGCCGAGCGCATCCACTCCTGGCTCGGCTCCCTCGGCCTGTAGCGACAGCCTTCGGGCGTGATCGGCCCTGCGGCTCTTTAGTCCTTGGTGAAGTGGTAGAGGCGGTAGACGAACTCGCCGTTCTTCAGCGCGCCGTTGAAGGTCCAGTCCGTCGCCGCGCTGGCAAAGCGAGCCAGAGCGCCGTGATGGGCGATCATGTCCTGCTTGCGGGCCAGGTTCTTCTCGTTTCCACGCAACACGTCCCTGCTGATGTCCTCCTGGGACACCAGGCGCAATCCGGTGTCGGCCAGCTCGGCATCCCAGCGGGCCAGCTCGCTGCGGCGGCGGAAGTCGGTGTAGAGGAAATGTCCGCCGGGTGCGAGCACCCGCGCTGCGCCCTGGAAGAACTTGGCCGGGTGCGGGTAGAGGTGCGATGCCTCCACCTGGAACACCACGTCGAACGAGCCGTCCTCGAAGGGCAGATTCTCGGCGTCGCCCTGGACGAAGTCCACGCCGGGCAACTGGTGGCGCTTGCGGCAGAACTCGATGGCGGTCTCGTTGAGGTCCAGGCCGGTGTAGGCGGCGGGCTTGAAAGTGCGGGCCACATACGACGCGCCGCCGCCGTGGCCACAGCTCACCTCGAGGACCTTCTTGCCGGCCAGGTCAGCCAAAGCGGCGGTGCGGTGGTACTGCTGAATGAAGAACCGGTTGGGCTCGTCGGAGGCCTCCAGCGGAATCGCCATCGGCGGGTCTTCTTCATAGCCGTAGTTGAGGAACAACCAGTCGTCACCGCTGAGCAGCTTGGTCTGGGTCGAGAACCGCTTGGTCACGAACGAGGTGAACAGCAGGTGGTAGACGAACGGATTCGTCATGACCCGGTGGGACAGCGGATTGAAGATCAGGCGGTTCATCGTGGCCATCGAAAAAGTATCTCACGATTCTGCAGACCCCGCCGTGCCCGGGGTCTGGGACAGCGCCGACCTCAGTCGTGTAGGCCGCGCATCAGGATTCGCTCCCACATGCGATCGGTCAACACTGCTCGCGCCAGTACGGTTGCCTTTCCGGAGAGCCCGACCACATAACGCGGCTTAGGGTTCTTGGCCCGGACCACGCGCAGCACGGCACGGGCGACCACCTCGGGTTCGATCATCACCCCGCGCTTGGCGGACAGCTCCCGGGTGTTGTCCGCGTAGCGGATTTTGAAGCGGCCGTAGGGATCATCGTCGGCGTAGGTCGGCCTGGCCTCTTGTTGGGAGGTGACGAACGGCGTCCGCACCGCAGTGGGGTCCAGCAACACAACACGCACGCCGAATGGTGCGACTTCGGCGCGCAGTGACAGCGACAGCGCCTCCATGCCGTACTTGATCACGTGGTAGCCGCCGGCCCCCGGACTGGTGAAGCGGCCACCGGTGCTGCCGATGTTCACGATTACACCGGAACCGCGTTGGCGCATTCCCGGCAGGACAGCCTGGGATAAGTGAAGGGTTGCAACAACATTCGTCTCGAACAGGCTGCGCAGGTCATCGAGTGCCAATTGCTCGAGCGGGCACGTCAGCGGAAATCCCGCGCTGTTGACCAGAACATCGACGCCGCCGTACTCTTCGGCGATCTCCGCGATGAGCGCATCGACGGCGGCCTCATCGGTGACGTCGAGGGCGCGAGCGATCAGTCCACGCGACGAAAGGCGTTGCAGTGCTTCGGCATTACGGCCCACCGCGAACACGCGGTAGCCGGCGGCCTGCAACCGGTCGGCGGTTGCCTCACCGATCCCACTCGTCGCCCCGGTGACCAGCGCTACCGGGCTCATCGGGTGCCGGTGCTGCCGGACTGCGCGGGCTCGGAGGCCACGCCGGAATCGGCGGGCACCAACTCGACGGGCAGGTGCTCTAGGCCGCGCATGGTCGCATTGACCAGGTAGCGGTATTCCCCGGCCAGCCGGATGGTCTTGACGTGGGGGATCAGCTGCGTCAGCACTCGACTGACTTCGATGCGGGTCAGGTGGGTGCCCAGGCAGTAGTGCGCGCCGCCGCCGAACGCGAGGTGGTCGGTGGGGTTGCGGTCCAGGTCGAAGGTGTCGGGATCCGGGTAGTGCTGCGGATCCCGGTTGGCGGCCGCGTACAGGACCAACACCCGGGCACCGGCCGGGATGGTGTGGTCGCCGACCCGATAGTCGCGGGTCGCGGTCCGATAGAACCCCTGCACCGGAGCGACCAGCCGCAGCTGCTCTTCGATTGCCGCGGGGATCAGGGAGGGGTCTTCACGTAGCCGGGCGTAGACGTCCGGCCGTTGCGCCAGCGTCAGAAACAGCCCGGAGATCAGGTTCGTCGTGGTCTCGCTCCCGGCGCCGACGAGCATCGATGCGGTCCAGAAGACCTCGTCGTCGGAGAGGGTGTCCTCGCCACTGGGCGCCGCCAGCATCGAGATCAGGTCGTCGCCGGGCTCCGAGCGGCGCGCCTTGATCATGGGATCGAGGCTGCGGTGCATCGCGATGACCGCCTGACTCGAGCGCATGTTCATCGCCATCCCGCGCAGGCTCAGCGGCGCGAACGCGGCCTCATTGATGGTGTCGGCCCATTCCAGGAACTGGTGGCGATCCTCCTGCGGGATCGCCAGCATCATGGTGATCAGCCGGTTCGGCAGGGGCTTGGCCAAGTCAGTCACGATCTCGACGTGTCGGCGCTCGACTATCGCGGCGACGAGTTCGTCGGCGGCGCGATTGATGTTGATCTCCCACGACTTCATCGCGCGGGGGGTGAAGGCCCGCGACACCGATCGACGCAGCCGGGTGTGCACCGGGGGGTCGGTGGCGTTCATGGTCTGCAGGCGGACCCGGAAGCGTGCCTGGCTCTCGGCCGACGACAGTGCCTCGTTGTCGCGCAACGCCTGGCGTACCTCGTCGTAGCCCGGGATGATCCAGATGCCGCGCTTGCGGCTGTACCAGACCTTCGGGCCGGACAACAGCGTGCGGTATCCCGGATAGGGATCGTGCATGGTCTCGGCGGCGAAGGGGTCGAAGTCGGTCAGCGGCGCGGTTTCACGCCGGGTCAGGGCGTAGCGGTAGGCGGTTGCCCGGTCACGAACCACCCCGCGCAGCCCGTCGGTGCCGATCTTGAGCAGGCTGGCGCGAAAACGAAGCCGACGCGTCAGTTCCTTCTGGTCCATCTGGCAAGCCCCTCGGATCGTCGGGTGTGGAGCGCGATTGGCCCGCGGGTGGCCGTGCCGCCACCCTAGCCCGGTGGCCGCAGTCGCCTGAAGGGACGTCGGTCACCAAAGAAGCGCCGGAGCGCGAGACCTCAGTCCCGATTCGCCCCGGCGCTTCGACGTGGTGTCCTCAGTCTTTGACGAGGTCGAAAATGCGGTAGGTGATCTCGCCGCGGTCCAGGTCGCGGTAGAACAGCGACCCCTCCACGACGGCGAACTCCCGGGCGAAGCGGCGCAGGAAGAACGGCATACGCTCGTTGATCAGGGCGTTGGAGCGCGGCGAGTTGGCCGCCAGCCCGCGAACGACCTCGCGGCTGATGTCGCGCTCGTTGACCAGCCGCAGCGGCGGGGTGGCCAGGGTCTGCTGCCAATACTCGATGTCTTCCTTGGCACGGAAGTCGGTGTGCAGGAAGTGTCCACCGGGCCGCAGCACCCGGCCCACCTCCCGAACGAACTGGGCGAAGTCGGGGTAGATGTGGGACGCCTCGACGTTGATCACCGCGTCGAACGAGTTGTCGGGGAACGGCAGGTTCAGCGCGTCACCCTGCACGAAGTCCAAACCGGGCACCTGGTGGCGCTTCTTGCAGAAGGCCACACCGTCCGGGTTGAAGTCCAGGCCGGTGTAGGAAGCGGGCGCCAGCGTGCGGGCCAGGAAGGAGGCGCCGCCGCCGTGGCCGGAGCTGACCTCGAGCACGTCCTTGCCGGCCAGGTCGATTTGGGTGGCGGTCTGGTGATACAGCTGGATCGAGTACCGATTCTCTTCGTCGGCCGCGTCGAGCTCCAGGCCAAGCGGTGGGTCCTGCTCATAACCCCAGTTGAGGAAGACGACGTCGTCGTGCCCCATCCGCTTGGTCATAAACGGGTACCAGTACTTGAAGGCCTTTTTGTAGAGCGGCATCGCCGAGATCCGGTACACCAGATCGGCGCCGACTTTTTCCAAGGTCTCAGATGGGGAACGCACCATACCGAAAGTATGGCACAGCTCAGGGGGTCTCTCAGACCTCGGCGAATTGCGCCGGCTGCTGGCCGCGCTGCGGTTCACCGCGGTACCGCGACGGTGCACCGTCAATCTTGCAGATGCGCCACATCAATCGCGCGGCGGGATTCATCAGTCCGAGCTCGTGGCAGACCATCCGCACATCGGCGAACATGTCCCGCCACATCTGGCGTGAATCGGGGTCACCGAAGAACCACTTCTTGCGGGCCGACCGGGGCACACCGAACTCGCGGAAGAACGTGCGGGGCGGCACGACCATCGCCTGCCCGAGCATCCGCATGACGACGGGCACGTACAGCGAGAGCATGAACCGGCTGCTCCGCCACAGTCGAGGCACCCGCCGTTGCAGATACTGGTGGGCGAACGCGATGTGACGCGCCTCCTCGGCGACGTGGATACCGATCATCCGACGCACGATCGCCGGGGCCATGTTCTCGTCTCGAAGCGACAGGGTCTGCAGGTAGTCGAACGGGACCTCGCCGGCCAGCACGCCGAAGAAGAACGAGTTCGGCAGCGGCCCGGCGTAGAACGGCACGATGGGGGACAACACGCGCAGCCATCGGGGCATGCCGGGAACGTCGACGCCGATGCGGTTCACCAACTCCTGAAACATCAGGGTGTGATTGCATTCCTCGATGCACTCATGCAGGCAGTAGCGATACTCCGGCGATCCGTTGGGCACCCAGAACGTGTAGTGCATGAGACCCCGGACCAGAATGCCCTCGAACTGCACACCGACCTTGGCCATGTTGGCCTGGCGCCACATGCCCATCGCGATCTGCTTCTCCAGGGGCTGCGACCGATACCAGGGATGGCGGGCCAGCGGGTCCGCTCCCGACAGGACCCAGCGAGGGTCATCGGTTCTGACCGCGAGTTCGGGATCCTTCCAGTCGATGTCGACATACGGATTGAAGTTGCGTCGCACCGAGCTTTCGGACAGCGTCGACAGCGTTTCGCCGTAGGCCACGTCGCCACCGACGTACATCGCGCTCTTCAAGCGCCGGAAGAAGTAGAAAAGGGCACACGGGACCGAAGCGACGGCGATCATGCCGGCAATCAGCCAGCAGATCTCGATCACGACGGTCGGCATACGGACTCATCCTCTGTTCAAGGCACGCGCCGCCATCGGGCGAAGGCCGTAACGAAGCTTATCGTGAAGTTTGGCAAACTAATAAGGTTCCACCGTTCACTTGAGTGTGATCGGCATCATCTTAGTACCGGGCGGCGTCCGTTGCTTTATCTTCTGCCCCCCGATCGCCGAAAAGCGCTCTGAACTGCACATACGGCGGCTTATGGCGGCGTTGGGGTACCGTGTTCTCCTTATGGGGACCCAGCAATATGACGCCGTTATCGTGGGCGCGGGCTTCGGCGGCATCGGTGCCGCCATCGAACTGACCAAGCTCGGCTACGAGAACATCGTGATCGTCGACCGCCTCGACGGACTCGGCGGAACATGGCGGGTCAACCACTACCCGGGCCTGTCGGTCGATCAGCCCTCCACTACTTATTCCTACTGGTTCGAGCCCAACCCCTACTGGTCGCGGCTGTTCGCCCCCGGTCACGAAGTCCAGGCCTACGCCGAACACGTGGCCGAAAAGTACGACGTGACCCGCTTCATGCGCTTCAACACCTGCGTCGAAGGTGCCCAGTGGGATGAGGACGCCAAGCTGTGGCGGACCTCGCTGGCCGGCGGTGAGACGCTGACCTCGCAGTTCCTCATCGTCGCCACCGGCTTCCTGTGCCAGCCCAAGATCCCGGACATCCCCGGCATCGAGACATTCGCCGGTCATATCGTGCACACCGCCGAGTGGGATCACGACTACTCGATGGCCGGCCGTCGGGCCGCGGTCATCGGAACCGGATCCACCGGGATCCAGGTGATCCCCGAGCTGGCCAAAGAGGTCGCCGATCTGACGGTATATCAGCGCACCCCGATCCTGGTGACGCCCAAGTCTGACGTGGTGTTCCCGCCGGTGGTGCAGCGAATGTTCGCCCGGGTGCCGTTCACCCAGCGCATCGTGCGGTGGCTGACCGACAACACCACGGACTTCATGATGGTCCTGACCATGTGGCGCTATCGCCGCTTCAAGTTCCTCAACAAGGCAATGGCGGCCCAGTCGGCGCTGCATCGGCGCCGGGCGGTACGTGATCGTGAACTCGCCGAGAAGATGCGGCCCGACTTCGACTTCGGCTGCAAGCGGCCGTCGATCTCCAATGACTACTACCCGACATTCGCCAAGCCGAACGTGCACCTGGTGACCGAGGGGATCGAACGTATCGAACCCGACGGCATCGTGGCACGGGACGGCACCAAGCGCGAGATCGACACCTTGGTGCTGGCGACGGGATACGACGTCTGGGAGGGCAACCTGCCGGCGATCGAGGTGATCGGACGCGGGGGCCGCAACTTGGGCAAGTGGTGGCGGGAGACCCGTTTCCAGGCCTACCAGGGCATGACCGCCCCGCAGTTCCCGAACTTCATCAACATGTCCAGCCCGTTCTCGTGGGTCGGTTTGTCCTGGTTCAACACAGTCGAGTACCAGACCCGGCATATGAACCGGCTGTTCAGTGAGGTGCAACGGCGCCGGGCGCAGACGTTCGAGGTCACCGAGGAAGCCAACACCGCGTTCTATGAGCGGATGATGGCCCTGCTGGACAACTCGGTGTTCCACCTCGGCAACTGCGCGACGTCGAATTCGTACTGGTTCAACCAGACCACCGGGGAGGCTCCGCTGTTCCGGCCGACGTCGGTGCGCAGCGCCGTCAAGGAGCAGGACCACTTCCCGCTCTCGGACTATCTGATCGGATAGTTTCGGCGGCTACGGTCCTGAACAGGGGGTTACAGTGATCGTTTGGGCACAGTGTCTGGTGGGGGGCATCAGAAAATGACGCGAGAACGCCTGAACCGGGGTGGCCGGTCGTCTGCGGCCGCATTCGTTCGCCGCTTCGCGTTGCCGATCATCTTGGGCTGGGTGGCCCTCACCGTCGTGGTGAGCGTCGCCGTGCCGCCGCTGGAGCAGGTGGCCAAGGAACACCCGGTGTCATTGAGCGCCAAAGACTCACCATCGATTCAGGCGATGGCGCGGCTGGGCCAAGACTTCGCGGAGTCCGACACCGACAGCGCGGCGATGATCGTCATCGAAGGCGACGAACCGCTCGGCGACGCCGCTCACCACTACTACAACGAGATCATCGCCGCGCTCAACGCCGACACCACGCACGTGCAACACATCCAGGACTTCTGGGGTGACCCGCTGACCGCGGGTGGCGCCCAGAGTTCGGACGGCAAAGCCGCATTGGTCCAGCTCAACCTCGCCGGAAACCAGGGCGAGGCGCTGGCCAACGACTCGGTCGAGGCGGTCCGCGATGTCGTGGACCGCACACCCGCACCGCCGGGGGTGCGGGCCTACGTCACCGGCCCGGCGCCGATGGTCACCGACATGAACACCAGTGGCGACCGGGCGGTGCTCAAGATCCTGATCGCCACGGTCTCGGTGATCACGCTGATGCTGCTGCTGCTCTACCGATCCATCAGCACGGTCGCACTGCTGCTGGCCGTGGTCGGGATCGAGCTGGCGGCGGCGCGCGGAATCGTCGCCGCACTGGGGCATTACGGCGTGATCGGGCTGTCCACGTTCGCGATCAACATTCTGGTCACGCTGGCGATCGCCGCCGGCACCGACTACGGAATCTTCTTCATCGGCCGCTACCACGAAGCCCGCCATGCCGGCGAAGATCCGGAGACGGCGTACTTCACCACCTACCGCGGCGTTGCCCACGTGGTGCTGGCCTCGGGGCTGACCATCGCCGGCGCCACGTTCTGCCTGAGCTTCACTCGATTGCCGGTCTTCCAGACCATGGGTGTGCCCTGCGCGGTCGGCATGGTGGTGGCGGTGGCGATCGCACTGACGCTGGTCCCGGCGGTCCTGGCCGTCGCCTCGCGTCACGGTCTGCTCGAACCCCGCCGCAAGATGTCCGTCCGCGGCTGGCGCAAGGTGGGCACCGCGATCGTCCGCTGGCCGGTGCCGATCTTCCTGGCTGCCTGCGCGGTCGCGCTGATCGGACTGCTTGCACTGCCCGGCTACCAGGTGAGTTACAAAGACCCGTCGTTCATTCCGCAGGACACCCCGGCCAACCTCGGCTGGGCAGCAGCGCAGCGGCACTTCCCGGAGGCGCGCCTGCTCCCGGAAGTGGTGCTGATCGAGTCCGATCACGACATGCGCAACTCCGCGGACTTCCTGGTCCTCAACAAGCTGGCCAAGAGCATCTTCGCCGTCGAGGGTGTGGCCATGGTGCAGGGGGTGACCCGGCCGGAGGGCACCCCGCTCGGACACACCTCGATCCCGTTCCTGCTCAGCATTCAGAGCGCGGGCCAGATGCAGAACCTGGACTTCGTCAAGAACCGGGTGGCCGACATGCGCCAGCAGGCTGATGACCTCGAGGTGACCATCGCCTCGCTGCAGCGGATGTATGGGCTGATGCAGCAGTTGGGCGCCAGTACGCATCATGCGACCGGAGTCTCACAGGAGGCGATGGACCTGGCTCAGCAGGTGCGCGGCGACATCACCGACTTGAACGAGAACTCCAAAGCGCTTCGCGAATCTGTTGAGAAGCAACAGAATTGCGGCAACGATTCGACCTGCTTGTCGCTGCGCGCGGCCTACGCCTCGATGGACGGCACCATGCTGCTCACCGACAAGATCAATGAACTGGCCCCCGACATGAGCAACATCGATGTGGTGACACCGCAGCTGCTGGAGATGATGCCGGCGCAGATCGCCGCAATGCGCAGCCTGCAGACCATGATGCTGACCCTGCACAGCACCATGTCGGGGATCGTGGCGCAGATCGAGGAGGCCGGCGGCGACTCGGCCGCGATGGGCCAGGACTTCGACGCCGCGATGAGCGACGACTCGTTCTATCTGCCTCGGGATGCCTTCGACAACCCCGACTTCAAACGGGTGATCCAGCTGTTCCTGTCGCCGGACGGGCACGCGGCGCGGTTCTTCGTCACCCACGACGGCTACCCGGCCACTCCGGAGGGCATGGCGCGGGTCAACCTGATCAAGAAGGCCGCCACCGAGTCGCTGAAGGGCACCCCGCTGTCGAGCGCCAAGGTCTACGTGGCCGGCACCGCAGCGCTCTTCAACGACCTGCAGGGCAGCGCCAACTACGACCTGCTGATCGCGGGAATCACTTCACTGGCAATCATTTTCATCATCATGCTGCTGATCACTCGCAGCTTCATCGCCTCGGTGGTGATCGTCGGGACGGTGCTGGCGTCACTGGGGGCGTCGTTCGGGCTGTCGGTACTGCTGTGGCAGTACATCTTCGGCATCAACCTGCACTGGCTGGTGATGGTGATGTCGGTGATCATCCTGTTGGCGGTGGGCTGTGACTACAACCTGCTGCTGGTCGCCCGGTTCAAAGAGGAGATGGGTGCCGGACTGAAGACCGGCATCATCCGCACCATGGGCGGAACGGGCAAGGTCGTCACGGCTGCCGGGCTGGTGTTCGCCTTCACGATGGCGTCCATGCTCGTCAGTGATCTGCGAGTGGTGGGCCAGGTGGGCACCACGATCGGGCTCGGGCTGCTGTTCGACACCCTGGTGGTGCGCTCGTTCATGATGCCGTCGATGGCGGCGATGTTGGGCCGGTGGTTCTGGTGGCCACTGAACGTGCGGGAGCGCCCGGCCCGGGCTGTGCCGGCGACGGTGCCGGCTGACTCGGCCGCCGCGGACGGCACGGTCGTCCAGCAGGACCGGACGTTCGAGGACATGCTCGCCACGGCGTTCCCGGAATTGTCCGGCCGTCCGGGAGGCCAGGATCGGCCCACTGAGGTGCTGGCCGCCGTTCAGCCCCCGGAGGACGAGACCGATCACTGAGCCGGCGCCCGGCTCTGGTCAGCGTCCCACCGCGTGGGCTAGATTTAAACGAGTTTTCGTTGTAGAAATTATTGGCGGGCCGGACGCGCGCGTTCAGCGGTGCCCGCCGTGGTCGTTGATCAGGTCCGGAGGGGAGCGCCATACATGCCCGATGCAGCCCTTTCTGCAGCACTGGAGCGTGCGCATCTGCAGATCGAAGAGGGAATCAGTGCCTTTGTGGAGGGTCTGCAGGACGGCAGTGTCGACGCCGACGGCCTCAGCGCAACACTGGCTGAGCTGCGCCGCCACATCTATCTGGAGGAACAACTGCTGTTCCCGACGATCAGCGCGGGCCCGCACATGATGGCGGTCTTCGGGATGGTCCGGGGCCACGGCGCGATCTGGCGCACCATGAACGCTTTCGACGACCTGGCCCACGCCGGTGCGGATCATGCCACCCTGCGGGCGGCCGGCCGCCGGCTGCTGGATCAACTCGCTGCCCACAACAAGGTGGAGGAGCCGGTGATCTACCCGGTCGCCGACACCGGGCTGGCACCGGAAGTGGCCGCCGAAGTGGCCGAGTTCCTCGCTGCCGGCCAGATGCCCCGCGGCTGGACCTGCGCACGATCAGCTGCCTAGGAGCCGCAGCCCTGCCGGAGTGGACGTTGGCGGCAGGATTTAAACTCCTAGGCAACGGCATTGAACCGGCAATCACCGGGGAGCCTTCGGAAGAACAGCCCACCGCCTGGCGGACGGCTCAGTAGAACCGAACGGGACGGCCCGTCACAGCCTGACATCGAGCGGTCGCGCGCCCCGGCAGGGAGTGCGGCAAGCGGGGTGGTACCGCGGCGCTCGCGCAACCGCGCGGCGTCGTCCCCGGGCCGGGTCCTTGGGAGACAACACACCGTGAGCGAACGCAGCTATCCGAAGCCGGCCGCCGGCGCCCCCGACTTCCCGGCGGCTGAAGCCGCCGTCCTGGACTACTGGGCCGCCGACGACACCTTCCGGGCCAGCATCGACCGTCGCGAAGGCGCCAAAGAATACGTGTTCTATGACGGGCCGCCGTTCGCCAACGGGCTGCCGCACTACGGGCATCTGCTGACCGGCTACGTCAAGGACATCGTGCCGCGCTACCGCACCATGCGCGGCTACAAGGTGGAGCGCCGGTTCGGTTGGGACACCCACGGGCTGCCGGCCGAGCTGGAAGTGGAGCGCCAGCTCGGAATCACCGACAAGTCGCAGATCGACGCGATGGGCATCGCCGCGTTCAACCAGGCATGCCGGGAATCGGTGCTGCGCTACACCGCGGAGTGGCAGGCCTACGTCACCCGGCAGGCCCGCTGGGTGGACTTCGACAACGACTACAAGACCCTCGACCTGCCGTTCATGGAATCGGTGCTGTGGGCGTTCAAGCAACTCTGGGACAAGGGCCTGGCCTACGAGGGTTACCGGGTGCTGCCGTACTGCTGGCGCGACGAGACGCCGCTGTCCAACCACGAGCTGCGGATGGACGACGACATCTACAAGAGCCGCCAAGACCCGGCGCTGACCGTCGGGTTCCGGATCGTGGGCGGGGGACCGGCCGAAGAACTCGTGGGCGCCCACCTGTTGGTGTGGACCACCACCCCGTGGACACTGCCGTCCAACCAGGCGGTGGCGGTCAACCCGGAGGTGACCTATGTGCTGGTCGCGGCGGGCCGGCGCCGCTACCTGCTGGCCGAGGCGCGGGTGGGCGCCTACGCACGCGAACTCGCCGGGGAGGGCGAGGAGCCCCAGGTGCTGGGCAGCTACCGCGGGTCGGAACTGCTCGATATGCGCTACACGCCGCCGTTCCCGTACTTCATGGATTCCGCGAACGCCTTCCGCGTGCTGGCCGCCGACTTCGTGTCCACCGAGGACGGCACGGGCATCGTGCACCTGGCGCCCGCCTACGGTGAGGACGACAAGAACACCACCGACCCGGCTGGAATCTCCCCGGTCACCCCGGTGGACTCCAAGGGCCGCTTCGACGCCACCGTTGCCGACTATGTCGGCCAGCATGTCTTCGACGCGAACAAGGCGATCATCGCCGATCTGAAGAACGGCACCGGGCCGGCCGCGGCCAACGGTGCGGTGCTGGTTCGCCACGAGACATATGAGCACCCGTACCCGCACTGCTGGCGGTGCCGCAATCCGCTGATCTACAAGGCGGTGTCGTCGTGGTTCGTCCGGGTCACCGAATTCCGCGACCGGATGGTTGAACTCAACGAGCAGATCACCTGGTATCCCGAGCACATCAAGGACGGGATATTCGGCAACTGGCTGCGCGGTGCACGCGACTGGTCGATCTCGCGGAATCGCTACTGGGGCACGCCGATCCCGGTGTGGAAGTCCGACGATCCAGCCTATCCGCGGATCGATGTCTACGGCAGCCTCGATGAGCTGGAACGCGACTTCGGGGTGCGCCCGGACAACCTGCACCGCCCCTACATCGACGAGCTGACCCGGCCCAACCCCGACGACCCGACCGGGCGTTCGACCATGCGGCGCATCCCCGACGTGCTGGACGTCTGGTTCGACTCCGGGTCGATGCCATTTGCCCAGGTGCACTATCCATTTGAGAACCAGGACTGGTTCTTGGGCGGTGCGGCCGGCGATGCCGAGCCGCACTACCCGGGTGACTTCATCGTCGAATACATCGGGCAGACCCGCGGCTGGTTCTACATGATGCATGTGTTGGCCACCGCGCTGTTTGACCGTCCGGCGTTCAAAACCTGTGTGGCGCACGGCATCGTGCTGGGCAGCGACGGGCAGAAGATGAGCAAGTCGCTGCGCAACTATCCGGATGTCAGCGAGGTCTTCGACCGCGACGGCTCCGACGCCATGCGCTGGTTTCTGATGGCCTCGCCCATCCTGCGCGGCGGAAACCTGATCGTCACCGAGGCGGGCATCCGGGAAGGCGTGCGCCAGGTGATGCTGCCGCTGACCAACGCCTACACCTTCCTGACGTTGTACGCCCCGAAACCCGGTGTGTGGCACACTGATTCGCAACATGTTCTGGACCGCTACATCCTGGCCAAGCTGGCGTCGCTGCGCGACGACCTGACGCAGGCCCTGGATGTATGCGATATCTCCGGAGCCTGCGAGCAACTGCGGCAGTTCACCGAGGCGCTGACAAACTGGTATGTCCGCCGTTCCCGGCAACGGTTCTGGGACGAGGACCCGGACGCGATCGACACGCTGCACACGGTGCTGGAGATCACCGCACGACTGGCCGCGCCGCTGCTGCCGATGACCACCGAGGTGATCTGGCGCGGTGTCACCGGGGAGCGCTCGGTGCACCTGACCGATTGGCCCGAGCCCGGCAGCCTGCCCGCGGACGCCGAGTTGGTGGCGGCGATGGACCAGGTCCGCGAGGTCTGCTCCGCGGGGTCGTCGGTGCGCAAGGCGCACCAGCTGCGGGTCCGGCTGCCGCTGCCCAAACTCACGGTGGCCGTCGACGACCCGCAGCGCCTGGCGCCGTTCACCGACCTGATCGCCGACGAGCTCAACGTCAAGGCCGTCGAGCTGACCGATGACATCGCGCGGTACGGGCGATTCGATCTGGCGGTCAATGCGAAGGTGGCCGGTCCCCGCCTGGGCAAGGATGTCCAGGCCGCGATCAAAGCGGTCAAAGCCGGCGAGGGCGTCGTCAACCCGGACGGCTCCCTGAGCGCGGGGCCGGTGGTGCTCCTCGAGGGCGAATACACCTCCAAACTGGTGGCCGCTGACCCGCAATACACCGTGGCGCTGCCCGACGGCGCCGGCCTGGTGGTGCTCGACAGCGCGGTGACCCCCGAGCTGGAGGCCGAGGGCTGGGCCAAGGACCGGATCCGGGAACTGCAGGAACTGCGCAAGACCAGCGGTTTGGACGTCTCCGATCGGATCAGCGTGGTGATCGCGGTACCCGCGGAGCGGCTGCAGTGGGCCGAGAATCATGCGGAGTTGATTGCCGGCGAGATCTTGGCGACCCGTTTCGAGTTCGGAGACCCGGCCGATCCGGTGGAAATCGGGGACGGGGTGCGGGTGTCCATCGCCAAGAATTGAGGTCCCGGCCGCCGAAAATTTAGCGCTCCAGCCAGGGGCGACTTTTTTGCGCAGAGATTTTTATGTCGGACCCAACCTGTCAATACCTGTGAACGGGCATCGCGCCATTAACTGCGAAATGCCTGCGAACGCTGTTTGTGCACTGTGCGGTGGTACCAAGCCCCGCCACGCGTGCGCGCCGGCAGCACCACCCCGGTCGGTGTGACCGGGTTGACCCGGGCGCAGTCCTGCGGATCCGCCCAGTCGGTGAATTCGACGCCGATTCGTCCCCGGTTAGCCTTCACGACATAGACACGGTTGTCTGCGGTTGGTCCTGACCCACCCGAATTGCCAGAGCCCTGGCAAGCCGTTGCGTGACATCACGCAACTCGGGTGGGTTCGTTCATTACTTGGCTGGAGGGACAGGGCATTCATGGATTTCGGGGCACTTCCACCGGAGGTCAACTCCGCGCGAATGTATGCCGGCCCGGGTTCGGCGCCGCTGCTGGCCGCGGCCGCCAGCTGGTCGGCGCTGGCCACCGAGCTGACCTACACCGCCACGTCGTACGCCTCGGTGATCACCGACCTGGCGGACTCGGCGTGGCACGGGCCCTCGGCGGCGACGATGTCGGCCGCCGCGGCCCCGTATGCGGCGTGGCTGAAGGCCACGGCGGTGGGGGCTGAGGAGACGGCGCTGAAAGCCACGGCGGCCGCCGCCGCCTATGAGGCCGCCTTCGCCGCCACCGTGCCGCCGCCGGTGATCGCCGCCAACCGGACCCTGCTGGCCACGCTGGTGGCCACCAACTTGCTGGGGCAGAACGCCCCGGCGATCGCCGCGACCGAGGCGCAGTACGCCGAAATGTGGGCGCAGGATGCGGCCGCGATGTACGCCTACGCCGGCTCGTCGGCGACCGCCAGCCAGCTGGAGCCGTTCAACACCCCGCCGGCGACCACCAACGGCAGCGGGCAGGCCGGCCAATCGGCGGCCGTCGCCAACGCCGCCCAGTCCGCCGTGGCCTCCAACGCGGAGTCCACCCTGTCCGACACCCTCAGCAAGATCCCGAACGCCCTGCTGAACATGGTCACGAAACCCTTGACGCCCACCCAGATGGTGGACGACTACCAGGCGATCATCAAAACCATCACCAGCCTGATCAGCACGGCCAACGGGCCCTACGGCATGAATATCGCGAGCTCGGCACGCGGCATCTACCAGATGTCGATCAGTATCCCGTCCGTGGCCAACGGGCTCGGGAACCTGACCAGCACGCTGAACCCCAAGCCGGTCGTCGGCGCCCTGTCGCCGTTGCTGTCCAGCCCGCTGCTGACCGGCGCGCAAGCCGTTCCGGCGTCGGTGTCGAGCGCGGTCGGCCGGGCCGGGCTGATCGGATCGCTGTCGGTGCCCTCGACCTGGGCCACCGCCGTTCCGGCGGTCAAGACCGCCACCGTGGCACTGCAGGCCTCAGTACTCGAGGCGGCTCCGGTCCTGGCCGCCAACGGCGAGAGCCTGCTGGCCGGCGAGATGGCGCTGGCGAGCTTGGCCGGGCGTGCGATCGGGACCCCGGTGCGTCAGGCCGCGGGAGCCACCGCCACCCGGGCGATCAGTGCGATCAGCCATGTCACCAACACCCAGACGGGGCCGGATATCGCCACCACCGCCACCGTCATCGTCATCCCCCCGATCGCGAAATAGCGGAAGTAGGTCGCGTTCATGGTTTTTCAGAGCTTCGCAGCACAGCCGCCGGAAGTCGTCTCCGGGCAGATGTATTCGGGACCGGGTGCCGACCCGTTGTTCGCCGCGGCGGCGGCCTGGTCGGGGCTGGGCGCCGAGTTGCGCGCCACCGCCTCCACGTATGAGGCGACCCTGGCCAGCCTCAGCGGTGGCTGGCAGGGGCCGGCGGCGGCGGCGATGGCGGCTGCCGCAGCGCCGTATGTGAGCTGGCTTTCGACCACGGCAGCGCAGGCCGAACAGACCGCCGCCCAGGCGTCGGCCGCCGCGGCCGCCTACGAATCGGCTTTCGCCGGGATCGTGCCGCCGCCGGCGATCGCGGCCAACCGCAGCCAGCTGGCCTCGCTGGTGGCCACCAACATTCTCGGGCAGAACAGCACCGCGATCGCCGCCGTCGAAGCGGAGTACGGCCGGATGTGGGCCCAGGATGTCGCCGCCATGCTCGGCTACGCCGCCGCTTCGGCGGAGGCCACCAATCTGACCTCGTTCACCGCGGCCCCGCGGACCACCAACGGTGATCCGGGCAGCGCGGACGCCACCGCCGAAGACGACCTGATCCAGTTGATCACCAAGGAGATCAACTCGTGGACCAAGGCCTACAACACCGGCTGGCAGAACCTGATCGACGGTTTCGTCGGCAACACCTACCCGCATGAGTTGTGGGAGAGCCACCTGTCGTTGGCCAGCGGAGTCAGTGGCCAGACCGGGTGGGTCAACGCGGTGCATGCCAGTACCAACCTCGGCATCACCCAGTTCCGGGCCGGCTACAAGGCGGCGGTCCCGGTGATTCCGAAGTCGGCGCTGGGCGGGCTGCACAGCGGCGGCCTGACCGCGGGCGCCAGCCTCTCCTCGACGGCCAGCGCCGCCTCCGGCAGCGCGATGCGGGTCGGGGCGCTGTCGGTACCGCCGAACTGGGCCAGTGCCACGGCGGCCATTCAGCTGGCCTCCACGTCGCTGCCCGAGTCGGCCCTGGCTGCCGCACCTGCCGCCGGTACCGTGCCCGGCATGCTCGCGCCCGCGGCCATGGGCAGCGCTGCCGGTGGTGCACTGGGCGCGTCGGCGGCGCGCACCCGAACGGTTGCGCCGGTCGCGCGCGTGGTGTCGACCAACATCAAGGACCGTGAGGCGCCCGTCCCGCTCGACCAGGTGATCGCGCAACTGCAGCAGACGCCGGAGGTGGTGCAGCACTGGAACATCGATGCGGCCGGCCTGGATGAGCTGGTCGCCAAGCTGTCCCTGAAGCCGGGCATTCACGCGGTGCACGTCCTCGAGGAGGAGGGCAGTGCGCTCGCCGGATCGAACACCGCGCTCGGCTGACGCGATCCGGATGTCTGATTTCGGCTACTCCAGGAGGACCCGATGAAGCTGTTGTTCGCCTCACTCGTCGCTGTCAGCGCGCTGGCGTTCGCCGCGCCCTGCCACGCTGAGCCCAACTCGGAAGAGACCGTTGACAGCGCGGAATTCATCAACTCGCTGACCCAGGTCGGAATCATCTTCGACCACCCGGACCAAGCGGTGGCCGCCGCCGAGGCGCTGTGCGGGCTGGCTGCCAACGGCGAGACGACGATGGAACTGCTCAACGACGTCACCGAAGCCAATCCCGACCTGACGGTCGCCGACGCGGCGCGGTTCGCCACCATCGCGGCAAAAACCTACTGCCCGCACCAACTCAAAAAGGGTGGCGGAGGGTCGAAGTAGCGCTGCCTCATCCGGGCGGTGGTCGCGGCGCCCAATAGGCTTGGCGCCGTGGACGGCCGATGGGTCCTGCACCTGGACATGGACGCGTTCTTCGCCTCCGTCGAGCAATTGACCCGCCCGACGCTGCGGGGGCGACCGGTGCTGGTCGGTGGGCTCGGGGGCCGGGGCGTGGTGGCCGGCGCCAGTTACGAGGCCCGGGTTTTCGGCGCCCGCTCGGCGATGCCGATGCACCAGGCACGCCGACTGGTCGGGGCGCCGGCGGTGGTGTTGCCGCCCCGCGGCGCCGTCTACGGCATGGCCAGCCGACGGGTTTTCGAGACCGTGCGGGCGATGATCCCGGTGGTTGAGCAGCTCTCCTTCGATGAGGCCTTCGGCGAACCTGCAGAGCTGGCGGGGGCAGGCGACGCAGAGGTGCTTCGGTTCTGCGAACGGTTGCGCGGACGGGTGCTCGAGGAGACCGGCTTGGTGGCATCGGTCGGGGCGGGGTCGGGCAAGCAGATCGCCAAGATCGCCTCCGATCTGGCGAAGCCGAACGGGGTACGGGTCGTCAGCCGTTCCGAAGAGCGACTGCTGTTGGACGGCCTGCCGGTGCGCCGGCTGTGGGGGATCGGTCCGGTCGCCGAGGAGAAGCTGCACCGCCTCGGAATCGACACCATCGGTCAGCTCGCTGCGCTGACCGACACCGAGGTCGCCGACATTCTGGGTGCCACCATCGGTCCCGCCATGCACCGGTTGGCCAGGGGGATCGACGACCGCCGGGTCGCCGAACGCGCTGAGGCCAAACAGATCAGCGCCGAGTCGACGTTCGCTGTCGACCTGACCACCCTGGACCAGCTGCGGGCCGCGATCGGTCCGATCGGTGAGCACGCCCATCGCCGGCTGCTGCGCGACGGGCGCGGCGCTCGCACCGTGACGGTGAAACTCAAAAAGGCCGACATGAGTGTGCTGACCCGCTCGGCCACCCTGCCCTATGCGACCACCGACGCCGCCGCGCTCACCGCGGCCGCCGGCCGGCTGCTGCTCGATCCGCAGGAGATCGGCCCGATCCGGCTGCTCGGCGTGGGGTTCTCCGGGCTGACCGATGTTCGTCAGGAGTCACTGTTCCCGGATCTGGAGCTTCCCGACGCAGGAACCACCTCACCGGAAGTGACTGCGCCCGAACGACTTCCGGTGCCCACTACGGCATCGTGGCGAGTCGGCGACGACGTCAGCCACCCCGAACTCGGACATGGCTGGGTGCAGGGCGCCGGCCACGGGGTGATGACCATCCGCTTCGAGACGCGCGGCTCCGGCCCCGGCCCGGTGCGGACGTTTCCCGAGGATGAGCCCGGGATCAGCCGCGCCGACCCGCTGGCCAGCCTGGACTGGCCGGACTACGTCGCCCGCCCGGAGGAGCCCGGCCACCCGAGCGGACACCCGGCGGGCTAGGGGGCCGGGTCGGAGGCGATCAGCCCCACCGGTCGATGACGTCACGGGCCGGTTGACCGGCCGCAAGCGCCGCCATCAGCAGAATCCGTGCCTGAGGTGGCCGCAGCCGCGGCACTATCAGCGCCCCGGCCTCGGCCAGGGCTCGTCCGGGGCCGTAGTCCGCGCCGATACGCCCGTCGGGAACCCGGCTGGACACCGCCACCACGAGCCCCGCCGCACAGTGCCGCCGCACACCCTCGATCACGGCGGTCGGGGCATTGCCCGACCCGAGCGCGGACAGCACCACCGCGCGCGCGCCGGCGGCGGCGCAGGCGTCCAGGGCGACCGTGTCGGCTCCCGCGTACAGCGCCACCACGTCCACCCGCGGCACCGTGGTCGGTGCGCCCAGGTAGGGCCGGGTCTTGGCGCCGGACAGGCTGACCCGGCCGTCGGTCACACTGCCCAGCAGGGGGCCCGTGAAGCCGGTGAGCCCGGTGATGGTGGCCTTCTGCAGCCCCAGCGGGGCCAGCACCCGGCCGGCGAAGCACAGCACGACGCCCAGCCCCCGGGCGGCCGGATCCGAGGCCACCGCCAGGGCGTCACGCAGGTTGCCCGGCCCGTCGGCGTCGGGGGCGTCCGCGCCGCGCTGAGCCCCGGTCAGCACGACCGGCGCGTCGCCGGAGTAGCCGAGCTCCAGCCAGAGTGCGCCCTCTTCGCAGGTGTCGGTACCGTGGGTGACCACCACGCCGTCGGCGCCGCCGTCGACTGCGGCATTGACCGCGGCGAGCAGCGCGGCCCAGTCGGCCGGACCCAGTTCCGAACTGTCGTGCGCCATCAGGTCCACCACGGTGACATCCGCGGCGCCGGTGCCGGCGAGCAGGTCTGAGCCGCTGCGGGCAGGGCGTAGTGCCCCATCGTTGTGGGTACTGCAGGAGATGGTGCCGCCGGTGGTGATGACGGTCAGGCGGGTGGAGCGCATGCCGCGATCATGCCGCACCCGGGTTAAGGGATGATGGAAGCGTGACTGACGAGACAACCGACTCGACCGAGACGGAGGTGGACCCCGTCCCGGCGCCGAAGGCGGAGCCGGCCGCCCCGCCGCGCCGGCTGGGGCTGCTGCTCTCGGTGGCCGCGGTGGTGCTGGTGACCGACGTCGTCACCAAGGTGCTCGCGGTGAAGATGCTGACCCCCGGCCAGCCGGTGTCGATCATCGGCGACACCGTGACCTGGACCCTGGTCCGCAACTCCGGCGCCGCGTTCTCGATGGCCACCAGCTACACCTGGGTGTTGACGCTGATCGCCAGCTCGGTGGTGCTCGGCATCATCTGGATGTCGCGTCGCCTGGTGTCGCCCTGGTGGGCGATTGGGCTGGGAATGATCCTGGGTGGGGCGCTGGGCAATCTGGTGGACCGGTTCTTCCGGGCCCCCGGGCATCTGCAGGGCCACGTGGTCGACTTCCTGTCGATCGGCTGGTGGCCGGTGTTCAACGTCGCCGACCCGGCCGTGGTGGGCGGAGCGATCCTGCTGGTGGTGCTGTCAGTGTTCGGCTTCGACTTCGACTCGGTCGGCCGTCGCCGTGCCGGCGACGGCGAGCAGGCCTGATGCGGCTGTGACCGAACGATCCATGCCGGTCCCTGAGGGGCTGGCCGGCATGCGCGTGGACGCCGGGCTGGCCCGCCTGCTGGGGCTGTCGCGCAACGTGGTGGCGACCCTGGCCGAGAACGGCGACGTGGAGCTCGACGGCGTGACGGCCGGAAAGTCAGATCGGCTGGTCGCCGGTGCGTGGCTGTCGGTGCGGCTGCCGCAGGCGCCGCCGCCGCTGGAGAACACCCCGGTCGAGGTCGAGGGCATGACGATCTTGTACTCCGACGCCGACATCGTGGCCGTCGACAAACCCGCCGGGGTCGCTGCGCACGCGTCCGTGGGCTGGTCCGGGCCCACCGTGCTGGGCGGTCTGGCCGCAGCCGGCTACCGCATCACGACCTCCGGGGTTCCGGAGCGCCAGGGCATCGTGCACCGCCTGGATGTCGGGACCTCGGGTGTGATGGTGGTGGCGATCTCCGAGCGCGCCTACACCGCGCTCAAACGTGCGTTCAAGGCGCGCACGGTGGAGAAGCGGTACCACGCCCTGGTACAGGGCCACCCGGATCCGTCCAGCGGCACCATCGACGCACCGATCGGCCGCCATCACGGACCGGACTGGAAATTCGCCGTGACCGCCGACGGGCGGCACAGCATCACCCACTACGACACGCTGGAGGCGTTCGTCGCCGCGAGCCTGCTCGACGTCCACCTGGAGACCGGCCGCACTCACCAGATCCGGGTGCACTTCTCGGCCCTGCGGCATCCCTGCTGCGGCGACCTCACCTACGGGGCCGACCCGACGCTGGCGCGCAAGCTCGGGCTGGAACGCCAATGGCTGCACGCCCGCTCGCTGGCCTTCGCCCACCCCGGCGACGGGCGCCGCATCGAGATCACCAGCGAATACCCCGCCGACCTGCAGCACGCGCTGGACGTCCTGCATCGCTGAGTGGGCGCCCCGAACGCGGCGTCAGGGCGGGCCACCATTTCGTCGAAGCTGCGCGGTCTTACTCCGTCGGCTCTGCGGCCGGCTTGGCCTTCGGCGGCCGGATCTTGAAGGAGATGCGCAGCTTGGTGCGGTAGACGATGCCGCCTTTGTCATCGAGGGTGAGGTCCTGCTCGACGACCTGGGCGACCCGGATGTCGTCGATGGTCTGCTTGGCCCGGTGCACTGCTTCAGCCGCGGCGTTCTCCCAGGACGACGGGCTGGTCCCGATGATGTCGATCACCCGGTACACGCTCATGTATTTGCCTCTCCTCCGCTTAGGGCGAACCTCAACGTAGTGCACGGCGGCGGCCGCTGTCCCGGGAAACGGCAGCCGAAGAGACACGGGTGACGACACGCCGAGAAGCGTCGGTGCTCGGCCATAGACTGGCGGTCCTATGGACAGTTCATCGTCGCGGTCCTTCGTGCACCTGCATAACCACACCGAGTACTCGATGCTCGACGGCGCGGCGAAGATCGCCCCGATGCTGGCTGAGGCGCAGCGCCTGGAGATGCCGGCGATCGGGATGACCGACCACGGAAACATGTTCGGCGCCAGCGAGTTCTACAACGCGGCGACCAAGGCCGGAATCAAGCCGATCATCGGGGTGGAGGCCTACATCGCCCCCGGTTCTCGGTTCGACACCCGCCGGGTGCACTGGGGCGACCCGAGCCAGAAGAGCGACGACGTGTCCGGCGGCGGCTCCTACACCCACCTGACCATGGTGGCCGAGAACGCCACCGGGCTGCGCAACCTGTTCAAGCTGTCGTCGCTGGCCTCGTTCGAGGGCCAGCTGGGCAAGTGGTCGCGGATGGACGCCGAGATCATCGCCGAGTACGCCGAGGGCATCATCGCCACCACCGGCTGCCCGTCCGGGGAGGTGCAGACGCGGCTGCGCCTCGGCCAGGAGCGCGAGGCGCTGGAGTCGGCAGCCAAATGGCGGGAGATCTTCGGCCCCGAGAACTACTTCCTGGAGGTCATGGACCACGGGCTGTCCATCGAGCGCCGGGTCCGTGAGGGGCTGTTGGAGGTCGGGCGCAAGCTCGGCATCCCCACCGTGGCCACCAACGACTGTCACTACGTCACCCGCGACGCGTCTTCCAACCACGAGGCACTGCTGTGTGTGCAGACCGGCAAGACGCTGTCGGATCCCACCCGGTTCAAGTTCGACGGTGACGGCTACTACCTGAAGTCAGCCGCCGAGATGCGCGCGCTCTGGGACGACCAGCTGCCCGGGGCCTGTGACTCCACCCTGTTGATCGCCGAGCGGGTGCAGTCCTACGCCGACGTGTGGACTCCCCGAGACCGGATGCCGGTGTTTCCCGTCCCCGAGGGTCATGATCAGGGTTCCTGGCTGCGCCACGAGGTGCAGGCCGGTCTGCAGCGGCGCTTTCCGGCGGGGGTCCCGCAGGAGTACACCGACCGCGCCTCCTACGAGATCGACGTCATCTGCGGCAAGGGATTCCCGTCGTACTTTTTGATCGTCGCGGACCTGATCAACTACGCCCGCTCGATCAACATCCGGGTGGGCCCGGGCCGCGGATCGGCTGCCGGGTCGCTGGTGGCCTATGCGCTGGGCATCACCAATATCGACCCGATCCCGCACGGCCTGCTGTTCGAACGCTTCCTCAACCCGGAGCGGCCGTCGGCACCCGATATCGACATCGACTTCGACGACCGCCGTCGCGGCGAGATGGTGCGCTACGCCGCCGAGCGGTGGGGCAGTGACCGGGTGGCCCAGGTGATCACCTTCGGCACCATTAAGACCAAAGCGGCGCTGAAAGATGCAGCTCGCGTCAACTACGGCCAGCCCGGCTATGCCATCGCAGACCGGATCACCAAGGCGCTGCCGCCGCCGATCATGGCCAAGGACATTCCGTTGTCGGGCATCACCGACCCCAACCACGAGCGGTATAAGGAGGCCGCCGAGGTTCGGGCGTTGATCGACACCGACCCCGACGTTCGCACCATCTACGAGACGGCGCGAGGTCTGGAGGGCCTGGTCCGCAACGCCGGCGTGCACGCCTGCGCGGTGATCATGAGCTCCGAGCCGCTGATCGACGCGATCCCGTTGTGGAAGCGTCCCCAGGACGGCGCGATCATCACCGGCTGGGACTACCCGTCATGTGAAGAAATCGGCCTGCTGAAGATGGACTTCCTGGGCCTGCGCAACCTGACGATCATCGGCGACTGCCTGGAGAACATCAAGGCCAACCGGGGCATCGACCTGGATCTGGACAGCCTGCCGTTCGACGACCCGGCCACCTACGAACTGCTGGGCCGCGGTGACACCCTCGGGGTGTTCCAGCTCGACGGCGGCCCGATGCGCGACCTGCTTCGGCGCATGCAGCCCACCGAGTTCAACGACATCGTGGCCGTGCTGGCGCTGTACCGGCCCGGCCCCATGGGCATGAACGCCCACAACGACTACGCCGACCGCAAGAACAACCGCCAGGCCATCAAACCCATTCACCCCGAGCTCGAAGAGCCGCTGCGCGACATCCTCTCGGAGACCTACGGCCTGATCGTCTACCAAGAGCAGATCATGTTCATCGCCCAGAAGGTGGCCTCCTACACCATGGGCAAAGCCGATGCGCTGCGTAAAGCCATGGGCAAGAAGAAACTCGAGGTGCTCGAAGCCGAGTACAAGGGCTTCTACGAGGGCATGACGGCCAACGGGTTCTCCGAGAAGGCCGTGAAGGCGTTGTGGGACACCATCCTTCCGTTCGCCGGGTACGCGTTCAACAAGTCGCACGCGGCCGGCTACGGCCTGGTGTCGTACTGGACGGCGTACCTCAAGGCCAACTACCCGGCCGAATACATGGCCGGGCTGTTGACCTCGGTCGGTGACGACAAGGACAAGGCCGCGGTCTACCTGGCCGACTGTCGCCGGTTGGGGATCACCGTGTTGCCGCCGGATGTCAACGAATCCGAGCTGAACTTCGCCTCGGTGGGCGAGGACATCCGCTACGGGCTGGGGGCGGTGCGCAATGTCGGCGCCAATGTCGTCGGCTCACTGATCAACACCCGGAATCAGAAGGGCCGGTTCACCGACTTCTCCGACTACCTCAACAAGATCGACATCGCGGCCTGCAACAAGAAGGTCACCGAGTCTCTGATCAAGGCCGGTGCCTTCGACTCGCTGGGGCATCCGCGCAAGGGGTTGTTCCTGGTGCACACCGACGCGGTCGACTCGGTGTTGGGCACCAAGAAGGCCGAGGCGGTGGGGCAGTTCGACCTGTTCGGCGGGGGAGACGGCGAAAGTACCGGGGCCGACGCCGTTTTCGGCATCAAGGTGCCCGACGAAGAGTGGACGGACAAGCACAAGCTGGCCCTGGAGCGAGAGATGCTCGGGCTGTATGTGTCCGGGCATCCCCTCAACGGCATCGCGCATCTGCTGGCCGCCCAGGTCGACACCCAGATTCCGGCGATCTTGGAGGGCGAGGTCGCCGCCGACACGCAGGTACGAGTCGGCGGCATCCTGGCATCGGTTAACCGTCGGGTCAACAAGAACGGGTTGCCCTGGGCCTCGGCGCAATTGGAGGATCTCACCGGTGGCATCGAGGTGATGTTCTTTCCGCAGACCTACTCGGCATACGGCGCCGACATCGCCGACGACGCCGTGGTGCTGGTCAGCGCCAAGGTGAACATCCGCGACGACCGGATCTCGTTGATCGCCAACGAGCTGGTGGTGCCGGACTTCTCCGCCAATGCCGCGGATCGTCCGCTGGCGGTGAGTCTGCCGACCCGGCAGTGCACCATGGACAAGGTCAGCGCGCTCAAGCAGGTGCTGACCCGCCATCCCGGGACCGCGCAGGTGCAGCTGCGGCTGATCAGCGGGGAGCGCATCACCGTCTTGGAGCTGGATCCCTCACTGCGGGTGACGCCGTCGTCGGCGCTGATGGGGGATCTGAAGGCACTGCTCGGTCCCGGCTGCTTGGGCGGCTGACGTCTTGCGCGGGAGTGCGGCCTAGTGCGGGAGCGGATCGACCCGGACGATCACGCTGTCGGGCCACAGGTTGCGGGTTCGGGTGCGCCGTAACTTCTCCCGCAACGGCAGATCCCGGTGCACGTTCGTCACGCCGGGCACCGAGAGCATCGGCACAACGTTCCACTGCCAGCCGTAGCGCCGGTGCAGGGTGCGGTTGGCGGCCTCGGCCTCGTCGCCGGACAGCACGGTGGCCCGGCCGGGTAGCGCCCTCGCCTGGTCTCGGGGCCGGCCGCGGTAGTCGCAGGCGATCAACTCGACCTCTGGGCGCGAGGCCAGCCTGCGCGTCTTGGGTCCGAGTTTGGTCCGAAACACCAGGGTGTCGTCGTCGATCGCGAACCATATCGGGGTGTCGACGGGGGTGCCGTCGCCGCGGAAGGTGCGCAGCAGTGCGTAGCGGGCGTCTTGTAGCTCGTTGAACAGTCGGAGGTGCATACTTCCCAGGGAACAACTTAGAGTTGACTTCAAGTCAAGTCCTCCGGAGGTGGCGGTGTCCGGCCGGTTGAGCATCGGCGAGGTGGCGCATCGCAGTGGCGTCGCCGCGACCACCCTGCGCTACTACGAGCGGATCGGCCTGCTGGCGCCCCCGGCCCGAATCGGCGGTCAGCGCCGCTACGACGAGGCGGTGCTGGCCCGACTCGAGGTGATCGGCCTGTGCAAGACGGCCGGGTTCGCCCTCGAGGAGATTGCGCTGCTGTTCGCCGACGACGCGCCCGGGCGGCCGGCGAGCAAGGCGCTGGCCCGGGCGAAACTCGCCGAGATCGATGCCCAGTTGGAGTCGTTGTCGCGGGCGCGTGCGGTCATCGAGTGGGGAATGCGGTGCACTTGTCCATCCGTGGATTCGTGCACGTGTGGAATTCATCCACCCAGAGTCTGAATGTCAGCGGAACGGTGAGATTCGTTCCTGATTGCAACACCGCTTAACTGGTGTAACGTCTGGAACTTCTCGCGCAACAGGTGTGGCCTCGGGGGGAGGTGGGGACGGTTGGGCTCACTGCGGAGCCGATTCCGGCGGGGAACTCATGGCAGAAAATCGAACTTTACCCATGAGTACCATTAGCATAGTCTACCTATGCTATATCGCAGGCGTAATGATTGACGCCTGTTGATTCACAGCGCTGTAGAGCTTGAACAACACGGAGGGCAGTCATGGGGGTTTCGCGTCGTCTTCTCAACCTGGTGGGGATGGGCGCTGCCGCCGCGTTCGCCGCGCTGGTGATTCCGGCGTCGAACGCCAATGCGGCCGGGGACCCGTTCCTCGACGGCGGACCCTATGAGACCTGCGATGGTGCGGTCTGCATGGTGATGGGTGACATCCTGGACGGCGGGTGGACGTATCAGGGCGTCCGCCCGTTCATCACCGACTGGAAGGGCGACCAGCCCTACAACATCATCTACACCGACGGCGACAACACGATCGACGCCGGGACGTACACCATCAAGATCGAGGACTACTGGAACTCGTTCTTCTCCACCCGGGCCTACCAATTCGGTGAGTTCGACATCAACCCCAGCCTGGCGGACGACTTCGACCTCAGCAGCCTGGGCAACTTCGCCTACCTGTCCGGATCCTCGATCTATGAGGTCAACGTCGGTGACTTCACCAACCTGACCATCAACGGCGTGGGACCGCACGACCTGAACTACTGGGTGATGTCGGCCGGCGACCTCGGCTACACGGTGGTGACCGACCCGATCAACTTCGCGTCGGCCGCCTACCTGACGATCGGCGACAACGACCCGATGTTCTTGTGGAACAGCCTGTTCCACTCGTGGATCCCCGAGGTGCCGGACTACCTCGTTCCCAACGACCCGTTCGCCAGCCTCGATTTCGACCCGTCGCAGTATCTCGGCGACGTGTTCGGCGCCCTGTAACCCCAAGACTCTCAGAACTTGTAGCGCAGCACCCGGGCCTTGCCGGCCAATGACTTGAACCGGCCGGCGAGCCGGGTCATTCGGCGGGCCGGGCCGGGAAATGAGTCCACCTCGGCGGCATGTGCCAGACAGGCCTGCTCTACCAGACGCAGGCGCGGATCCCACCGCTGCGGCGTGCGCGGATCGGTGAAGCCGGGATTGGCCCAGACGTGGCGCAGCACGCTGAACATTCCCCGGGGCGCCAGCTTCATGCCCAGCCAGCTGAACATCCCGACCCGGCCGTAGTCGTTGAACGCCAATTCGCCGGTTCCCACATGGTCTATGGCGTGCCCGATCAGCGCGATGACTTCAGCCTCGGTGAGAAAGGCGAACAGACCGTCGGCGATCACCATGGTCGGTCGGCCGACGGGGACAGCGGCTGTCCAGTCCGTGCCGGTCAGATCGGCGGCGATGTTGTGCTCGGCGGGCTGGGCCGGCACCACCTTCTCGCGCAGTGCGATCACGCGCGGCAGATCGATGCTGTACCAGTCGACACCGGCCGGCGGCTTCACCCGGGCCAACGGCTCGTTGATCCCGGCGCCCAGGTCGATCACCACCGCATCGGGGTGCGCAGCGGTGTACGTGCGCACACGCTCGTCGAGCATCTTCGCGCGCAGGGCGGTTTGGCGCACCACGCTCGCCGGGATCCGGAATGCCGGGAAGTCGTAGTCGATCAGGCCGACGACGCGGTCGGAGAACTCGTCGCCGAGGATCGGGACGGGCGCACGACAGTCCAGTGCCCGGGCATACGCCGTGAGGAAAGCGGTCTGCTCGACCAGACTGAACTCGGTGACGGCAATCGACATGGCCTCACCGTAGGCGATGTCGAGGGTCGGAGCCCGTAACCGCAATCCCGCGCCTTGACCGGCGCGGCGCCACTAACGTCGACGCCATGCAAGCCGGCACCGAGACACTGCAGGCCTCGACCATCACGGTTGCGGCCGACGGCGCGCTCGGCTCCATCACCTTGAACCGTCCGGACAAACTCAACCCACTGAGCACGCTGACGCTCGACGAGTTGGTGGCGGCGGCCCGCTGGTTCGACGCCCGGCCGGCGGTCAAGGTGGTGGTCGTGGCCGGCAGCGGCCGGGCGTTCTCCGCCGGGGCCGATCTGGCCGCGTTCACCGCCGCCGCCGACGGCGCCGGAGGGCTGCGGGAGGCCGCCGACGCCGGACGGCGGATGGCCGACGCGATCGAGGCCATGCGAGCGGTGACGGTGGCGCGGCTGCACGGGCACTGTGTCGGTGGCGGTGTCGTGTTGGCCGCCGCGTGCGATCTGCGGGTGGCCGCCGAGGACACCCGGTTCTCGATTCCCGAGGTCGACCTGGGAATTCCGCTGGCCTGGGGCGGTATCCCGCGACTGGTCCGCGAGATCGGGCCGGCGCGCACCAAAGAACTGGTGATGACCTGCCGCCCGTTCGGTGCCGCTGAGGCCCAGGCGATCGGCTTCCTCAACCGGGTGGTGCCCGAGGCCGGCCTTGAGGTGGCGGTGCAGGAGCTGGTCGGACAGCTGGTCGGCAAGTCCGCGCTCACGTTGGGCGGCACCAAGCGGCAGGTCAACGCGGTGACCGACGGCATGGTGGGCACCACGCGCAGCTGGAACGACGCCGATGCTCTGGTCACCGCGGTGCACGATCCGGAGTCGCAGGCCTCGGCCATGGCATATCTGAAACGGGTCGGCGGCCGCTGAGCCGGCCACGAGCGAGCCTGACAGGAGAACGCCACGTCGCCAACGGTTTTGACGTTCGGCCACGGCACCGCGGACCGAGCCGAGATCGCCGCGCTGCTCTCGGGCGCCGGTGTTCAAGCCCTGGTCGACGTCCGCAGCGCTCCGGGAAGCCGGCGCAATCCGGACACTGCGCGAGAAGAGATGCAGCGCTGGCTGCCGGAAGCCGGGGTGGGATATCGGTGGGAGCCGCGGCTCGGCGGCTGGCGACGGGCCACGGGGAACAGCCCCGACATCGGGCTGCGCAATGTCTCGTTTCGGTCCTACGCGGGCTACATGCGGTCTGAGGACTTCCAGGCCGGAATCGACGAGCTGCTGACGGCAGATCAACAGGTGGCGGTGATGTGCGCCGAGAGCCTCTGGTGGCGATGCCATCGCAAACTGATCGCCGATCACCTCACCCTGGTGCGGGGCGTCGAGGTCCGGCACCTGATGCACGACGGCAGGCTGCACGATCACCGGCCCACCGCCGAAGCCCGCGTTGCCGGCGACGTGCTGATCTATGACCGCCTGCCGGCCGAGCCCGAATAGCTGTCAGCGTCGTGACGGATGCTGAGCGCCCAAGGCGAGCCACACCGCCGTACAGGTGCCCGCAGCGGTCAGAACCGCGGCCGCGGCGCTGGACGTCACGACACCGACGATCAGCAGGGTTATCAGGCCGACGGCCAGCGCGACCAGCTTGTAGGCCGGCCAGGGCACACCGGCGATCAGCACATGCTGCCCGAAGCGCCCGGCGGTGGTCATGTAGTTAACGGTACGCGACAACCAATTGTTAGGCCAGCCGAAATCTGCTGGTCGGATCGTAGTGTCGGGTAACGCGACTAGGCTGGCCGCATGCCTCTGAGCGGAGAATATGCACCCAGCCCGTTGGATTGGTCCCGCGAGAACGCCGAGAAGTACATGGCCTCCGGTGGTACCGAGGGAATCGAGATGAAGGGCAAACCGGTCGTGCTGCTGACCACGGTCGGAGCCAAGACCGGCAAGCTGCGCAAGATCCCGCTGATGCGGGTGGAACACGACGGTGAGTACGCGATCGTCGCGTCGCTGGGTGGGGCCCCGAAGAACCCGGTCTGGTACTACAACGTGGCCGCCAACCCGCGCGTAGAGCTGCAGGACGGGCCCGTCACCGGCGACTACGACGCCCGGGAGGTATTCGGCGAGGAAAAGGCGCAGTGGTGGGAGCGGGCGGTCGAGGCTTTCCCGTACTACGCCGAGTATCAGGAGAAGACCGACCGCCAGATCCCGGTGTTCGTGCTGACCCCGGTGGGCTGAACGCCCCACTGGGTGACACCATATTGCGGTGTCCGCCGAACTGCGCCAGAACCGAAGTGCCTCCACGTCGGGCCCCTCGCAGGGCCGGTTGAAGGGTCCGTTGACCGCGGCCGACATTGACGCGGCGGCCGACCGGATCGCCGGTGTGGTCACGCCCACCCCGTTGCAGTACAACGACCGGCTCTCCGAGCTGACCGGCGCCAACGTCTATCTCAAGCGCGAAGACCTGCAGTCGGTGCGCTCCTACAAGCTGCGCGGGGCCTACAACCTGCTGGTCCAGCTCAGTGAAGCCGAACTCGCCGCCGGCGTGGTGTGCTCGTCGGCCGGCAATCACGCACAGGGATTCGCGTTCGCCTGCCGGTCGCTGGGTGTCCACGGCCGGGTCTATGTGCCGGCCAAAACCCCGAAACAGAAGCGCGACCGCATCCGCTACCACGGCGGCGAGTTCATCGAACTGATCGTCGGCGGCGCGACCTACGACCTGGCCGCGGAGGCGGCCCTGGCCGATGTCGCCCGCACCGGTGCCACTCTGGTGCCGCCCTACGACGACCTGCGGACCATGGCGGGTCAGGGCACGATCGCGGTGGAGATACTCGACCAACTCGACACCGAGCCGGACCTGGTGGTGGTGCCGGTCGGGGGCGGCGGGTGCATCTCGGGCATCACCACCTACCTGGCCGAGCGGACCACCAAAAGTGCTGTGCTGGGCGCGGAGCCGGCCGGGGCCGCCTCGATGATGGCGGCGCTGTCGGCGGGGGAGCTGGTGAGCCTGGAGCACGTCGACCAGTTCGTGGACGGTGCGGCCGTCCGACGCGCCGGGGCGCTGCCGTTCGCGGTGCTGTCCGCGGCCGGTGACATGGTGTCGATGACCACCGTCGACGAAGGTGCGGTCTGCACGGCGATGCTCGACCTGTATCAGAACGAGGGGATCATCGCCGAGCCCGCGGGCGCCCTGTCGGTGGCCGCCCTGATGGAGGCTGATGTCGCCCCGGGTGCCACGGTGGTGTGCCTGATCTCCGGTGGCAACAACGATGTGTCCCGTTACGGCGAGATCCTGGAGCGCTCGCTGGTGCACCTGGGCCTCAAGCACTACTTCCTGGTCGACTTCCCCCAGGAGCCGGGCGCGCTGCGGCGCTTCCTCGACGAGGTCCTCGGTCCCGGCGACGACGTCACCCTGTTCGAGTACGTCAAACGCAACAACCGCGAGACCGGCGAGGCGCTGGTCGGCATACAGCTGGGGTCGGCTGCCGACCTCGATGGGTTGTTGGAGCGCATGCGTACCTCCGAGATCCACGTCGAGCCGCTGGAGCCCGGTTCTCCGGCCTACCGTTACCTGCTGTAGCGCCGGGATCCGCCGCAGCGGGTGAGCTTCGCGCGCCGAACGGGTAGTCGACCGTGATGGCGTCCTCGGAGACAACGCGCTTGGATGAGACCGACGTCCGTCGGGTTCTCGATATCGCCCTGCGATTCGGGCAGCTGCTGCTGGGCTCACAGGCAGGAACCGCGGACGTCGCCTCGAGCATGCTCGCCGTCGCCACCGCCTACGGGCTGCCCCAGACCCAGGTGGACATCACCGGGAACTCGATCCGGGTGTCGGTTCCGCGTGGGGTGCCGGGCGCCCCGGTCACTGCGATGTATCTGGTGCAGTCGCGCTCGCTGGATTACACGCGCCTGCAGCTGGCCACCGATCTCGCCGAGCAGGTGGTGAACAGCACGCCCGATCCGGAGTGGGTGCAACAGCAGCTGGACATCGTGAACCGGTCCGCCCATCCCTATCCTCGCTGGGTCGCCACGATCGGCTGGGCCGTGATGGCCGGCAGCTTCGCTGTCCTGATCGGCGCCGGGCCGCTGGTCGCGCTGATTTCGGCGGTCACCACCGCGCTGATCGACCGGATCGGCCGCGTGCTCAACGGTTGGCACCTGCCGCTGCTGTTTCAACAGGTCGTCGCCGCTGCGGTGGCCACCGCGGTCGCGATCGGTCTGCACGCGGTTGGCTGGCTGCCCGCCGGGACATCGGTTTCACCGGTGGTGGCCGCCAACATCGTGGTGCTGTTGTCCGGGCTGGCCATGGTCGGCTCGGTGCAGGACGCCATCACCGGTTACCAACTCACCGCCGTCTCGCGCGCTATGGACATCCTGCTGCTGTCGGTCGGCATCCTGGTCGGCGTCTCGATCGCGGTGCAGATCGGCGGAGCGTTCGGATTGCATGTTCGGGTGAGCCCCGAGATGCCGGTCGCGGCGCTGAGCGTGCCGGTGTACTTACTGGCCGGCGCACTCGGTGCCGCCGCCGCTGCGATTGCGGGCTATGCGCAGCTCAAGGCCGCCCTGGCCGCCGCCTTGGCCGGGGCGACCGCCGCCCTGCTGTTCTTCGGGCTGCAACAGGTGCAGGCCAACCCGATCGTGAGTTCCTTCGCGGCCGCCGCGGCGACCGGTCTGGTCGGCACCCTGCTGGCGCCCCGGCTGCGGGTCACGCCGCTGGTGATCATCATGGCCGGCATCATTCCGCTGGTTCCGGGGCTGACCCTGTTCCGGGGCTTCGTGCAACTGGTCAACGGCCAGCCCAACGCGGGCGGTTCACTTGGGATGGCGGTGGGGCTGGCGCTGGCGCTGGGTGCCGGCGCGGTGTTGGGACCGCTGCTGGCGCCGTCGGTGCGGCGCGAACTCAGCCGCTATCACCTGCGCGGCCGCGGCCGGGCGACACGTCGCATCCGCAGCCCCTACCGCATCCCACAACTCGCCGGCATCCGCTACTTCGGGCGCCGTGCCTCCTAGCTCACTTGCTCTTGCGCATTATGGTCAGCGAGCGTCCCGTCACCGTCACCGCCTGGCCGGCGTCGACCACCAGATCAGTGCTGCCGTCTGGATGGGCGGTGTCGATCACCGCGGTCCAGACCCGTGCATATTCGGCATTGGGCGTGATGAAGTCCACCGGCGTCTCACCGGCGTTGAAGCACAACAGGAATGAGTCGTCGATGATCCGCTGCCCGCGCGCATCCGGCTCCGGCAGCGACTCGCCGTTGAGGAAAACCATGACGCACCTGCCGAATTCACTGTCCCAGTCCTGCTGGGTCATCTCGTGTCCGGCCGGTGTCAGCCAGGCGATGTCGCGCACCTCGTCGCCGCCGCGGATGGGTCTGCCGTCGAAGAACCGCCGCCGCCGGAACACCGGGTGCGCGGTGCGCAGGGCGGTCATCGCGCGGGTGAAGGCGAATTGGTCGGCGTTGCGTTCGGCCAGCGTCCAGTCCATCCAGGACAGTTCGGAGTCTTGGCAGTAGACATTGTTGTTGCCGCGCTGGGAGCGGCCGAACTCGTCGCCGTGCAGAATCATCGGCGTGCCCTGGCTGATCAGCAGGGTGGCCATGATGTTGCGGACCTGGTGGGCCCGCAGCGCCAGGATCTCGGGGTCGTCGGTCGGTCCTTCCACACCGCAGTTCCACGAGCGGTTGTGACTCTCGCCGTCGCGGTTGTCCTCGCCGTTGGCCTCGTTGTGTTTCTCGTTGTAGGACACCAGATCCGCGAGTGTGAAGCCGTCGTGGCAGGTGACGAAGTTGATGCTGGCGCTGGGCCGCCGCCCGGTCGCCTCATACAGGTCCGAGGAGCCGGTCAGGCGCGAGGCGAACTCGCCGAGGGTCTCCGGCTCGCCCCGCCAGTAGTCACGCACCGTGTCGCGGTATTTGCCGTTCCATTCCGTCCACAGCCCCGGGAAGTTGCCCACCTGGTAGCCGCCTTCGCCGACGTCCCACGGCTCGGCGATCAACTTCACCTGGCTGACCACCGGATCCTGTTGCACCAGGTCGAAGAACGCGGACAGTCGATCGACGTCGTGCAGCTCCCGGGCCAGGGTGGAGGCCAGGTCGAATCGGAAGCCGTCGACGTGCATCTCGGTCACCCAGTAACGCAATGAGTCCATGATCAGCTGCAGGGTGTGCGGGTGGCGGGCGTTGAGGCTGTTGCCGGTGCCGGTGTAGTCGGTGTAACGCCGTCGGTCGTTCTCGTCGAGTCGGTAATAGGCGGCGTTGTCGATACCCCGGAAATTGAGCGTCGGGCCCAGGTGGTTGCCTTCGGCGGTGTGGTTGTATACCACATCGAGGATCACCTCGATACCGGCCTGGTGGAATGCGCGCACCATCGCTTTGAACTCGGCCACCGCACCGCCGGGCTGTCGGCTGGCCGCGTACTCGTTGTGCGGGGCGAAGAAGCCGTAGGTGTTGTACCCCCAATAGTTCCGCAGCCCCAGCTGCAGCAGCCGCTGATCATGCAGGAACTGGTGGACCGGCATCAGCTCGATGGCGGTGACGTTCAACGACTTGAGGTGATCGATGATCACCGGATGCGCCAGCCCGGCATAGGTGCCCCGCAGTTCGGCGGGGATGCCCGGGTGGGTCTGGGTCATGCCCTTGACGTGCGCCTCGTAGATGAGCGTCTGGTGGTACGGGGTGCGCGGTGACCGGTCGGACGCCCAGTCGAAGAACGGGTTGATCACCACGCTGGTCATGGTGTGACCCAGCGAGTCCAGGCCCGGGGGAGCGGCATCGCTGTCGGGATCGGCCAGGTCGTAGGAGAACAACTCCGGACCGAAGTCGAAGGCGCCGTCGAAAGCCTTGCCGTAGGGGTCCAACAGCAGCTTGCTGGGGTCGCAGCGGTGGCCCGCGGCAGGGTTGAACGGTCCGTGCACGCGGAAGCCGTAGTGCTGGCCGGGGCCGATTCCGGGCAGGTAGGCGTGCCAGACGTAGCCGTCCACCTCATCAAGACCGATCCGGGTCTCGGTGTGGTCGCGGTCGTCGATCAGGCACAGTTCGACACGCTCGGCAACTTCGGAGAACACCGCGAAGTTGGTGCCGGCTCCGTCGTACACCGCGCCCAGCGGATAGGCGTTTCCGGGCCAGACCGCGGGCGCGGACGGCTCCGGGGTGGGTTCGGGACCCGACTCAGCCGACGACACCGCTTGACCTTATCGGCTTTTTCGGCGTCCGCCGCCGCGCGTGTCCGGGGTCACCACCAGCCGGTGGCCGCACCCATCTGGCGGCCGAGTTCTCCGGCCATGGTGCGCGCATAGGTCGCCGACAGGTGATGAGAGTCGTGATAGATCAGCACATTCCCCTCGACCGCCCGACAGATCTCCTTGTCACAGACGGCGTCGGAGAGGTCCAGCGGCTTGAGCAGCGGGAATCGGTCGACGAACTCCAGGGTGGGGTTACGATCGACGAGCACCTCGGATCGCTTGACGCCGCACGAATCCGCGTCGCCGCCCGACGCCAGGCAGTCCGCCGGCTGGTAGGGGATGCCGTCGTGCAACAGCCACGGGGTGTCTCGGATACCCAGGATGGGAATGTGGTTGTCCGACAGCTCTTTCCAGATTCCGATGTAGGTTCCGGGCATCACGTCGCCGGGCTTGATGTTCCACGGACGGGTGGCGGTGGTGAATACGAAGTCCGGGCGGTCGGCGATCAGCTGTTTCATCGTCTTGCCCACCCATTCGTAGCACTGCGGGTAGGGGGCGTTGCTGCCCATGATCAGCGGCACCTTCTCGGTGGACAACGGGCAGCCCATCTTGAGATAGGTGACCACCTTGAAGTGGTGCCGCTGGCCGAGGATGTCCAGTGCGGGAAGCCAGTGCTCGGCGTGCGATCCGCCGGCCAGCGCCACGGTCCGGGTGGCCTCCGGGTCGCCGTAGGTGCAGTTGATCAGCGCCGGATTGGTAAAGGTGCTGATGCAGCCCTCCCGGGTGGAGCGCGGCAGATCTTTCTTGGCCTCCAGGATGGTGGGGCGCATCCGCAACTTGGGCACCCGGCGGTGCTTCAGCAGCGCACGGGCCCCGGGGTAGTCGTCCTTGCTGAGCTTGACCAGTTCGGTACCGCTGGCGCGCTGCACGGTGACGTGCTCGCGCCAGGAGAACGACGTCGCCGTCAGGGCGACGCCGAGCAGCACCACGGTCGAGCCCAGGACCGACGTCGGGCGGCGCCACCAGCCGGCGGCGGGTTTGCGCCACCGCGGCCGCACCACCGGCGCCGAGGCGGCGGCGGCCGGTTTGCGCGAGCGCAGCGGATCCTCGACGAACCGCATGGTCAGGTAGGCCAACCCCGTGGAGATCAGCAGGATCACCGCCCCGTCCAGCAGGCCGGCATCCCGATTCCCGCTGTAGGACAGCCAGAAGATCAGCAGCGGCCAATGCCACAGGTACAGCGAGTAGGCCATCGAGCCGAGCGTCACCAGCGGTGCCGCCGCCAGCCACCGGTTGGGCCAGGGCAGGCCGGCGCTGGTACTCGGGCGCGCCTGCCGGTTGGCCCCGGCCAGGATGAACGCCACCGTGGCACCCACCGGCACCAGCGCCCACGGTCCGGGGAACTCCCGCACGCCCTCGATCAGCGCCCCGCAGCTCAGGATCGCCGCCAGTGCCACCGTGGCCACCACGGTGCGCAGCCACATGGGCCAGCGGATATAGGGGACCAGCGCGCCGATCAGCGCGCCGACCAACAGCTCCCAGGCCCGGGCGAAGCTGTTGTAATAGGCCAGCGACTGGTTGGTCTGGTGCAAGTCGATCGCATACCAGAAGGAGGCCACCGTCAGCGCCGTCAGCAGCACGATGAAGGCGGCCCGCAGGTGCCGGCCCAGCGCCCGCCGGAACAGGTAGGCGAAGCCGAACACCAGCAGGAGGAAGCTCAGGTAGAACTGGCCCTGCACCGACATCGACCAGATGTGCTGCAGGGGGCTGACCGCCTCACCGGCCTGCAGATAGTCGGCGGCGCTGCGGGCCAGTTCCCAGTTCTGGTAATAACCGAGGCTGGCCAGGCTCTGATCGGCGTAGGTCTCCCAGCGGGTCTGCGGCTGGATCCAGATGGTCAGCAGCGCGCAGCCGGCCAGCACCACCACCAGGGCAGGCAGCAGGCGGCGGACCAGCCGGACCAAGTCGGGGACCGGTGACAGCGACGAGGTCGGGTTGAGTGCGACCCGCAGCAGCTTGCCGCCGAAGAAGAAACCCGAGAGCGTCAGGAAGACGTCGACACCGCCGGAGACCCGTCCGAACCAAACATGGAACACCGCCACCAACGCGATGGCCACGCCACGCAATCCGTCGAGGTCGTGGCGGTAGAAGCCCGCCTTGCGGGTGCCCATCATGGCGGCCGACGCTGGGGTCGAAACCGATCCGGATGCGGATTCCGCAACAGGTGTTGTTGCCGGTCGGGGCGGGGACAGGGCAATCATGATCGCCCGACAATCTACCTAACAGCCTGGCAAAATCGCATTCTCAAGCACTGTGATGTCCCTCCGAGTCGGTTCAGGAGGGCAGCACGCGGGTCAGATACGGCACCATGTTGGTGGTGCGAGCGGGCGACACCGTGACCGCGGGACTGGTGCCCTCGATCATCTGGTTGTTGCCGAGGTAGAGCGCGACGCTCTGGCTTCCACCGGGGCCGTAGCACAGCAGATCGCCGGGGCGAGCCTGGGCGGGCGGGACCTTCTGGCCAACGCTGCACTGCTCGCCGGAGGTGCGCGGCATCCTGATCCCGGCGCCGGCGAATGCGTACTGGATCAGGCCGGATGCGTCGAAACCGACGGTGGTGGTGTCGGCGAAGTCATCGGTGGGCAGCAGCGAGGTGCCAGGCAGACCCGGGGTGGCGCTGCCCGGCAGCAACGGGCTGCTGGGGGTGCCGGGGAGTCCGGCGCGGCCGATGTCGCTCAGCGAGCTGCGGGTGGTGGCCGCCCGGGCCCGCGCACTGTTGGTGGGCCCGTTGACGTCGCCGCCGCCGTAGACGAACGGCACGCCGCGCTGGGACAGCGCGCGTGCGATCACGCGCTCGATGAGCTGGTTCTGGCCGGTCTGTGCCAGCGGGTCGGCGAAGGCAGGTGCGGCATTCAGCGCCGGGGCCAGGGCCGCCGCCAATGCGATCGCGGTAACGCAGACGCGTTTCATCAGAACAACCCCTTTCGGCCGATATTCACGGCAGCATCACTCGTCACTTCTGTCACAGAGACTACCGGCGTTTACCGGCCGCCAACCGCCGCGGAAGAGAAATTGCACAACCTGTGACCCAACGGTTACGCCGCCGACCACTACTGTCGTCAGGCATGCCCGCGTTGACTCCCGACCAGATCAGCGCGATCGACGCCGCACACGTGTGGCACCCGTACAGCACGATCGGCGCCGAATCTCCTGCGCCGACGGTGGCGCTGTCCGCCCGGGGCGCCTACCTGACACTGTCCCTCGGCGACCGACCGGTCGACGTGCTCGACGCGATGAGCTCCTGGTGGACGGCGATCCACGGTCACGGCCACCCCGAACTGGACGCCGCCCTCACCGCACAACTGGGCACCATGAGCCACGTCATGTTCGGCGGCCTGACCCACGAACCCGCCGCACGGCTGGCCCAGCTGCTGGTGGAGATCACCCCGGCCGGGCTGGACACCGTGTTCTTCTCCGACTCGGGGTCGGTGTCGGTGGAGGTCGCGGTCAAGATGGCGCTGCAGTACTGGCGCGCCCGCGGCCGCGGCGCCAAACACCGCTTGATGACGTGGCGCGGCGGCTACCACGGCGACACCTTCACCCCGATGAGCATCTGCGACCCCGAGGGCGGCATGCACTCGCTGTGGCGCGACGTTTTGGCGGCCCAGCTGTTCGCCCCGCAGGTGCCGCGCGACTACGACCCGGCCTACAGCGCCGCGTTCGAGGAGCAGCTGGAGCGCCACCGCGATGAGGTGGCGGCCGTGGTCGTGGAACCGGTGGTACAGGGCGCCGGCGGTATGCGGTTTCACGACCCGCGCTACCTGACCGACCTGCGCGATGCCTGCACCCGCCACGGCGTGCTGCTGATCTTCGACGAGATCGCCACCGGCTTCGGCCGCACCGGTGAGCTGTTCGCCGCCGACCACATCGGCGTTAGCCCCGACATCATGTGTGTCGGCAAGGCCATGACCGGCGGTTACCTCAGCCTGGCCGCCACCCTGTGCAGCACCGAGATCGCGCACACGATCAGCGCCGGCGAGGCGGGCGCACTGATGCACGGGCCGACGTTCATGGCGAACCCCCTGGCCTGCGCGGTCTCGGTCGCCAGCACGGAGCTGTTGTTGCGCCAGGACTGGCGCGCGATGGTCGGCGCGATCGAAGCCGGGTTGACCACCGCCCTGCAACCCGCCCGCGACCTGCCCGGAGTCGCCGATGTCCGGATCTGCGGGGCCATCGGAGTCATCGAGTGCCACGAGCCGGTGGACCTGGCCGTCGCCACGCACGCCGCGCTGGCCGGCGGCGTGTGGCTGCGCCCGTTCCGCAACCTGATCTACGCGATGCCGCCCTACGTGTGCACCCCCGAGGAGATCGCCAAGATCGGCAGCGCGATGGTGGGCGCCGTGCATGCCTTAACCTGAACGGTGTTCAAGTCGTCTCAAGACCGCACAGGGAGCGCCGCGTGACCCGCACCGATGTCTCGCCACTGGCCTGGCTGGCCGAAGTGGAGCAGCGGCGTCGGCAGGCCGGCCTGCGACGCTCATTGCGGACCCGGCCCGTCGTGGCAGCCGAACTGGACCTGGCGTCCAACGACTACCTGGGCCTGGCCACCCACCCGGCCGTGATCGCCGGCGGTGTCGAGGCGCTGCAGACCTGGGGTGGCGGAGCCGGCGGATCGCGCCTGGTGACCGGCAACACCGAACTGCATCAGCAGTTCGAGCAGCAGTTGGCCGACTTCGTCGGGGCACCGGCGGGCCTGGTGTTCTCCTCGGGCTACACCGCCAACCTGGGCGCCGTGGTCAGCCTGTCCGGGCCGGGGGCACTGCTGGTCTCCGACGCATACTGCCACGCATCTCTGGTCGACGGCTGCCGGCTGTCGAGGGCACGGGTCGTCGTCACCGGGCACCGTGACGTGGACGCGGTGGCCGCCGCACTGGCCGGCCGGACCGAGGAACGGGCCGTAGTGCTCACCGAGTCGGTGTTCAGCACCGACGGCGCGCTGGCCCCGCTGCGCGAGCTGCACGAGGTGTGTCGCCGCTATGGCGCATTGCTGCTCGTCGACGAGGCCCACGCGCTGGGTGTGCGCGGCGCCGGCGGCCGCGGGCTGGTACACGAGGTAGGGCTGGCCGGGGCACCCGACGTGGTGATCACCACGACGTTGTCCAAGGCGCTGGGCAGCCAGGGCGGTGCGGTGCTGGGTCCCGTCGAGGTTCGCGACCACCTCATCGACGCCGCTCGCACGTTCATCTTCGACACCGGTCTGGCGCCTGCGGCACTGGGCGCCGCATCGGCCGCTCTGGATGTGCTGGCTGCCGAGCCGTCCCGCGCCACCGACGTACTGCGGCACGCCGGCGTGCTGGCCGAAGTCTGCGGGCTGCGCCACCAGCCGGAATCCGCGGTGGTCTCGGTCATCCTCGGAGACGCCGAGGTGGCGGTGGCCGCCGCCACCGCATGCCTGGACGCCGGGGTGCGGGTGGGCTGCTTCCGCCCGCCCACCGTGCCGGCCGGCACCTCGCGGCTGCGGTTGACCGCGCGGGCGTCGCTGACCGCCGACGATCTGGAACTGGCGCGACGGGTGCTCAGCGACGTGCTGGGCGACTATCCCGCCGTGTCGCCATGACGGTGCTGTTCATCACCGGCACCGGCACCGGGGTGGGCAAGACGATCGCCACCGCCGCGCTGGCCGGGGCGGCCCGACAGGCGGGCCGAGACGTGGCGGTGTGCAAACCGGTTCAGACCGGCACCGCCGACGGCGACGACGACCTGGCCGAAGTCGGGCGGCTCTCGGGGGTCAGCGAACTCTTCGGCGCCGCCCGGTACCCCGCACCGCTGGCCCCGGTGGCCGCGGCCGAGCAGGCCGGGACGGCCCTGCCGACCCGCAGCGACCTGCTGGCGACGATCCGGGCCGCCGACCGGCCGGGACGGCTGACCCTGGTGGAGGGCGCCGGTGGCCTGCTGGTTGAGCTGGGCGCCGACGGAGTCACCCTGCGTGATCTGGCCGTCGACCTCAAAGCCCCCGTGCTGGTGGTGGTCGACGCCGAACTGGGCACTCTCAACCACACCGCATTGACCCTGGAATCGCTTGCCGGGCAAGGTCTCTCGTGCGCCGGTCTGGTGATCGGCAGCTGGCCGGAGCAGCCCGGACCGGCCGCCGCCAGCAACCGCGGGGCGCTGGCACGGCTGGCGCCGGTACGTGCCGTGCTGCCGGCCGGCGCCGCGGCGCTGGGTAAGGCGGAGTTCGCCGTGATGAGTGCCGCCGCCTTCGACATCGACTGGGTGCGCACCCTGGCGGGGTAGCGATGGTGCACTCGATCGAGTTGGTCTTCGACGCCGACACCGAATCCGAGGTCCGGCGGATCTGGGCTGATCTGGCCGCCGCCGGGGTGCCCAGCCAGGCGCCGGCGGCCCGACCACACGTCACTCTGGTGGTCTCCCAGCGCATCGATCCGCAGGTCGACGACGTGCTGGCCTCGATCGCTGCCCGGCTGCCGATCGACTGCACCCTCGGCGCGACTCTGATCTTCGGCCGTTCGCATGGGGTACTGGCACGGCTGGTGGTGCCGACCATGGCACTGCTGGAGCTGCACGAGCAGGTGTACAGGTTGTGCGCGGAGCACCTGGTGCCCGGCCCGTTGCCCAACGTCTCGCCCGGCCAGTGGACGGCTCACACCACGCTGGCCCGCCGGGTCGGCCCGGCCCAGCTGGGCCGGGCTCAGCGCATCGCCGGGCGCGGCGACATCAGCGGTCGGTTTGTCGGGCTGCGGCGTTGGGATGGCAACGCGGGCAAGGAATATCCGATCTAGTCGGCAGGCCACCGCGAAGGGCCGCCGACCGCCAGCCCGGCCCGCATCGCGAGCCCGTCGATCAGCAGACCCAGCCCGAACGCGAAGGCGCTGCTCGGGTCCGCCTCGGGTGTGATCTCGGCGGCCCCGGCGGCATCCCACTGCAGGCGGGACTGCTCGTCGGCGGTGAACCCCAAGACGTAGTAGACGACGGTGCGGGCGACCTGTCCGGCCTGATCTGGATGCACACCCGCGGCCGTTGCCGACTCCGCCAGCAGCGCCAGGATGGCGGTAGCCGCCTGGGACTGGCCGGCCGCCATGCTGGCCGACACCAGTTCGGCGCCGTCGGTGTGCGACAGCAGCGCATCGCGCAGTCGTTCGCCGACGGTCTGGATCCGCCACTGCCAGCTGCCCGGCCCGGGGTCGGCACAGGCGGGGGCCAAGACGCGATCGGCTACCGCACCCAGCAGTTGCTGCTTGTTGGCGAAATGCCAATACAGCGCGCTGGGGCTGACGTTGAGCTCGCGCGCCAGTCGGCGCATCGACAGATCGGCGATGCCGTAGTCGTCCAGGATGGTGGTCGCCGCGGCGACCACGTCAGGTTTGTGCAGCTGCACCCCGCTAGCCTAACCTGAACACCGTTCAAGTCTTGAGGGGAGCACGCGTGACCCGCGGCGGCGACGATGCAGAAGCGAAGCGATGAGGAGGAGCGGCGCGCATGACTGACGACATCCTGGCGCTGGCCCGGGAACAGGTACTCGAGCGCGGCGAGGCATTGCGGCGGGATCAGGTTCTCGAAGTGCTGCAGCTGCCCGACGACCGCCTCGATGAGCTGTTGGCGTTGGCCCACGAGGTGCGGATGCGTTGGTGCGGCCCGGAGGTCGAGGTCGAGGGCATCATCAGCCTGAAAACCGGTGGCTGCCCGGAAGATTGCCACTTCTGCTCGCAGTCGGGCCTGTTCTCCTCACCGGTGCGCAGCGCTTGGCTGGACATTCCCAGCCTGGTCGAGGCGGCCAAGCAGACTGCCAAGACCGGTGCCACCGAGTTCTGCATCGTCGCTGCGGTACGTGGACCCGATGAGCGGCTGCTGGCGCAGGTCGCCGCGGGTATCGAGGCGATCCGCAACGAGGTCGACATCCAGATCGCCTGTTCGCTGGGCATGCTGACCCAGGACCAGGTGGACCAGCTGGCCGCCATGGGCGTGCACCGCTACAACCACAACCTGGAGACCGCCCGATCGCATTTCCCCAATGTCGTGACCACCCACACCTGGGAAGAGCGGTGGGACACGCTGCGCATGGTCGCCGATGCCGGCATGGAGGTGTGCTCCGGCGGCATTCTCGGCATGGGCGAGACGCTGGAGCAGCGCGCGGAGTTCGCCGCGGACCTGGCTGAGCTGAACCCCGACGAGGTGCCCCTGAATTTCCTCAACCCGCGCCCGGGCACCCCCTTCGGCGACTTGGAGGTGCTGCCGGCCGCCGACGCGCTGCGGGCTGTCGCCGCGTTCCGGTTGGCCTTGCCGCGCACCATGTTGCGTTTCGCGGGCGGCCGGGAGATCACCCTGGGCGACTTGGGCGCCAAGCAGGGCATCCTGGGCGGCATCAACGCCATCATCGTCGGCAACTACCTGACCACCCTGGGCCGGCCGGCCGAGACCGACCTGGAACTTCTCGACGACCTGCAGATGCCGATCAAGGCACTCAACGCCACCCTGTGATGGTTCGCGACCTGCCCGTTCCGGTGGGAGCCGGTGTCTACAACGTCTACACCGGCGTGCAGATCGACGATCCGGCCGGCACGTCGCTGCCCACCGCGGCCCAGTTGGGTCTGGAGCCGCCACGGTTCTGTGCCTCCTGCGGGCGCCGGATGACGGTGCAGGTCCGGCCTGACGGCTGGTGGGCCAAGTGTTCGCGGCACGGCCTGGTGGACTCGACCGAACTGGACGCGCAGCGGTGAGGCCTCCCGGCGCCCCGCGGATCACGCGGGGACGCGCGTACCTGACCATCGCCGCCGGACTGACGGTCGCCGGCATGCCGATCGGCGCACTGTGGGCGTGGGTCGCCCCGCCGATCCACGGGGTGGTGGCACTGACCCGCAGCGGCGAACGGGTGCAGGCCTATCTGGGCAACGAAGCCGAACACTTCTTCATCGCGCCGTCCCTGCTGCTCGGGTTGCTGAGCGCGGTGGCGGTGGTGGCCGCCGCCCTGGCCTGGCAGTGGCGGGCGCATCGGGGGCCGGGCATGATCGCCGGCCTGTCGGCGGGGCTGGGCACCGGGGCAGCACTGGCGCTGCTGACCGGCGCGGTCCTGGTGCAGCGCCGCTACGGCTCCGTCGACATCGACGCCGCACCGGTGAGTCCCGAGCACCGGGTGTACTACTTCGCCGAGGGGCCGCCGGTGTTCTTCGGGCACTCGCCGCTACAGATCGCGGCCTCGCTGCTGTTGCCTGCGACCATCGCGGCGCTGGTGTATGGCATGTGCGCCACCTGGAGCACGCGTGATGACCTCGGCGGCTATCCGCCCGAACCCGGCCGGGTACCGCAGCCGGCCGTCACAGCGGAAGGCGTCGTACCGCCCCGCCGGTGATGACCCGGCCGGCGACCACACCCAGGCGCAACAGCCCGAGGTAGGTCTTGGGGTTCAGCAGCGCGGGCCATGCGCGGCTCGTCCGGGTCTGCGGCAGCGGCCGGTTGGCAAACCGGTCACCCAACCAGTCCAGCACCATCGGTGCCGACAGCGGATGCAGCGTCGCATGCTCGCTGAGCAGATCGCGATGGTAGGTCAGCCGCACGCCGCCGTTCTCATACGCCTCGGCCAAGTGGTCGATGTGCACGACTGAAATCACCTGGTCGTGAACGGCCTGCACCATCAGCACCGGCGGTTTCGGCGCATGGAAGCCAAGCTTGGTGTCGTCGAAGACGTGTTGCACCGCAGGGAGTTCCACCACGTCCTGCAGCGGCTGGTCGATGAAATTCTCGAGCGACTTGTGGCGCATCCGCATGATGGCGCCGAGCGTCGTCATCGATTCCAGTGAACGCAGCAGAGCCTTGCCCTCGGCGGTGGCGTGCTCGTCGATCACCTTCTGCAGGTCGGGGTAGACCTTCGCCAGGGTGGCGATCATCACCGCGGGCAACCCGGAGAAGAACGTCCCGTCCAACCCGAGGAACGTGTGCCCGAGGTCACCCACCGGCGACCCGAGCACCGCACCCACGATGTTGAGTTCGGGGGCGTAATCGCCGCAGACCTCCGCCGCCCAGCCGGTGGCCAGACCGCCGCCGGAATAGCCCCACAGGCCCACCGGGGACTCGGGGGACAGTTCCAGCCGCTCGGTGCCCAGCGCGGCCCGCAGCCCGTCGAGCACGTGGTAGCCGGGCTCGAGCGGCGCCCCCCAGTGGCCGAAGCGGCCCTCATGGTCGGGGATCGACACCGCCCAGCCCTGCGACAGGATGGCGGCGATCAGCACGAACTCGAGCTGGGTGAAAGACCCGTGTGCCCGGGCGCGGCGGCGCAGCGCGAACGACGGGAAGCACCGGCCGTCCACCGCGTCGATGGCGCACTGATACGACACGATCGGGCAGGCCCGGGTCCGATCGCGGTCAGTGGGCACCACCACGGTGGTCACCGTGACCTGCGGGACGTTGTTGCGGTCGACAGTGCGATACAGCAGCTGGGTGGCCTGTAGCTTTTGCGGGATCAGGCCCAAAAAGGCCAGTTCAACGTCGCGCGAGCGCAGAACGGTGCCGGGCACGGCGTGCTGGAAACCCGCCGGCGGCTCGTAGAAGGGGTCGTCAGCCGGGTGCAGGGGGCGTTCGCCGTGTTGCAGCGTCTGGTGTGGGGCCTGTCCGATCCACTCGACAGATGTTTCGCGGGCCAGGCTGTCGGCGTCCATCCCCGCATTCTTGCTTAAGAGGGCATTAAGAATCCAGTCGACTCACCCGGGAGGCCGCAAGGCGGCGAATTCGTCGGTGACTCGAAGCTCGGAGTCGGTGAACCGATATCGGGCCGCCGGACGGCCCCCGCTGCGGCCCGAACGGGCGGTGGTACCGGTGCGGGTGATCACCCCGCGGCGAACCAGCACTCGCTGAAGATTGGTCGCATCGACTTGGTAGCCCAACACCACGCTGTAGATGTCGCGCAGCGTCGACAGAATGAATTCCGTTGGCGCCAAACCGAATCCAATGTTGGTATACGACATCTTGGCGACCAGGCGACTGTGGGCGTGCGCCACCATCGGGCCGTGGTCGAACGCCATCGGCGGCAGATCATCGACCGGATGCCAGTGCGTGTCGCTGGGCAGCTCCGGGTCGGCGGGGGAGGGCACCAAGCCCAGAAATGTCGAGGCAATGGTGCGTACGCCCGGAACCCGGCCCGGTTCGGAGAACACAGCGAGCTGCTCAAGGTGGGCAATCTCACGGAGATCGACCTTTTCGGCCAGCTGGCGCCGAGCCGACGCCGTCACATCCTCGTCGTTGCGCAGCAGGCCGCCGGGCAGCGACCAGCGTCCCGACTGCGGTTCACGCGCGCGTTCCCACAACAGCACGTTGAGGCGGGGACGGCGCTGGTCAAGGCCGCCAACCTGGAAGACCACGGTGAGCACTTCATGCGCGGTGCTAGTATGAACCATGTTTTCGATTGTAAGTCGAAAACCTGTTTTGAGAAGGAGTCACTCATGACCACCCTCACCGACCGCGGTGTTCAGGCAGGCAGCCTGGCCGACCGCATCGTGAACTCGCCGGCCGGCTACAGCGGAATCGAACCCGACGAGGAGTGGGTGGCCGAGGTTCTCCGGCTCAAGAAGGAACGCAACGCGACGATCCTCGCCCACAACTACCAACTGCCGGAGATCCAGGACATTGCCGACCACGTCGGGGACTCCCTGGCGCTGGCCCGGGTCGCGGCCACCGCCGACGAGGACACCATCGTGTTCTGCGGGGTGCACTTCATGGCCGAGACGGCCAAGATCTTGTCTCCGGACAAGACGGTGCTGCTGCCCGACACCCGGGCGGGCTGCTCCCTGGCCGACTCGATCACCGCCGAGGAGCTGCAGGTCTGGCGCAGCGAATACCCGGACGCGGTCGTGGTGTCCTACGTGAACACCACCGCGGCGGTCAAGGCGCTGACCGACTACTGCTGCACCTCCTCGAACGCCGTCGATGTGGTCAACGCGATCGACCCGGACCGCGAGGTGCTGTTTCTGCCCGACCAGTTCCTGGGCCAACACGTCAAACGGGTCACCGGCCGCGAGAACCTGCACATCTGGGCCGGCGAGTGCCACGTGCACGCCGCCATCAACGGCGACGAGCTCGCCGAGAAGGCGCGCGCCAACCCCGACGCCGAACTGTTCGTGCACCCCGAGTGCGGTTGCGCGACGTCATCGCTCTACCTGGTCGGCGAGGGCCATTTCCCCGAGGAGCAGGTCAAGATCCTGTCCACCGGCGGCATGCTCGAGGAGGCGGCGCGTACCGGGGCCCGCAAGGTGCTGGTCGCCACCGAGATCGGCATGATCCACCAGCTGCGCAAGGCTGCGCCGCAGGTCGACTTCGAGGCGGTCAACCGCAAGGCCGCCTGCAAGTACATGAAGATGATCACTCCGGCGGCCCTGCTGCGCAGCCTGACCGAGGGAGCCGACGAAATCCACGTCGACCCCGAGACGGCACGCCTGGCGGCCCGCAGCGTGCAGCGGATGATCGCGATCGGACACTCCGTCCCGGTCAGCAAGTGACCGCTGGTCCCAGCTGGCAGCAGCGGGCCGACGTCATCGTCATCGGCACGGGTGTCGGCGGACTGGCGGCGGCGCGAGCCGCCCACCGTGCCGGGCGCACAGTCGTGGTGCTCAGCAAGTCCGCCGCGGGATCGGCGGCAACGGCCACGCACTACGCCCAGGGCGGGATCGCGGTGGTGCTGCCGGGCAACGACGACTCGGTGGAGGCCCACGTCGCCGACACGCTGGCCGCGGGTGGCGGACTATGTGACCGCGACGCAGTGACCTCGATCGTGGCCGACAGCTATCGCGCGGTCTGCGATCTGGCCGGCGCGGGTGCGGTGTTCGACCGGGGCTCGGACGGCAACTGGGCGCTCACCCGCGAAGGCGGCCACTCCCGGCGCCGCATCATTCATGCCGGCGGCGACGCCACCGGGGCCGAAGTACAACGTGCGCTGGACCAGGCCGCGGCCGAACTCGATGTGCGCTGCGGCCAGATGGTGCTGCAGATCCTGCGCGACGCCGAGCGCGTCACCGGAGTACTGGTGGCCAACGCCGACGGAATCGGCGTGATCCACGCCCCGTCGGTGGTGCTGGCGACCGGCGGCCTCGGCCACCTGTACCGGGCGACCACCAACCCCGGTGGCGCGACCGGTGATGGGGTGGCCCTGGCGCTCTGGGCCGGCGTCGCGGTCGGCGACCTGGAATTCATCCAGTTCCATCCGACCATGCTGTTCTCCGGATCCAACGGCAGCGCGACCGGCGGACGCAGGCCGCTGATCACCGAGGCGGTGCGTGGGGAAGGCGCCAAGCTGATCGATGCCCGTGGCGCGTCGATCACCGACGGGGTGCATCCGATGGGCGATCTGGCTCCGCGCGATGTGGTGGCGGGGGCCATCGACGCGCGCCTGCGCGAATCCGGCGACCAGTGCGCCTATCTCGACGCGCGCGGGATCGACGGCTTCGCAGAACGCTTCCCGACCGTCACCGCGGCCTGCCGCGATGCCGGAATCGACCCGGTGCGCCAAACGATTCCGGTGGTTCCGGGCGCGCATTACAGCTGCGGTGGGGTGATCACCGACGTCACCGGCCGCACCGAGCTGCCGGGGCTGTTCGCCGCGGGGGAGGTGGCCCGAACCGGCATGCACGGTGCCAACCGGTTGGCCTCCAACAGCCTGCTGGAGGGTCTGGTGGTCGGTGACCGCGCGGGCGCCGCCGCCTCGGCGCACGCGGCATCAGTGGGCCATGCCGACGCCGCGGTGTCCGAACCCGTGCACCGCGCGGTGCTGGACCGACAGCTGCTGCAGGACGCGATGTCGAGCAACGCCTCGGTGGTCCGCGACGCGCACGGTCTGGCCCGGCTGCAGGAGCTGCTGGCCGGCGCCGGTTCACGCCGGCTCGCCGACCGGGCCGGTGTCGAGGACGCCGCACTGACCTTGGCCGCCCGGGTCATCGCGGTTGCGGCGGCGGCTCGCACCGAAAGCCGGGGCTGCCACCATCGCGCCGACTACCCGGCCACCGACCCCGGTCAGGCCCGCAGTTCCACCATCCGGCTGCGCGACGGAGTTGTCGCGCTCGAAACACCCGCGGGAGTCGCATCGTGATGCTGTCCGACACCGAACTCGCCGAGGCGCGCCAGGTCATCGCCCGCGCGCTCGACGAAGATCTGCGCTACGGGCCCGACGTCACCACCGCTGCCACGGTCCCCGCCGGGGTGACCGCCGAAGCGGCCATGGTCACTCGGGTGCCCGGGGTGATCGCCGGGGTCGATCTGGCCCTGCTGGTGCTCGACGAGGTCCTGGGAGCCGACGGCTACCAGGTGCTGGACCGGGTGGCCGACGGGGACCGGCTTTCGGCCGGCGCACCCGTGTTGAGCCTCAAGGCCGACACCCGCGGCCTGCTGACCGCCGAACGCACCATGCTCAACCTGGTGTGCCATCTGTCCGGGATCGCCACGGCCACCGCGGCCTGGGTCGACGCGGTGGACGGCACGTCGGCGCGCATCCGCGACACCCGCAAGACGCTGCCGGGCCTGCGGGTGCTGCAGAAGTACGCGGTGCGCGTCGGCGGCGGGGTCAATCACCGGATGGGGCTGGGCGACGCCGCCCTGATCAAGGACAACCATGTGGCCGCCGCGGGCTCTGTGGCAGCAGCGCTGCGGGCAGTGCGTGCGGCAGCGCCGGACGTGCCCTGCGAGGTCGAAGTGGATTCGCTCGAGCAGTTCGACGAGGTGCTCGCCGAGGGCCCTGAGCTGGTGCTGCTGGACAACTTCGAGGTCTGGCAGACCCAGATGGCGGTACAGCGCCGCGACGCCCGCGCCCCCGGGGTACTGCTGGAGTCGTCCGGGGGGCTCACCCTGGACTGTGCGGGCGCCTATGCGGCCACCGGAGTCGACTACCTGGCCGTGGGCGGCCTCACCCATTCGGTGCGGGTGCTCGACATCGGCCTGGACATGTAGCCCGATCTCAGGCGATATCGGTGACGAGCACCGCCACCTTGCGGTTCTGCACCCGCAGCAACAACGGCAGCGACGAGTCATTCGACCCGGCGGGCAGGATCCGCGGATTGACCACGTGCAGCTGCCTGCGCGACAGCCGGACGTCGGCCTCGCCGGCGGCCAGGACGTTCTTGACCCAGTCGGTCTTGCCGTGTCCGAGCGCGATCGCGAGCATGTTGTCTTTGCGGTAGGTGGTGACCACCGTCTCGTAGGGCTTGCCGGACTTGCGCCCCCGATGGGTGATCACCGATGTGCCGGGAATGAACTTCGACAGCGGCTTGACCACCGGGTTCACGTACTTGATCTGCAGGCGATCCAGCCACGCCGGAAACACCGCCGGCAGCGTGGACGGCTCCGCGGAACCCTGATCGGACGCCATGGCAACTCCGTTCGTCATGGGAGGTGACGCGACTGACGGCGATCGATGTTCGCCGATGTCACACTGCACACCACCCTAGCCGCGAGCGGTGATCCCGGCGCTGCGAAATTGACTTGGGCCCTCTGGGACAATGGAGAGCGTGAACACCGGCCTGATGGCACGCATCGACCTGCGCGGCACCGAACAGTCGGACCTGTCCAAGGCCCAGCTGCGCGGCGCCCTGCCGCGCGGCGGTGTGGACGTCGAGGCGGTCCTGCCGCGGGTGCGCCCGATCGTCGAGGCGGTCGCCGAACGTGGGGCGGCCGCCGCCCTGGAGTACGGCGAATCGTTCGACCGGGTACGACCGACCGCGATCCGGGTGCCGGATGCGGCATTGGCGCGCGCGCTGGCCGAACTGGACCCCGCCGTCCGTGCCGCCCTGGAAGTTGCGATCAGCCGCGCCCGGGCGGTCCACTCCGATCAGCGGCGCACCGACACCACCACCGCGCTGGCCCCGGGCGCCACCGTCACCGAGCGCTGGCTTCCCGTCGAGCGGGTGGGCCTGTATGTGCCCGGCGGCAACGCGGTCTACCCGTCCAGCGTGGTGATGAACGTCGTTCCGGCCCAGATCGCCGGTGTCGAGTCCCTGGTGATCGCCAGCCCGCCCCAGGCCGCCTTCGACGGTCTGCCGCACCCGACGATCCTGGCCGCGGCCCGGTTGCTCGGCGTCGACGAGGTCTGGGCGGTGGGCGGTGCGCAGGCGGTGGCGTTGTTGGCCTACGGCGGCACCGACACCGATGGGGCCGAGCTGGCGCCGGTCGACATGGTCACCGGGCCCGGCAATATCTACGTCACCGCCGCCAAGCGGTTGTGCCGCTCGCAGGTGGGGATCGACGCCGAGGCCGGACCCACCGAGATCGCGATCCTCGCCGACCACACCGCGCAGCCGGCGCACCTAGCCGCCGATCTCATCAGTCAGGCCGAGCATGACGAAATGGCGGCCAGCGTGCTGGTCACCACCAGCCCCGAACTGGCCGATGCCACCGACCGCGAGGTGACCGCCCAGTTGCAGACCACGGTGCACCGCGAGCGGGTCACCACCGCGCTCTCGGGTCCGCAGTCGGCGATCGTCCTGGTCGACGACCTGGACGCCGGTATCCGCGTGGTCAACGCCTACGCCGCCGAGCACCTCGAGATCCAGACCGCCGATGCCGCCGCTGTGGCTTCTCGGATCCGTTCCGCCGGTGCGATTTTCGTCGGCCCATACGCGCCAGTCAGCCTCGGCGACTACTGCGCCGGTTCCAACCACGTGCTGCCCACCGCGGGCAGTGCGCGGCACTCCAGCGGACTGTCGGTGCAGACTTTCCTGCGCGGCATCCACGTCGTCGAGTACACCGAGGCGGCCCTGAAAGATGTCAGCGCGCACGTGATCGCACTGGCCACCGCCGAAGATCTGCCCTCACACGGCGAAGCAGTCCGACGGAGGTTCGAGCAGTGAGCGGCACCACGGCCCGGCCGGGCGCGCAGATCACCCTGGCCGACCTGCCACTGCGCGACGACCTGCGGGGCAAGTCGCCCTACGGTGCACCGCAACTGGAGGTTCCGGTGCGGCTCAACACCAACGAGAACCCGCACCCCCCGAGCGCGGCGCTCATCGACGACGTGGCGCGCTCGGTGCGTGCGGCCGCAGCACAGCTGCACCGCTATCCCGATCGCGACGCGGTGGCACTGCGCACCGACCTGGCCGCCTATCTGAGTTCCCAGACCGGCGTCGAGGTGGGGCCGGACAACGTGTGGGCGGCCAACGGCTCCAACGAGATCCTGCAACAGTTGTTGCAGGCCTTCGGCGGCCCGGGCCGCAGCGCGCTCGGATTCGTGCCGTCCTACTCGATGCACCCGATCATCTCCGACGGCACCCAGACGCGGTGGCTGGCCGCCAATCGGGCCGCCGATTTCGGGCTCGACGTCGAGGTGGCTCGCGCCGCCATCGCCGAGCACCACCCCGATGTGGTGTTCGTCGCATCGCCGAACAACCCGTCGGGGCAGAGCATTGCGCTCGCGGACCTGCGGAGCCTGCTCGATGCCGCGCCGGGGATCGTGATCGTCGATGAGGCTTACGGCGAGTTCTCGTCGCAGCTCAGCGCGATCGCGCTGATCGCGGACTACCCGGCGAAGCTGATCGTCAGCCGCACGATGAGCAAGGCGTTCGCGTTCGCCGGCGGCCGGCTCGGCTACCTGATCGCGGCCCCGGCGGTGATCGACGCGATGTTGCTGGTCCGTCTTCCGTATCACCTGTCGGTGCTCACCCAGGAAGGCGCGCGCGCCGCGCTCCGGCATGCCGATGACACCCTCGGCAGCGTCGCACAGTTGATCTCCGAACGGGACCGCGTCTCAACTGAGCTGTCGGCCATGGGATTTCGGGTCATTCCCAGCGATGCCAACTTCGTGCTGTTCGGTCAGTTCGCCGACGCCCCCGCAACGTGGCAGCGTTATCTGGACGCCGGCATTCTCATCCGCGATGTCGGCATCCCCGGCTACCTGCGGGCCACCACCGGGCTTCCGGAGGAGAACGACGCACTGCTCGCCGCCAGCCGGGAGCTGGCGGCCACCGAACTCGCCCAACCCTCATTAGGAGCATCATGACCCGCCGCGCCAGGGTGCAACGCGCCACCCGCGAATCCGACATCACCGTCGAACTCGACCTGGACGGCACCGGCATCGTCGACATCGAGACCGGCGTGCCGTTCTTCGATCACATGCTGACCGCCCTGGGCAGTCACGCCAGCTTCGATCTGACGGTGCGCGCGCGCGGCGACGTCGAGATCGAGGCCCACCACACCGTCGAGGACACCGCGATCGTGCTCGGGCAGGCGTTGGGCGAGGCGCTCGGCGACAAGAAGGGCATTCGGCGATTCGGTGACGCGTTCATCCCGATGGACGAGACGCTGGCCCACGCCGCCGTCGATGTGTCCGGCCGACCGTACTGCGTGCACACCGGGGAACCGGATCACCTGGCGCACACCACGATCGCCGGCACACAGGCGCCCTATCACACGGTGATCAACCGGCACGTGTTCGAGACGCTGGCGTCGAACGCACGCATCGCCCTGCATGTGCGGGTGCTCTACGGGCGCGACCCGCACCACATCACCGAGGCCCAGTACAAGGCGGTCGCGCGTGCACTGCGCCAGGCAGTGGAGCCCGACCCCCGGGTGACCGGTGTGCCTTCCACCAAAGGAGCCTTGTGAGCAGCTCTCCCACAGTGGTGATCCTGGACTACGGTTCGGGTAACCTGCGTTCCGCTCAACGGGCCCTGCAGCGGGTCGGCGCCCAGGTGGAGGTGACCGCCGACGCCGGTGCCGCCGCCGCCGCCGACGGTCTGCTGGTGCCCGGGGTCGGGGCGTACGCGGCGTGCATGGCCGGGCTGCGCAACGTCAACGGCGACAAGATCATCGCCGAACGCGTGCAGGCCGGCCGGCCGGTGCTCGGCGTCTGTGTCGGGATGCAGATTCTGTTCGCCCACGGAGTCGAGTTCGGGGTGGACACCGCCGGTTGCGGCCAGTGGCCGGGGGCGGTCACCCGGCTGGACGCCCCGGTGATCCCGCACATGGGATGGAACCTCGTCGATGCCGCGCCCGGCAGCACCCTGTTCGCAGGTCTGGACGCCGACACCCGGTTCTACTTCGTGCACTCCTATGCCGCACAGCGGTGGGAGGGCCGTCCGGAGGCTTTGGTGACCTGGGCGACCCATCAGGTACCGTTCGTGGCGGCTGTCGAGGATGGGCCGTTGGCCGCCACCCAGTTTCACCCCGAAAAGAGTGGGGATGCCGGGGCGACACTGTTGAGTAACTGGGTGGAGGCACTGTGAGCACTGCTGTGAACAACGCGTTGGTTCTGCTGCCGGCGGTCGACGTGGTCGACGGCCGTGCGGTACGCCTGGTACAGGGCAAGGCCGGCAGCGAGACCGAATACGGTTCGGCGCTGGATGCCGCTCTGGGCTGGCAGCGCGACGGGGCGGAGTGGATCCATCTGGTCGACCTGGACGCCGCGTTCGGGCGCGGATCCAACCGCGAACTGCTTGCCGATGTCGTTGGGCGCCTTGACGTGAAGGTCGAACTCTCCGGTGGCATCCGCGACGGCGAGTCGCTGGCGGCGGCGTTGGCCACCGGCTGCGCCCGGGTGAACCTGGGCACAGCGGCCCTGGAGAACCCGCAGTGGTGCGCCCGGGCGATCGCCGAACACGGCGAGAAGATCGCGGTCGGGCTGGACGTGCAGATCGATCCCAGTCACCCCGAGGGCATCCACCGGCTGCGGGGCCGTGGCTGGGAGACCGACGGCGGTGACCTCTGGCCGGTTCTGGAACGTCTTGACCGAGAAGGCTGTTCACGCTACGTGGTCACCGATGTGACCAAGGACGGCACACTCGGCGGCCCCAACCTGGAGCTGCTCGGCGCCGTCGCCGACCGCACCGACGCCCCGGTGATCGCCTCCGGGGGAGTGTCGAGCCTGGACGACCTGCGGGCCATCGCCACACTGGTCGGTCGCGGCGTCGAGGGCGCCATCGTGGGCAAGGCCCTCTACGCGGGTCGCTTCACGCTGCCCGAGGCGCTGTCCACGGTGCGGGGCTAGTTCCGACATGGCGCTGGACACCGCGGATCTCGACGCGCTGGTCGCAGCGGCGTCGAAGATCCTCGATGTCGCCGCCGAGCCTTTCCTGGCCGGCCACCGCGCCGACTCCGCGGTCCGCAAGGGCGCCAACGACTTCGCCACCGAGGTCGACCTCGCCTTGGAACGCCAGATCACCGAGGCATTGGTGGCGGAGACCGGAATCGGGGTGCACGGCGAGGAGTTCGGCGGGCCCCCGATCGATTCACCTCTGGTGTGGGTGCTCGACCCCATCGACGGGACCTTCAACTACGCCGCCGGATCGCCGATGTCCGCCATCCTGCTGGGACTGCTGCGCGACGGCGAACCGGTCGCCGGGTTGACCTGGCTGCCGTTCGTCGGCCAGCGTTACACCGCGGTCGCCGGCGGCCCGCTGATCCGCAACGGGGTGACCCAGCCGCCACTGCAGCCCGTGGACTTGGCCCACTCGTTGGTCGGCATCGGCACCTTCAACGTGGAGTGGCGGGGCCGGTTCCCCGGCCGCTACCGGCTTGCGGTGTTCGAAGGCCTGACCCGGGTGACCTCGCGGATGCGGATGCACGGCGCCACCGGAATCGACCTGGCATACGTCGCCGACGGAACTCTCGGTGGTGCGATCAGTTTCGGCGACCACATCTGGGACCACGCCGCCGGTGTGGCCATGGTGCGTGCGGCCGGTGGCGTCGTCACCGACCTGGCCGGCGCACCGTGGACCGCCCACTCGACGGGGGCGCTGGTCGCCGCACCGGGGGCGCACGAGCAGATTCTCGACATCCTCAAGCGAGTCGGCGCACCGGGGGACTACTGATATGGAACAGCACAGCGGTTCAGCGAGGCTCGACGCAGGAGAGGCGAAGCTGGGACCGATGCACAAGCACAGCGGTTCAGCGAGGCTCGACGCAGGAGAGGCGAAGCTGGGACCGATGCATAAGCACAGTGATGTGGCGGTACGGGTCATCCCGTGTCTGGACGTCGACGGCGGCCGGGTCGTCAAGGGCGTCAACTTCGAGAACCTGCGCGATGCGGGCGACCCGGTCGAGCTCGCCGCGGCCTATGACGCCGAAGGCGCCGACGAGCTGACCTTCCTCGACGTGACGGCGTCGTCGTCGGGCCGGGCCACCATGCTCGAGGTCGTCGCGCGCACCGCCGATCAGGTGTTCATCCCGCTCACCGTCGGCGGCGGCGTGCGCACGGTCGCCGATGTCGACGCTCTGCTGCGGGCCGGCGCCGACAAGGTGTCGGTGAACACCGCCGCCATCGCCCGCCCGGAACTGCTGGCGGAGTTGTCCCGCCAATTCGGCTCCCAGTGCATCGTGCTCTCGGTCGATGCCCGCACCGTCCCGGCCGGATCGCCGCCCACCGCTTCGGGATGGGAGGTCACCACCCACGGTGGCCGGCAGGGCACCGGTATCGACGCAGTCGAGTGGGCTGTGCGCGGCGTGGAGCTCGGTGTGGGGGAGATCCTGCTGAATTCGATGGACGCCGACGGCACCAAGGCCGGGTTCGATCTGCCCATGCTCCATGCGGTGCGGGCTGCGGTGAGTGTGCCGGTGATCGCCAGCGGCGGAGCCGGTGCGGTGGAGCATTTCGCACCGGCGGTCGCCGCGGGTGCCGATGCCGTGCTGGCGGCCAGCGTGTTTCACTTCCGGGAACTGACCATCGGCCAGGTCAAGGCCGCGATGGCGGCCGAGGGGATCACGGTCAGATGAGTGCCGAGAGCGGATTGGATCCGGCGATCGCGGCCCGGCTCAAGCGCAACGCCGACGGTCTGATCGCCGCGGTGGTGCAGGAGAGGGGTACCGGCGACGTACTGATGGTCGCGTGGATGGACGACGACGCATTGGCCCGCACCCTGGCGACCCGCGAAGCGACGTATTTTTCGCGATCACGAAACGAACAGTGGATCAAGGGTGCCACCTCCGGGCACACCCAGTACGTGCACGCGGTACGGCTGGACTGTGACGGCGACACGGTATTGCTGACCGTCGATCAGACCGGCGGTGCCTGCCATACCGGAGACCACAGCTGCTTCGACGCGGACGTGTTGCTCGGTCCCGCAGATTGATTCGCCCATAACGGCGTGTCGGTATCTGGCCGACTGTGGACTCCGACGAGTCTGACGACCGGTACCGGTTGGAGGCCGAGCAACCCCCAGGGGTGGCGGATAGTAGCGCTGACAAACCAGCTCGGTGAATCGCAGGCGAATCTGGAGTCCGCATCGGCGAAGTTCAATGAGGTGGCCTCCGCCATTCCGGGCGATATCGTCGATCTAAGTGATCGGCTGTCCGGAATCCTCAACGGCGCGGTTGCCGAAGCAGATGATATCCGTGCGGCGGCGCAGCACTTCGCCGAGTGCCGCCGCCGAAAACGAAGCCGCCATTCTCGCCGACGCCGATGACCAGCGCCGGGAGGCGGCGGAGTTGCGGGCCGAGCTGGAAACCCAGCACCAGCAGTTGCGGACGCAGGCTGTGTACCTGCGACGACAGGCCGTCATGAGTGCGGCCGAGATCATGAAGGAAGCCGAGAGCCATGCGTCGGCGATCTTAACCGAGATGAACGAGGCCAGCACCAGTCACGTCGCCGACGCCCAGCGCCGCCTGGCTGAACTCGTCGATGCGCGCGTGAAAATTGTGGGCCGGATAGAACGCTCAACGGGTCAAGTTAATCGCGCGAAACAAGTTAACGCTGACACTCACGCGAACGCCTCACGCGGGGCTGCTCGTGAATCCGCTTTGTCTGCCCGAGAAACCTGGTTTCGCGAAAATCGCCCGTACTGAACGCTTGCGTCGCCATTTGATTCATCGGTGACACGTTTCTGCAGTTCTGCTACGATTCCTCGCGCGGCGGCTTGGTATAGCCGACCTGCTTTCATCAGCGATTTTGCGGCCAGAAGCCGGGTAATGCCCGGCAGACGACCAGGTCTTGTCGGGAGAAGGGGTCAGTCGCCGGTGCTGAACATTCCTGAGTTTGAAACTCAGCTTCGCGGTTTCGATCGCAATGAGGTCCTCGATTACCTTGGGCGATTGCACCATAAAGTTGAGCTTCTGCGCGATCGAACCAGATCGCTCGACACGGCCAGAGGGCACGCTCGGTCTGACTGTGAACGACTCACCGCCGAGGTGGCCCGGCTGCAGAATGAACTCGCGCAGCGAACTGCCGACGCAGAGGAGCAGCGCCGGAAACTGATCGCCGAAATGACGCAACTGCACAGCCAGTTCGAGCAGATCACGGCGCCGGTCGACACCGTTGAAGGAATGTCCGACCGCATCGCGCGGATGATGCGCATCGCCTCGGAAGAGGCCCGGCGCACCAAGGAGCTGGCCCAGCAGGAAGCGGAGTCGCTGAGCGGGGACCTGCGCAAGCAGTTGATGGCCGCCAAAGCCGACCGGGCGGCTGCCGCCGCGGAGCTGGCCGAATTGCAGGCCTCCGCCAACGCTCGCCGGGAGAAAATCCTGGCGATCGCAACCGAACAGGCCGAGGAGATTCTCCGGCTGGCGCATGAGGAGCGCGACCGCATCACCGACGAGACCGCAGAGGCCGAGCGAACCCGCCGTGAGGTGTACCAGCGCCTGGCCGAGGAAGAAGAGCGCCATCGATTGGCGGCGCACGAGACTCTCGACGAGCTGTTGAAGACGGCCTGGGAGGAGAGCGAGCGCCACCGCGGCGAGGCGCAACGCCGGCTGGACCAGAACCTGAAGGCGGCGTGGGAGCAGACCGAAGCCGCCATCGCCAAGCTCGACACGGAGGCGCACTGGGAGGCCACCACACTGGTTGCGGCCGCTCAACACGAAGTCAAAGAGATCGACGAGCGTGCACAGGCGGAAGTCGAACAGCTGGAGCAGGAGCGCACCGAACTGGTCGCCGACCTCAAGCTGATCAAGAACTGGATCAATACCCGTTAGGCGCCTTGATCCCAAGATTCCCCCAATGGTGAAAAGCGCCCGCGCTCAAGGGGATTTGCCCATTACGAGGCCGATGACACGTCGGTCTGATGCTCGTCGAACCGAAACCGAAACCGTCAGGTGCTTAGGAGTACGCCGATGGCACTAGAGATTCCCGAATTCGAAACGCAGATACGCGGATTCGATCGCAATGAAGTCGCCGACTACATCGCCCGCCTGCAACACGAAATCGATCTGTTGGCGGACCGCAGCAAATCCCTCGAAGCGTCCAAGGCGCAGACGCTCATCGACCGCGAACAGCTCGTCGCCGAAGTCACCCGACTGCACAACGATGTGAAGCGGATGACCGCCGAAGCGGAGGCGGAACGCCAGCGTCTCACTGCGGAGCTGGCCCAACTGCGCTCGCAGTTCGAGCAGGTCACCGGGCCGGTGGACTCTGTCGAGGGTATGTCCGATCGCATCGCGCGGATGATGCGCATCGCCTCTGAGGAGGCGCGACGCACCAAGGAACTGGCCCGCCAAGACGCCGAAGCGCTGACCGAAGAACTCCGCGAACAGCTTGAGGCCGCCAAATACGACCGGATCGCCGGCACTGAGGCGCTTGCCGAGTTCCAGGCCTCCACCAACGCCCGCCGGGCGAAGATCCTCGAAACCGCGACCCAGGAAGCCGAGCAGATCCTGCAGCTCGCGCACGAGGAGCGCAGCCGGATCATTCGGGAGATCGAGGAGGCCGAACGCTCCCGGCGCGAGCTGTATCAGCGACTGGCCGAAGAGGACGAACGCAACCGCCGGGCGGCCCAGGAATCCCTCGACGAACAGATCAAGCTGGCCTGGGAAGAGGACGAACGCAACCGCCGAGATGCCCAGCACCGCCTGGACCAGAAGATGAAGGCGGCGTGGGAGCAGGCCGAGGCCAACATCGCCAAGCTCGACGAGGAGGCCCGCCTGGAGGCCTCCTCTTTGATCGCCGGCACCAAGCGGGAAGCCAAGGTGATCACCGAGCGCACGGCGGCCGAAGTGGAACTGCTCAAGCGCGAGCGGGCCGGGATCGTCACCCACCTCAGCGAAATCAAGAACTGGATCGATACCACGGTCGGAGGCAGCCTCCCGATGGCCGATCTGCCCGATGAGCCTGCCGCTGAGGCCGCAGACGTCCCCGAAGCTCAGCAGGACGCGGACTAGCGAGCGCGCCGGCTCCCGGCGATAGGTAGGCGCCCCGGCTAATAATCTTCCACGCCCGAACCCCAGCCGTGATAGCGTCCGGCGAATGCCTGACCTGCCTTATTTTGACCTGCTGATGGATGATCGCCCCAACCGCGGCAAACTCTCTCAGCTGTGGGAGGACCAGGTGCACTGGGGCTATTGGGAGAGCCCCGAGGTCGCCGACGGCACCTTGGCCGACTACGTCACTGCCATGGAACGGATGAACGCGCTGCTTTTCGACGCCGGAAAAGTGGCCGACGGGCAAACACTGCTGGATGTCGGCTGCGGGTTCGGCGGCACCATCCGCCAGATCAATGCCACGCATAACGCGATGGATCTGACGGGCCTGAACATCGACCCGCGCCAGCTCGCAATCGCCAAAACGCAGAGCACGCCTTCCCGCGGGAATGCGATGTCCTGGGTCGAAGCCGACGCCTGCCAATTGCCCTTCGAGGACAACTCCTTCGATCGCGTCCTGGCGGTCGAGTGCATTTTCCACTTTCCATCCCGGGAGCGCTTCCTCGAGGAGGCGTCGCGGGTGCTCAAACCCGGTGGCTACCTGGCTGTTTCCGATTTTGTGCCGATCATGATGTTCTTCGGCAAGACGCCGATCTGGATGGCTATCCGCGCCCGGATCGCCAAGTCCTACGGAACGCTCGGCAAAGTGCCACTTCGGTCCTACAAGACCATGGGCTCACGTGCGGGACTACAACTGGAAACCCAGCGCGACATCCGGAAGAACACCATGCCCACCTACCCATTCCTGCTCACGTTCTTGCGGGCTCACGGCTCAGCAGATACCCGCAAGACCATGATGGTCGGCACCCGATGGATGAAGTGGTTGTCCAAGGTCGGCCTTCTTCAGTACCGGGTTTACACGTTCCGCAAACCCGCCTGACCCGCCGGAGGTGGGGGCGACTCTTCGCCGCTGGACCAACCTGCTTCCCGCTGGGCCAATGGCGGGAACCTGCTTCGCCCGGCTTCGCCGCGCTAGCAGTTCCCGCTAGGCCGACGAGCGGGCCCGAAGCACCTCCAGCGCCTTGTCGGCGTGGGTGTCCATCGAGAACTCGCTGGCGATGACGTCCAACACGGTGCGGTCGGTGTCGATGACGAACGTGGTGCGTTTCACCGGCAGGAGCTTGCCCAGTAGTCCGCGCTTGACACCGAACTGGCTGGCCACCGTGCCTTCGGTGTCGGACAGCAGCGGGTAGTCGAAGCCCTGTTGGTCGGCGAACTTGGCCTGCTTGGCCACCGCGTCAGCACTGATCCCCACCCGGGTGGCCCCGACGGCGGCGAACTCGCCGGCCAGGTCGCGGAAGTGGCAGGCCTCCTTGGTGCATCCCGGCGTCATGGCGGCCGGATAGAAGAACAGCACCACCGGCCCGTCGGCCAGTAGGTCGCTGAGCCGGCGCGGCGCCCCGCTCTGGTCGGGGAGCTCGAAGTCGGCCACGGTGTCACCGGTTTTCATGGCGGTTAGGCTACTCCGGGTGCGCGTGTCGCGGCGGCGATAGTGGTGGGCGCAGATGAGCCGCTGTTGGGTCTGGGAAGATGGGCGCGTGCAAACCACGAGCACCTCTACGGTCGGCGTCACCTCCCGGGCGGACTTCCGGGCGCTGGCGGCTGAGCACCGTGTGGTCCCGGTGACCCGCAAGGTGCTGGCCGACGCCGAGACCCCGCTGTCGGCGTACCGCAAGCTGGCCGCCAACCGCCCCGGAACCTTCCTGCTGGAGTCGGCCGAGAACGGCCGGTCGTGGTCGCGGTGGTCGTTCATCGGCGCCGGCACGACCTCGGCGCTGACGGTGCGCGATGGCGAAGCGGTGTGGCTGGGTGCTGCGCCGCAGGATGCCCCCACCGGCGGTGACCCCTTGCAGGCGCTGCGCCAGACGCTGACCCTGCTGGAGACCGCCGCCATCGCGGGCCTGCCCCCGCTGTCCAGTGGCCTGGTGGGATTCTTCACCTACGACCTGGTGCGCCGCCTGGAGCGGCTTCCCGAGCTGGCCGTCGATGACCTGGCGCTGCCCGACATGCTGCTGCTGCTGGCCACCGACATGGCCGCCGTCGACCACCACGAGGGCACCATCACGCTGATCGCCAACGCGGTCAACTGGAACGGCACCGACGAGCGCGTCGATGAGGCCTACGACGACGCGGTCGCCCGCCTCGAGGTGATGGCCAAGGCGCTGAGTCAGCCGCTGGAGTCCAGCGTCGCCATTTTCGATCGGCCCGACCCGGTCTACCGCGGCCAGCGCACCCCAGAGGAATACGGGGAGATCGTCGAACGCCTGGTCGGCGAGATCGAGGCCGGCGAGGCGTTTCAGGTGGTTCCGTCGCAGCGCTTCGAGATGACGACCGCGGCCGACCCGCTCGATGTCTACCGAATGTTGCGGGTGTCCAATCCCAGCCCGTACATGTACCTGCTGCAGGTGCCCGACGACGACGGGGGATTGGCCTTTTCCATCGTGGGCTCCAGCCCCGAGGCGCTGGTGACCGTGCAGGACGGCCGGGCGACCACCCACCCGATCGCCGGAACCCGGTGGCGTGGCGCGACCGAGGACGAAGACCAGCTGCTGGCCAAGGACCTGCTGAACGACGAGAAGGAACGCGCCGAGCACCTGATGCTGGTCGATCTGGGCCGCAACGACCTGGGCCGAGTGTGCGTTCCGGGCAGCGTGCGGGTCAGCGACTACAGCCACATCGAGCGCTACAGCCACGTCATGCACCTGGTGTCCACCGTCACCGGAGGGCTCGCCGAAGACCGGACCGCGCTGGACGCGGTGACGGCCTGCTTCCCGGCCGGCACCCTGTCCGGAGCGCCCAAGGTGCGTGCCATGGAGCTGATCGAGGAGGTCGAGAAGACCCGGCGCGGCCTCTACGGCGGCGTCGTCGGCTATCTGGACTTCGCCGGCAACGCCGACTTCGCCATCGCGATCCGCACCGCGTTGATGCGCGACGGCACCGCCTACGTCCAGGCCGGCGGCGGGGTGGTGGCCGATTCCAACGGCCCCTATGAATACACCGAGGCATCCAACAAGGCCCGGGCAGTGTTGGCCGCGATCGCCGCCGCCGAGACCCTGGCGCCGCCCGGGTCCGATGGCTGACGGTCGGGAACGCAACGACACCCGCGCGCTGCGCGGGGCCCAACTGCTGATGGTGGCGGCCGCCGGGGGACTCTGGGGCGCCGCTCGGCTGCCGTGGGTCCTGATCCGCTCGTTCGACGGGCTCGGGCAGCCCAAGCAGATCACCCTCACCGGCGCGTCCTGGTCGACGGCGCTGTTGCCCCTGGCGCTGCTGTGCCTGGCCTCCGCCGTCGCCGCGATGGCGGCGCGCGGATGGCAACTACGGGTGCTGGCGGTGGTGCTGGCCGCGGTGAGCCTGGCGTGCGGATATCTGGCCACCAGCCTGTGGGTTGCCCGCGACATCACCCTGAGGGCCCTGGACATCGCCGAAATCCCGCTGACTTCGCTGCTGGGCACCGAGCGCCGGTTCATCGGCGCCGTGTTGAGCCTGGTCGCGGCCCTGGCTGTCCTGGCTGCGGCGGTGCTGTTGATGCGCGTGGCGGCACACAACACCGGCCGCCTCACCAAATATTCGGCCCCTGCGGAGCGCCGGGCGGCTGCGCGTGATCCGCAGTCGGGCAACCGCGGCGGCCCGGCCGGCTCGCAGTTGTCGGAACGCATGATGTGGGACGCGCTCGACGAGGGCCGCGACCCCACCGGGGACCCCGAAAACGGGTCCGCCGAGCCGGACGTCGAGGGCCGGTGACACCTCGGGCGGCGACGGTCGTTACCCTTCGATAAAGGTCTTCGACGAAGGTCCACCGGACGCGGGAGAGGAAGCGGCAGTCATGACTTCGGCATCCGTTCTCGATTCCATCATCGAGGGAGTCTGCGCCGACCTTGCCGCCCGGGAGGCCCTGGTTCCGCTCGCGGAAGTCAAGGCAGCGGCCGAAGCCATGCCGCCGCCACTGGATGTGATGGCGGCGCTGCGCGAGCCCGGCATCGCGGTCATCGCCGAGGTGAAGCGCGCCAGTCCGTCCAAGGGCCAGCTGGCACCCATCGGCGACCCGGCGGAACTGGCCAGTTCCTACGCCGACGGCGGAGCCCGTGCGATCAGCGTGCTGACCGAACAGCGCCGGTTCAACGGCTCGCTGGCCGATCTGGACGCCGTGCGTGCTGCGGTGTCGGTCCCGGTGCTGCGCAAGGACTTTATCGTCAGTCCCTACCAGATTCACGAGGCTCGGGCCCACGGCGCAGACATGCTGCTGCTGATTGTGGCCGCGCTCGAGCAGCAGGCACTGGAGTCGATGCTGGACCGCACCGAGTCACTCGGCATGACCGCACTGGTCGAGGTGCACACCGAGGAAGAGGCTGACCGTGCGTTGACCGCCGGCGCCAAGGTGATCGGCGTCAATGCGCGTGACCTGACCACGCTGGAGGTCGACCGCGACTGCTTCGCGCGGATCGCTCCCGGACTGCCCACCGAGGTGGTCAAGATCGCCGAGTCCGGGGTGCGGGGCACCGCGGACCTGCTGGGCTACGCCGGTGCCGGCGCGGACGCCGTCCTGGTCGGTGAGGGACTGGTCACCAGTGGCGACCCGCGGGCGGCCGTTGCCGATTTGGTCAGTGCGGGTAAGCATCCGTCCTGCCCGAAGCCGGCCCGCTAAATGTCAGACACCTCGCCCCCGAGTCTTCCGCGCGCCAGCGCCGGAGTGGCTGAACCGACCGCACACGATCCGGATGCTCGTGGGCACTTCGGTGTCTACGGTGGCCGTTACGTCGCCGAAGCACTGATGGCCGTCATCGAAGAGGTCACCGCCGCCTACGACAAGGTGCGCAACGACCGGGAGTTCTTGGACACCCTCGACAACCTGCAGACGCACTACACCGGCCGTCCTTCGCCGCTGTATGAGGCCGAGCGCCTGACCGCGCACGCCGGCGGGGCCCGCATCTTCTTGAAGCGAGAAGACCTGAACCACACCGGTTCCCACAAGATCAACAACGTGCTCGGCCAGGCTCTGCTGGCCCGTCACATGGGCAAGACCCGGGTGATCGCCGAGACCGGCGCCGGTCAGCACGGAGTCGCCACCGCCACCGCCTGCGCCCTGCTCGGCCTGGAGTGCGTGATCTACATGGGTGCCGTCGACACGCGCCGGCAGGCGCTCAACGTGGCACGAATGCGACTGCTGGGCGCCGAGGTTGTCTCGGTCGAATCCGGTTCGCAGACCCTCAAGGACGCCATCAACGAGGCGTTCCGTGATTGGGTGACCAACGCTGATCGCACCTATTACTGCTTCGGCACGGCCGCTGGACCCCACCCGTTTCCGACCATGGTGCGCGACTTCCAGCGGATCGTCGGCCTGGAGACCCGTGTCCAGATCCAGCAGATGGCGGGCCGACTGCCCGACGCCGTGGTGGCATGCGTGGGTGGCGGATCGAACGCCATCGGCATCTTCCACGCCTTTCTCGACGACCCCACGGTCCGGTTGATCGGCTTCGAAGCCGGCGGCGACGGCGTCGACACCGGCCGGCACGCGGCGACATTCGCCGGGGGATCACCCGGCGCCTTCCAGGGATCGTTCTCCTACCTGCTGCAGGACGACGACGGTCAGACCATCGAGTCGCATTCGATCTCCGCCGGGCTGGATTACCCGGGAGTGGGCCCGGAGCACGCCTTTCTTCGAGAGATCGGGCGCGCCGAGTACCGACCGATCACCGACACCGAGGCCATGGATGCTTTCGGAATCCTTTGCCGCACTGAGGGAATCATTCCGGCAATCGAATCTGCACACGCAGTGGCCGGTGCGCTGAAGCTGGCGACCGAGCTGGGACCCGGCAAGGTCATCGTGGTCAACGTGTCCGGTCGTGGCGACAAGGACGTGGAGACGGCGGCCAAGTGGTTCGGTCTCTTCGACGAATCAGGAGACGCGTCGTGAGCGATCACGCCGGCGACCGGCTGGCCCCGATGTTCGCCGCGTGCCGAGCCGAGGGCCGCGCTGCGCTGATCGGCTATCTGCCGACCGGCTACCCGGACGTAGCGGGTTCCATCGCCGCGTTGACCGCCCTCGTCGAATCCGGGTGTGACCTCATCGAAGTCGGAGTGCCCTATTCCGATCCGGGAATGGACGGCCCGACCATCGCCCGCGCCACCGAAACCGCCTTGCAGGGCGGGGTTCGGGTGCGCGACACACTGACCGCGGTCGAGGCCATCACCAACGCCGGCGGGCGTGCCGTGGTCATGACCTACTGGAATCCGGTGCTGCGTTACGGCGTGGATGCGTTCGCCCGTGATCTGGCGTCGGCCGGTGGACTGGGTCTGATCACCCCGGATCTGATCGTCGACGAAGCAGATGACTGGTTGGCCGCCTCCGAACAGCACGCGTTGGATCGGATCTTCCTGGTGGCGCCCTCCTCGACACCGCAGCGCCTGTCCGAGACCGTCAAGGCGACCAGCGGATTCGTCTACGCCGCTTCCACCATGGGCGTCACCGGCGCCCGCAACACCGTGTCGAATGCGGCGCCGGAACTGGTGGCCAGGGTGCGGGAGATCTCCGACATCCCCGTCGGGGTGGGGCTGGGTGTGCGCTCGGGGGCGCAGGCCGCCGAGATCGGCGCCTACACCGACGGTGTCATCGTCGGCTCGGCGCTGGTCACCGCGCTCGCGGCCGGACTGCCCGAGCTTCGGGCGTTGACACAAGAGTTGGCTTCCGGTGTGCGGCAAAAGGTTTCCACGCGATGACGTTGGATTGGCTCACGTATTTCCCCAGTCCTGCGCGCGGTGTGTGGCACCTCGGTCCGGTGCCGATCCGGGCCTACGCGCTGTGCATCATCTTCGGCATCGTTGTCGCCCTGCTGCTCGGTGATCGCCGGTGGCGGGCTCGCGGCGGCGAACCGGGCGTCATCTACGACATCGCGCTGTGGGCGGTCCCGTTCGGACTGATCGGTGGCCGGCTCTATCACCTGATGACCGACTGGCGGACCTACTTCGGCGAGGGCGGCGTCGGATGGGAGGCCACGCCACGGATCTGGGACGGCGGCCTGGGGATCTGGGGTGCGGTGGCGCTCGGCGGGGTCGGGGCGTGGATCGGATGTCGACGCCGGGGGATCCCGCTGCCGGCGTTCGGCGACGCCATTGCCCCCGGGATCGTGTTGGCGCAGGCGATCGGGCGCATCGGCAACTACTTCAATCAGGAACTCTACGGCCGGGAGACCACCCTGCCATGGGGCCTGGAGATCTTCTGGCGCGAAGACGCTGCCGGGGTCCGCGACCCGCATCTGCTCGACGGTGTGTCCACCGGAGAGCTCTACAAGATCGTCCAGCCCACGTTCTTGTACGAATTGTTGTGGAACCTCGTGGTGTTCCTGGTGTTGATCTACGCCGACCGACGGTTCCGCATGGGGCATGGGCGGTTGTTCGCGCTCTACGTGGCCGGCTACTGCATCGGCCGCTTCGGGATCGAGCTGCTCCGTGACGACGCGGCGACCCATATCGCCGGAATCCGGGTCAACTCCTTCACATCGACCTTCGTGTTCATTGGCGCGGTGGTGTACATCCTGCTTGCCACCAAGGGGCGAGAGGATCCCGAAGTCATCCGTCGCGGTTGGCAGCCTGCGGAGATCACCGACGGCGACGCAGGCGCACCGGCCGAGTCTGAGGCCGAGCCGCCAGCGCACGACGGCTCGGACGACAAAGAACTGGTGGCGGGTGTCGGCACGGTGGTTCGGGTGCCGAAAAGGCTTACCGGGGACGCCGAATCGGCCGATCACGACATCGATGAGGAACCTGAGCCGTCCGACGAGCAGGAGCTGCTCGCCGAGCCCGATGCCCAGGACGACGCTGAGGTCCCTGAAGAGGCCCCTGACGAGACGCCTGAAGAGGCGCCCGACGAGGCTGTCGACAAGGCCGGGGACGGCGACGCGGAGAGTTCCGACGAGCCAGAGGCCACCGAGCAGCAGGAAGCGGACGAACTGAGTGACGTGGCGGCCGAGCCGGACGGGGCGGTCGATGCCGTCGACGACGAAGCCGAGCCCGACAGCGTGACCGAAGCCTCAGACACCGCCGAAGCCGACCAGCCTGACGAGACCACCGAGGAACCCGAAGCCGCAGCGGACGACGCGGCTGAACCAGACGGCGCCGACGAGTCTGTGGAAGACGAGTCAGCCGAACAGGACGCCGCTGACCAGTCTGACCAGCGCTGACAGCGGGCCCGGCACCGTATCGGGCATTTCTGGCATGCTGCAGACATGAGCGTTCCATCGTGGCCGCCGCCCGGGCCGCAGGGCGGGGGACAGCCCTACCCCCCGCCGGGCTATCCGGGCTACCCGGACGCGTGGGCGCCTTACGGCCGTCATCCGAAGACGGGGCAACCGTATTCGTCGAAGTCGAAAGTCACGGCCGCGCTGCTGCAGCTGTTGGGGTTCTTCGGTTTCCTCGGCTTCGGCCGCATCTACCTGGGCCAGACCCGACTTGGCCTGGTGCAGCTGGTGATCGGGGTGCTGGCGACCATCACCACCTACGGGCTCGGCATCACCGTGCCGTTCGTCTGGGGTGTCATCGACGCGATCCTGATGCTCACCGGACGCGTGCACGACAAGCAGGGGCTACCGCTGCGCGACGGCACCTGACCGCGCGCCGCACCCGTGCGTCACATGGATTTTCGTTACCCGCAACCATTCCTGAGGAACTCAGCTCAGCCGGCCCGACTATGCTGGCGACGTGAATAGACGCGGAAAGATCGTCTGCACTCTTGGTCCCGTGACCAACTCCGCGGAGATGGTCCGGGCTCTGGTCGACGCGGGCATGGACGTGGCCCGGCTGAACTTCAGCCACGGTGACCACGAGGACCATCAGGCGTCCTACGAGTGGGTGCGCGCCGCGTCGGATGCGACCGGGCGGGCGGTCGGTGTCCTCGCCGACCTGCAGGGTCCCAAGATCCGCTTGGGACGTTTCGCTGACGGCCCCGTGTACTGGGCCAACGGCGAGACGGTGCGGATCACCGTCGCCGACTGCCCCGGCGACCACGATCGGGTGTCGACCACCTACAAGCAGCTCGCCGCTGATGCAGCACCGGGCGACCGGGTGCTGGTCGACGACGGCAAGGTCGGCCTGGTGGTGGAGCACATCGACGGTGACGACGTGGTCTGCACGGTCACCGATGGTGGTCCGGTCAGCAATAACAAGGGCCTGTCACTGCCGGGCATGAAGGTCTCCGCTCCGGCGCTGTCGGAAAAGGACATCGAGGACCTGGAGTTCGCGCTGACGCTCGGCGTGGACATCGTGGCCCTGTCGTTCGTGCGCTCGCCGTCGGACGTGGAGCTGGTGCACGAGGTGATGGACCGGGTCGGCCGCCGCGTCCCGGTGGTCGCCAAGTTGGAGAAGCCGGAGGCCATCGAGAACCTTGAGGCCGTGGTCCTGGCGTTCGACGCCGTCATGGTGGCCCGCGGCGATCTGGGCGTGGAGCTGGCACTCGAAGAGGTGCCGCTGGTGCAGAAGCGGGTCATCCAGGTGGCACGTGAGAACGCGCGCCCGGTGATCGTGGCCACCCAGATGCTGGAGTCGATGATCGAGAACTTCCGGCCCACCCGGGCGGAGGCGTCCGACGTGGCCAACGCGGTGCTCGACGGGGCCGACGCGGTGATGTTGTCCGGCGAGACGGCGGTGGGCAAGCACCCCCTGGATGCGGTGCGGACCATGAGCCGGATCATCTGCGCGGTGGAGCAGAATTCCACGGCGGCACCACCGTTGACGCACGTGCCGCGCACCAAGCGGGGCGTGATCTCCTTCGCGGCACGCGAGATCGGTGAGCGCTTGGACGCCAAGGCATTGGTGGCGTTCACCCAGTCGGGCGACACCGTGCGCCGGTTGGCTCGGCTGCACACCCCGCTGCCGTTGTTGGCGTTCACCGCGATGCCCGAGGTCCGCAGCCAGTTGGCGATGACCTGGGGGACAGAGACTTTCATCGTCCCGCAGGCACACTCCACCGACGGCATGATTCGCCAGGTGGACAAGGCACTGCTCGATCTGGGCCGCTACGAGCGTGGCGATCTGATGGTCATCGTCGCGGGGGCCCCGCCGGGAACGGAGGGCTCGACCAACATGATTCACGTGCACCGGATCGGGGAGGACGACATCTAGTGTCGTCCGAGCCGAATACGGATCTCGAGGAGCTGTTGGCCGTACTGGCCCTCACGAATGCCGACGACGACGTCTTCGTCGGATCGCACCCGAGCAAGACGCCGTTGCGCACCTTCGGCGGCCAACTGATGGCCCAGTCGTTCGTGGCGGCCAGCCGCACCGTCGCCGAGCATCTGCCGCCGGGCGCATTGTCGGTCCACTTCATCAATGGTGGCGATCCGACGCGCGACATCGAATTCCGGGTGCACCGACTGCGCGATGAACGCCGGTTCGCCAACCGCCGGGTCGACGCACTGCAGGGTGACACCCTGATCGCCACGTCGATGGTCTCTTATCTCTCCGGTGGGGCGGGGCTGGAACACAGCGTCGAGGCTCCCACGGTCGCTGAGCCCGAGGCTTTGCCCCGGTTGAGTGAACTGCTCACCGGCTACGAGGAAGTGGTCCCGGGCTTCGTCAAGGCGCCGCACCCGATCGAATGGCGCTACACCAACGACCCCGCCTGGGTGATGCGCGACAAGGGCGGTCAGCTGGACCACAACCGGGTCTGGGTGAAGGCCGACGGGCCGATCCCCGAGGACCCGGTGCTGCACGCAGCGATGATGGTCTATTCGTCGGACACCACGGTGCTCGACTCGATCATCACCACCCATGGCCTGTCCTGGGGGTTCGACCGGATCTTCGCGGCCAGCGCCAACCACACGCTGTGGTTTCACCGGCCGATACGGTTTGACGACTGGGTGCTGTACTCGACGTCGTCACCGGTGGCGGCGGACTCCCGCGGGTTGGGCACCGGACACTTCTTCGACCGGTCCGGGCAGCTGCTGGCCACCGTCACGCAAGAGGGCGTGCTGAAGTACTTCCCGAGCGCCAAACGCTAGGCCGTCAGGCCGGCATCAGCGTGGAGTCCGTCTCCTCCTGCACCCTGGGGGCGTCGGCCCCGCTGCCGAAGGTGTTTTCGAAGTGTTCGCGGAATTTCTCGGTGCACTGCTGCTGGGCGGCGGCGTCCGAACCGGCCTTGCTCATGCACTCCACGTAGTCGCCGGCGCCTGCGGTCCGCCAAATACCGACGTAGATGAAGATGCAGCCGATACCGGCGATCACCGCCAGCGCGCCCAGGACGATCCCGGCGAGCGCGACGCCGCCGTTGTCGGCTTCCCCTCGCTTGGCGCGGCCGCGGCCGATGAGCCCGAGCACGATGGCCGTCAGGCCCAGTCCCACGCCACCGACCACCGACAACGCGGTGACGATGCCGGCAATCGCCACGATCAGGGCTGCGATGCCCATGCCGTTCTTGAGCACCGCCGGCGCCCCTGGCGCGGGATAACCGGGGTACTGCCCGGGTGCCGGATACGGGTACGGGTAGCCCGGCGGGGGGTAGCTACCGCCGGGCGAGGGCCAGGACGGCTGAGACTCAGGCGACAGCGAGGGCATGCCGGACTCGGGCATTGAGCAGACTCCACATCAGAGCTTCAGGCAGTTGTGAAAACGGACCAGCACTCAGGGTACCCGCGACAGCCCGCCGGCGGCGGCCGTGGACTGTGGGACCCCGGTTACCCGGCCGACAGTGCGGTGGCCACCTTGCGGGACGCGCCGCGAATCCTGAGTGCGGTGACGATCTCCACGGCGCCGATGACGATCAGCCAGCTGCCGACGACCACCGCCAGCACCCACAGCGACGCGAACGGCGACGCCAGCGTCACCAGACCGGCCAGCAGACTGACCGCGCCGGTGAAGATCTGCCATCCGCGGCCGGGCAGCGCCGGGTCGCTGATGGCCGCCACGGCAGTCGCCACCCCACGGAAGATGAAGCCGACCGCGATCCAGATGGCCAGCAGCAGTACCGCCAGGGCTTCTTCGTCCGACTTGAAGTGCCGGAAGCACAGCACCGCCAGAATCACCGATGCGGTACCGCTGAGGAACAGCAGCACCCGTCCGCCGGCGGACATGACGGGAAGGCTGAAAGCGGAGATCACCTGCGCGACTCCGGTGACGACCAGGTACACCCCGAACAGCACAGCGGCGGCAAGGATGGTCCGGCCCGGCCAGGCCAGGACCAGTACACCCAAGACGACGGCCACGACACCGGAAACCAGTGTCGCCTTCCACAGATTCGGCAGCAGGTTCATTTCCATGGGCCGCAGTCTGACACAGATGCCGCGCTGCGGCCGGGATTTCAGCGTTCAGTGACCGGAGATGGCTTGTGTGGTCTGCCTCGCATAGATTTCGGCGAGGAAGTGCTCGACGGCTACCGCCGTGTGTGCGGCTCTTGGCGAGCCGAAGATGTCGAAAGCGTGCTGGGCCAAGGGCAACTCGGCATAGACCACCGGGTTCGTGCTGACTTTTCGTAGCCGGTCGGCGAATTCGCGGCCCTGCTCCACCGGCACCAACGAGTCATTGGTCCCGTGCAGGACGAAAAACGGTGGTGCATCGGGGGCGATATAGGTCATGGGGGAGGCGTCGCGGTAGGTCTCCGGGAAGCGCCGCCGGCTCTGCTTGAAGATGTAGGCGCCCAACGCCGGTGTCAGCAGCGGGTGCAATCCGGTCTCGCCGGTGAAGTCATAGATCCCGTAGAACGGGATCGCCGCGCGCACGCTGGTATCGGCGTCGGCGAAGCCCGGCTGAAACCGGGGATCATTGGCGGTCAACGCAGTCAGGGCGCACAGATGCCCGCCCGCGGAGCCACCAGTCACCGCGACCCAGTCCGGGTCGCCGCCGTATTCGGCGATGTGCGCCTTGGTCCACGCCAGTGCCCGCTTGACATCCACGATGTGGTCGGGCCAGGTGGACCGCGGGCTCAGTCGATAGTTGATCGACACACAGACCCAACCGCGTTCCACCAGGTGCGCCATCAGCGGATGTGCTTGACCGCGTTTGCTTCCCACCATCCAGGCGCCGCCGGGAATCTGCAGCAGCACCGGTGCGCGACCGTCGCGGGGAAGGTCGCGATGCCGCCACACATCGAGGGTGTTGCGGCCACCGTATTCGCCGTAGGGGATGTCGGAGTCGGTGGCGTAGTCCTTCCAGACCCGCATCATCCGCACCCCGCGGGGCGCTTTGGCGATCTCTTCGTTCGGCCCCGGCCGCTTCCACAGATCCCGGCTTTCGGTGCGCCGTCCCGCACCGAGTTCGGCATCCAGTGCCGTGGTCAACGGCCTGTTGGAGGTACGGCCCGCATAGTTCAGCCCCGCAAGCCCCAGCCACGACAACGCCGACAACAGCCAACTGACCCGCCGGGCCCGTGGCGACAGCCGCCGGCTGATCGCCGCCAACGCCGCGGACTGACCGGCGATGAGCTCCAGCGGCAACTCCGAGGCGAACAGGCCGAAGGCGAAGGCGTACAACGAGGGATATCCACGCTTTGCCAGCGGGCGATACCCGTTGATGGTGTTGGCCAGACCGGCCAGCGAACCGAGCACGGCCAAAAGCCTTCGCATTGCGCTCCTCAGCGTTTGTGGGACGACCTGATTCGGCACCCTACCGAAACCGGCCGAACCAGCGAATCTGTGCGGCGGTCCCAGCTTCGCCTCTCCTGCGTCGAGGCTCGCTGAACCACCGGATCTGTGCGGCGGTCCCAGCTTCGCCTCTCCTGCGTCGAGGCTCGCTGAACCACCGGGTCAGCCCGCTGGGGTCGCCGACAGAGATCGGGCCGCGGGACCGCGCGCGGCGGGGGTACGGGCGTCGACCAGAAACCAGGTGCGCATGACGCCCTTGCCTTTGACGTCGATGTCACCGCGCTCCTCGAACACGAAGTCGTCGCGCAGCCGGTCGTGGACCTCCTGCGGTACTTGGATGCGGTTGGGGACGCCGGTCGATTCCATCCGGGAGGCCAGATTCACCGCGTCGCCCCATACGTCGTAGAAGAACCGGCGATTGCCGACCACTCCGGCCACCACCGGCCCGGTGGCGAGCCCGATCCGCAAGGACACGGGCCGGCCCAGTGGGTCGCGCAGGTCGGCGATGGTGGCGGCGATGTCGAGCGCCAGCCGCGCCAGCGCGTGCAGGTGATCCGGTCGTGGATCGGGCACTCCGCTGACCACCATGTAGGAGTCGCCGCTGGTCTTGATCTTCTCCAGGCCGTGCTGATCGACCAGACGGTCCAGCCCGCTGTAGAGCTCGTTGAGGAATTCGACCAACTGGCCGGGGTCGGTCTGGCTGGCCCGGCGGGTGAAGTCGGCGATGTCGGCGAACAACACCGAGGCGTCCGGGTAGCTGTCGGCGATCACGTCCACCGCCGGGTTTTTCAGCCTGTCGGCGACCGTCGTGGGCAAGATGTTGGCCAGTAGGGCTTCGGAGCGCTCGTATTCGGCTTCCATCGCCGATTCGGCGTGGGCGATCTCGCGCAGCGCGAACCAGACGGTGGCGACCATCATGAAACACGCCGAGACCACAACCAGCACAAACGACAAGTTGTGCAGCCACGGCGGCTGATGCAGGTTGTCGGGGGGCACCAAGAACTGCAGCGCGATCGTCAGCGCCGCACCGATACCGGCCACCACCGCCGCCAGCTTGATTCGGTCCACCCCGAGGATCAACACGCTGATCGAGGCGGACGCCACGAAGTAGAACTGGATGCCCGACCCGGTTCCCACCACCCAGCAGACGACGGAGGTGGTCAGGTAGGCGATTCCGACAAAGGCCAGGGGAGCGATGAGCTCCCCGTAGCGGTAGAGCAGCGGGGTCAGGGCCAGCGCGGCGGCGGCGACGAGGTTGATCGCGCCGATCCACCAGTACTTGGGGTCCACCCAGATCTCCAGCAATCCCCAGCCCGCGCTGATGAGCGCGGCCAGCCCGGCAGACAACTTGAGGATCCGCAGTCGTTGCGACACCCGGGCCGCGTAGTGCCGAGTGCGGGCCGGTATGCAGTGTGTGCGCCGGTAGGGGCTCTGCGCCTCGGCAGGCACCGCGAGGAACCGCTTGACGGACACAACCGACAGCCTAATCCGCCCGACGTGGCCGTTGGCGGTTTCACCAGGCCGGGAGCTGTGCCTCTAGGGTCAGGCCTCATGGTGATGCGATCCGTCGCGCTGTTCGTGTTGGCCGCCATCGCCGAAATCGGCGGGGCGTGGCTGGTGTGGCAGGGGGTGCGCGAACAGCGGGGCCTGCTGTGGGCTGGGGCCGGGGTCATCGCGCTGGGGCTGTACGGCTTCGTGGCAACACTGCAGCCCGAGGCCCAATTCGGGCGAATCCTGGCCGCCTACGGTGGGGTGTTCGTCGCCGGCTCGCTGGCCTGGGGAATGGCGTTCGACGGATTCCGACCCGACCGGGCCGACGTGCTGGGTGCGCTGATCTGTCTGATCGGGGTGGGCGTGATCATGTATTGGCCGCGCTGAGGCGCATCAGCCGACCGGTTCGATGCCCGCGCCTGAGATCACGAAGCCGCGGCCGGATGAGTCGACAGTGCAGGTCACGCCGGTGGCTTCGGACTGGCAGTTGAACGGGCCGGCATCCGCGCTCTGGCCGAAGGGAAGAATCGGTTGGTCGTACGGGGGATCGGACAGGCACTCGACGCTGTCCGAGCAGATCGACAACTCCCCGTCGCTGTCCATCGATACGTGCTGCGGCGGATTCACCGTCATGCAATAGGCCGAATCGGGCAGATCCGCTCGCCGGTAAGTGATTTCGCAGTTGATGCCGGCCCGCGTCCCGAAAAACGGCACAAAGGGCAGCTGGCACGATTCGCAGTCCTCGTCGTCACTGGGTGCGGCAGCGAGCTCTTGCAGCGGGTCGCCCTGTAGCAGCAGGTTGCCACCGATGCCGCCGTCATGGCCGGGTGATGCGTCCGCGTATTGCGCACGAGCTTTGGCCGGCACGTGCTTGGTGTCCGACGCGTGGTTCGACGACCACAGGAGAAAGCCGACCGAGACGCCCAACAGCGCAATGAGTACGCCCAGCACGGTCTTCCTCAATGGCCCTCCTCGGCTGCCGTAACCCCGGCGTGGCCGAGTCTAGGTTTCCGAAGGAGCTTGGGTGGTGCTAATGGCAAACCATCGCGCAGTGAGCCGGCTGATGGTCAGCGCGCGCAATAACAATCGGTCTGAACGGTAGATGCTGACCGACGGCCCCGTGACCGGGCGGCTCTCTTTATTCGTGGTGCCCTCGGTGAGATTCGAACTCACACTGCACGGGTTTTGAATCCGTTTCCTCTGCCAGTTGGGATACGAGGGCCAGCGCGTATCTGCGGCTTCCCACCTTAGACGATGACCCTCAGGGTTGCCCCAGCCGGCAGCCACGACAGAATAGGGGTATGACCAACCCCACGTCCGACAGCAGCCCGAGCCCAGCCCGGCGGGTGCTGATCGCCGAGGATGAGGCGCTGATCCGGCTGGATCTCGCCGAGATGTTGCGCGAAGAGGGCTACGAGGTGGTGGGCGAGGCCGGCGACGGGCAGGAAGCGGTCGAGCTGGCCGAACAGCTGCGACCGGACCTGGTGATCCTCGACGTGAAGATGCCGCGCCGAGACGGCATCGACGCGGCGTCCGAGATCGCCGCCAAGCGGATCGCACCGATCGTCATCCTGACCGCGTTCAGCCAGCGCGACCTGGTGGAACGGGCCCGTGATGCCGGGGCGATGGCCTATCTGGTCAAGCCGTTCACCGCCGGCGACCTGGTACCGGCCATCGAGCTGGCGGTCAGCCGGGCCGACGAGATCACCGCCCTGGAGCGCGAGGTCACCAACCTGTCCGAGCAGCTGGAAACCCGCAAGCTGGTGGAGCGGGCCAAGGGCGTGCTGCAGACCGTGCACGGCCTGACCGAACCCGAGGCCTTCAAGTGGATCCAGCGCGCCGCGATGGATAAGCGGACCACCATGCGCCAGGTCGCCGAGGTGGTGCTGGAAAACGTCGCGAGCCCGGCCAACCCGCCTGCCTGATCGCCACGCCACCAACTGCAGCTGAGCCCCGCGGCGCTGGTTCAACCAGTACGCTCGATGGCGTGCAGCGCAGAATCATGGGCATTGAGACGGAGTTCGGTGTCACCTGCACCTTCCACGGCCATCGGAGGTTGTCGCCCGACGAGGTGGCGCGCTATCTGTTCCGCCGGGTGGTGTCGTGGGGGCGTAGTTCGAATGTGTTCCTGCGCAACGGAGCTCGGTTGTATCTCGATGTCGGAAGTCATCCTGAGTACGCCACCGCCGAGTGCGACAACCTGATTCAGCTGGTCACCCACGACCGCGCCGGCGAACGTGTCCTGGAAGACCTGCTGATCGACGCCGAGCAGCGGCTGGCCGATGAGGGCATCGGCGGCGACATCTACCTGTTCAAGAACAACACCGATTCGGCGGGCAACTCCTACGGCTGCCACGAGAACTATCTGATCGTGCGGGCCGGGGAATTCTCCCGGATCTCCGACGTGCTGCTGCCGTTCCTGGTGACCCGCCAGCTGATCTGCGGCGCCGGCAAGGTGCTGCAGACCCCCAAAGCCGCCACGTTCTGCCTGTCCCAGCGTGCCGAGCACATCTGGGAAGGCGTCTCGAGCGCGACCACCCGGTCCAGGCCGATCATCAACACCCGCGACGAGCCGCACGCCGACGCCGAGAAGTACCGGCGCCTGCACGTCATCGTCGGCGACTCCAACATGTCCGAGACCTCGACTCTGCTCAAGGTGGGCAGTGCGGCACTGGTGCTGGAGATGATCGAAGCGGGGGTGTCCTTCCGGGACTTCTCGTTGGACAACCCGATCCGGGCGATCCGCGAGGTCAGTCACGACATCACCGGCCGGCGGCCGGTTCGCCTGGCCGGCGGTCGTCAGGCCGGTGCTCTCGACATCCAGCGCGAGTACTACGGGCGGGCGGTGGAGTACGTGCAGACCCGGGCCAGCAACCCCCAGCTCGAGCAGGTCATCGATCTGTGGGGCCGCCAGCTCGACGCCGTGGAAACGCAGGACTTCGCCAAGGTGGACACCGAGATCGACTGGGTGATCAAGCGAAAGCTGTTCCAGCGCTACCAGGACCGCTACAACATGGAGCTCTCCGATCCCAAGATCGCCCAGCTGGACCTGGCCTATCACGACATCAAGCGCGGCCGCGGCGTGTTCGATCTGCTGCAGCGCAAGGGACTGGCCACCCGTGTCACCACCGACGAGGAAGTCGACGAGGCCGTCGACACCCCGCCCCAGACCACCCGTGCCAAACTGCGCGGTGAATTCATCAGTGCCGCACAGGCGGCCGGCCGTGACTTCACCGTCGACTGGGTGCACCTCAAGCTCAACGACCAGGCCCAGCGCACCGTGCTGTGCAAGGACCCCTTCCGGTCGGTCGACGAGCGGGTCAAGCGCCTGATCGCCAGCATGTAGCGGACCCGAGACCTGCAACTAAACACCTGCGTAACCCGCGCGCCTTATTCTGTCTTGTCATGGCACCAACTGCGAAGGTCGAGCGACTACTCAATCTCGTCATCGCGTTGCTGGCCACCCGCCGCTATCTGACCGCGGAGAAGATCCGCGCCACCGTGAAGGGCTACGGCGAAAGCCCCAGCGACGAGGCGTTCTCCCGGATGTTCGAGCGTGACAAGAACGAGCTGCGGGACCTCGGCATTCCGCTGGAGACCGGCAAGGTGTCGGCGTTCGAGACGGTGGAGGGATACCGGATCAACCCCGACGCCTACGCCCTGCCGGCCATCGACCTGACCCGCGAAGAGGCCGCCGCGGTGGCGATCGCGGTTCAGCTGTGGCAGTCACCGGAGCTGCGCGCCAACGCCGAGGGCGCCGTCGCCAAACTTCATGCCGCCGGTATCGACGTGGACGCGAAGCAGGCCGACGTGCTGGTGGCGCCGCCGACAGCGCTGCCGGGAATACACCGGGCCGAACCGGCGCTGGGCGCGCTGATGGATGCCGTCCAGGCGGGACAGGCTGTGCAGTTCGAGCACCGCCCCTCACCGGTCGAGCCCTACGTCACCCGCACCCTCGAACCGTGGGGCGTGGTCACCCACACCGGCCGCTGGTACGTGGTCGGCCACGATCGCGACCGCAACGCGGTACGCACCTTCCGGATGTCGAGGATCGGCCCGGACGTTCGGCCGATCGGGCCGGCCGGCGCCGTCACCCGGCCCGACGACGCCGACCTGCGCGCGATCGTCGCCGAGGCCGTCGGCGATGCGCCCAGCGGGCTGCAGGCACGCATCTGGGTCGCCGATGGCCGGGCCGTGGCGCTGCGCCGGGCCGGCACCGTGCTGGCCCGCCAGACACTCACCGGCCGTGACGGCGACATCATCGGCGTCGACATCGGAACCTATGACCGGTTGGCCAGGGAGATCGCCGGTTACGGGGCTGATGCCGTTGTCCTGGACCCGCCGTCCCTACGTGACGACGTGGTGGCGCGCCTGAGCGCCCGCGCGGGGGAGGTGCCGGTGTGACCCAGCTGTCGAAACGCCTGGTGCGGCTACTGAACATGGTGCCGTACCTGCAGGCCCGCCCCGGGATCACCAAGAAGCAGGCCGCCGCCGAACTCGGCGTGAGCCTCAGCCAGCTGCAGAGCGACCTGGAGCAGTTGGCCGTGTGCGGCCTGCCCGGCTACGACCCCGGCGATCTGATCGACGTGACGTTCTATGAGGACCGTCTGGACGTGTTCCAATCTGCCGGAGTCGATCGGCCACTGCGGCTGACGTCGCGGGAGGCCACGGTCCTGCTGATGGCGTTGCGCACCCTGGTCGACATGCCCGGCATCGTCGACCCACGGGCCGCCCGCAGTGCGATCGCCAAGATCGAGGAGGCCGCCGGCGCCGCAGCACCGGCAGGGCCCGTCTCAGTCACCCACGACCCGTCGGCCGCCGACCTGGTCCGCGACGGCGTCCAGCAGCACCGAGCGCTGGCAATCGACTACTACGCGGCGTCCCGCGACAGCATGTCGCATCGGGTCGTGGACCCGATCCGGGTGGTGTTGATCGGCGCACACAGTTACCTGGAGGCGTGGTGCCGCGACTCCCAGGGCGTGCGGTTGTTCCGGTTCGACCGCATTGACGACGTCCGACTGCTCGACGAGCCGTCGGCACCGCCGGAGCCGGCGCTGCAGGCCGAAACCGACACCTCGCTCTTCGATGCCGACCCGTCGCTGCCGGTCGCCATCGTGCGGGTGGCGCCGTCGGCGGCGTGGATGTTCGAGTACTACCCGATGCAGGATCTCAGCGAGCTCGCCGATGGCTGGCGCGAAGCCCGTCTGACCTACGCCTCCGATGAGTGGCTGATCCGGCTGCTGCTGGGTATGGGCGATGAAGTGCAGGTGATCTCGCCGGAATCGGTCGTCACCGGGCTGCGTGAGGCGTCAACCGCCGCACTGGCGATGTATGAGGTCAGCCCGTGACGGCCTACACCGCCGGAACCCTCGTGGCCGACCTCGTCTTTCTGGCCGTGATGGTGGGAATCGTGGTGGCCATCGTTTTTCTGGTCAAGGCCAGAGTGACGCGCGCTGAGCAGCTGCCCGTGATTCCGGACTGGTATCCCGATCCGTCTGACGCCGAGCAGCTGCGCTACTTCGACGGCCAGAGCTGGACCGACGAGACCCGGCCGCGGGACGCCCCACCGGGTTAGTTCCAGCTTCGGCTCTCCTTCGTCGAGCCTCGCTGAACCGCCCGGTTCATGCGGCGGTTCCAGCTCCGGCTCTCCTTCGTCGAGCCTCGCTGAACCGCCGGGCCCCCGAGCTGCGGTAGCATCGTGGCGACGTCTGGAGGTAACCAAAGTGAACGCTTTAGGACCGTCGCACCTGGCGATCCTCGCCGTCGCCGTGATCATTCTTTTCGGCGCCAAGCGACTGCCCGATGCGGCACGCTCGCTCGGCAAGTCGCTGCGCATCTTCAAGTCCGAGGTCCGCGAGCTGCAGAACGAGAACAAGCCGGATTCGACTGCCACCTCGACCACCGTCGCGTCCGAGCGGGTCGATCCGCCGGCAGCCGGCGGCCAGTCGGCGTAACCCGGTCCCGCCGTCGCGGCGACCGCGCCCCATTCGACTGTGCGCACGCTCGGATTTCTGCGGCGGCTCGACCCCCGTCAGCGGCGTAGCCGCACGAATCCCGACGGGACGATGTCGCTCGTCGATCACCTGCGGGAGCTACGCACCCGGTTGCTGATCTCCATGGCAGCGATCGTGCTCACCACGATCGTCGGTTTCATCTGGTACACCCAGCCGCTCTTCGGGCTGGACAGCCTCGGCGAGTGGCTGCGTCATCCCTACTGCGAGCTGCCGGCCTCGTCGCGGGCGGAGATCGCTCACGACGGGCAGTGCCGGTTGCTGGCGACCGCGCCGTTCGACCAGTTCATGCTGCGACTCAAGGTGGGACTGGCCGCCGGAATCGTGCTGGCCTGCCCGGTCTGGTTCTACCAACTGTGGGCGTTCATCACCCCGGGCCTGTACCGCAAGGAGCGGCGCTTCGCGGTGGCGTTCGTCGTCTCGGCGGCCATGCTGTTCGTCACCGGCGCCATCCTGGCCTACCTGGTGCTGTCCAAGGCGCTCGGATTCCTGCTGACCGTCGGCAGCGACGTCCAGGTGACCGCTCTATCGGGCGATCGCTATTTCGGGTTCCTACTCAATTTGCTGGTGGTTTTCGGGATCAGCTTCGAGTTCCCGCTGCTGATCGTGATGCTCAACATGGTCGGCGTGATCAGCTACGAGCGGCTCAAGGAGTGGCGCCGCGGGCTGATCTTCGCGATGTTCGTGTTCGCCGCGTTCTTCACCCCGGGCTCGGACCCGTTCTCGATGATCGTGCTGGGCTGCACGCTGAGCCTGCTGCAGGAGTTCGCCATCCAGATCGCCCGGTTGCACGACAAGCGCAAAGCCAAGCGGGAGTCGGCCACCGCGCTGTCCGACGACCAAGCCTCGCCCCTCGAGGCGCCCACCCCGGTCACCGCGCCGCATGAGTAGTCCGCCGGAGACGCCCGGACAGACCGAGCTGAGTCGCTTCATCGCCGAATTGCCGTTCGGACTGGACGGTTTCCAGCGTCGGGCCTGCGAGGCCCTGCAGGACGGCCGGGGTGTGCTGGTGTGTGCTCCCACCGGCGCGGGCAAGACCGTCGTCGGCGAGTTCGCGGTGCACCTCGCCCTGGCCGGTGGCGGGAAGTGCTTCTACACCACGCCGATCAAGGCGCTGAGCAACCAGAAGCACACCGACCTGGTGGCCCGGAACGGCAAAGATCGGGTGGGCCTTCTGACCGGTGACCTGTCGATCAACTCGAATGCACCGGTGGTGGTGATGACCACCGAGGTGCTGCGCAACATGCTGTACGCGAATTCTTCAGCACTGCATGGTCTTTCCCACGTCGTCATGGACGAGGTGCACTTCCTGGCGGACCGGATGCGCGGCGCGGTGTGGGAGGAGGTCATCCTGCACCTGCCCGAAGAGGTGCGGCTGGTCAGCCTCTCGGCGACGGTCAGCAACGCCGAGGAATTCGGCGGCTGGATCCAAACGGTGCGCGGCGACACCGCTGTCGTGGTCGACGAACATCGCCCGGTACCGCTGTGGCAGCACATGATGGTCGGTCGGCGGCTCTTCGATCTGTTTGAGACCCGGCCGGATTCGGGTGCCGGCGCCGCGGGGGGCCGGCCGCGGGTGGACCCGCAGCTGCTGCGCCACATCGCCCATCGCCGCGAAGCCGACCGGCTCACCGATTGGGGCAGCGACCGGCGCCCGCGGCGCGGTGGCACCGGCCGCACAGATCGGCCGACCTATCGCCCGCCGATGCGCCCGGACGTGATCGCGGTCCTGGAGTCCGCGGGTCTGCTGCCGGCGATCACCTTCGTGTTCTCCCGGGCCGGCTGCGACGCTGCGGTCAAGCAGTGCCTGCGCTCGCCCCTGCGGCTGACCACCGAATCCGAACGGGCCCGCATCGCCGAGGTGATCGACCACCGCTGCGGCGATCTGGCCGACGACGACCTGGACGTGCTGGGCTACTACGAATGGCGCGAGGGGCTGTTGCGGGGCTTGGCCGGCCACCACGCCGGGCTGCTGCCGGTGTTTCGCCACACCGTCGAGGAACTGTTCGCCGCGGGCTTGGTCAAAGCCGTGTTCGCCACCGAAACGCTGGCGCTCGGGATCAACATGCCGGCCCGCACCGTGGTGCTCGAGAGGCTGGTGAAGTTCAACGGTGAGCAGCACGCCGCGCTCACACCGGGGGAGTACACCCAGCTGACCGGCCGGGCCGGCCGGCGCGGCATCGACATCGAAGGCCACGCGGTGGTGCTGTGGCACCCGGGGGAGAGCACCGCCGACCCCGACCAGGTAGCCGGACTGGCATCCACGCGCACGTTCCCGCTGCGCAGCTCCTTCGCGCCGTCCTACAACATGACGATCAACCTGGTGCAGCACATGGGACCCGAGCAGGCCCACCAGCTGCTGGAGCAGTCGTTCGCGCAATACCAGGCCGACCGCTCTGTGGTCGGACTGGTGCGCAGCGCCGAGCGCGGTGAACGCACCCTCGACGAGATCGCCGCCGAGTTCGGTGGGCGCGACTCGGCAGTGCTCGACTACGCCCGGTTGCGGGCGAAGATCTCCGAACGTGAACGCGCCCAGGCGCGGGCCTCGCGGCTGCAACGCCGTCGCGCCGCCAGTGACGCACTGGCGGCGCTGCGCCGCGGCGACATCATCAACCTCAGCCATGGCCGTCGCGGCGGACTGGCGGTGGTGCTGCAGGCCGATCGGGATTCCGATGAACCACGCCCACTGGTGCTCACCGAGCATCGCTGGGCCGGCCGCATCTCCACGGCGGACTATTCGGGTGCCGTCCCGCCGATCGGCACCATGAGCCTGCCCAAGCGGGTGGAGCACCGCCAGCCGCGCGTTCGCCGCGACCTGGCCTCGGCACTGCGCTCCGCGGCTGCAGGCCTGGACGTTCCCAGCGGGCGGCGCCGCCGCGGCGACGCAGATGACGCTCCGGCGGATCCGGAGCTGACCGCGCTGCGCCAGCGCATGCGTGACCATCCCGTCCACGACGCCCCCGATCGCGAAGCCCAGGTGCGCCTCGCCGAGCGCTACCTGCGAGTGGAAGCCGACAATGCGCAGTTGCGCAGGAAAGTCGAGGCGGCCACCAACTCGCTGGCACGCACCTTCGACCGCATCGTCGGCCTGCTGACCGAACGCGGCTTCATCCGGGCCGGCGAAGGCACCGACGCGATCACCCCGGCCGATGGTGATCCCCGCGTCACCGAGGACGGCAGGATGCTGGCTCGGATCTACAGCGAGAGCGACCTTCTGGTTGCCGAGTGCCTGCGCACCGGCGCGTGGGAGGGCCTCAAGCCGCCGGAATTGGCTGCGGTGGTCTCTGCGGTGCTCTACGAGACGCGCGGCACTGACGGCCCCGGTGGCCCGCCGACTTTGCAGGCGCCCACCGAGGCGGTGCGCCGGGCACTGCAGCAGACCCGCAAGCTCTCGTCGGCGTTGCGAGCCGACGAGCGCCGGCACGGCATCAACCCGACCCGGGAACCCGACGACGGGTTTGTCGCCGCGGTCTACCGGTGGGCGCGCAGCGGCGATCTGGCCTCGGCACTGGCGGCTTCCGATGCGGCCGGCGGGGGCACACCGTTGTCGGCGGGCGATTTCGTGCGCTGGTGCCGTCAAGTGCTCGACCTGCTGGATCAGTTGCGCAATGCCGCACCCAGTCCCGAGTTGCGTGCCACAGCAAAACAGGCGATCGACACGGTTTTGCGCGGGGTCGTCGCCGTTGACGCCGGGTAGGCTGGTCCGGGCGCTACGGTGGAGAGCCGGCGGTGATCAGCACCCGCTATGTGAGAGGACTTGAGGAACAACGATGAGCGGACCGCAGGGATACGACCCGACGCAGCCGTGGCAGCCTCAGCAGCCCGGTCAGCCCGAGGACCAGGGCACCGGACAGGGTCCCGTGCCGGGCGCCGAGCAGCAGTGGCAGCCCCCGGCCTACACGCCGCAGCAGTACCCCCAATACCCCCAGCAGGGCGCATATCCTTCGGCGCCGCAGCAATACCCCGGTTACCCGCAGCCCGAGCAGTACGGTCAGCCGTCGCCGTACGGCCAGCCGGGTCAGTACGGCCAGCCCGGTCAGTACGGCCAGCCCGGTCAGTACGGCCAGCCGGGTCAGTACGGCCAGCCGGGTCAGTACGGCCAGCCCGGTCAGTACGGGCAGCCGTCGCCGTACGGTCAGCCGGCCCAGTACCCCGGTCCGGGCACCGAGACCAAGCGCCCGTCGAGTCTGGTCAGCTCTGTGCTCGCCGGCACCGTGGGCATCATCGTCCTGGCGGTGCTGGTGCTGGGCTTCTGGAAGCCCGGTTTCTTCGTGACCACCAAGCTCGACATCGACAAGGCGCAGGAAGGCGTGCAGCAGATCCTGGCCGACCAGACCAACGGCTACGGCGCCAAGAATGTCAAGGACGTCCGCTGCAACAACGGGCAGAGCCCGGTGGTCAAGCAGGGCGACACCTTCAACTGCGAGGTCAGCATCGACGGGACCAAGCGTCAGGTGACCGTCACCTTCCAGGACAACTCGGGCACCTACGAGGTCGGCCGGCCCAAGTAGTCCGTTCAGGCCAGCTAGTCAGGCAGCGTGTCGAGCGCCCGCTGCAGCCGAGTAATCGGGGACGCGACACCGAGTCGCCCGGCCAGCTCGGCGACGCGGGCCGGGTCGGCGGCCACCCGGGGCAGGGTGTCCGACGGCGTCGACAGGGCGACCGGGGCATCGGTGGCCACCCGCACCACCCGCTCGGCGGCCTCGATGTAGTCCTGCCCGGCCAGCAGCTTGGCCCGAACTCCTTTGGCCATCGGCGATCCCGGGTCGGCGGCGGCGGCCAGCACCGCCGCCAGCGAGCCGTACTGGGTCAGCAGACCCGCCGCCGTCTTTTCCCCGATCCCGGCCACCCCCGGCAGCCCGTCGGAGGGATCACCGCGCAACAACGCCATTTCGGCGTAGGCAGCGCCGGCCCGCTCGGCCGGCAGCCGGTAACGCTGCGCCACCTCGTCCGGGCCGAACAGTGTCGCTTTGGCCAGACCCTGCCCCAGATAGAGCACCGACACGGCGACGGGCTCATCGGCGACCACCTGCAGCAGGTCGCGGTCGCCGCTGACGACGATCACCGGATCGCGGCGTTCGGCGGCGGCCAAGGTGCCCAGTACGTCATCGGCCTCGAAGTCGGGCGCCCCGCCGGTGGTGATGCCGAACGCGTCGAGCAGCTCGGCGATCATCTCCACCTGAGGGCTCAGCTCGTCGGGCACCTCTTCGACGTCGGAATCGTCGGGCACCTCCTCGGCCACGCGGTGGGCCTTGTAGGAGGGGATGAGGTCCACTCGCCACTGGGGCCGCCAGTCCAGGTCCAGGCAGACCACCAGCCGTCCGGGACGCTGGCGGGTGATCAGCGTGGCCACCGAGTCGAAGAAGCCCCGCACCGCATTGACCGGCCGGCCGTCGGGTGCGGTGATCGAGGACGGTACCCCGAAGTAGGAGCGGAACCACATGCTGGCACCGTCGAGAAGCAACACCGGAGCAGTCATGGGTGCCAGCCTATTTGCCGCCCGATAGCCTGATGTGCGTGACTTCCCGGTTCGAAAGCAGTGTCTATGCCCACCGACTGACCGCCGCGGCCGATGCCGCCGGGAACGCCGGCCTGGCCGGCCTGGTGATCACCCCCGGGTACGACCTGCGCTACCTGATCGGATCGCGTGCCCAGACTTTCGAGCGGCTCACCGCGCTGGTGCTGCCGGCCTCGGGCACACCCACCATGGTGGTGCCGCGACTGGAGTTGGCGGCGCTGCGCGAATCCGCGGTGGCCGATCTGGGGGTGGCGGTGCGGGACTGGGTAGACGGCGAGGATCCCTATCGCATGGTGGGTGAGGCGCTGGGGACAGCCTCGGCGGCGGTCGCGGTCACCGACTCGATGCCGGCACTGCATCTGTTGCCACTGGCCGATGTGCTCGGCACGACGCCCGTTTTGGCAACTGGCGTCCTTCGTGATCTGCGAATGATCAAGGACCCCAGCGAGATCGACGCGCTGCGCAGGGCCGGCGCGGCGATCGACCGGGTGCACGCCCGGGTGCCGGAGTTCCTGGTTCCGGGCCGCACCGAGGCCGACGTCGCCGCCGACATCACCGCGGCGATCGTGGCCGAAGGGCATACGGAGGCGGCCTTCGTCATCGTGGGTTCGGGCCCGCACGGCGCCGACCCGCACCACGAATGCTCCGAGCGGGTGCTGCAGGCCGGTGACATCGTGGTCGTCGACATCGGCGGGCCGGTGGAGCCGGGCTACAACTCCGACTCGACTCGAACGTACAGCCTGGGGGAGCCGAATCCCGATGTTGTGCAACATTATTCGGTGTTACATGAGGCGCAGCGTGTCGCGGTGGCCAGTGTTCGCCCGGGGGTGACGGCACAGCAGGTCGACGCGGCGGCTCGCGACGTGCTGGCCGAGGCCGGCCTGGCCGACTACTTCGTGCACCGCACCGGGCACGGCATCGGCCTGTCGGTGCACGAGGAGCCTTACATCGTTGCCGGCAATGACGAGCCGCTGCGGGCCGGGATGGCGTTCTCGGTCGAGCCCGGCATCTACTTTCCCGGCAAGTGGGGCGCCCGCATCGAAGACATCGTGATCGTCACCGCCGACGGCGCGGAATCACTGAACAGCCGGCCGCACGACCTGGTGGTGGTGCCGGTGACGGAGTCGGCTGACTAGCGGTTGCCGCGGTCGAGCAGGTCGGCAGAACCCAGCACCCGCTCCACCTGGACTTCGATCACCACGCGCTGCGGGTTCACCCGCGGTGTGCGGTAGCGCTGGGCGTAGCGCAGCTCGGCGTCGCGCACCGCTGCGGGGGCGTCGTTGACGGTGGCGCTTCCCTCCAGCGAGAGCCAGCGCGCCCCGTCGACTTGACTCAGGACGGCGACTCCGGCCCGCTCGGCGTTGACTGCCTTCTGCGACCCGCCGGTGGTGATCACTCGCGCGATGTGAGTCTTCGGGTCGAAGGTGAAACCGACCGCGACCACATGCGGAGAACCGTCCGCGCGCAAGGTGGTCAGCATCGCCAGGTGGCGTTCGGTGAGAAACGCCAGCGCGTCACTGGTGAGTCGGGTCGTCGCGTTCGCCATCACCGCACACGCTAGCGCAGGCGATAATCTCAGCCGTGAACGACACGGTGGACGGCCCGGTGGTGATTTTCGGCGGGCGAAGTGAGATCGGCGTCGAACTGGCGCGACAGCTCGCCCCGGGGGCGACGGTCGTGTTGGCGGCGCGATCCGCCGATCGGCTCGCCGCCGAAGTGGCCGCGGTGCGCGACGCGGGGGCGGTCGCGGTACACGTGAAAGAGTTCGATGCCGACGACCTGACCGGCCACGGCCCCCTGGTGGCGGCGTTGATCGCCGAGCACGGACCGATCGGCACCGCCGTGCTGGCCTTCGGGGTCTTGGGTGATCAGGCCCGCGCGGAGTCCGATGCTGCCCATGCGGTGGCGGTCGTGCACACCGACTACGTCGCCCAGATCAGTCTGCTCACCCACCTGGCCGCGGCGATGCGCACCGCCGGCCGGGGCCGCATGGTGGTGTTCTCCTCGGTGGCGGGGGTGCGGGTGCGGCGAGCCAACTACGTCTATGGGTCGGCCAAAGCCGGCCTGGAGGGCTTCGCCAGCGGTCTCGCCGACGCCCTGCACGGCACCGGTGTGCACCTGTTGATCGTCCGCCCGGGATTCGTCATCGGCCGGATGACCACCGGAATGGACCCCGCCCCGTTGGCGAGCACCCCGCAGCAGGTGGCGCTCGCGGCGGACCGGGCGCTGCGCAGGGGCCGCCGCACCGTATGGGTGCCGTGGGCGCTGCGCCCGATGTTCGCCGTGCTGAGGATGTTGCCGCAATCGGTGTGGCGGCGGATGCCGCGTTAACAAAGTGGTCCCCCGCGCCGGGGTTCGAACCGGCAACTACGTAGAATGTGTCGTGACCCGACCTACCCGGCTCGTGGGAATTAACGAAGAGTTTCGACAGAGATCTCTGACGTAGTCCCGCCTGACAGGACTAGTGTGTAATTCCATGGACGATCGTAAAAAGGACCCGTCGGTCGTGCTGCCATACCTGGTCGGCAGGCCGCTTCCCGCAACCGAGGTGTACGAAGCCTTCGGCTATCGCAAGTCCGCCTACTACAAGGCGGCCCACGAAGGTCGTCTGATCACCGCGGACAACCTGATCCGGGTTGCCACGCACTTCGGCCTGAACGCGGTTGATCTGCTGGTGCGCTACGGACTGATCACTATGGATGCCGTAGCGGACTTCGTGGATGCCGAGCAGCCCAAAGCCGAGCTGCCCAAGCTCGCCGACCTGCATCCCATCGCGAACCGCCCGCCGCTGTAGGGGTGCGCGCGTTTCACACCACCCGCGCTGTCGGGGCTGCGGGCAGGTAGGTTCGCGGGCATGGCCCCGACTTTCGCCCAGATCGCCAAGTCCGACTATGTGCTGCTGACCACGTTCACCAAGGACGGGCGGCCCAAGCCGACGCCGGTGTGGACCGCACCGGACGGCGACCGACTGCTGGTGATCACCCAGGAGTCATCCTGGAAGGTCAAGCGAATCCGCAACACCCCGCGGGTGACCGTAGCCATCTGCGACATGCGCGGACGGCCGAAGAGCGAGGCCATCGAGGCCGTCGCCACCGTCTTGGACAAGTCGCATAATGCTGCTGTCTACGCGGCGATCAACAAGCGCTACAAACTGATCGGCCCGGTATTCACCTTCTTCAGCAGGTTGCGGGGCGGTATGCACACCAACGTCGGGTTGGCCTTGACCCCGGCCGATCCGGCGTGATGAGCGCGTCACATATAATTTACTGTGCTCATTGAAATAGGCATTGTGGGATCTGCCCCCTCACCTCTAGGAGCCGTCGTGGCCACTGTCACTTCCGACCAGATCCTGGGCGACATCGTCACCGCCGACCCGTCGTCCACCCGTGTCCTGAGCCGGTTCGGGATCGACTTCTGTTGCCACGGTCAGCGCACCCTGGGCGCGGCGTGCGCCGCCGACGGAGTCGATGTCGACGAGGTGCTGGCCGCGCTCAACGCCACCGCACCCGGTGCGCCGGCGGACTGGGCCGGCTACGACGACACCTCGCTGATCGCCCACATTGTCAGTACCCACCACCGGTTCCTGTGGGACGAGTTCCCGCGCCTGGCCGAGCTGGTGGACAAGGTCGCACGCGTGCACGGTCCCAAGCACGGCGAACTGCTCCGGGTCCGCGAGGTCTTTCATCAGCTCCGCGACGGCATGGAACCGCACCTGCGTACCGAAGAGACCCTGTTGTTCCCTCAGATCAGCCTGCATGCGGGGCGCCCCGAGCGCGGACTGCCCGACGAGGTGCGCACCGAACTGGCGGAGAACCAGCAGGAGCACGACAATGCCGGTCGCCTGCTGGCCGAACTGCGCGAACTCACCGACGGCTACACCGTGCCGGTGGACGCCTGCGCCAGCTACACCGCCATGCTGGCGGGCCTGGCCGACCTGGAGTCCGACATCCATCTGCACGTGCACAAAGAGAACAACGTGCTGTTCCCGCGGGTGCTCGCAGCGGCCGGAAGTCCGGCCTGAGCCCTCAGGCCTGGGCGTGCAGATGCTCGCCGAAGAACCCGAAGACGCGTTCCCAGGCGTCGGCGGTCGCGGCCTCGTCGTAGCCGAAGCCGGCGATGCGGATCAGGGGCTGCGCCGGCAGTTCGTTGGCGAAGCTGTGGCCGGCTCCCGGATACAGCTTGATGTCGTGCGCAATGTTCTTGTCCTCGACCACGCGCCGTAGCCGATCGGCGGCACCGCGACCGAGCGGATCGCGGGCTCCGAAGCTGGCCACGATCGGGCAGGCGCCGTCGAGGGTCTGCTCCAGGTGGCGGGGAAGTGGCACGCCGTAGAACGGCGCGGAGGCCCCGAAACCTCTGGGCGCCAAAATCAGTGCGAACTGGCCACCCATGCAGAAGCCGGCGATACCGACCGCACCCGAGCATTCGGGCATCCCCAGCAGATGGTCGCGGGCGGCCAGGATGTCGTCGAGGGCACGGCCGCGCTGGGTGAGCAGCTCCCGAAACACTCTGGTGATACAGCGCGCCCTCCCGCCTCGCGAGTACAGGTTCGGCGACAGCGCGAGGTAACCGGCGCCCGCGACGCGTTCGGAGATGGCCTGCATGTCCCTGCCGTAGCCGATCGCGTCGTGGATCACCACCACACCGGGCCACGGTCCAGACCCCGCCGGGGTGTCCAGCAGCGCATCGATGGGGCCGGCGGGCGTCTCGATCTGGATCGTCGTCATCGCACCAGTATTGCCCTCCCCACGTGTCCCCGCGGTTGGCTGGAACCACATCCGGGGCACAAACGTTGGAGTGGCATGGTGAGTGGTGTGCTGCGGATCTTCGGTCTCTACGCCCTGGTCGAGCTGGCGGCGGTTGCCGCGTTGATCTGGGCGTTCGGCTTCGGTTGGACGACGTTGCTGCTGCTGGGCATCTTCGCGGCCGGACTGGTGCTGGCAAGCGGACAGATCAGGCACCAGATCCGCCGCCTGCGCAAGCCCGCCGATCCGGGTGTTCTCGCCGACAGCGGGCTGGTCACGGCCGGAGCCGTGCTCGTCCTCGTTCCGGGGCCGGTGACGTCGCTGGCGGGTCTGCTGCTGCTGGCGCCCCCGACTCGGGCCGCCGCCCGCCCGCTGCTGGCGACGGTGGCGGCCACCGCGCTGGGCAGGCATGCCCCGCTGGTGGCGGCGGCCACGGTCGGTCGGCAGTGGTACAGCACCCGCCGCGCGACGGGCCGGACAGCCGACTACATCGACGCGGAATTCGTCGACGTCACCGACACCGGGCAGCGCGCCCTTCCGGTCGCCTGACCGGCAGCCTGTAGCAACCCGTACTTTTTACGTCGTGACCGATGTGACCGCCAGGCCTGCCACTTTGCTGCTCGGTGGGCGAATCCACAGCCCGACCCATCCCGATGCCACTGCGATGGCGGTCCGCGACGGGGTGGTGGCCTGGCTGGGCAGCGACGACGTCGGCCGTGAGCAGTTCCCGCAGGCCGAGGTGATCGAACTCGACGGCGCGCTGGTGACACCGGCATTCGTGGACAGCCACGTCCACATCACCGAGACGGGACTCTGCCGCATCGGCTTGGACCTTCGGCCGGCGACGTCGGCACAGCACTGCCTGCAACTGCTCGCCGACTACGCCGCCGCCCATCCCGGCGAACCGATCCGCGGACACGGCTGGGACGAATCCGGCTGGCCCGAAGGCCGTGCCCCGGACACCGCAGCCATTGATGCGGTGGTCGGCGATCGACCCGCATACCTGTCTCGCGCCGACGTCCACTCCGCGCTGGCCTCGACCGCATTGCGCAACCTGGTGCCGGAACTGCCCACCGGGATCGACGCGGCCACCCCACTGACGGGCGATGCCCATCACAGGGTCCGTGCAGCCGCAGGCACGCTGCTCACCGCCGGGCAGCGCGCGGAGGCCCGGGCGGCCGCGCTGGACGCAGCGGCCGCGGCCGGGATCGTCGCGCTTCACGAATGCGCGGGCCCGGACATCGGCGGTCTCGATGACTGGCGCGAATTGCGGGCCCTGGGCGAAGGCGGCCACGGCGTCGAGGTCATCGGCTACTGGGGCGAAGCGGTCACCAGCGCCGCCCGGGCACGCGAACTGATCGCCGACACCGGTGCGCGCGGACTCGGCGGCGACCTGTTCGTCGACGGGGCGCTGGGGTCGCACACCGCGTGGCTGCACGAGCCCTACGCCGATGCACCCGGTTGTACCGGGGTGAGCCACCTGGATCTCGACGCGGTCACCGCCCACCTGTTGGCCTGCACCGAGGCCGAGGTGACCGCCGGATTCCATGTGATCGGCGACGCCGCGGTCGCCACGGTGGTCGCGGCGCTGGAACGGGTGGTGGAGAAGTTCGGAGTGCCCGCGGTGGCGCGCTGCGGGCACCGGCTGGAACACCTGGAGATGGTCACCGCCGAGCAGGCCGCCAAGCTGGGTGCCTGGGGCGTGATCGCCAGCATGCAGCCGGTGTTCGACGCACTGTGGGGCGGCGAGGACGGCATGTACGCCCAGCGCCTGGGCGCGAAACGAGCCGCCGGGCTGAACCCGTTCGCGCTGTTAGCATCCCAAGGCGTGCCCCTCGCGTTCGGTTCTGACAGCCCGGTGGCCGCCTTGGATCCGTGGGCCGCCGTGCGCGCCGCCGCGCACCACCGCACGCCCGGCAGCGCGGTGTCGACGCGGGCGGCGTTCGCCGCATCCACGCGCGGCGGCTGGCGAGCCGCCGGAATCAACGATGGCCTCACCGGGACCCTGGTGGCCGGCGCACCCGCGTCCTACGCGGTCTGGGAGACCGGCGATCTCGCCGTCCAGGCGCCTCGCGACTCCGTGCAGCGGTGGTCGACCGATCCGCGCGCCCGGGTGCCGGCGTTGCCGGTGCTCGAGTCCGGCGTCAGTCCCCAATGCCGACGCACTGTGCACCGTGGTGTGGTCCTGCATGGTTGAGCCCACCGACGAACCGGCAGCTGAAATCGCCACCGACGACCCGGCCGGTGACGGGGCTGCCGACCCTGCTGACGTACCGGCGGACCCTGCTGACGTACCGGCCGACTCGACCGATGACGCACCCGCCGAAGCGGCTGCCGACACCGTCACCGTCACCGACGCCGGCCCGCCCCGACCGAACCGGCTGGAGCGGCTGGGCATCGCCACGGCGGATCGCTGGGCGCAGCTGGCCGCATCGGTGGTGGCGGGCATGCTGTTGCGGTCCAGCTTCCCCCCACTTAACTGGTGGTGGGCGGCGATTGTCGCCTTCGGGCTGCTGAGTTGGGTGCTCATTCGCCGCGAGACCACCGTTGCCGGAGGATTCGGGTATGGCCTGCTGTGCGGCCTGGCGTTCTATGTGCCGCTGCTGCCGTGGGTGGGCGGTCTGGTCGGCGCGCTGCCCTGGCTGATCCTGGCGCTGATGTGTGCACTGTTTCCCGCGCTGTTCGGGGCGGCGGCGGTGACGGTGCGGTCCCTGGCCGGCTGGCCGATCTGGTTTGCGCTGCTGTGGGCGGCCCAGGAATGGGCGAAGTCGATCTTCCCCTTCGGCGGGTTCCCTTGGGGCGCAGTGGGATACGGACAGACCGCAGGACCGCTGCTGCCACTGGTCGCGCTCGGTGGTGTTCCGTTGCTGTCGACCGGGGTGGTGCTGATCGGTTGCGCCGGAGCCGCCCTGTCGATCGAGATCGTGCGGTGGCTGCGGAATCCACCGCCACCCGGCGCGAGCGACCGCCCGCCGGCGGTGCTGGTGCCCGGACTGTGTATCTGCCTGGTGATGCTGACCGCCGTCGTGGTGTGGCCGGGGGTCCGCCGCTCCGGGGTGGGCGCCGGCGACGACCCGTCGATCACCGTGGCCGCCGTACAGGGCAATGTGCCGCGACTGGGACTCGACTTCAACGCCCAGCGCCGCGAGGTGCTGGACTACCACGTCCGTGAAACCTTGCGGTTGGCAGAGGATGTCACGACCGGGCGTGCCCCGAAGCCACTGTTCGTGATCTGGCCGGAGAACGCCTCGGACATCGATCCGTTGACGAACATCGATGCCGCGCAGCAGATCACCGTCGCCGCCCAAGCGGTCGACGCCCCGATCCTGGTGGGCACGGTGCGTACGGCGCCCGGCTGGAGCCGCGACAATCCGGTCGCGTCGAATTCGGTGCTGGTGTGGGATCCGCGCACCGGGCCGGGGGAGAGCCACGACAAGCGGATCGTGCAGCCGTTCGGCGAGTACCTGCCGTGGCGCGGTTTCTTCCGCCACCTGTCCGGCTACGCCGACCGGGCCGGGTATTTCGTTCCCGGCCGCGGCAACGGGGTGGTGCATGTGGCCGGCGTTCCGGTCGGGGTGGCCACCTGCTGGGAGGTGATCTTCGACCGCGCGCCGCGTCAGTCGGTGCTCGCCGGCGCCCAGATCCTGGCGGTACCGACCAACAACGCGACCTTCGACGAGACCATGAGCGACCAGCAGCTGGCGTTTGCCAAGGTGCGCGCAGTCGAGCACGACCGCTACGTCGTCGTGGCCGGAACCACCGGAATCAGTGCGGTGATCGCCCCCGATGGCCGCGAGCTGGCTCGGACCGACTTCTTCGAGCCCGCCTACCTTGACAGCCACGTGCGCCTCAAGACCACGCTGACCACGGCGACGCGGTGGGGGCCGGTACTGCAATGGGTGTTGCTCGGAGCGGCCGTTGCGTCCCTGCTGGTCGCCATACGGCAAAATGGAAACTTCATGCGCGGTCGGATTACGCGACGTCATTTCAAGCGGGGCCGCACCGGCGCCGATGCGGAGAACGGGAGGAGCGGCGCCGATGAGTGAGCGTCCCAGCCTGCACACTCTGGTGGTCATCCCCACCTACAACGAGTTGGAGAACCTGCCGATCATCCTGGACCGGCTACAGCAGGCCCGCCCTGAGGTGCACGTTCTCGTCGTCGACGACGGCAGTCCGGACGGTACCGGGAAGCTGGCCGATGAGCGCGCGGCCGAGGACCCGGAGCGTATTCACGTGATGCACCGGACCTCCAAGGCCGGGTTGGGCGCGGCCTACCTGGCCGGATTCGCCTGGGGGCTGGAGCGCCCCTACGAGGTGATCGTGGAGATGGATGCCGACGGCAGCCACGCTCCCGAGCAGCTCTACCGTTTGCTGGACGCCATCGACGCCGGCGCCGACCTGGCGATCGGCTCGCGTTATGTCGACGGCGGGACGGTGCGAAACTGGCCGGTGCGCCGGCTGGTGCTGTCCAAGACCGCCAACACGTATGCGCGTCTGTTGCTCGGCGTCGGAATCCACGACATCACCGCCGGCTACCGGGCCTACCGCCGCGGTGTGCTGGAGAAGATCGGTCTGGACGCGGTCGAATCGAAGGGCTACTGCTTCCAGGTCGACCTCACCTGGCGGGCGGTGAACAGCGGATTCACCATTAAAGAGGTGCCGATCACGTTCACCGAACGTGAGCTGGGCGTGTCGAAGATGAGCGGCTCGAACATCCGCGAAGCGATGGTCAAGGTCGCGCGGTGGGGGATCGCCGGCCGGGTGAACCGGCTTCGGGGCGCCCGCGGCTAGTCACGGGCGCACCCGCCAGGCCCGGCCGAGGGGCCGCGCCTGGCGTCAGGCAGCGGCGAAGCTCAGCCGCGCCGCTTCGTCTTGATGAGCTCCAGGCGCTCCTTGAGCAGCTCCTCGAGCTCTTCGATCGAGCGACGCTCCAGCAGCATGTCCCAGTGGGTGCGCGGCGGCTTGACCTTCTTCGGCTCGGGCAGATCACCCTCGAGCAGCGTGCCTTCCAGACCGTTTCGGCACATCCAGGTGCCGGGGATCTCCGCGTCGTCGGCGAAGGGCACCTCGAACTCCTCACCGTTCTCGGTGCGGTAGCGCGCCATCCGGCGCGGCGCCAGGTCGTGGTTGCGGTCGGTTTCGTAGCTCACGGCTCCCAGCCGACTGCCCCGCAGAACACGATCAGCCATGACCCACACTCCTTATGCCTATTGGTGAAAAAATTGCCTCGCGATTGACAACGCGAGCGGGCCCTGTGAAGTTCCCGGCGCAGGTGGCGCGACCTCTCATGATACCGGGATCTTCGCGGTCCTCGGACTAAGGTGTGCGACGTGGCTCGCAGTCCCCGCCCCCAGCCGTGCCGATGGTGCGGCCGTGACGTGGGGGATGCCGGGATCGGCCGGCGACGGCAGTACTGCCGGCAGTCCTGCCGGCAGCGCGCCTACGAACAGCGCGCGCTGATCAGCAGCGGAAAGACGACCGCCCTGACGCCCGACTCCGTGGTGCTCTCCGCCGACGAGGCGACCGCCCTGTCCGACCGGGTCTATCAGGTGCGATGCGCGGCCGAGGACATCGCGACCGCCCTGTCCGAAGACGCTCCCCACGACGAGCTGCGACAGCTGTGCGACATCCTGCTGCAGGCCGTCGATGCGGCCGACCGCTGGCGCTGATCGTCAGCTGGCGCAGCTGTACTCTTCGCCGGCGTCGGCCGCGGGGGGCACCGGATGCAGGCAGCCGAAGGTTTCGATGCCCGCCGGACGCAACAGCACCGCCGAGCGGTGGGCGTAGTTCACGCAGATCAGGCCTGTCTGGTCTGCCCGGCAGCGATAGTCGCCGAACGCCAGGGTGGACCCGTCGGGCAGCTGCGCCCCCTCACCGTGCACGAACCGGCCCGGGTCACCGTGCGCGGATCCCACCCGCAGCCTGCTGCCACCGAAGTCGACCCAACCGCCCTTCCACTCGCCGTAGATCTCGGCGGGCTGCGCCGGCGGGTTGGCCAGATCCACCACGCAGGCCAGAGCGCTGTCGGGGGAATCCGAATCGGTGACGCAGGTGGTGGCACGGCGCGGCCCGGCCGCCACCGTAAAGGCGACATCGTCGATGAGGTCGGTGACCTCTCCGTCGCGGGTGACCTTGTGGTACTCGGCGCTATCGACGGGCTGTCCGGCTTCAATCCAGGCGATGACGTCGGCGATCGCCGCGCCGGCCGCCGGGGGAGCCGGCGGCTTCGACGCGGTGGACGTCACCGACGTCGACGGCGCTGCGCTTGAGCTGGCCGGCGGTGCAGACGTGGGCTCGGGCTCACCGACCCTGGCGCCAGAACATCCCGCTACCAACAGCAGTACGGCGATCAGCCCGGTGAGACGCATGCCGTTAGGCTATCGGGCTCTGTCTGTGCGGCGGTCCAGCCGCGCCTCTCCTTCGTCGGGGCTTGCTAACCGCCGGGTTGATTCGGCGGTCCAGCCGCGCCTCTCCTTCGTTCGAGGCTTGCTAACCGCCGGGTTGATTCGGCGGTCCAGCCGCGCCTCTCCTTCGCCTAGGGTCGCTAACCATCGGGTGATTCGCTACCGTTCGGCTCATGCATAACCAGCCTGTGCAGGCCCGGATCACCACCGGCGTGGTGGAGGGCTTCATCCGTGACGGGGTGCGCCGATGGCGATCCATCCCGTATGCCCGCCCGCCGATCGGCCCGTTGCGGTTTCGGGCGCCTCAGCCGGCCGAGCCCTGGTCGGGGGTGCGCCATTGCCACGGATTCGCCAATTGCGCACCGCAGGAACGGTTCTACACCGCCATGGGCCCCGGCCGGTTTCAGCCGACCAGCGAGGACTGCCTGACGCTCAACGTGGTGGCTCCGGAGGACGCCGGGGCGGGCCCGCTGCCGGTCATGGTCTTCATCCACGGTGGCGGCTACATCATGGGCAGTTCGGCCACACCCATCTATGACGGCGCGGCGCTGGCCCGTCGCGGCTGCGTGTACGTGTCGGTCAACTACCGGCTGGGCGCGCTGGGATGCCTGGATCTGTCCTCGCTGTCGACGTCTGAGATCACCTTGGACAGCAACCTTTACCTGCGCGACCTGGTGCTCGCCCTGCGCTGGGTGCAGGAGAACATCGCGACATTCGGCGGCGACCCCGACAATGTCACCATCTTCGGGGAAAGCGCGGGCGCGCACGCCGTGGCCACTCTCTTGGCGGTTCCCGCGGCAGAGGGCCTGTTCGCCCGCGCGATCGCCGAAAGCCCGGCCGCGGGGTTGGTGCGTAACACCGACATCGCCGCCGCATTCGCCGAGCGATTCGCCACGCTGCTCGGCGTGCGCCCCTCCGATGGCGCGCAGGCGTTGCTGCGGGTGACACCGGCCGAACTGCTGGCAGCGCAAAACCGTTTGATCGCCGACGGCAACCGGGACATGCTGGGTGCCTTCCCGATCGGCCCGGTCTGCGGCGACGAGGTGCTTCCGGTGGATCCGGTGGAGGCCATGCGGGAGGGGGCAGCGCACCGGGTTCCGCTGATCGTGGGCAGCAACGCCGACGAGGGACGTCTGTTCACCCGCGTCCTGCGGATGCTGCCGGTCGACGAGCCGACGGTCGAGGCCGTGCTGGCCGGCGTCGAGGCCGACGTGCGTGATCGCATCATCGCCGCCTATCCGGATTACCCGAAGCGGGCGGCCTGCATCCAGCTCGGCGGCGATTTCGCCTTCAACGCCGCGGTGTGGCAGATCGCCGAAGCCCATGGCGCGCACGCCCCCACCTACGTCTACCGCTACGACTACGCGCCCCGGATGCTGCGCTGGTCGGGCATGGGCGCCACGCACGCCACCGAGCTGTTCGCGGTGTTCGACGTGTACCGCACCGGCGGGCTCGGGCGGCTGCTCACCGCCGGCGCGGACCGCCGGACGGCGTTGCACGTCAGCAAGCAGGTGCAGCGGCGCTGGGGAGCCTTCAGCCGGGCGGGGGTACCCGACGACAACTGGCCGGCCTACACCGCCGACCAGCGCGCCGTCATGGTGTTCGACCGCAGGACCCGCCTGGAGTATGACCCGGCCCCCGAACGACGCAAGGCCTGGCAAGGCTTTTCGTTAGCCCGCTAACCCGCCGAAACCTCCCGCGAGGCCCCGCTAGCCCCCGCTAACCCGCCGAAACCTCCCGCGAGCAGACGTGAAGGCCCCCTAAAACTGCCCAAATGGGGGGCCTTCGCGTCTGTTCGCGAGTTGAACGCGCGCGTTGAAGGCGAGTTGAAGGCGAGTTGAATCAGGCCCGCGTCACCCGGGTCCCGCCGGCCAGTTCGTCGTGCTTGCCCTGCTTGGTGGGGCTGCCGCTGATCGTCACGGCGATCACGACGTAGGCCAGGAAGGCCAGCAACGGACCGAGGTAGGGGACCACGGCAAGCAGCGTGAACGAATTGCGCACGGCGGACTGCGAAGCCGTCGGCCTCGACACCCCGTCGGGTCCGTGCACCGCCAGGCCCAGCAGCCGCTTGCCCGGGGTGGCCCCCTGCGCCACCTCGAACAGCACGAAGTAGCCGAAGGTCAGCGCCCCGGAGAACAAACCAGTCACCAGGAACGGGTAATCGTCGGAGAACACGAACAACGACAGGAAGAACGCCACGATGCCGACCAGCACGCCGTCGAGCACGCGTGCCCAAAAGCGCCTGCCCAGCCCGCCGGGCTTCTGTCGCCCTCCGGGTTGCGGTCCCCAGCCCTGCGGCGGCGGATAGCCGCCGGGCTGGCCATAACCCGGGCCGTAGCCAGGACCGTTGGGGCCGAAATCGCCGGTTGTCATCAGATTCGCTCCTGACCACGTTGGATGTTCGCCAATGTACCGTGACAAACAGAGCCGGAAGCGGTTTCTGCGGAGGGCGAAACGGCGGACCGATGTACCAGATCTTGGTGGCGCTCATCGTTTCGTCGCACCTTGCATTCGTCGGCTATGTCGTGGTCGGCGGCTTTCTCGCGCTGCGCTGGCCCCGCACTCTCTGGCTGCATGGGGCGGCGGCGATCTGGGCGGTATTGATCGTTGCCGGGCATCTGGACTGCCCGCTGACCTGGCTGGAACGACGGGCACGTGCCGCCGCCGGAATGGCCGCGCTCCCGCCGGACGGATTCATCGCCCACTATCTGACCGGTGTGCTCTACCCACCCGCGTGGAGCACCGCCATAGAGGTCGCGGTGCTGGTGGCGGTCCTCGGGTCCTGGGCGCTGTGTGCGCGAGAAGCGCTGCGGCGCCGCCGATACTGTGAACGTATGCGGGCGCTGATCATCGTCGATGTGCAGAACGACTTCTGCGCCGGCGGGGCGATCCCGGTCACCGGCGCGGTGGGCGTCGCACAACAGATCAGCCGCTACCTGGAAAGCCCGGCCGCCACGACCCGGTACGCGCACGTGGTGGCCACCCAGGACTGGCACATCGACCCCGGCGCGCACTTCTCCGAGTGGCCACCGCACTGCGTCGCGGAAAGCCCCGGTGCGCAGTTTCATCCGGCACTGAACACCGACCGGATCGAAACGGTCTTCAAGAAGGGCGCTTACAGCGCCGGATACAGCGGCTTCGAGGGGGTCGACGACCACGGCACAGCCCTGGCCGACTGGCTGCGGCAACGCCGAGTGAGCGACGTCGACGTGGTCGGTGTCGCGACCGAGCACTGCGTGTCCGCCACCGCCAAAGACGCTGTGCGCGAGGGCTTCTGCGCCACCGTATTGTCGCCTTTGACCGCGGGTGTGTCGGCCGACTCGACAGCCGCGGCGCTGGAGGCGATGCGCAGCGCCGGTGTCACGGTGATCGAGACGATCCGATGAGCGATGCCAAGCTCCGCGGGGCTCCGAGCACGGTGATCCGGTATTCCCAGGACGCTGTTGCGGCGCGCCCGCGGCGATAAACTCACTACGTGCCGAGCTTTCGCATTGCCGAAGTCGCCGAGCTCCTCGGGGTCAGCGACGACACCGTTCGGCGGTGGATCGACTCCGGTCGCCTGACCCTGACGTCGGGCAGTGGCCCCCGCACCGTCGACGGTGCCGAACTGGCCCGGTTCGCCCAAGAGCGCGCTGCGGTCGAACCGGTCTCGCGCAACCCGGTGGTGGGCCAGTCGGCGCGCAATCGGATGGTCGGGCTGGTCACCAAGGTCACCCGCGACACGGTGATGGCACAGGTCGAGGTCCAAGCCGGTCCGTTCCGGCTGGTGTCGCTGGTCAGCAGGGAGGCCGCCGACGAGCTGCAACTGCAGCCCGGCAGCCTGGTCGTCGCGTCGGTCAAGGCCACCAACGTCGCCCTGGAACTGCCGCGACGAGCCGGTGCGGCCGGCCACACCGACTCGACCGTCGAATTCGGCTGACTCAGACCAGCATCACCAACGATGCTGTCGCCGCGGCCAGGAACAACGCCGGAAACGCGATGTTGGACAGCACCCCGGCGCGCACATGCGTGGCGATCGCCCCGAGGAAGAAGGCCACCAGTCCGGCGGCGGCCGCGACACCGATAAGCGGGACTCCCGCCAACCCGATGAGCAGCCCCAGGCCGCCGGCCAGTTTCAGCCCGCCCAGCAGGGGCAGCCAGGACCGCGGCACACCGACCCGCGCGGAATTGGCCAGGACGAACTGCGCCGGAACGAAGTCGGCGATGGCGATAGCGATGGTGATGGCCGCGGTGATCGCGACCGTGACCAGGTAGACGGTCGGTACGCTCATGGTGTTGCTCTTTCCTGTCGTCGATGGATATGGCTCCACCCCTGTGACGGCTCCCGATCGGGAAAGGTGACCCATGGGCAACACCGACGTCTTGGCGCAACGGTTCGAAGACAACCGCCGGCATCTGCATTCGGTGGCGTTTCATCTGCTCGGCTCGTCGGCAGACGCCGACGATGCCGTCCAATCTGCATGGCTGAAGGCCAGCAGCGCCGACTTCGAGGCGGTGGACAACCTGCCCGGATGGCTCACCACCATCACCGCACGCATCGCCATAGACCAGCTGCGGGCACGCTCGCGTCGCGGCGAACAGTCACTGTCGGATGCACCCGAGCCAGACAGCACCCCCGCCTTGGCTGCACCGGCCGCCGACGAACAGGTGCTGCGCTCCGAAGCGGTCAGTCGTGCGCTGCTGGTGGTGCTGGACCGGCTGTCACCTGCCCAGCGGGTCGCCTTCGTGCTGCACGACGTGTTCGACGTGCCGTTCGAGCAGATCGGCACAGTACTGGACCGCTCGCCGGACGCCGCCAAGAAACTGGCCAGCCGCGCTCGAGCCCGGCTTCAGGCTGGGCCGGCCGAGCAGCCGCGACGCCGCACTGAGCATCTGGAGATTGTCAACGCGTTCCTGGCCGCCTCGCGCGGCGGCGACATCCCCGCATTGCTGACCTTGTTGGCGCCCGACGTGGTGCGGCGGGTGGACCGCGTGTTGGTACCTGCCGGGGTGCCCACCGAGATGCGTGGTGCCGCCGACGTCGCCACCGAGACCCGGCACTTCACCCGGCGCGCACGAGCCGGCGCCGTCCTGCTCATCGACGGCGCACCGGGCATCGCGATCGCCCCCGCCGGCCGCCTGCTGGCCCTGCTGCGCATCGGAATCGGCGGCGACGGGCGCATCCACACCATCGATATCGCGGGTGATAGCGAGCGGCTGCGCACCGCAGTCCTGCAACTGCCCGAGCTCTGATTCGCCGCAACAGCACCGCACAGCCGTTGTGGGCAGGGTGGTTCTGCTTTGATGGGTCACGCGAACCGATGAGTGAAGGGGGCGTTGCATGTCAGACGAGTCTGCCGCCGCTGGGGAGAGCACCCCGGGAGGCGAGAGCACACCGGCACCGCCGGCAGTGGTGGCCCGCGGCATCACGATGACCGGGCCGTGGGGACGTGTCTTCGGACCCCTCGATCTGGACATCCCGGCCGGTGGCACCACCGTGCTGGTCGGCCCGCCCGGGTCGGGCCGCACCGCCTTGATGATGAACCTGGCGGGCCGGATGAAGCCGTCGTCGGGCACACTCACCGTGCTCGGCCACAGCAGGGCCCGTGACATCTTCGGCATCGCCGCCCTGGCGGGAATCGAACAGCTCGACTCGATTTACGAGTCGGTGACGGTCGCAGACCTGATCACCGAGCAGGTCCGCTGGAATTCGCCCTGGTACCGGTTGGTCCGCCGTGCCGGTGCGGCCGAGCGCGACGCGATCTGCGGCCCCGTCTTCGGCGATCTCCCGCTGCCCGAGCTGCACAACTACGTCGAGCACCTCGACGAATTGACCGGGCTGTTGTTGCGCATCGCGCTGGCCAACACCGCACGTCCGCCACTACTGGTGGTCGGCAGCATCGACGAGATCCGTAACAGCGACGATCGCGACCGCCTACTCACTCGGCTGGTCGCCCTGGGGGAGCAGCAGACCGTGATCACCTCATCGGCCAACCCGATTCCCGACGGATTCGGGCTCACCGCTCAGATCACCGTCGACCATCTTGAACGCGCCGAGCTCGTTCCCGGCCGACACGAGAAGGGGAACCGCTGACCATGCTCGCCGGAATGTCGTTGGGAACCGACCTCAAACGCTATTCGCGCGGCACCATGCCGCGACTGGCTCTGATCACCATCATCGTGCTGCCACTGCTGTATGGCGCGATGTACCTGTGGGCGTTCTGGAATCCGTTCGCCGCGATCGACAAGATCCCCGTCGCCCTGGTCAACGAGGACACCGGCGCTGTGGTGTCCGGCGAGCAGTTGCACGCCGGGGACGAAGTGACCCGGGCGTTGGTCGAATCCGGCCAGCTCGATCTGCATCAGGTGTCGGAAAGCGAAGCTGTTAAGGGTGTTTCCGACGGAACGTATTATTTCTCCATCACGTTGCCGTCCGACTTCAGCGCGGCGGTGGTGTCCCCGACGGGCCCGCACCCCCAAAAGGCGCAGATCCAGTTCCGGTTCAATGACGCCAACAACTACCTGGCCTCGGTCATGGGACAGAACGCCGCGCGCGAGGTGCTCAACGAGGTGAGCGCCAAGGTCGGCCAAAAAGTGATCGGCACCGCGCTGACCATGGTGACCGACGAGGTCAACAAGGCAGCCGACGGAGCCCGCCAGCTCGCGGACGGCTCAAAGACGTTGGCCGACAATATGGGTACCGCACGCGATGGGTCCGCGGCGCTCGCCGACGGAGCGCGCCGGCTGGCCAACGGTGTGCAACAGGCCACCGATCCGCTGCTCAAGGCCACCGATGACCTGGCCGCTATGGGATTCGACCCGAACGCCGCCGGCGCGGCCGCGGCCAGCCTCAGCGGCAACCTCAAGAGCGTCAGCGACCGGATCGCGTCCCTCAACGTCAACTACAAGCAGGCCGCCGGGATCGTGAATCAGGTGGTGGACGGTTTGCGTGCCAATCCCGACCCAGCCGTGCGTGCGCTCGGCGACACCCTCGCCGGCGCTCAGAAACTGCTCGACGTCCAAGGACTGGATCCGGCCACCGACGAGGGCCTGGCCCAACTGCGCGCCAACACCCAAAAGTTGGAGAACGATCTGGCCGATCCCAACAGCGGGCTGCGCACCTTCATGACCCATGCGCTGGACGGCGACCTCCGGTCGGATGTGGTCTCGCTGCGCGACGGCGCCAACGCATTGGTGTCCGGGGCCACCAAGCTCAGTGACGGCCTCGTCGAACTGACCGACGGCAGCAACCAGCTCAAAGACGGTACCGCCGAGTTGGCCTCGGGGCTGGGCGAGGCTGACCAGCGCGCGTCGACCATCACCGACCAGCAACGCGTCGACGTGTCGGCGATCCTGGCCAGCCCGGTCGGGGTCGACTTGGACTTCACCCATCACGCCGCCACCTTCGGCACCGGGTTCGCGCCGTTCTTCTTGCCGCTGGCACTGTTCATCGGCTCGCTGATCGTGTGGATGTTGTTGACGCCGCTGCAGACCCGCGCCATCGTCAACGGCCTGGGCGCGCTGCGGGTGGTGCTCGCCTCCTACTGGCCGGCCCTGCTGCTGGGCGTGTGCCAGGTCTTGCTGATGTACACGGTGGTGCACTTCGGGGTGGGACTGCAGGCCAGATACGCCGCGGGCACGATCGCCTTCCTGGCGTTGATCGCCGCCTCATTCCTGGCGATGATCCAGGCCTTCAACGCCGTGCTCGGTGTGGCCGTCGGCCGGGTATTCACCCTGGCGTTCCTGATGTTCCAGCTGGTGTCGTCCGGTGGGGTGTATCCGGTGGAGACGACGGCGAAGCCGTTCCAGATCTTGCACCCCTATGACCCGATGACCTACGCCGTCAACGGGCTGCGCCAGCTGACCGTCGGCGGTATCGATGAGCGGCTGTGGACGTCGGTAGCCGTCCTGGCCGGGATCCTGGTGGTCTCCTTGGCGGCCAGCTCCTGGGCTGCGCGGCGAGATCGTCAGTACACCCTCGAACGCCTCTACCCGCCGATCGAAGTCTGACGGTTTCGCAGGTGCGGGCCTCTGCTGCACGAACACTCACGCGCCGCAGCGTGCTGCGCGGCGCCGGGGCGATCGGGGCGGCAACACTGTTGCCCGCCACATCGGCGTGCGGCAGCGACGATGACGCACTGACCTTCTTCTTCGCGGCCAACCCCGAAGAGGCCGACGCCCGAATGCGGATCGTCGACGCGTTCCAGCGCGAACACCCCGACATTCGGGTGCGCACGATATTGGCCGGCGGCGACCCCACCCAGCAGATGTCGACGTTCTGCGCCGGCGGGAAATGCCCGGATGTGTTGATGGCGTGGGAGTTCAACTACGCCGGACTTGCCGACCGCGGTGTGCTGTTGGACCTCAATGGCCTGCTGGATCGGGATCAGCAGTTCGCCGCCGCGTTGCGCGGCGACAGCATCCCCGCACTCTATGAGACGTTCGGCTTCAACGGCGGCCAGTACGCGTTCCCGGAGCAGTGGTCGGGTGCGTTCCTGTTCTACAACACCAGGATCTTCGCCGAGGCCGGTGTGCCGCCACCGCCGGGTCGCTGGGACACCCCCTGGACGTTCGACGAGTTCCTCGCCACCGCCGCCGCACTCACCCAACGGGACGGCCATGGCCGGGTCACCCGGTGGGGCTTCGTCGACACCTGGTCACCGCCCTACTCCGCAGCGCTGTTCGGCATGAACAACGGCGTGCCGTGGGCGGTGCCGCGAGTCAACCCGACCCACCTGAACTACGACGACGACGACTTTCTCGCCGGCATCCAGTTCTACGCGGATCTGGCGAACGTGCATAAGGTGGCGCCCGCCGCCGCCGACACCCAGTCGATCTCCACGATGGGCCTGTTCACCGCGGGCAAGGCGGCGATGGCGCTCGGCGGGCACTGGCGCTATCAGACCTTCGCTCAAGCCGAGGAACTGGATTTCGATGTGGCGGTGCTGCCGACCGGTCCGGCTGCCGCCGCCAAGGGCATGGCAGCTCGATCCGCCATCGGCAGTACCGGTCTGGCCATCGCCGCGGACAGCCGTCACCGTTGGCAGGCCTGGGAGTTCCTCAAATTCGCGGCCGGGCCGGCAGGGCAGTCACTGATCGGGGAGTCCGGGCTGTTCGTGCCGGTGCTGCGCTCGGCGATCGACTCGCCCGGATTCACCGCCGCCCACACCGGGATTCGTAACCTGGCCGTGCTGACCGGCGGCCCGGCACATTCCGAGGGACTGCCGATCTCCCCGGACTGGCAGAAGGTCCACGCTCTGATGGACCGCGCCATCGGCCCGGTGCTGCGCGGCAAGCGGTCCGCGACCACGCTGAAAACCGGACTGGCACCGCAGATCGACGAACTGTTGGCCACCGCATGAATCCCACCCGCAGACGAGCACGCGCCGGGCGATGGTTTATCGCCCCGAATCTGGCGGCGGTCGCGGTGTTCATGGCCTTCCCACTGGCCTTTTCGCTCTACATGAGCTTCCAGCGATGGGACCTGTTCAGCGCACCAAAGTTCGTCGGCGCCGCGAACTATCGCGACCTGTTCACCGGTGACCCGTTGTTCGGCATCGCGGTCCGCAACACGACGGTGTTCACGGTCGGCACCGTGGTTCCGACGGTGCTCATCAGCCTGGCGGTGGCCGGCCTGCTGAACCGCAAGATCAAGGGAATCGGCCTGTTTCGGGCGATCGCCTTTATGCCGTTGGCGGTGTCCTCGGTGGTGATCGCGGTGGTGTGGCAGTTCGTGTTCAACACCGACAGCGGACTGCTCAACATCATGCTGGGCTGGTTGGGTATCGCACCGGTGCCGTGGCTCACCGAACCACACTGGGCGATGGCGTCGCTGTGTCTGGTCAGTGTTTGGAAGAGCGTGCCGTTTGCGACGGTGATCCTGCTGGCGGCCATGCAGGGTGTGCCCGACTCCCTGCACGAGGCCGCCCGCATCGACGGCGCCGGCGAGGTGCGGCGCTTCGTGTCCATCACCGTGCCGATGATCCGCGGAGCCGTGTGGTTCGTGGTGGTGATCTCGGTGATCAACGCATTCCAGGCATTCGATCTGGTGTACGTGCTCACCGGCAGCAGCGGCGGGCCCGAAACCGGAACCTACGTGTTGGCCATCATGCTGTTTCAGCAGGCCTTTGCCTTCTTGGACTTCGGGTATGCGTCCGCGCTGGCCTGGGTGATGTTTGCCATATTGCTGGCGCTGACCATCCTGCAACTGCGTCTGTCACGCAGAAATGCGGTCGACCAGTGACCGGCCCGCCCGCGCGCCACCGCATTGCCGGGCTGTTGGCCGTCTACGCGGGGTTGGCCGCGGTCACCGCCTGCGCGTTGTTCCCCATCCTGTGGGCGCTGTCCGGCTCGCTGAAACGTCAAGCCGAGATCAGCCAGCCGATGTTGTTGCCGGCCCACCCGCAGTGGTCGAACTACGTCGACGTGTTCACCCGAATGCCGTTCTGGCGGATGCTGTTCAACACCGTTCTCTACGCCGGCTGCGTGACCGCCGGACAGGTCTTCTTCTGCTCGCTGGCCGGTTACGCCTTCGCCCGGCTGCCGTTCACCGGCCGTGACACGCTGTTCGTGCTCTATCTGGCCACTCTGATGGTGCCGTTGACCGTGACGGTGATTCCGCAGTTCATCTTGATGCGGGTTTTCGGCTGGACCGACACCATGTGGGCGATGATCATCCCCGGCCTGTTCGGCAGCGCGTTCGGCACCTATCTGATGCGACAGTTCTTCGCCACCCTGCCCGTCGATCTGGAAGAGGCCGCGATCTTGGACGGGTGCTCACCGTGGGTGATCTATTGGCGGATTCTGTTGCCGCACGCCAAACCCGCGGTGATGGTGCTGGCGGTATTGACCTGGATCAACGTCTGGAATGACTTCCTGTGGCCGCTGTTGATGATTCAGCACAAGGACATCGCCACCCTGACGCTCGGGCTGGTGTGGATGCAGGGGGAGTACGTCGCCGAGTGGCCGGTGCTGATGGCGGCCGCCATGCTGATGCTGGCGCCGCTGGTGGTGGTCTACGCGATCGCCCAGCGGGCCTTCGTCAGCGGGATCGCGGCCACAGGCTTCGGTGGACGGTAGTCAGGAGAATCCATGGCGTCAGTGACCTTCGACTCGGTGACCCGGCAGTATCCGGGCGCCGAGCGTCCCGCCGTGGCGGCGTTGGACCTGGCGGTCGCCGACGGCGAGTTCATGGTGCTGGTCGGGCCGTCGGGTTGCGGCAAGACGACGACGCTGCGAATGCTGGCCGGCCTGGAACCGGTTGACGCCGGCCGGATCTACATCGGCGATCACGACGTCACGACCACCGACCCCGGCCATCGCGACATCGCCATGGTAGTCCAGAACTACGCCCTGTATCCGCACATGACCGTGGCGCAGAACATGGGGTTCGCACTCAAGGTGGCCAAGACCCCGAAGCCCGAGATCCGGGCCAGGGTGGCCGAAGCCGCCCAGCTGCTGGGTCTGGCCGAACTCTTGGGGCGCAAGCCCAAGGACCTGTCCGGCGGTGAACGCCAACGCGTCGCGATGGGCCGCGCGATCGTGCGACGTCCGCAGGTGTTCTTGATGGACGAGCCGCTGTCGAACCTGGACGCCATGCTGCGGGTGCAGACCCGTAACCAGATCGCCGAACTGCAACGGCGACTGGGGATCACCACCGTCTATGTCACCCACGATCAGGTGGAGGCCATGACAATGGGCGATCGCGTCGCGGTGCTGCGCGACGGGGTGCTGCAGCAGTGCGCCCCGCCGCGTGAGCTCTACCGCAGGCCGGCCAACGTGTTCGTCGCCGGGTTCATCGGGTCACCGGCGATGAACCTGTTCACGCTCTCGGCCGTCGACGGCACGGTGTCGCTGGGCGGCTGTCCTATCGACGTGCCGAGGGAGATATCTGCTGCGGCAACGCAACTGGTGGTCGGCATCAGGCCAGAGCACCTGCGGATCGCCGAGCGCGGGATCGGCGTCACGGTGGACTTCGTCGAAGAGCTGGGTGCCGACACCTATCTGTACGGCACCACCGACGATGTGCAGACCGCGGTGGTCGCCCGGGTTCCCGGTAACACCGACGTGGACCGAGGCGCCCGGCTGGCACTGGGCTTCGACCTCTCCGATCTGCATTTCTTCGGCGCCGACGGCGCCCGGATCGGCTGAGCGCCCTCAGTCGAGCAGTTGCCGCAACACGTACTGCATGATGCCGCCGTGCCGGTAGTAGTCGGCTTCGCCGGGGGTGTCGATGCGCACGGTCGCATCGAATTCGATGTCGCCGGCCCGGACATGCACGGTGTCGGGGATGCTGTCGCTCAGTGCGGTCACACCGGTGATGTCGAAGGTCTCTTCACCGGTCAGGCCCAGCGAGTCTGCGTCGGCGCCGTCGGGGAACTGCAGCGGCAGCACGCCCATGCCGATCAGGTTGGAGCGGTGGATGCGTTCGTAGGAGACCGCCAGCACGGCTCGCACACCGAGCAGCACGGTGCCCTTGGCGGCCCAGTCGCGTGAGGAGCCCGATCCGTACTCCTTGCCGGCCAGGATCACCAGGGGAGTTCCGGCGGACAGGTAGTTCACCGACGCGTCGTAGATGGTGCTGACTGGTCCGTCGGGCCGGGTGAAGTCGCGGGTGAAGCCGCCCTCGGTTCCGGGTGCCAATTGGTTACGCAGCCGGACGTTGGCGAAGGTACCGCGGATCATCACCTCGTGATTGCCGCGCCGCGAGCCGTAGGAGTTGAAGTCCTTGCGCTCGATTCCATGTTCCGACAGGTACTTTCCCGCGGGCGAGTCGTATCGGATGGATCCGGCCGGACTGATGTGGTCGGTGGTGACCGAGTCGCCGAGCTTGGCCAGCACCCGGGCGCCGGTGATGTCGGTGAGCGGCGCCGGCTCGCGGGTCATGCCGTCGAAGTACGGCGGTCGGCGCACGTAGGTGGAATCCGGTGCCCAGGAGAAGGTGTCGGTGTCGGGGACGTCCAGGGAACGCCAGCGGTCATCGCCGGTGAAGACGTCGGCGTAGCTGGAGGTGAACATCTCGGCCTGCAGGTTGTCATCGACCACGGCGGCGATCTCCTCGGCGGTGGGCCAGATGTCGCGCAGGTATACCGGTTCGCCGTCGCTGCCGGTGCCCAACGGATCAGTGACCAGGTTGAGCCGCAGTGTGCCGGCCAGTGCGTAAGCGACCACCAGCGGCGGCGACGCCAAGAAGTTCATTCGGACTTCGGGGTGGATGCGACCCTCGAAGTTCCGGTTGCCCGACAGCACCGAGCACACCGTCAGATCGTTGTCGATGACGGCCTTGCTCACCTCGGGGATCAGCGGCCCCGAGTTGCCGATGCAGGTGGTGCAGCCGTAACCGACCAGGTTGAAGCCCAGCTTGTCCAGGTAGGGCGTCAGGCCGGCCCGCTCGTAGTAATCGGTCACCACCCGCGACCCGGGCGCCAGGGTGGTCTTGACCCATGGCTTGCGGGACAGCCCCTTGTCGACGGCATTGCGCGCCAGCAATGCCGCCCCGACCATCACCGAGGGATTCGAGGTGTTGGTGCACGAGGTGATCGCCGCGATCACCACATCGCCGTTGTCGATCTCGGTGCGGGTGCCGTCGGCCAGTTCGATCGGCTTGGCGTCGGTCCGCCAGGGGAGCTTGTCTCCACCGTCCCAGTGCGCCCGGGGTTTTCCCTCCGATTGGGATTCCCCGAAGGCGATCGGGTCGCTGGCCGGGAATGAGTCCGCCGAGGCCTTGTCCAGATCCGACAATGCCTGGGCGGTCGTTTCGGCGCCGTCGAGCAGCGCGGCGACGGTGTGCGGGGCCAACCGCAGCGGGATGCGGTCCTGCGGGCGTTTGGGGCCGGCGATCGACGGCTCCACCCGGCTCAGATCCAGTTCCAGGGTCTGCGAGTAGATCGGGTCGCGGTCCGGGTCGTGCCACATGCCCTGCTCTTTGGCGTAGGCCTCCACCAGCTTGATCTGATGCTCGGAGCGGCCGGTCAGGCGCAGATAGTCGCAGGTGACCTGGTCGATCGGAAAGATCGCGCAGGTGGCCCCGTACTCCGGGCTCATGTTGCCGATCGTGGCGCGATTTGCCAGCGGGACGTTGGCCACCCCGGGGCCGAAGAACTCGACGAACTTGCCGACCACGCCGGTGGCGCGCAACAGCTCGGCGACGGTGAGCACCAGGTCGGTGGCGGTGGCGCCGGGCTGTAGTTCACCGGTGAGTTTCAGGCCGACCACCGGGGGGATCAGCATGCTCATCGGTTGTCCGAGCATGGCCGCCTCGGCCTCGATCCCTCCGACACCCCAGCCCAGAACCCCCAGACCGTTGACCATCGGGGTGTGCGAGTCGGTGCCCACGAGGGTGTCCGGGTAGGCCATTGGTCCGTCGGCACCGTCGCGGGTGAACACCACCCGTGCCAGATACTCCAGGTTCACCTGGTGGCAGATGCCGGTGCCCGGCGGGACCACGGAGAAGTCATCGAAGGCCTGTTGGCCCCAGCGCAGCAGCTGATAGCGCTCGGCGTTGCGCTCGAACTCCAGCTCGGTGTTGATGGTGAAGGCGTCGGCACGGCCGAAGACATCGGCGATCACCGAATGGTCGATCACCAGCTCGGTCGGGCACAGCGGGTTGATGCGGGAGGTCTGACCGCCCAGCTCGAGGATCGCGTCGCGCATCGCGACGAGGTCGACCACGCACGGCACCCCGGTGAAGTCCTGCATCAACACCCGCGCCGGCGTGTAGGCGATCTCCCGGCCGTGCGCGGCGCTCGGGTCCCACCCGGCTAGCGCGTTGACCTGCTCGGCAGTGACCAGCCGGCCGTCTTCATTGCGGAGCAGGTTCTCCAGCAGAACCTTGAGACTGTAGGGGAGTCGCGCCGAACCATCGACGCGGTCGAGCCGTCGGATCTGATACGTGGTGTCCTCGACGCCGAGTCGGCCCCGCGTTCCGAAGCTGTCGAGGTACTTGTCTGCGGCCATTGCGGGCCCTCCCACCGGTCGGATCGGTTATCACCGACCCTAGGGCGGGTTCACCGCCGGGGCCAGGGGAGACGGCCCCTCAATCAGCCTTGCTGCGCCGCGCGCTCGAGCACCGGCAGCTTGTCCGGGCAGTAGGTGTGGATCGAGGCGCCGAGGAACTGCCAGGCCTGCGCCTGGTTGGTGCCCTTCTGCAGGTTCGGGGTGATGAAGCGGACCGACTTGGCCGCGTCACCGTCGACGCCCTTGTCCAGGCGTTCGCACACGATCTTGCCCAGCCACGCGTTGTAGTCCCGGGGACCGTAGATGCCGTAGGTGTGCAGTTCCCGGGCGAAATCGGTGTCGGGGTCGGCGTGAGCGGGTGCTGCGAAGGTCACGGCCAAGCCCAGGACCGCTGCGGCGAGGGTCGTCGATTTCATGAGATGCAGTGTAGACCCATCTGCTTAGGTGATCTTCCTTTGCAGCGGGGACGGGGGGACTGATGCCGCTTCACCTGCGCGAATTGCAGGCAACGCGGCGCCCGTCGACCATTCAGATGTGACGAGTATGACAATAAGAATTTTGTGAGCTTTATAAATTTGTGACTATTAGCCACGTTTATCGTATTGTGTCTACCCGTGGGCCGACACGAGTTAGCCAGCCAGCGCAAACGATCATCGGTATTGATGGCTGCCGTCCTCGCACCAGCTGCATTGTTCTTTGCTGTGGGAGGTAGCGCCAATCCTGCCGCGCCAAAACAAGCCATTGCGGTGGTTGCTGAAGACAATTCACCAGGCGGATTGCAGCTGGTCGCGGCACCCGTGGCAGCCCCGGAAACGGGGGCCCCCGCGCGGTTTGCCGTGGCATCACGAATGCGGACGGTGCCGCGGTTCCTGCCCCAAGGAGTCGCCCCCGAACGGGGCCTGCAGGTGCGGACGATCCAGGCCGCTCGCAGCATCAGCGACGCCTTCCCCCAGATCATGCAGATCGGTGGCGTACGGGCCGACTCGCTGCGCTGGCACCCCAACGGGTTGGCGCTCGACGTGATGATTCCCAACCCGGGCAGCGCCGAGGGCATCGCGCTCGGAGACTCGATCGTGGCGTACGTGATGGAGAACGCCGGCCGATTCGGCCTGCAGGACGCCATCTGGCGCGGCGTCTACTACACGCCCGGCGGCGGAGCGCAGCGCGGCGGCTACGGCCACTACGACCACGTGCACGTCACCACCACCGGCGGCGGTTACCCCAGAGGTACCGAGGTATACCTGCGCTGACGGCGCGGAGACGCCGCGCGGTCTACCGGTCGAGGAAGAAGTCCAGCAACGGCTCCGGGCCACCCCCATAACCGGAGAAGTCCGTCACGCCGGCCTCCGCGAGCACGTCTTCATCGATGTAGCACCGGCCGCTGGCCTCGGCGGCTGGGCGTCGCAGGATCTCCACCGCCGCATCCGCCATGATCTGCGGGCTGCGCGCCTTCTGCAGTAACTCACCCCCGTCGGGGGAGTTGGCCACCGCCGAGGTGGCGATGTAGGTCTGCGGCCACAGACAGTTGCAGGCAATTCCGGCATCGGCGTATTCAGCAGCCCAGCCCAGCGTCAACAGCGTCATGCCGTACTTGGACAGCGTGTAGGACGGGTGCACACCCAGCCAGTACGGGTTCAGGTTGATCGGGGGAGCGATCGTCAGCACGTGCGGCGCCGCTGAGCGCCGCAGATGCGGCAGGCACGCCTTGGTCAGCAGGAACGTCCCGCGCACGTTGATGTCCTGCATCAGGTCAAACTTCTTGGCAGACAACTGTTCTGTCGGCTCGGTGGCAATGGAGCTGGCATTGTTGACGCAGATGTCGATGCCGCCGAATCGGTCCACCGCGGCGTCGATGGCGCGCTGCACGTCCTCCTCGCTGCGCACGTCGCCCACGACCGCCAGTGCCTTGCCCCCGGCTTCCTCGATCTCGGCGGCCGCGGTGTGCACGGTGCCGGGCAGGCGTGGATGCGGCTCGGCCGTCTTGGCCAGCAACACCACGTTGGCGCCCAGTCGGGCCGCGCCCAGCCCGATGGCCAATCCGATACCGCGGCTTGCGCCGGACACCACCATGGTGCGGCCGGAGAATTCGGTGCCTGTCACCTGCTGACTCCTTGTCGTCGATGCGTGGGGAGCAGCGGACCTTCCGATGGGATCGGGTCCGCCGTAGTCCGGCCGCAAGCGTGACAGTTTGGCCTAGATTTGTAAAGCAGCTCAAGCGGCCCCGGGGGCCTTGAGCGCGGCGGCCAGCATGGTCGCCGTCAGGCGCACCATCGCGTCGCGATCCGCGTTCGCCGGCCGCTGCAGTGCGATGCGCAGGCAGGCGCTCGACGTCACACCCATGGTCACGAACACCAGGTCGTCCAGCTCTGCCGGCGACAGGTCTGGGCGCGACCTGCTCGGGATCACACTGCCCAGCGGCAGCAGGCTGCGTTCGATCTCGTCCATCGCGGTGTGGTTGAGGTAGGGCGGCAGATCGAAAGATGAGGATGTCAGCGCGGCCTGCAGGATCGGGGCGTGCTGCTCGTAGGCCGTGGTCAGGGTGTCGACGACCAGTAACGCCCCTTGGTCCACGTCGAGGTCAATGGCCTGGCCCACGCTTCGCACCAGTTGGAAGGAGATGTCGCGGGTTGCGGCATCCACCAACTCCGCGACGATGGCCCCGCGGTCCGGAAAGTACCGGTAGACAGTGCCGATACTGACGTGCGCGGCGTCGGCGATGATCTGGGTGGTCAGTGATTCCACACCGCGGCGCGCAATCAGCTGGCGAGCGGTGTCGAGCAGGCGACTGCGCATCTCGCGGGCCCGCTGCTGCTGCGGCCGCGACCGGGTCTGCGCCGACATCGCGCCCTCCGCAAAAGTGAGTAGTAAGTGAGGGGTTCTCATGTTTCCATAGCTGTATGGCAGATGCGCCCACAATCCCCAACGCCGACCTGGCCGTTGCACGATACGGCCAGGCCGGCCGCGACTGGATCGCCGGGACGCGCCTCGCCGATCCGACCGCCGATGCCGTCGTCGCCGATTTCGCCACCATGCCGCGCGGGGCGGGGATGGCCATGCTGCAGGCCGCACTCCAGCACGGCATCGCCTCCGTCGACTCGCCGCCAGAGTCGTTGCGGGCGTTGTTCGCCGAGATCGATCACGAACCGGACTGGCTCGACCACGCCCGCCTGAATCGCGCGGCCGGGCACCTGGTGCGCCACACCGCCTCCTACGGCACTGTCCTGGGGGCAGCGTCGTTGACGTCCGGGGCCATGAACTCCGTCGCCGGGATGCCGCTGGTGCTGACTGGCCGCTACACCAGTCAGGCCGCTGTCCGGTCGATCGAGGTCGGCGCGTGGCTGCAGTCGATCCTGACTCCCGGCGGGCTGCGGCGTTACGGCGCCGGTGTGGCCACGACAGTGCGGGTCCGCATGATTCATGCGTTCGTCCGGCGCCATCTGCTGACCGACACCGACTGGGACAGCGATGCGTGGGGCACCCCGATTCCGCAGAGCTACATGGCGTTCACCATCGTCGAGTTCGGCCGGATCGCCCTGGCGGCGATGCACCAGCTGGGGGTTCGCTATACGCGAGAAGAGCTCGACGACATCTACCACCTCTGGCGCTATGTCGGCCTGCTCAACGGTGTTGCACACGAACTCAATCCGGCCACCGAAGCCGATCAGATCCGCATCGCGGAGCTGTATGCGCTGACCGCGGTGGAGCCCAACGAGGACGACCGTGATTTTGTCCGCGCGTTGACGCACGATTACTTGGCGCCCGAGATCGCCGAGCTGCTGCCCTTCGGCGGATCCTGGAAGCACCGCGTGGGCGTGCACATCATCAACGGCATGACCCGGGCCTTTCTCGGCGACGCCAACGCCAGCCGCCTGGGTGTCGCCGACACGCCGTTCAAATACCTGCCGCGGGTGATCGGCCCGGCGGTCGGCGGGGTCAACCGGGTACTGGCGCGTATTCCCGGCGTCAACGAACTGCGAACCCGCCGCGCCCTGGCCAACTATCCGCAGTTGATGGCCGATCAACGACAGCGCTATGGCATAGACCACGACTTAGTGGATGCCGCGCCCGACACCGGTGGCCATCCTGCGGCGGTGCGCTCCGCGTAGCGGCGGGCCGTGTTCGCAACGCAAGCACGATGATTCAAACCCTGGCCGACGGCACGAGGCTGCGGCGATAGTGCTGGGGTGAGCGTGTCCGATCTGGTTCTGCTGAGCTTTGTCGCGGGGCTGGCAGTCGCACTGGTGACCGCTCCGGTCGGTGTGTCCGGCGCGGTGTTCCTGCTGCCGATCCAGATCAGTGTTCTCCAGATTCCCAGCCCGGCCGTCACGCCAACCAACTTGCTGTTCAACATCGTCGCGGTCCCGGGGGCGCTGGCCCGTTACCGCAGCCAGGCGACCTTACACAGTGCGTTGACCGCGACCATGCTCATCGGCACGATCCCCGGCGTCGTGTTCGGCGCCTGCGTCCGGGTGTTCTTGATTCCCGGCCCTGACGTATTCCGGCTCTTGGTGGCGGGTTTTCTTCTTCCGCTTGGCATTTGGCTTTTCCTTGGACGACGTCGCCTGCCGCGGGCGCCACATGCCACTCCGCTGGGCCGCAACCTGACCATCGCCATCGCGTTCACCGTTGGTGTCATCGGCGGGATCTACGGCATCGGGGGTGGATCGCTGCTGAGCCCTATCCTGGTCGGCTACGGTGCGCCGGTGGCAACCGTCGCGCCGGCCACATTGGTCTGCACGTTCGTCACCTCGGTGGCCGGGGCCGCGACCTATGCGATCCTGGCGCTCGTCACGTCAGGATTGCAGGTCGCGCCGCATTGGACAGCGGGACTGCTCGCCGGGACCGGCGGGCTCGCCGGCGGCTATCTCGGTGCCCGGCTGCAGCCGCGGTTACCGGAAGCCGCACTACGAGCAACGCTGGGCGCACTTGCTGTCGTGACCGCCGTTCTCTACGTCGTCGATGCGCTTCGTTGACCGGGGAGATCATGGGCCGCAGGGGGAGTCAGCGCACGGTGCAGAACGGACGCTACGATCAAGATCAACTCAACAGTGAAGGCTACCTATGACCCAGGAAATCTCCCAAGTGCGAACTCTCATCCTGGTGGGCAGTCTGCGGTCCGGATCCCTCAATCGCCAACTGGCGGCGACGGCTATCACTCACGCGCCTGCGCATGTCGAGCCGATCCTGTTCGACCGGCTGAGCGAGTTGCCGCACTACAACGAAGATCTCGACACTGCCGAAGCCGATCCCGTGGTGCACGCGCTTCGCTCCGAGGTGGGCACCAGCGACGCCTTGCTCGTGGTCACACCTGAGTACAACGGTGGCCTGCCCGGCGTGCTCAAGAACGCAATCGACTGGCTCTCGCGCCCGTATGGCAACAGCGCGCTCAAGGGCAAGCCCGCAGCGGTGATCGGTTCTGCACTGGGACGCTACGGCGGGCAGTGGGCGCATTCGGATGCCCGCAAGTCTCTCGCAATCGCCGGCGCGCAGGTGCCCGAGGACATCGAACTGTCGCTACCGGCCAAGGATCTCAACGGTGCGCCACCAGGGGAGTCGCCCCAAGTGGTGGAATCGATTCGGGGGGTCTGGTCGCGCCTGATCGAGCACATCTAGCCGGAACAGAACCTGGGCGAAAACCCTCAAAACGCGCAGCGGCCGTTCACTTTACGCAGCATTGCCACAATGTTAGTGGCGTTCGATCTTGTACGGGAGCAGCCGGGATAGGCTGGGCAGCATGATCGGTACGTTCCCCGGCCCGGTACCTCGACGGGCGCTGCGTTGGCATCGCTGATTTCAGCTTTTAGGTCTGGGCCGAGCGAGCCGGTCGAACCGCCTGCCGTACAGCGCCGCCGCCGCAGAATCGTGGTTGTGGTGTTGGTATTGGGGGCAGCGTTACTCGGGGTGTCCTTGACCCGCGTTCCCGGCGATCCGAGCTTTTACTGGCTGACCACGGCGATGGCGGTGGTGTGGGGTGGGGGCGCCCTGGTGTCGGGGCCGCTGCGGCTGGGTTGGGTCAGTGCTCCGGGTCGCCGACGCCGTCCGATCCTGATGGGCGTGGGGATCGGCGGAGCGCTTGGGGCAGTGTTCATCGCGGGATCGCTGGGTGCCCGCGAGATCGAGGTGATCGCAGAGCCGATCGGGCGCGTGCTGAGCTACGCACACGACGGTCACCTGGGAATGCTGGTGGTCGTCACCGTGCTCAACGGGGTGGCCGAAGAACTGTTCTTCCGCGGAGCGCTCTACAGCGCGCTGGGACATACTCGGCCACTGCTGTATTCGACCGTGCTCTATACCGTGGCGACCTCGGTGTCAGGCAACGCGGCGCTGGGCATTGCTGCGGTGGTACTGGGCACCGTCTGCGCCCTCGAGCGACGCGCGACCGGTGGGGTACTGGCCCCGGTTCTGACTCATCTGGTGTGGGGGTTGGTCATGATGCTGGTGCTGCCGCCACTGTTTGCCGCCTGATCCAGGCCTCTGCAGGCTTGGATCAGCCGCCGTTGAGCACCTTACGCATCCGCGCGTAATCGCGGCGATACTGACCGGCCAGTCGCTGTTTTTGCGCGTCGGAGAGGATCGATCCAGAGACTTGGAAGAACTTCTTCTCTTCTTCACTCAGGTGATGATCAACCTGCTCGGACAACTTCCGAGCCCGATTCAGCCACCCGGCCCGGCTCTTGTCGACGACTTGCAGCTCTTCGATGAGCTCGTCGATCTCATGATGCTCGTGCAGAGCATGGCGTGAGGAATTCAACCCGGCGTCGGCCATGAGAACAGGCGCATAGAGGTAGCGCTCCTCGGCGGCGGCGTGCGCCGCCAGTTCCACCCGCAGTTCGGTGAACAGCGCGACGCGTTCCTCGGTGTGCGGCGCAGATCGCAGCAACTTGTCACACAACGACCGTTGGATCTGGTGGCTTTCCCGCAGTGCCTCGAAAATGTTGTCCGCCATGGCAACTCTTTCTCTCCGATGGGCCGCCTTCCGCCCACGCCGACCGGCAGTCGTGGGTACCCCAATTCCTGCGCGTCAAACGTCACTCGGGCCTGCACAGGTGATTCAGCGAGCCGCTGCCTTCGGGAGTCGGTGAGGACTCTCCGACGAAGACTCCGCCGGCTGCCGGGATACTGGGAGAACCATGACACCTAAAGCGAGGGGCCGCGCGTGACAGTAGTCACCATCTATCTCATCATCACGTTCGGTCTCGGCGGGCTGGCGATGGCGCTGCGCCTGCCACCTCTGGTGGGGTTCCTGACGGCGGGTTTCGTCATCAACGCCCTCCACGTCGAGCACGTGCCGCAGTTAGATGTGCTGGCCGATCTAGGTGTCACGCTGCTGCTTTTCGCAATCGGCCTCAAGCTGAACGCCGGCATCCTGCTGCGACGTGAGGTGTGGTTGACGACAACGGTGCACATGATGGTCAGCGTTGTCCTGGGCAGCATCGCCTTGTGGCTGGCCGCCGTGGCCGGCGTCGCGATGCTGTCCGGCCAGAGTGTGCGAACCATCGCCCTGCTCGCCTTCGCCTTGTCGTTCTCCAGCACGGTATTCGTAGTCAAGGTCCTCGAGGAGCGCGGCGAATCTCACGCACTGTACGGGCGCGTCGCCATCGGCATCCTGGTCATGCAGGACATCGTCGCGGTCGTTTTCCTCACCGCGACCAGCGGTCACCTGCCCAGCCCCTGGGCGCTGGCGTTGGTGCTGCTGTGGCCGCTGACCCGATTCGCACGCAGGATCTGGAGTCGGTTGGGCCACGGTGAGATGCAATCGCTGTTCGGCATTGTGATGGCATTTGTGCCCGGGTACGCGTTGTTCTCGGCGGTGGGGCTGAAGGGCGATCTCGGAGCGCTGATCGTCGGCGTGCTCTTGGCGTCGCATTCAGCGTCGTCCGAGCTGGCACGCTCGTTGTTCCACATCAAGGAACTACTGCTCGTCGGATTCTTTGTGTCGATCGGCCTCACCGGGCTGCCGGATCTGCCCACCGTGGGTGTCGCCCTGTTGATGGTGCTGCTGCTGCCCTTCAAGGGCACCTGGTACGTACTGCTGCTGTCGCGCATGAAGCTGCGGTATCGCACCTCACTACTCGCCGCGCTGAGCCTGATGAACTACTCGGAGTTCGGCTTGATCGTGGTATCGGTCGGCGTGTCGGCCGGACTGCTGGCACCGGCATGGCTGGTGGAGATGTCGATTGCGGTGGCATTGAGCTTCGTCATCGCGGCTTTGGTCAACGGTCGCGGGCACCTGATGGTCGAGAAGATCGCGGCGCGGCTGCCGGCGCAGGATGAGAGCACCCTTGTTCCGGAGGAACGCCCTGCCGACGCCGGCGACGCAGAGGTCGTGGTGATCGGCATGGGCCGGGTGGGATTCGCGGCTTATGAACGACTGACCGGACACTACGGATTACGGGCGGTCGGGGTCGATTACGACGGACCACGCGTCGAACGACTTGCGGCCGACGGCCTGCGCGTCATCGAAGGTGATGCCACAGATCTGGACTTCTGGCATCGGTTGCGGAATTCGGAGTCGGTACGCATCGCCGTGCTGGCCATGCCGCGTCACGGCGCCAACGTGACCGCGCTCGCGTGTCTGCGTGAGTCGGGATTCGGCGGCAAAGTCGCCGCGGTCGCCAGGTACGACGACGAGGTCCAGTGGGCCAAAGAGCACGGTGTCGACATCGCATTCAATGTCTATGCGGGCGCGGGTTTGGAGTTGGCCGATCAGGTGGGCGGTAGCACGGCACACGACCCCGATGACAGATCCGGCGAGACGCCGCGGTGAAGTGCTTCAAGTCGAGCATTTCCGATGTCAGCCCGAACTGTGCAGGCCTACAAAGCAATTCGTCACTGTGACGTATTGTGACGATACGCCTGACGAAGGGGGAGTGCCGGTCAATCGGCGCCTACAGATCGCGGGCGCCGGGACCCCGAACGTCGTCGCGAAATTCAGGTTCCACTCTCGCCGCGCCGGCTCCGGCATCCTCATGTCCGTTGTCGTTCTACCTGAGGCGCCCGTGGCCGCTTGACCTGCGGTGCCTCAGATCAGGTGACAATCCCGGTGGGTCGGTTTTGTCACCTGATCTGAGGCAGACCGGCTTGTAGCGGTGGCCTGGTTGGCGGCATTACCTATGCCGGCGATGGTTTCGTGTCGTTGGGCACGAGTTTGGTGATCAGGTCCTGGATACGGTTGGCAATGTCGTCGCGGACGAGGCGCATACGTTCAATTCCCTCGATGCCGCGGTGGGAGGGCTCGTCGGTTTCCCAGGTTTCGACCGGGGTGGTGACGGTGGGGTCGAGTTGGGCTTCGGTTCCGAGGACCACCACGAGGTCGGCAGACTGGATCAAGCTGTCGGTCAGCTGGGTCGGTTGGTGGCCGGTGATGTCGACACCGATTTCGTTGATGACTTCTGCGGACAGTGGGTTGACACCGGTCTTGGCGTGGGTGCCCGCGGAGAGCGCATTGACCCGCGACCCGGCGCTATGGCGCATGAGGGCTTGTGCCATCACGGATTTACCCGCGTTGCCGACGCAGACGAACAGCACGGTGGGGACGGCCTGGTCAGTCATCGTTGGTCCTGCCTGGCCGGCGCCGGCAGCGAGGGTGCCACGATTTGGGTGAAGCGTCGGCGCAGGGCCAAGGAGACGTAGATCAGACCGACCAGCACTGGTACTTCGATGAGCGGTCCCACGACCCCAGCCAAGGCTTGCCCGGAGGTGACGCCGTAGGTGGCGATCGCCACCGCGATCGCGAGTTCGAAGTTGTTGCCGGCGGCGGTGAACGCCAGTGTGGTGGTGCGCGGGTAGCCGATTTTTAGGGCAGCGCCGAGCAGGTAGCCGCTTGCCCACATGATAGCGAAGTAGGCCAGCAATGGCACCGCGATTCGGGCCACATCCCCTGGTCGGGAGGTGATTTGATGGCCCTGCAGGGCGAACAGGATGACGATGGTGAACAGCAACCCATACAGTGCCCAGGGGCCGATGCGGGGCAGGAACCGCGAGTCATACCAATCGCGGCCTTTGGCGCGTTCGCCGAAGCGGCGAGACAAATACCCGGCCAGCAGTGGAATGCCGAGGAAGATCAGCACGGACTTGGCGATCTGCCACACGGAAACGTCGATCCCGCTCTGCGGCAAGCCCAGCCAGCCGGGCAGCACCGACAGATAGAACCAGCCCAGTACGGCGAACATGACAACCTGGAAGACCGAGTTCAAGGCGACCAACACCGCGGCGGCTTCGCGGTCCCCGCACGCCAGGTCATTCCAGATGATGACCATGGCGATGCAACGGGCCAACCCGACAATGATCAACCCGGTGCGATATTCGGGCAGATCGGGCAACAGCGTCCACGCCAGCGCGAACATCAACGCCGGCCCGACCAGCCAGTTCAACACCAGCGAGGACACCAGCAGTTTGCGGTCAGCGGTGACCTCGCCTAGTCGGTCGTAGCGGACCTTGGCCAGCGGCGGGTACATCATCACCAGCAGTCCGAGCGCGATCGGCAACGAGATCCCATCGATCTCAACGGCGCCCAGCGCTTCGCCCAGGCCGGGCACCACCCGCCCCAGCGTCAGGCCTGCGGCCATCGCTAGCCCGATCCACACCGGCAAAAACCGGTCCAGTGTCGACATTTTGGCGGCCACTGCGGATGCAGCAGTCACTATGGCGGTGTCGCTCATCCGCAGCACCTTGCGTCGGCTTTGGTGGCGCGGACGATCGCGCCGTGCATTCCTTCGGCGATTTCGTGAGTGAACTCGACAGTGGCGTAGGTGAATCCGACTGCGGCCAGCCCGTCGAGGTACTCCTGCCGTGACAGTGCCCCGGCGATGCAGCCGACGTAGGAGCCGCGTTCGGCGCGCTCAGCCGCGCTGAGGTGGTCTTCGGCGACAACGTCGGAGATCCCGATCCGTCCGCCGGGAACCAGTACCCGGAACATCTCAGCAAGCACGGCCGGTTTGTCGGCCGATAGGTTGATCACGCAGTTGGAGATCACCACGTCGACGGCGCAGTCCGGCAGCGGGATGTCCTCGATGGTGCCCTTGCGGAACTCGACGTTGGTGGCGCCGGCCTTGATCTTGTTCTCCTCGGCCAGGGCGAGCATTTCGTCGGTCATGTCGACGCCGTACGCGAACCCCTGCGGGCCGACCCGACGTGCCGAGAGAAGCACGTCGATGCCGCCACCAGACCCCAGGTCGAGTACTCGTTCGCCCGGGCGCAGGTCGGCGACCGCGGTCGGGTTGCCGCAGCCCAGGCTGGCCTCAACGGCCGTGATGGGCAGCTCGGAGTGCTCATCGGAACCGTAGAGGCCGGCGCCGAAGATGACACCGACATCGGCCGAATCGCTGGACCCGCAGCAGCTCGCTGCGCTCAGCACGTCGCTGTTGGTGTCGCCACTGCGCACCGCGTCGGCGGCGGCACCGTAGCTCGCCCGCACCTGATCACGTAACTCGTTGTGTTCGGTGGTCATTCGTCTCACTTCCATTCATCGACAGATGTCTATGGGTGCAGTCTGCACGACCCATCGATGACTGTCAATGCATATGGCATACTGTGATCATGCCCGCTGTCACCACGTCCACTACCGTCCCGCTGCTGGCGGCCGACGTGGCAGCGTGCTGCAGCCCGCTCACAGAGGGCGTGTTGGACACAGCGACCGCCGAGCGGCTGGCGGGGGTGCTCAAGGCAGTGGCTGAGCCGACCCGGCTGCGGCTGGTATCGCTGATCGCGGGCTATGAGGGTGCCGAGGCCTGCGTGTGCGACCTGACCGCCCCGGTGGGCCTGACTCAACCGACGGTGTCACACCACCTCAAGACCCTGGTCGAAGCTGGCTTGCTGGAAAGAACACAGCGCGGCAAATGGGCCTATTACCGGCTGGTGCCCGCCGCCCTGGAGGCGCTGGCTGGGGTATTCGCCCGCGCTGGTCGTCACTGAGTTACAGACCCTGCGCCGCAGACAGGTCCGTGCGGCAGTGATCGTCCGCAGCAGGTTTGAAGCCCGTGCGTAGCGCGCCCTCGACAACCACCAGGCATCGACGGTCCCAGCCGACTAACATCTGCTGATTTGAGCATCGGTCCCTGTGGCCAGGCTGCGGCGTTCGGCGATCAGTTGCTGGTCATAGATCCACTGCTCGACGGGCCCGGTGCGGTCGCGATGTTGCGGAAATCGTTGGGCGCAGCGGGTGTAGACAGCCTCCCCAGTACGACTGCGTGGCAGCCTCGCCGCATTGGGGCTCCAGATGTGCTGTCGCGCATCGGCGAGGATGCCGGCCAGGTCGATCAGGTCGGGATAGGCGGTGATGTAGGCGTCGACGTCGGTGGGGTGCCCCGACAGCGCCCCGGAGCCTGAGATGGCCCACCACCGCAGGATCCGGGTGGCGTCTTTGACAGCGAAGCGTGCAGCGTCGTGGAAGTCGCGATACAACCTTGCGTGGCCGTATGCGGCGGCCAGCACGGCGGGTGCACAACACAGATCGTGTTAACGACGGTTGAGAACCCGGCCAGTCGCGACGGTTGAAAAGTAGGCCACCCAATCAGATTGGATGGGTGATCT
>NZ_LQPI01000052.1 GCF_002101775.1 Mycolicibacter nonchromogenicus | reverse complement strand
CCTTCAATCACTCGGCTACGACACGCCGGCACCGCTGATCAGGTCCGACTCGTACACCACTCTGCTGGACGCAACCCGATTGGAGAGTGATCACTGTGGAGGATTGGGCGGAGATTCGCCGGCTGTATCGGTCGGAGAAGCTGTCGAAGGCTGCGATCGCACGCAAGCTGTCCATATCGCGAAACACCGTGGCCAGTGCGCTGCAGGCAGATGCGCCGCCTCGTTATGAGCGGGCGCCGGTGAAGACTTCGGCGTGGGCGCAGATCGAACCGGCAGTACGTGCATTGCTCGCCGAGTTCCCGACGATGCCGGCGACGGTGGTCGCCGAGCGGGTCGGCTGGGCCGGTGGGCATTCGTGGTTCGCCGAGAACGTCACCAGGATCCGCCCGGAATACGCCCCACCCGATCCCAGCGACCGACTCGTGCATCGGCCCGGTGAGCAGGTGCAGTGCGATCTGTGGTTCCCCGGCCCGCTCTTCCCCGATCACGCCGGGGTGTTGCGGTCGTTCCCGGTGCTGGTGATGGTGGCTGCCCACTCTAGGTTCATCGCCGCGGTGATGATTCCATCGCGGGTCACCGGCGATTTACTGGCCGGGATGTGGCAGCTGATCTCCGAGAACATCGGTGGTGTTCCGCGGAGCCTGTTGTGGGACAACGAGTCCGGAATCGGCCAACGCCGCCGCTTGGCGCAAGGGGTTACCGGATTCTGCGGGGTGCTGGGCACCCGGCTGATCCAGGCCCGACCCTACGACCCCGAAACCAAAGGGGTGGTGGAACGGGCCAACGGCTACCTGGATACGTCGTTTCTGCCCGGCCGCACCTTCACCTCGCCAGAGGACTTCAACGCCCAACTGCAAGACTGGCTGTCCACGTGTGCCAACCGGCGTATCCATGCGGGCACCCGGATGATCCCGGCAGACGCTCTGGTTGCGGACCGGGCGGCGATGGCCACACTGCCGCCGGTGGCTCCGGTGACCGGCACGACGGTGACCACGCGGTTGGGTCGCGACTACTACGTCAGCCTGGGCGGCAACGCCTACTCGATGCATCCCGAGGTGATCGGCCGGATGATCACCGTGCGGTCCAGCCTAGATCGAATCACCGCCATGTGCGGTGATCGCGTCATTGCTGATCATCAACGTCTCTGGGGCACAGCCGGATTGATTTCCGACCCCGAGCATGTCGCTGCTGCGGCGGTGCTGCGCGAGCAATACCGCACCCGGCCCGCTGCAGGCTCTCATCTCGAGGTCAGCGTCGAAGTCGCCGACCTGAGTGCCTACGACGCGCTCTTCGGGACCGGGGAGGTCGCCTGATGGCCACCACGAAACGCAGCCCGGCACCGGGTGAGGCCGACAAACTGATCGCCCACCAAGCCCGCCTGCTCAAGGCCCCGCGGATCGCAGCGCACTATCAGCGACTCGCTGAACAAGGCCGGTCGGCGAACTGGTCGCTGGAAGATTATCTGGGTGCGGTGTTGGCGGTGGAATCCAATGCCCGCGCTGAATCTGGGGCCCGCCAACGCATCCGGTATGCCGGCTTCCCGGCAATCAAGACGATCACCGATTTCGACTTCACCGCCCAACCCGCGGTGGATCGTGCTCAGATCGCCCGCTTGGAGGGCGGGGGCTGGCTGGCCGAGGCCCGCAACATCGTCCTGCTCGGACCGCCCGGCACCGGCAAAACCCATCTGGCGACCGCGCTGGCCATCGCCGCCGCCCACGCCGGGCATCGAGTCGCTTTCGCTCCGGCCACCGGATGGATCACCCGGCTGGCCGAAGCGCACCGTATCGACCGCCTCGATGCTGAACTGCGCAAAATCTCTCGATACGGGCTCATCGTGATCGACGAGGTCGGCTACATCCCGTTCGACACCGAAGCCGCCAACCTGTTCTTCCAACTGGTCTCGACCCGATACGAAAAGTCCTCGATCATCCTGACCTCCAACCTGCCGTTCTCCAGGTGGGGGCAGGTCTTCGGTGAGGCCACCATCGCTTCGGCGATGATCGACCGGATCGTCCATCACGCCGACGTCATCGCCCTCAAAGGTGCCAGCTACCGCATCAAACACACCGCGATCGAGTCACTGCCCTCCGTAGAAGTCGATCGTCAGGCAGACTCAACCCCGTAAACCTGCTCACTTTTCGACCGGAGCAGGCTGCTCAAGATTCAACCGGAGCCGACAGTCGCGCGTGAACTGGCCGGCTGGTGCTGGTCGCTGGCTGTCATGGACGACTGACCGCCACCTAATCTGCTTCCTCACGAGGTCCGTGGTGGCAAGCGCGTGGATCGACCCGCGACACACCTATGAGCAGCCCTCTGCGGCGACGCTCGATGCTAGACACGCGGATGCGATCCAGCCGAAACACCGTCCTGCGGTAGCCAATCCGCGTATATCAGTCTGACCGCGCGTCGCCAACGACACGCTCACCACACAGACTCGCTGAAGAAGCAACGAGGCGCCGTCGGGGTAGCTCCCCGGCGGCGCCTCACCCTGCCCCCTTGACAAAGTTCTCTACATATCAGGTGTGATGTCCAGGGACGTTGTAACGGATTGAGTTGATTTTGGCCTGTCGTTGAGACAGGTGAAGGCCTCCGGTTGTG
>NZ_LQPI01000051.1 GCF_002101775.1 Mycolicibacter nonchromogenicus | reverse complement strand
AGCGGCACTGACCGCCTGAACCATCACATCGAAGAATCACACGACGACGTCGTACACCACGTCCGTGGACTTGACCGCATGCGGAGCTTCGATCACGCGATTCCCGCCGATCGCCAGCTGGACATGACCGGTGCTCGGAAACACCAGGTCCCCGGGTCGGATCTGGGAGGGCGGCACCGGAATTCCTTCGTGGATCTGCGTGTAGGTGGTACGCGTGAGCGGCACCCCGGCCTGGTGATACGCCCACTGCGTCAGCCCCGAGCAGTCGAATCGGTCTGGACCGGATGCACCCCAGACATAGGGTCTGCCTAGCCGCGACAGTGCCGCGCGGACCGCAAGCCCGGCACGAGTGTTGGGCAGCCGCAAGCGATCCACGCGCACGGGCCTGCGTCGAACCCCTCGGTAACGGAGCCGCCGCAGGCGCGCGCGATGTGTTCGAGCGCGATGCTGCGCCGACGCCACGTGGGCGTGCTGAGCGCGCAGCCTGGCCACCCGCCGGCGCATCGCCTCCCGATGGGCCAGCGGCGTGTCCGGGGAGACCGCCGAGTCAGCGCGGGCGGCGGAGACGACGCCGGCCGTTTGCCGGTCCGCTCGAGCGTGATCGGCTACCGCAGCGGCCAGCACCAAGTTGGCCCGTGCATCAGTACACGCGGTATCCATCAGCCTCTCTCGCTGAGCAAGTACCGCCATCCGGTACCGGTCATGACCGGCACCGGTATCGAGGTTGGTATTGCGCTCCAACATCTGGGCATAGTGATCCGCCCCGGACTCCAGTGAGGCGGTCTGTGGATTGCCGGCGAACAGCTCATTGGCGCGCGACAGTACCTCTAACTCTCCATTGCTCACTGGTTTCCCCCCTCATCACCAACATCTTTGGCGTCTATGTCGGCGAATGCCTGGACTCGCGCCAGTGCGCCGGGCGGTATCACGCCCCGGTTGCGGATGTCCCACATCTCTTCGGGACTGACCCCGATCAGCGCCGCGATTACCGGTTCCGGCAGCGACGACTGGGCACACGCCCGATCGAAGCGGGCGGTCAGACTGCCCGGCATTCGCTGCAGCAAGTCGATCCGGATGTCCTCCAAAGCCTGGAGATGCCCCATCAGCCGGGCCGCGTGATCGGCGCCCGCGTTGACCGCTACCCGCCAGGAGCTGGCCGCGAGCATCTCCGCCTTCACGCACTGCGCGATCACCGAAAGAATATACGTCTCGTATTCGTCAGATGCTTTCGATGGCAGTCTCGCGATCACCGAACGAAGGGCATCGAGCTGCGCCTCGGCGTATCCTTCGAGCACTTCGGTATCACTGTGCCGGTCTACGACGATCGATCCGGCAGGGCGGGCGGTGGATGTTTGCACGTCCGTCGCGGAGATCAACTGAGCCAGTTCCGCGTCGGCGTCGTCGGCCACCAGGAGCCGAGAATAAGTGCCCGGCGGCAGTCCGAGTCCGTTCTCAACCTTCTGAACAGTGCTTTTATGGGGCTTCCGGGCGCCGCGCTCTAGGTAGCTCAACCCCATGATGCTTACACCGGTGGCTGCGGCCAGGTCGGCCAGCGACCAGTCACGCGCCTCCCGCAGTGCCCGAATGGCCGCGCCCGCCGCTTCACGGCTCACTGTTGCGCCCCAGCCATGGACGGATAGTACACAGCCTGGACCTTCTCTACTTACATATATGTTTTTATCAACTTCTGTTGCGTCTCGCGTATTCGATCGTATACGTTTCTATCTACGTTATCCGGACGTCACGAGGAGGCTCTTCCGATGGCACCCCCCTGCTCCGCCAACCCTGAACTGTGGTTCGGCTACCCCGACGCCGACGGGGCCGATGGGGCCGCCAAGGCCCGGGCCTACGAACGGTCCTCCACCGAGGCGCGTTTGCAATGCCTGCGGCGCTGCCCGCTCGCGCAACAGCGGCAGTGCGCGGCGCTGGCCGTGGAACGCGGCGAGGAATACGGCGTGTGGGCTGCCGTGAAGCTCCCCGGTGGCCAGTACCGGAAGCGGGCCGAGCTGGCTCAGGCCCACGCGTTGCTACGAGCGATCGCCGCCGGTGAGATCAATACCCGGGAGCTGCCCGACAACCAGGCGCTGTTGATCAACCATGAAAGCGAGAAGCCACCGGTGACAACGACGGTTTTTCACCTGACCGCCGGGCAATTCGGTCCTCGGTCGGCGGCGTGACCAGCTCCGTTTACGGGATAGGCCGGTAGGATCGCCACGGCGGCATAGCGCCCCCGGCCCGGAGGTGGACAGTTGAGCAACCTGGAAGCCACCTCGTCTGAATTCGCTTGTGCGGCAACTCCTGAAGATCACATCGAGGTGCTGTATCCCCGTGAGGTGCCGCTGGGCGGCGCGCGTGCCATCAGCGTCCGCCGCACCCTGCCCCAACGCGAACGCTCACTGATCGGCGCGTGGTGCTTCATCGACCATTACGGTCCACACGATGTGGGTGCCGACGGCGGGATGGACGTGCCCCCGCACCCGCACACCGGGCTACAGACGGCCAGTTGGTTGTTCAGCGGCCGTGTCGAGCACCGCGACAGCGGCGGCGTGCACGCGGTGGTGCGCCCGGGTGAGTTGAACCTGATGACCGCCGGCGCGGGCATCTGCCACTCTGAGGTCTCGATTGATCCGCAGTCTGCTCCTGTCCTACGCGGGGTGCAGCTGTGGGTCGCCCTGCCCAATGCTGCCCGCCGTAGCGCCCGCGACTTCAACCACTTTGCGCCCGAGCCCGTTTCGCTGCCCGGCGCGTCCGCTCTGGTGTTCCTGGGCGAGCTCGCCGGCTGCCACTCCCCCGTCCCGTCGTTCACCCCCCTGCTGGGCGCCCAGGTCGACTTGGATCCGCGCGCGGAACTGGTGCTCGACATCAACCCCGCCTTCGAGCATGGCGTGCTGTGCGACCAGGGAGCGGTCAGCCTCGGCGGCACGGCTCTGGGTCTCGGCGAACTCGGCTATCAAGGCCCGGGCCGGGCGGCGCTGGCGCTGCGCAACACCGGTGACTCCCCCGCGCGGCTCCTGGTGCTGGGCGGAGCGCCCTTCGGCGAGGAGTTGGTGCTGTGGTGGAACTTCATCGGCCGTACCCATGACGAGATCGTCGAGTTCCGGCGACGCTGGCAAGACGGCGACGAGCAGTTCGGCCAGGTCAGCGGTTATCAAGGACGCCTGCAACGGCTGCCGGCTCCGGCGATGCCCCCGCTGCGGTTACGGCCACGACGCCCGCGCGGCTAGGCGGCGGGGCGCTAGGGCGGAGGCCTGTCGCTCTGGGCGAGGTTGTAGGCGCGTTCGGCCTCGATGCACCGGAGCCGGTTCTGGGCGCGGGTGCTCTGGCGAGTGGGCATCATGATCGTGCGATTGACAGACGGCTCCGGATCGGCAACCCGTGCCGGTGGGGCAGTGGTGGGCAGGCACAGGCTCGGGAACAGCAGGCGGCTGCCTGGATGGGTGGTGTAGGTGTGACCGCTAGGCGCGGTCCATTCGATGGTGCCGTCGGGAAGTTGACGGTCGCTCCAGCCACCGCGACCGGTCCAGAAAGTCTTGAGCAAGTGATGTTTTCGGCATAGGCACCGCAGATTGGCTGGGTGAGTCGCTCCCCGAGGGAACGGGACGGCGTGGTCGATGTCGCAGACCGTGGCCGGCCGGTCGCAGCCGGGGAATCGGCAGGTGAGGTCGCGGGCGCGGATAAACGCCGCCAGCGCGGTCGATGGCCGGTAACCCGGTTCGGCCGTCAAGTCGGCGGACTGCGCCAGCGGCTTGACGGTGGCACCGCCGGCAATGAGTTCGGCCAGCAGGGCTGGCGGCACTGTGCCGCCGCCGATGATGCGCCCAGACGGTGTGCGGCGTGTATGAGCCGGGGCCGTTACCGCAGGATCAGGCGGGCTGATGGTGTCGCCGGACAGTTCGGGGTCGGGAGCGGCATCGAGTGCGACGGCCTCAGCGACGACGTGGACGACGACGCCCGTCGCGCGGGCATCGGCTACCCCGCCGGCGGGACAGCCGGGGCTCCCACAGCCGCAGGTCAACGACTCGGCGCCGGCCGCCAGGGCACCAAGCGCGTCGGCGCGGCGCTGGGCCAGGGTGCGTGGGTCGTCGTCGCAGACGCTGTGGGCCAGCTGCATCAGCCGCTGGTCCAGCGCAGCGGCATCGACGGCGAACAGCCGTCCCCACACCGCGGTGGTGCCGCCTTCCGTTTGGTGGGTGTCCACGACCAGTTCCCGCCCGCGGGCCCGGTCGCGCGTCCGACGTACCGCCGCCGGGTCGTGCCGCTCGATCAGTGCGTCGATGGCAGCGGCGGCTTTCGCGGTCGAGAGCGGTCCGAGCGAGGTTGCCAGATCCGCCAGCTCGGCATCGACGAGCATCAGTACGCCGGGGTCGGTGATCAATGTGGTGTGCCAGGCGATCGCCGAGGCAAGCCGGGCACTGATCCGGCCGGACAGAAACAGCGCCGCCACTTCGGGGATGCGATCACGCAGCGCACTTGCCAGATACATCTGGGAAGACGCCATCCCGTGGCTGATCTGCTCGGCAGCGGCCACCTCGGCAGCCGCGCCGTCCCAGTTGTCGCACGCCCAGCGGGACCGCTCAAAACCATCACCGCTGGTACGCCGTGCGACCAGCTCCCCGATCGCGGCCAGCCGGTGGGCCGCAGCGGAGGCCTCCACCCTCGCCCATCCGGTGATCGTCGCCACCAGTGCCGCATCATCGGCCTGCGCCAACGACTCCGGACCCGGAAGCGATGTTTCGAACATATGTGCGATATTACGCCCGTCTACCGACACAACTTTGCGAAAGATCGCGGGTTGTGGATAACTGGGGCCACGGCAGGGAGGCTGTGGATAACTCGCCCAACACCGCCGCACACTACGGCGTGAGCAGCACCTTCACCACGTCCCCGGACCGAGCTGCCACGGCACGGTAGGCATCCGCGGCGTCATCCAAAGCCATCTCGGTGGTGAAGATCCCGTCCACCGACAGTCGCCCGGACTGCAGCAGCGGCACCAGTTGCGGCCAGGTCTGTTGCACCGGTGCGGTGGTCATCCGCAGCGTGACACTGCGCAGCAGGGCCGGCAACGCCGGGAAGGGGAACGGCTGCAGATCATGCACGCCCACCACTGACACGGTCCCGCCGGGCCGCACGGCGCTCAGCGCGTCGGACATCGTGGTGTCCGAGCCGACGGCGTCGATCACCGCATCCACCCCGATCCCGTCGCTGAGCTCCATGGCGGCAGCCGTGGTCGGCGGCTCGGCCGGGGTCACCCCCATCAGGGCCGCCCGCTCCCGACGCTGCCGCACCGGGTCGATGCCGAGAACCGTTGCCGCGCCAAGGAATAGCGCACTGCGCGCCGCACACAAGCCCACCGCGCCCAACCCGATCACCGCGACCGTGCCGCCGACCGGGATATCGGCACGCTGTGCCGCCGCCCACCCGGTGGCCAGGTTGTCGGTGAGCAGCAGAGCTTCGGCGTCAAGGATCCCCTCGGGGATGCGGGCGAGCTGAAAGTCGGCGCCGGGCACGGCAAGCAGCTCCGACTGCGCGCCACCCAACAGGCCCGAACCGAAGATCTGTGGGCCGGAGTGGCACCGGATGGGGTCCAGCGTGCCGCACCCGGCGCAGCGTCCACAGCCCGCCACCGAGGACACCATGACCCGATCCCCGACCCGCACGGAGTGCACCTGCGGCCCGACGTCCACCACGGTGCCGATCGCCTCGTGGCCCAGGGCAACCGGGTCGACGATCGGGTAGTCGCCTTCGTAGAAGTGCAGATCGGAACCGCAGATCGCGGCCGCGGTCACCTCGACGATCGCGCCGTCGGCTGCGGGCAGCTCGGGGTCGGGGCGGTTGTCCACGCGGATCGATCCGGGCCCGTCGATGACGACACTGCGCATCTCACGATCCTTCGGTCAGGGCTTGTACTTTGCCGAGCACGTCGGGGTAGCGCTTCAGATGCGCGCCGCCGTTGACGTCGAACGCGGATCCGGTGATCCAGCCGGCGCGGTCCGAGGTCAAGAACTCCACGGTCTGCGCGATGTCGTCGGGCATGCCGGAGCGGCCAAGCGGGGTGTTTTCGATGTATTCGTCGGTGAGCCCGGGCACCATCGCCAGGCCGGCGACCAGGGGAGTGTCCACCAGACCGGGGGACACGGCGTTGACCCGGATGCCGCGGGGGCCCAACTCCAGTGCGGCCACCTGAACCAGCATCAGCACGCCGGCCTTGGCGCTGCAGTACGCCGCCATGGTGGTCCCGGGCTGGCGCCCGTTGAGCGAGGAGATCGCGACCACGCTGCCGCCGTCTTCCAGGGAGCGGGCCGCGTGTTTGATCACCAGCATGGTGCCGGTGAGGCAGACGTCGATGGTGTGCTGCCAGCCGGCCAGCTCGATGTCGGCGATGGGGCTGATGATCGACAGGCCGGCGCAGCTGACCGCCGTGCGGACCGGCCCGGCTTCGCGCGCGGCTGCGAATGCCGCTGCGACACTGGCCTCGTCGGTCACGTCCGCGGCGACGGCGGTGGCCGCGTCGCCCAGTTCGGCGGCGCGGGCGTGCGCGGCCTCTTCGTTGATGTCGGCGATCACCACATGGTCACCACGGGCGACCAGGGCGTGCGCGGTGGCCAAGCCGATCCCGGATGCGCCGCCCACGATCAGGGCCACGGGCTTGTCAGCCGTCATCGTTGCGCTCCTGTCGTGGTGGTGGTGCGGTAGGTGCGCTCGCGTTCGGGCCGCGCCCACAGCGTGTCGGTGCCGACGTCGGTTCCGTCGGCCGCCAACACCCGTTTGAGGATTTTGTTGGTTGCCGTCGCGGGCAGCTGCGCGGCCACCCGGACATAGCGCGGCCAGGCCTTGGGGGAGAGGTCTTCTTGCGCGGCAAGGAAATCAGCGAACTGGTCTTCGGTCAGCGTGGCGTCGTCGCGCAGCACCAGCGCGGCCATCACCTGGTCGCCGACGTTACCGTCCGGAACCGCATAGACCGCGGCTTGGTTGATGTCGGGGTGACGCATCAGGATCCGCTCGATGGGCGCTGCGGCCAGGTTTTCGCCGTCGACCCGCATCCAGTCGGCGGTGCGGCCGGCCAGATAGATCCAGCCATCGGCGTCGGCGTAGGCGAGGTCGCCTGACCAGTACATGCCGTCGCGCATCCGTTCGGCGGTCGCCTGATCGTTGTTGTAGTACCCCGAGAAGAAGCCCGAGCCGGCGGTGTTCACCAGCTCGCCGATCGCCTCGTCGGGGTTGGTCAGTACACCGTGCTCGTCGAAGACCGCCGGGGGGCACTCGGTGACGGGATCGCTTTTGTAGATGGCGACGCCGGGGAACCCGCGCCCCACCGAGCCGGGCGGGGTGCCTTCATCGCGGGTGATGGTGACGGCGTTCTCGGTGGAGCCGAAGGCGTCGACCACATGAACACCGAACCGGCGGGCGAACTCGGCGATGTCACGTTCGGAGGCTTCGTTGCCGAAGGCAACCCGCAGCGGATTGTCGGCATCATCGGGCTGCTCGGGATGTGCCAGCAGGTAGGCGAACGGCTTACCGACGTAGTTCATATACGTGCCACCGTAGGCGCGAATGTCGGCCAGGAACCGCGAAGCCGAGAACTTCGCCGGTGCCATGGCCGCACCGGACGCCACCGCGGGGCCGAAGCCGGCGGCGATCGCGTTCGAGTGAAACAGCGGCATGGACAGGTAGACGACATCGTCGGCGCTGAGATCGAATCGCTCGGTGAGGTTCTGCCCGGCCACCAGCACCATGAAGTGGCTGACCAGAACGGCTTTCGGGTCGCCACTGGTGCCCGAGGTGAAGATCAGCATGAACGGGTCCAGCGGCTCGACCTGCCGATGCGGCTGCAGCGCCCCGGCGGCCGCGCATTCGGCGACCCAGGCCGGGTCGTCGACGTCGATGATCGTGACGCCGGGCAGCTCCAGGCCCGCAAGCAGTGGGCGGTGTTCGGTGTCCACGAGCAAAATCTGCACATCGGCGGTGCGCAGGTCGCCGGCCAGCGCCGAACCGCGGCGGGTGTCGTTGACCCCGCACAAGACATAGCCGCCCAGCCCGGCGGCGGCCAGGGCGGTGAGCATGGCGGGGGTGTTGCCCAGCAGTGCGCCGACGTGCATCGGCCGGCTGGTGTCGGCGCGGGCGAGAACCGCGGCGCCGTGCCGAGCCGCCCGGTCGAGGTATTGCGCCCAGGTCCAGCGGGTCTGGCTGCCGTCAGCGTGGTTGTAGAGCACCGCCAGGCCGGTGTCGCCGACGCGTTCGGCCAACAGTTGCTGCATGGTCTCCGCCATCAGACCTCCTCAGCCGTGGTCTACGCGACGCGTCGCCATAGTACACAGATCCGATAATGTGTCTACACGTTTGCTTTGTCCGGTCAGGAGGTGGCGGTGTCGACCATCGATCGCCTCCTGGATGCCACTGAGACGCTGTTGGCCGACAAAGGGATTCGGGCCACCACCATGATCGACGTGGCCCAGGCGGCGGGGGTGTCGCGCGCCTGGCTGTACCGGAACTTTCCGGACAAGCCGACGCTGGTGGGCGCCGCGATCATGCGGCTCGTCGAGACCAGCTGGGCCCAGGCGCGCGCCGAGTTATCGGCGCTGACGGGCTTTGAAGACCGGTTGGTGTCCGGCGTGCAGATCGGCCGGCGCACCTACGACGACCCGGGCACCTTGCTGATGCGGCTGCGCACCGCCGAGCCCGAGGAATTCACGGCCTGCGCCGGCGCGGGAGTGCGCGGACTGGTGCCGGACCTGGCCGCCTTCTGGTATCCGTTTGTGGCCGAGGCCGCCGCGACGGGGGAGATCCACCCCAACACCGACCTGCCCGAGACCAGCGAATGGATCGCGCGGGTGATGATCAGCTTCGGCAGCGTGCCGGGGCATCATCTAAATCCCGACGACCCGGTGGCCGTGCGGCGCCACCTTCGTCGCTACGTGCTCCCGGCGCTTCGGCAGGCGCCGGCGCCCCCAACCCCGGAAGGACCGTAATGACGGAGTGGTTCCTGTATCTGCCCCAAACCCGGATCGGCATCGACGACCTGGTGACACGGGCACAGGCGGCCGAGGAATGCGGCTTCGACGGCGTGGCCTTCCTCGACCATCTCGACACCCCGATGGCGCCCACGGAGCCGCTGTGGGAGGCGATGACGATGGCGACCTGGGTGGCGGCCCGCACGCAGCGGATCAAGATCGGCCATGTCGTGTTGTGCGACGCGTTTCGGCATCCGGCCGTAATGGCCAAGCAGGCAACCACTTTGGCCGAGGCCACCGGGGGACGCTTCGAACTGGGCCTGGGCTCCGGTTCTATGCCCGACGAACTTCGGAAGTACGGGATCCCCTCCGGCAGCCCCCGCCAGCGCGTCGACGCACTGGGCAACACATTGGAGTTGTTGGGGGAGTACTGGAGTAGCGACGGTCCGCTGGCGCAGGCTCCGGCGCCATCCCAGCCGATCCCGATCGTCCTCGGCGGTGTCGGTCCCCGGATGCTGGGGCTGGTTCGACGCTATGCCGATTGGTGGAACCTTCCGGCGACGCACATACCTCAGTTGCCCGAGCTGCTGCCGTCGATCGGCTCGGCGCGCGCCTCGGTCCAGCAGATGGTCGCTTTCGCTCGACGCGATCAGGACCTGGAGGCGGTCACGGCGACGGCCCAACGTCGCTTCGGGCGGCTGGGGCCGGGCCTGGTGTGTGGTGACGCCGCGGCGTTGACCGAACACTTCCGGCTGCTCGAAAGCCAAGGAGCGCAACGGTTCTATGTGTGGTTTGCCGACTTCGCGCCGCCGGAGTCGATCGCCGAGTTCGCCGAGACCGTGATCCGGGCCGGCTGAACTTCGCCTCAGCGGGCGCGCTGCGGCGCGTTCCAGCAGACTTCGATGTCGTCCGGGTCGGTCACCGGCGCGTCCGATTCGTCGACGACGCGGACACCCACGCGGCCACCGGTGGCTGCGTTGACTAAGCGCACCGGCGGGGTCCCGTCCTGCAGGTATTTGTCGCCCCACTGCATCAACGCCACGAACACCGGCAACAGATCCTCCCCGGCGGGAGTCAGCCGGTACTCGTCACGGGGCCGCTGCCCGGGCTCCTGGTAGGGCACCCGGCAGATGATCTGGGCCGCCTCGAGTTGCTTGAGTGCCCTCGACACCGCCGGCGCCGAGGCGCCGACACGTGCTGTGAAGTCTTCAAAGCGTGTAGTGCCGTAAAAGCATTCCCGCACCACCAGAAACGCCGTCTTGGTGCTCAGTACGTCCAGCAGCTTGGCCACCGAACAGGCCCCGCCGATCGACCAGCGGGTGCGGTCGCGCAGTCGTGGCTCGAACTCCATGCCCACATACTAGTTGACTAACGCTTGCATTATCCAGCTAAAGGTGCTTGGCTCTTACTAACGGGTTCGTTAGTCAGATGGAAGGGGTTCGACATGGTTGCAGTGGAGGGCAAGGTCGCCGTGGTCACCGGGGGCCGCCGTGGGCTGGGAGCGACATTGGTGGACGAATTGCTGGCCCGCGGGGCCCGCAAGGTGTATTCGACCGCCCGCGCCGCGTACACCGACGAGCGCCCGCAGGTGGTGACCCACGCCTTGGAGGTGCGATCCGAGGCGTCGGTGGCGGCGCTGGCCGAGGTCGCCGGCGACGCGCAGCTGGTGTTCAACAATGCCGGCGTGCTGCTGCCGGACAGCCTTCTGACCGGGTCATTCGAGCGCATCACCGACACCTTCGACGTCAACGTGTTCGGCCCGCTGCGGGTCGCGCGGGCGTTCGCGCCGATCCTGGCGGCCAACGGTGGGGGAGCGCTGGTCAACATGCATTCGGTGCTGTCCTGGCTGTCGGGCGCCGGCTCGTACGGCGCCTCCAAGGCCGCGGCCTGGTCGGTGACCAACTCGCTGCGTGAGGAGCTGGCCGCACAACACACGCTGGTGGTCGGTGTGCACGCCGGGCTGATCGACACCGACATGGTCTCCGACATCGCCGCACCCAAGGTCACGCCCACCGAAGTGGCCCGCCGGATCCTCGACGGCGTGGAGGCTGGCGACCTGGAGGTGCTGGCTGATGCCTTGACCGTCGACGTGAAGGCCGCGCTGTCCGGTCCGGTCGAAAAGCTGTCATCGGGCCTGGGGCACTGAGGCGCCGGGACAAGGAGTCGTCATGCCGCTGTGGACCATTCATCACACTCCGGGAATCTTCACCGCGCAGGACAAGCGCGAGCTGGCCTCCCGCATCACCGATGGGTACGCGCGAGCCGGACTGCCGCGCTTCTATGTGGTCACGCTCTTTCAGGCGACCGCACCCGAGGATTTCTACGTGGGCGGGGAGCCGACGACGGTCGGTGTGCGCATCACCATCGATCACATCGCCCGGCGCGCCCCGGACTCGGAGAACCGTCGGCGAATCACCCAATGGATCAACCAGATCCTTACTCCGACGCTGGAGCGGCACCCGGGTCTGCACTGGGAGTTCCACATCGACGAAACCAGCGAGGAACTGTGGATGATCAACGGGCTTGTTCCGCCTCCGGGCGGGTCGGAGGCCGAGCAGCGGTGGGCGCGGGAGAACGCGGTGTCGGCGTATTAGCGGGCGCCGCCGCTCACACCACGCCGTAGCCGAGCCGCTTGGCCGCACCTGCGAGACGGCTGGCTAGGTCTGGGTGGGTGAGCGGCAGTGAAAGTTTGGGGCGGCCGGGCATTGCATCGGCGGCGGGCTGGAACAAGGCCAGGCAGGGGGCGCCGGCGAACCGGCTGTTGTAGCGGAGGCCGTCAAGATCCGGGTAAGCGGCGGATATGCTGCGCGCCCACCGCTGGGTGACGGCATGGGGGCCGGTGGAAAGGGCGTACGTACCGCCGACCCGGGTCGCCCATGCGCCGTCGCTGTCAGCGGCAACATCGAGGACGGTGAGCGCCCGGGTGAACGAAAGGCCCGTCAGATAAGGCTGGTTGCGGCCACGATCGATAGTGCGGTCGAACTGGAATGCCTCGGCGAGAGCCGCGTCCGGTGTCGATGCGCCGTACCACACACCGCGACCCGGATCGTCTCCTCGGGGCAGCTGATGCGGGTCGAAGCGCAGTAGAGGTCCGTAGCTACGCAGCGCGTTCCATGCGAGTACACGGGCGCCTTCGGTTTTGTGAACCCGCCACCAGACCTCGTCGGTCGCGATCGCGCGGGTCTCGCCGGCAAGGATGCCGAGTTCACGCAGCTCGTGCGGAGCCGGTGGACCGGGCAACATCTCGTCGGGGTTCACGCCGACGCCCACTCACCCTTCTCGACGAGGTTGACCACCGGCTGTTCCGATTCCCCGTGGAGAAGCCACGCGCGGACGGATGTGGGTTGCCCATCGATGAGCAGCTCCTGCTGAGGAGTCAGGAGGAACCTGGCCACCGCAGTGGGGTGGAGACCTTTCGGCAAAAGGTGGGGCAGCACTCGGTCTAGGCCACGAACATGCTTGAGCGCAAAGGGGGTGCCCGGGCGGTCGACGCGCTCGAACTGAGCGGCGGGGTAGACCCATGCGCCGCCGTCGTCGATAGCCCACAGGGTGTGATTGAGGCGACGCTGCCTGATCCGGGAGTCGTTGACGCCCAATCCTTTAGCGACCTCGGCCGCGCTGTAGGCGGTGCTGTAAAGCTGGCCCATCCGCGCGGTAGCGTCCGCGGCAATCTCGGCGTAGGCCTCGCGATCGGGAACAAAGCCGGCGTCGTCGAGCAAGCTGGCCTCGACGGCGGTCAGACTGGCAGCCCACGGCCGACGCGCCGGCAGGGACTTGAGCGCGGCGATGAACTCGTTGCGGTCCAAGTCGAACCGGTCGCGTAAGAGTTGGTCGAGTTCGTCTACGGTCATCACTGCATCCCGTCAGTAACGGTAAGTAACGCCACTATAGCACCGTTAACCACTGGGGCGGTTCGCCCTCGCCCCGCCCCTGACCCCCAAAACAAAACAGGCCGAACCCCTAGAGGTTCGGCCTGTCCGAGATCTCCTGAGAGATCCCACTGTGTGAGGTTCTCAAATGCAGGTCAGAGTGCCAATCCGGCGGTTGATTCCACCGACTTTTTGCGATTTTTCCACCGACTTTCTCCAGGCTCAGAGAACAACTTCGGTGGTGCCGCTCTGGCCGTCGTTCGGTCGCGTCTGGTTTCATCAGCGCTCCTTCGCACCAAAGTGCGAGCCGGCCGTTTCCGCTGGCAGCGGGCGTTCTGTGGCGGTTCGGTGAAATTGTGCCGTTTCATTCCACCGACTTTTCCGGGTGCAGACATAGCGATGGACCGCGCCGGTTGGGCGCGGTCCATCGTGCGGAGATGCTTCTAGGTTCTTGGCGGTGTGCGGGCGGGCTCGTGGCCGAGGTCGGCGGCGAGCTGACGCATCCGAATGTCGATGGATTCTTCTCTGACCTTGGCGGAGTCGAAGTTTGCTTGACTTTCCCGGTTGGAGGCGACGACGGCCATGGCCAGGATCAGCTTGATCATCGGGTCGCGCCGCGGCCCGTCGGTGAGCTGCCTCAGCCCCGTCACGTGGGCGGACTTGAGGTGGCTGAACCGCTGCTCGGTCAGCGCGCGAGCTGCCTCGAAGTACACCGCGTGTTCCCAGCTCCCGGGCACCAGATCCCATTGCGCGCGTTTGAACTGGTCCGGGGTGAGGGTGACCATGACGCTTGACTTGGCGCAGCATCCACGTTCGTGGGCCTGCCAGGTCGGCTCCGCGACCGGGACGCCGCGCCGGCCGTACTGCATGGATTCGGGTTTGAGTGGACAGATGACGTTCCCCAGCGCCGCCGGGCAGACCAGTTTGACCTTGACCACCTGCTTGCGTGAGCGACCCAGAACGGGCCTGCCGTGCCCGCTTTGTGCGTAGAAGGGCCGTGAGTTGTAGCCCATGAGGTAGGGCAGGATGCGCCGCAACCGCTTGTCGTGGAGGCGGAACTGATCGTTGCTGAGAAGGTGTTCCATCTTCGGTGCGCTGTGGTCTTTGATTTTCGCCAGGACGGCGGGGCAGAAGAACGCCCCGGCCCATTGGAGAGCGCCCGGTTCGGGCTCGGAGGCGGGCGCTCCGGCAGGTTTCGTCGAGGGGCATTCGATCCCCCAGCCCTTGGGGAACCGGCCGACGAAGTTGTAGCGACGTTCGAGCAGGATGTCGGCAGTTTTGTCCTTCGTGTTGTAGGCCATGTCGGAAACCATGAACGGCCACCTAGCCCGGTGGCTTTCAGGACGTCCGGTCAGACCGTTGGCCTCTGCTTGTTCGAGCGCATCGGCCATGCCTTCCGGGCTTCCTGAGGTTCCGTAGTGGATGGCGATGCCGACGAAGACCGGGGCCACGGCGTGCATCGCCGTGGGCTTGCCGATGCGGGTCAGTGCGGTCATTTCCAGGGTCATCCCCGCATAGGTGATCTGGCGGGTGGTGCCTGTGCCGTCGTTGGCCGCAGACTTGCGGTCGCGCACGTGGTAGTTCGCACTCGGTACGGCGCCGCGCATCTTGTCGTCGGCGACTCCGATCGTGCCGTCTTGTTTGGCGACGAGGTAGAGGGTGCCGTCGACAACGAGGTCTCCCCGGCAGCCTTCGGGGTTCTTGATCTCTACGGACGCTGCGACGAGGCGGTTGATGGCCAGGTGCAGAAGTCGTGCGGCGTGTTCGGCATGCTCGCGTTGTTCGTCGGTGCGCTTTTTGAGTCGGGCGTGATACTGGGCATTGGTCATGCGCCGGGCCGGCAGGTCAGCCCAGGAATCGAAAGGCCTGAGTCTGCGTGTCCACCAGGCGGTGAAGCGCTTGTACTCGGCGTGGTGTTGTCGCCAGATCCTCGAGCAATCCTGGTCGTGCATGCCGACTGCGGTGAGTTGGGCCGCGGTGAGCTCCGTAATCGTCTGCAGGATGCCCGTCAGTGTGGGAGGGCGTTTCATCACGACCCTGATCAGAAGCGAGACAAGAACCGCGGTGGTCGTATAGCCGATGCCTTGAGGGCGTCGCCCGACCGCCTCACGACGATGAGGGTGTTGGTCGTCGATCAACTCGGCTACCCCTGATTCCCACACCAGGTGGTGGGCGTAGTTGAAGAGGTCGTCGGCGATGATGCACTCCGGTTTGCGTGCGGCGATCATCGCAGGCTGTCCTGCTGAATGGTGATGGCGTGCCGGATTTTGAAGTGCGGCAACTCTTTTCGTAGATCGCTCAACACCCTCAGGTCCGCAACATCCGCTAACTGCAACAGCATCGCAGTGGGTATGCGTCGTTCGGCCATGTCAAGAATCCACCGGTTGCGCAGCGCCGCCGCCCTGACGGGTGGATATCCCTTGTTGGTCAGCTTTTCGCTGATGCGGTTCACAATGTTGCGTTCAGCGAACTCGGCGTTGGGGGCCAGCACCAAGCCGTCACCGACTCGGGCCGCCAATTCGATGAGCCGGGAGTTGATGCCGGGTTCTAGGACTGGTACCTGCCGCGCACCGCCGGCGGCGTTGGGCAGGGCGACGACGCAGATCGCGCGGCCATGTGAGCGCACGGTGGTGATCGCCGTTCCTCTCAGGACCTTGAAGTCGGCCGCGCGGGCGCCGACGCCGTAGCTCAGATCCGCCAACGCCAGCGCTCGCATCCCCAGCGGGGTGGGCAGTTCCCAGACGACCCTGTAGAAGGAACGGATCTCGTCGTAGCTGGCTGCCTTCCGTTTCGTCCGCGCCACCGGCGTTACCCGCTCTGGCGGGTATTCCCGGGGATGGAACAAGCGTCCCGCGGTGTAGAGGACGTGCCGGACTTGCCGATGGCCTCGGGGGCTCTGCGCTCCGGTGACCTCCAGTCGCTCGTCTACAGGTCCGCGTTTGAGGGCTCTCTTGGCGTCGACGACGTCACCGACGGCGGCCCAGGCCAGATGCCTGGCCACTTCAGCACAAGCCTTCTTGTCGGTCGCTTCGGTGGTGAACTCAGTCATGCACTGGACCTTCGCGGCCTGCAGAACAGCTTCCCTGGCGATCTCGGGGTCCGGATAGCGGATCTTGATCGCGGTGAGCATGGCCATGCGCTTCTCGAGATCGGGTCCCGGCTCCGGCAGCGGTGTCAGGGCGGCGCGTTGCATGAACGCCGATGCCGCTTCCAGGGTCGGCTCGGGCGGTGCCTCGTCAGGAACGGTCACCGACGCATCGGCCGGTGTGAACTTCTTGAATCGGGCCATCAGCGTCCACTGCCGATCACGCGGCGTGGTTGGTTGACAATCGTGCGTGGGCACGCTGAAATGAACACAGTCCTCCTTGGAGGGTTTGAAGAGCCTGAGAACTCTTTGTTTGTCTGGAAGCCGGGTTGGCGCCCGGCTTTCGGCATTTCTGGGCGGCGCATGCCGCGGGAAGTGCCGTTGCTGCACTGGAGCTAGGTGTTCGGTGCACCTCCCGAATTCTGCGCGGGGACAACAGGATTCAGTGGATTCCCGATAAACTCTCCGCGATCGATTCCCCGCTGGCTCAGCGCCAGCTTCAGGAGTTCACTGCCGGCCTGCGACAACGTGATGTCGGCGGAGTCCGCGTACGTGTAGACGGCGTCGGCGATTGCCGGTGGCAGGCTGAACTCGACTCGCACCCGTGAAAGGCGCCCGTTCCGTGGCCTGCCCATCGCAGCTCCCATCGAGTCCCGGAGATTTGTCGAGAGATTCCCGGCCGTAGACTAGCCGACCTGCCGCGCTGAATATGTTGCTGTTGAGGGCTTCTCGCAAGAGCCAGTGTGAATGTTCACCGTATGTGGTGAACTTTGAAAGCTAGGCGCCGCGGTGGCGAAGATGGTCCCTGTTCAGGTCATGATTCCACTCGATGTACGCGCGCTGTGCGCATACCCGTTGCTGAACAACATATTTCGACCTCTTGAGAGCAAGCAATGCCTTGGGGTTGATCTCGAACTCGTGACCGCCGTTAGTTCCTGCGCACGGGACTCACAATGCAGATCCAAACATCCTGCTACAGCTTCGGAGAACTCTTCGCAAACAGCATTCTGCGCGCGTGTCGCCGGCGCTGACACATCGACAGCGGCGAGAGCCCGGACGGGACACGGGAGATGCAGCTTCGCTCGTCGCCAAATCCGATGGTTCCGCTCAATCATCAACCACGGCAACGGAGTCTGGTTCACCGACGATCCGTCTTACAGTCTCCTGCTGCACTACGGTCAGCATGTCCTCGGTATAGCCATCGATCACGAGAGCCCACCACACCGTTCTCACGTTGGGACATCGAGGACAACATCGGGGGCCGACGACGCCGAACTTGCCCATGCGCGGCGGGTAGTCCCACCCGAGATCAAACGCATCGCTCGGAGTCAGGATCTCCTCCACCCCGCACACTTCGCAGATATGCCGCCACTGTCGTTCGGTATCCGTCATACACGCCAGTCTCGCCTGCAGCAGTGACAGGTATGCGAGACGGGCGAGGAGCACCTCGGCACCACACCACACGGGGTCGACCAGGCCGCGCCCACCGCCAGGCGGCTATGGGCCGTGCTGGTCTCAAGCCGGCCGCGGCGCGCCGGGATCAGTGAGAATGCCGCCGCCCGGGATCACGGTGATCGGCGACCTTCCACGCCGGCAAGCGCGGTCAGATCACCGTGCAGGTGCAGTGGGACTGGGTTGGCCGCCCCGGGCGCACGATGACGGTCAAGGGTATCGAGGACGTCCCCGTCCACGACTAGCTAGGACGCCATAGTGGCCAGTTCGCGCAAAGGGCTTGTGACGAGCGCTTCGATCAGGTCGACCAGCACCGCACCGATGGCGGGCAGAACATCGGTGTGGCCGGTGAACATCGCGACGATGCACACCGCCAGCCAAAACGCGACGATGACGACTACCGTGATCAGCAGAAGCTTGAGCGCGGTCAGCAGATGAGAAGACATGCCTCCCCCTCACAGGGGTTGAAAGCGACGAGACAGCCGTGGCCGTCCCACCGCGACCCGACTGGCCCCGGCATAACTTCCTGTGAGTCAAAGCCTGTCTTACAGGCGCGAAGTGCATCAATGCTGGTCAGGGGCATGATCAAAACCCCGTTGCATTGTGTGCCTGATAGGCGCACAATGATTGGCATGGCTACGAAGACGGAGCGGTTCGCGGTGCGCCTGACTGCTGAGCAGGACGCCTTGATTCGTCGTGCCGCCGAGGTGGAGGGGACCGATCTGACCAACTTCACGGTGACGGCGACGCTGGCTCATGCCCGCGAGGTGCTCGCCGATCGGCGGTTGTTCATGCTCGATGCGTCGGCCTGGTCGGAGTTCGCGGCGGTGCTGGACCGGCCGGTGTCGCAGAAGCCGCGGCTGGAGAAGTTGTTCGCGGAGCCCTCGATCTTCGACGAGTGAGCGGCTATAGCGCGCCCCGGCCGATCGGCGAGCACGATGTGGTCGCCGACTTCGACAGCGGCGAGCCCACCCTGGATGAGTACCTGAGAGGCCGCGCCCTGGCCAACCACGTCGAGGGTGCCTCCCGGTGTTTCGTGACGTGCCGGGACGGCCGTGTCGTCGGGTTCTACGCGCTGGCCTCGGCGGCGGTGGAGCGCGCCGGCACACCCGGGCGGGTGCGGCGCAACATGCCCGATCCGGTGCCGGTGATCCTGTTGTCGCGGCTGGCGATCGACCGCAAGGAACAGAGCAAGGGTCTGGGAGCTGCGCTGCTGCGCGACGCGATTACTCGCGCGGTGGCCGCGGCGGAGATCATCGGTGTGCGGGCACTGCTGGTGCACGCGCTGCACGAGCAGGCGCGAGCGTTTTACGCCCACTTCGATTTCGAGCCCTCACCGACCGATCCGCTGCACCTGCTGCTGTTGATCAAAGACGCCCGCGCCCTGCTCGACCCGCCGCCGAAGTGACTGGCTGATGCCCGACGACATGGAGAACACGCCGGGGAACCGGCGGTGGCGACCAGCAGAGACGCTCCAGGAGCTTTTCGACCACATGGACGAGTTCTGGCGGTCACCACAGGGCCGGCAGCTTCAGGCCGATCAGCACGCCGCCGAGGCTGACCTGCAGGGGTGGCTGGCCGATCAGCCAGGCGTCGTCGTGGGCCGCCACGGCGGTCAGGTGCCCGAGCGGTGGGAAGGCCGGGTCGACGGGCACAACTTCTACTTCCGCGAACGGGGCGGGGATCGGGACATCGAACTGGACCTGCACGAGCAGCAGCCCGGCATCACCAAGGGAGACCTCATCGCCACCGGCACAATCACCGCCCCCGGATATGGCCAGAGCCCCCGGGAGCGGGCGGCGTTCATCGTCACCACCATCCGCAACCATCTGCGGCACACGCGGACCGCCGAGGATGTCGCCCGGCCGGACTACGCCTACCGGGTCGAGTGGTCGCCAGCGGACAACGAGTTCGTCGGCCTGGTCGTCGAGTTCCCCTCGCTGTCCTGGTTGGCCCCCACCGAGGAGCAGGCGTTGCGCGGCATCATCAAGGTCGTCGAGCAGATCGCGGCCGATGACCCCGACACCGGCAGTCTGGGACCCCGATGACTGAGGAGAACGGCGTCGACACCCAACCAGGGAATACCCAGGTGACGCTGAAGCCGGTCTTTGCGTTCGAGCAGGTCTTTCGATACGTCGACCAAGACGGCGCACAGCAGTGGCTGGTCGTCGGCGAGGCATTGAACGGCACGTTGGCGACCTAGACTCTCGGGGGACGGACATCACGAGACCGCCCACAACGAGTGTTCTCGTCAGGTATGCCGAGGCTGATCGCAGGAGGGGCCTCCATTGGAGTCGTTCGCAGAACACGCGGCGCTTGTCGCCCTTCTGCGCGCCAGGCCAGGCAACCTCACGTGGCGAAAGCTCACCGCACAGGTCCTCTCATGTGGCAGCGCTGTCCAAGTCTGGCGCAAGTACCATCCTGATGGTTTGCTCCCCATCAGCACGGAGGGGGCTTTCCTGGCAGATGCAGAGGCAGACCTTCGAGCGTGGGAGCGGACCGGCCTGCAATTCCTCAGCGCGATAGACGTCAGCTTTCCACCGTCAATGGTCGGTACCGCCAACACTCCGCCATTCCTGTTCGCCCAGGGAAGCTTGAAAGACCATGATCCCGCCATTGCGGTCGTTGGTTCGCGGGACGCTTCCGTGCGTGGAATTCAGCTGGCGACGGCAATCGCTGAATACCTTGTAGCGCAGTCTCTTACTGTCGTATCCGGCTTAGCAGCTGGAATAGATTCCGCTGTACACGAGACTGCGCTGCACACCGGAGGACGCACCGTGGCATTCATCGCCACGGGCATTAACAAAAGCTATCCGGCGGCAAATCGCGCGACTCAGCACGCGATCGGCGAACGCGGCCTGCTCCTGTCGCAGTTCTGGCCGGAAGCCCCACCCCAGAAGACAAACTTTCTGCTGCGCAACAACTCCATCGCACAGTACGCATCGGCGGCAATAATCGTCGAAGCCGGAGAGCACAGTGGCGCTCGCAACCTCGCACGGCATGCCGTCGACTTAGGTCGGCCGCTGATCCTCACCGATCTTGTCGCCGACGCCAATGATTGGGCACAGCAACTACTGTCGGCTTCCGGTGTGTACAGGGCTGCCAGCCTGGCAGAGCTCGCGGAGATAGTTCAACAGATCACGCCAGGCACACGCAGGGAGCCAGACCCAGGCGATGCCAAGTGAACGGGCAGCACGACGCAAATGACCCACTCGCAATGTTTCTTGCCCAAGCGGCAGCCCATGAGTTTCACAACACTATTCACATCCCACGGCGTACTTGTGAGGTGTGCCGCGGCGGACTTTTGAACGGAAGAACAGCACGCTGTGACCGTTGCGCTTCTACCACTGGATCCGCAACGGTTGATCTTGTCGGCTCGATGATCTACGGCTGCAGAGGTTTGGAGAGCGGCGCATTGATGCATCGCTACAAGCGACCTCAGGCAACACCGACCGACATTCAGATCGTGGCCATGGTGACGGCCATAGGGTTGCAGCACCGCAGCTGCGCAGACGCGCTTGTGGGAAGCGCAACGCGATACTGGGCGACGGTCCCATCGCTGAAAACTACTGGTGCAGCACATCGTTTCCGCGAAATCTTACTTTCGGTTCTCGATGGCGATGACGAAATCGAGATCTCTGCGAGTATCGCCTCCCGATTTGCCGCTGATGCGCAGCGGCGGGAAGTACGGCCAGACTTCTACGACGTGCATAGTCTGGTCCCGGACGGAAGCCACGTAGTGGTCATCGATGACACCTGGACGACTGGCGGACACGCAGCGTCTGTCGCCACTGCGCTCAAACAAGCTGGGGCGCAGATCGTGTCGGTAATGGCCGTCGCACGGTGGCTGGATCCCCGTGGTGGCTATCCAGGGTGGACCTACACAAATCACATCCGCGAGAGGCGTTACGAACCGTCCCTATGCCCGTGGACGGCCGGTGCATGCCCGCCGCCGCTAAGCGCAACCAGTACGCGCTCGTCCACACGTCCAGACCCGATCCCATGGCCCGGCTTCGGGTCTGCTGCACGGATAGGTGACAGTTTCGGTCACGCGGCCTGACTGGCCGGTGTGGTCATGATTGCTTCGTATTCGATGGGGGTCAACCGGCCCAGAGCGATCTGGCGCCGGCGGCGGTGGTAGGTCCGTTCGATCCAGGTCACGATGGCGATCCGCAGCTCTTCACGGGTGGCCCAGCGGTGTCGGTTCAGGACGTTCTTTTGCAGCAGGCTGAAGAACGACTCCATGGCCGCGTTGTCCCCGGCGGCCCCGACACGGCCCATCGAGCCGACCATGCCGTAGTAGTGCAGTGCGGCAACGAATTTCCGGCTCCGAAATTGCCTGGGTTCAACTGGTCCTTGCAACACCGGGTTATTGGAGTGAGCGTAGCTGCTCTTCGAACACCTCGGCAGGTG
>NZ_LQPI01000050.1 GCF_002101775.1 Mycolicibacter nonchromogenicus | reverse complement strand
AACACGGCACAATAACCACGACCACGTGGCCTACTTTTCACCGTCGCTTCTGGCCTAGTTTTCGACCGTCGTCAACACTAAGTGCCGGCAGTTCGTAGAACCGCTCACTGTGGGCGAAGGGGGACTTGAACCCCCACGTCCCGAAGGACACTGGCACCTGAAGCCAGCGCGTCTGCCATTCCGCCACTCGCCCGAGCAACCGGGGGAGCCTATCACGGGTCCCCCGCCCCTTTAAAAATCGGCTCCGGGCCGCGGCCCGGTGCCGCCTGGCCCCCGGGCCGGTCACTGTGATCCCTTCGTGACCTGGTCTTATCCGATTCTCCGCCATAGAAGGGTGCCGCCGCAGCACCCCGGGTCGATACCATGTCCAGGGCGGATGCAGCTGAGCGACACGCCGCGGCAGCGTCCCCGACAGGGCTAGTGACGGCGGAGAGTTAGGCGGGTAGCAGCTTGGACAGCCAGCGTGGGCTGGTTCATCGCATCGAGCGCAAACTCGAATCCGCTGTGGAGGACGCGATGGCCCGAGTCTTCGGAGGGGAAGTCCTCCCCGAGGAAGTCGAGGCTGCGTTGCGCCGTGAAGCCGCCGCCGGGGTGCGTTCCCTTACGGGAAATCAACTTTTGGCGCCCAACGAATACGTCATTACCCTCGGTGGGGACGACTACGACAAGCTGGGCGCCGACCAGAACCTGACGTCGAAAGCCTTCGCCCGGCATCTGGCCGGGTACATCGGCGAACAGGGGTGGCAAACGCATGGTGACGTGGTTGTTCGGTTCCAGGAGTCGCCGAGCCTGCGAACCGGCCAGGTCCGCGCACGGGGCGGCGTCAACCCTGACGCCCGCCCCCAAGAAACGCCCCATGAATCCCGCCCGCCACAATCAGTTCATGCGTTTACCGCAGATACAGGAGTGCCACCGATGACCGATAACCCGAGCTACCGCGGCGCCCACGGGCAGGATCGTCCCGGCGACGAGCACTACGACCCCCGCTACGGTCGGCCCGCCGACGATGCTCGCGGCGGTCCGGACCCGCGTGGTCCCTACACTCCCGAGCCCGAGCACTACCAGCCGGAGCAGCGCGGCGGCTGGCCCGAGCATGGCCAGGGTGGCCACGGCGCGTACGCCCCGCCGCGTCGTCCCGAACAGGGTGGCTACCCCGGCCAGGGTGGCGGCTACGCCCCGCCGGCCCAGCCGTACGAGCAGCGTCCGCCCAGCGGCTACGGCGCTCCCGCCGGATATGAGCAGGGCTACCCCCAGCACCAGCCCCCGGCATCCGCCTACCCGGCCGGCGGCCCACCCGGCTACGGCGAGTACGAGCGCCCGCCGGCCCGCCACGAGGAGTACGCCTACCCCGAGGGCCAGTACGAACAGCGCCCCGCCTACCCCGACCAGGGCGGGTATGAGCAGGGTGGCCAGTACGGCCGGCAGGACTACGGCCAGCCGGGATACGGCCAGCCCGGCTACGGCGAGGCCCCTGCGGCTCCCGCCGCCTACGACTACGGCCAGCCGGGCCAGGGCGGCTACGGCGAGGCTGCGGGCGCCCAAGGGGGTTACGACTACGGCCACGACTACGGCCAGGCGGCCCAGGGCGGTTACGGGGAGGCTGCGGGCGGCGGCTACGGCCAGCGCGCCTACTCCGCACCCACCACGGTGACCCTGCAGCTCGACGACGGCAGCGGCCGGACCTACCAGCTGCACGAAGGCACCAACGTGGTGGGCCGCGGCCAGGACGCCCAGTTCCGGTTGCCCGACACCGGGGTCTCGCGCCGTCACCTCGAGATCCGGTGGGACGGCCGGGTGGCCCTGCTGTCGGACCTGAACTCGACCAACGGCACCACGGTGAACAACGCCCCCGTCCAGGAATGGCAGTTGGCTGACGGTGATGTCATCCGGCTGGGACACTCCGAGATCATCGTTAGGGTCCACTAGGCACGGCGGGCAGCGCCGCCGGCCGATAAAACCCAAACCAGCAAGCGCTGCCGCTTCGCCCTACGGCCGCCCGCGCCCAAGTATCGTGACCTTGCCGAAGTGCTCCGTCCCCCGGAGCACGCTGTGGGCTGCGCGACGACGGAGAGGACGCCGGATGCAGGGACTGGTACTGCAGCTGACGCGAGCCGGTTTTTTGACGTTGTTGTGGCTGTTCATCTGGTCGGTCCTGCGGATTCTGCAGGCCGACATCTACGCACCCGCCAACGCGGTGATGGCCCGCCGCGGGCTGTCCATTCGGGGCGTGCTGCTGCCACCGCGTCAGCAACGGACCGGCGCGCGCTATCTGGTGGTGACCGAGGGACCGTTGACCGGGGTCCGCATTGCACTCAGTGATCAGCCGGTTCTGGTGGGCCGCGCCGACGACTCCACGCTGGTGCTCACCGACGACTACGCCTCCACCCGGCACGCTCGGCTGTCGCAGCGGGGCACGGAATGGTATGTCGAAGATCTGGGATCGACCAATGGCACCTACCTTGACAGGGTGAAAGTGACCACTGCGGTACGGGTTCCGATCGGCACGCCGATACGCATCGGCAAGACCGCGATCGAGCTCCGCCGGTGAGCCTGGTTCTGCGGTACGCCGCCCGCAGTGACCGCGGTCTGGTGCGTTCCAACAACGAGGACTCCGTCTATGCCGGAGCTCGGCTGCTGGCCCTGGCCGACGGCATGGGCGGGCACGCGGCCGGGGAAGTCGCGTCACAACTGGTGATCGCCGCGCTGGCGCACCTCGACGACGACGAGCCCGGCGGCGACCTGTTGGCCAAGCTGGAAAGCGCCGTGCAGGAGGGCAACGCGGCCATCGCGGCCTATGTCGAAGAGCACCCCGAGCTCGAAGGCATGGGCACCACCTTGACCACCATCCTGTTCGCCGGTCCGCGGCTGGGGCTGGCCCACATCGGCGACTCCCGCGGCTACCTGTTGCGCGACGGCGAGCTCACCCAGATCACCAAGGACGACACGTTCGTGCAGACCCTGGTCGACGAGGGCCGCATCACCTTGGAGGAGGCGCACAGCCATCCGCAGCGCTCCCTGATCATGCGGGCGCTGACCGGCCACGAGGTGGAGCCGACGCTGATCATGCGCGAGGCGCAGGCCGGCGACCGTTACCTGCTGTGCTCCGACGGGCTGTCGGACCCGGTGAGCACCGAGACCATCTACGAGGCGCTGCAGATCCCCGACGTCAACGAGTGCGCGCTGCGCCTCATCGAGTTGGCGCTGCGCGGCGGCGGCCCCGACAACGTCACGGTGGTGGTGGCCGATGTCGTCGACGTCGACTACGGCCAGACCCAGCCGATCCTGGCCGGGGCCGTCTCCGACAGCGACGACGACCATCTGATCTCCCTCGACACCGCCGCCGGTCGGGCATCGGCGATCTCCCCGCGCAAGACCGTCGCCAAGCGGGCGCTGCCGCGCATGGAAACCCCGGAGCGGCCGCCCCGCTCCCGGCGGCGCATGTTTCTGGTCGCGGTACTGCTGCTGGCCCTGCTGGGCGCCGGGCTGCTGATCGGGCGGGCGGTGGTCCGCACCAACTACTACGTCACCGCCTACGGCGGCACGGTGGCGATCATGCGCGGCGTGCAGGGCTCGATCCTCGGTGTGCCGCTGCAGGAGCCCTACCTGCTCGGCTGCCTGGACAGCAAGGGCGAGCTGGTACAGATCAGCTTCAGTCAGTCCGGCGACATACTGAGCTGCCGGCTGATGACGCTGCAGGACCTCCGCCCGCCGGCCCGCCAACAGGTCAGCAACGGCCTTCCCGCCGGCACACTCGACGACGCGATCACCCAACTGCGCAATCTGGCCCACGACGCACTGCTGCCGCCGTGCCCGCACGGCACCACCACCAGCACCACCCCGTCGCGCAGCCAATCCCCGGGGCTCGTCCCGACCGGTCCGCGGCCCGGACCGCCTCCGCCACCACGAAGCTCCGGAAAGCCCCGCCCGCCGACCCTGACCAACCTGCCGCCGGCCCCTCCAGAACCGGGGACCGACTGCCGGACAGCCTCATGACCCGCGTCGAGGAGGAGGCAGGGCGCGGCGATGGGCAAGACCAGGGCGATGTGAGCACCGCGCCGCAGCCCCCGGTGTCGGTGACCCCGGCGCTGCCGGATCGACGTAATGCCGAACTGCTGCTGTTGTGCTTCGCCGCCGTGATCGTCGCGGTGGCGATGCTGATCGTCGAGGCCGGTCACGAGCAGGGCCTGCGCTGGGACCTGGTCGGTTACGGGGTCGCCTTTCTGATGCTGTTCGGCTTCGCGCACCTGGTCATCCGGCGATCGGCACGTTATGCCGACCCGCTGCTGCTGCCGGTGGTGGCCCTGCTCAACGGCCTCGGGCTGGTGATGATCCACCGCATCGACCTGGGGGTCGCGATCGACGGCGCCGACGCTCGTCCCGGCGTCAGCGCGCAGATGTTGTGGACCCTGGTGGGTGTCGGCGTCTTCGCCCTGGTGCTGGTGACGCTCAAGGATCACCGCCAGCTCGCCGGCAGTGGCTACATCTGCGGCCTGGTCGGCCTGGTGCTGCTGGTGATCCCCGCCCTGCTGCCCGCATCGCTGTCCGAGAGCCAAGGCGCCAAGATCTGGATTCGGTTGCCGGGCTTCTCCATTCAGCCCGCCGAATTCTCCAAGATCTTGTTGCTGATCTTCTTTGCCGCGGTGCTGGTGTCCAAACGCCGGCTGTTCACCAGCGCCGGCAAGCACGTCTTGGGTATGAACCTGCCCCGGCCCCGCGACCTGGCGCCGCTGCTGGCCGCCTGGGTGATCTCGGTCGGCGTCATGGCGTTCGAGAAGGACCTCGGCACCTCGCTGCTGCTGTACACGTCGTTCCTGGTGGTGGTCTACCTGGCCACCCGCCGATTCAGCTGGATGGTGATCGGCCTGCTGCTGTTCATCGCTGGCAGCACGGCCGCCTACTTCCTGTTCAGCCACGTTCGGGTGCGCGTGCAGACCTGGCTGGACCCCTTCGCCGACCCGGAAGGTGCCGGCTACCAGATGGTGCAGTCCCTGTTCAGCTTCGCCACCGGCGGCATCTTCGGCACCGGGCTGGGCAACGGCCAGCCCGGTTATGTGCCCGCGGCGTCGACGGACTTCATCATCGCCGCGTTCGGTGAGGAACTGGGTCTGGTCGGGCTCGCCGGCGTGCTGATCCTGTACACCATCGTGATCGTGCGCGGTATGCGGACAGCCATCGCGGTGCGCGACAGCTTCGGAAAGCTGTTGGCCGCCGGTTTGGCCGCCACCTTGGGCATTCAGCTGTTCATCGTGGTCGGCGGCGTGACGAAGCTGATTCCGCTGACCGGCCTCACCACGCCGTGGCTGTCCTATGGCGGTTCGTCGTTACTGGCCAACTATGTGCTGCTGGCGATCGTGCTGCGCGTCTCGCACGCGGCCCGCCGTCCGCTGAGCACCCACCCGGTGCGTCCGGCTCCGATGGGCGACACCGGCACGGCGGTGATCGAGCGCGTATGAATACCTCACTGCGTCGCGTGACCATGACCCTGATGGCGCTGATCGTGCTGCTGTTGGGCAATGCCACCCTGACCCAGGTCTTCGCCGCCGACGGCCTGCGCGCCGACCCGCGCAACCAGCGGGTGCTGCTCGACGAATACTCCCGGCAACGCGGCCAGATCACCGCCGCCGGCCAGCTGTTGGCCTACTCGGTGGCGACCGACGACCGGATCAAGTACCAGCGCATCTACCCCGACCCGGAGGTCTATGCCCCGGTCACCGGGTTCTACTCGCTGCGCTACTCCAGCAGCGGCCTCGAGCGCGCCGAGGACACCGTGCTCAACGGCTCTGATCCGCGGTTGTTCGGCCTGCGGTTGGCCGACTTCTTCACCGGCCGCAGCCCCCGCGGCGGCACGGTCGAGACCACGATCCGGCCCCGGGTGCAGCAGGCCGGCTGGGAGGCCATGCAGAAGGGCTGCACCGGCGGCTGCCGCGGCGCGGTGGTGGCCGTGGAGCCCAGCACCGGCAAGATCCTGGCGATGGTGTCGGCGCCGTCGTATGACCCCAACCTGCTGTCCTCGCACGACTCGGCCCAGCAGGGGCAGGCTTGGCAACAACTGCGTGATGACCCCGCCTCACCATTGACCAACCGGGCCATCAGCGAGACCTACCCCCCGGGCTCGACGTTCAAGGTGATCACCACAGCTGCGGCGCTGCAGGCCGGCGTCAACGAGAACGAGCCGCTCACCAACGCGGCGCGCATCGCGCTGCCCGACAGCACGGTCACGCTGGAGAACTACGGCGGCACCACCTGCGAGGGCACCAATGAGCAGACCGTTCCCCTGCGGGTGGCGTTCGCTCGTTCCTGCAACACCGCGTTCGTTCAGTTGGGTATTCGTACCGGCGTGGACGCTCTGCGCAGCACTGCCCAGGGGTTCGGGCTGGACACCACCCCCGAACCGATCCCGCTGCAGGTCGCCGAATCCACCGTCGGCCGGATCGGCGACGCGGCCGCCCTCGGCATGACCAGCATCGGCCAGAAGGATGTCGCGATCACCCCGTTGACGAATGCGATGGTCGCCGCGGCCATCGCCAACGGCGGCATGGCGATGCAGCCGTACCTGGTCGACGGTCTGGAGGGGCCGGACCTGGCGGGTATCGCCACCACCCAACCGCACGAGCAGCAGCGTGCAGTGTCCTCGCAGGTCGCGGCTAAGCTAACTGAACTAATGATCGACGCCGAAAGAATGACCCAGCAGGAGGGGGCCATCCCGGGCGTACAGATCGCGTCGAAGACCGGTACCGCCGAACACGGTCCCGATCCGCGGAACACCCCGCCGCACGCGTGGTACATCGCCTTTGCCCCGGCCAACGCCCCGAAAGTGGCCGTTGCCGTCGTGGTCGAAGGCGGCGGCGACCGCTTGGCAGCCACCGGCGGTGCCCTGGCCGCACCGATCGGGCGCGCCGTCATCCAAGCAGCCCTGCAGGGGAGCTCATGAGTCCCCAGGTCGGCGCGGCACTGGCCGGGCGTTATCGGTTGCAGCGGCTCATCGCCACGGGCGGTATGGGTCAGGTGTGGGAGGCCGTCGACAATCGGCTGGGTCGCCGGGTCGCGGTCAAGGTGCTCAAGCCGGAGTTCTCCTCGGACCCGGAGTTCATCGAGCGGTTCCGCGCCGAGGCACGCAACACCGCGATGCTCAACCACCCGGGCATCGCCAGCGTGCACGACTACGGCGAGACCGAACTGGACGGCGAGGGCCGCACCGCGTTCCTGGTGATGGAGTTGGTCAACGGTGAGCCGCTGAACTCTGTGCTCAAGAGGACCGGGCGGTTGTCGCTGCGGCACGCCCTGGACATGCTGGAGCAGACCGGGCGCGCACTGCAGGTGGCGCACAGCACCGGGCTGGTGCACCGTGACGTCAAGCCCGGCAACATCATGATCACGCCCACCGGCCAGGTGAAGATCACCGACTTCGGTATCGCCAAGGCCGTCGACGCCGCCCCGGTCACCCAGACCGGCATGGTGATGGGCACCGCCCAGTACATCGCCCCGGAACAGGCGCTTGGTCAAGACGCCACCGCAGCCAGTGACGTGTACTCGCTGGGTGTGGTGGGCTACGAGGTGCTCTCCGGCCGTCGGCCGTTCACCGGCGACGGTGCGCTGACCGTCGCGATGAAACACATCAAGGAGCCGCCTCCGCCGCTGCCGGCGGAGTTGCCGCCCAACGTGCGGGAACTGATCGAGATCACGCTGGCCAAGAACCCGAGCATGCGCTACCGCAGTGGCGGCCCGTTCGCCGACTCGGTGGCCGCGGTGCGATCCGGGCGCCGGCCCACCCGGCCCAGCCAGGCGCTGCCGGCCGGACGCGCCGCCCCGTCGGCCATCCCATCGGGCGTCACCGCCACCCGCGCCGCCGCACCCGTGTCGGCCCGGGCCACCGCGGCACGCCGGGCCCGGCCCAGCGGCAACCATCGCACGCCCCCACCGCGGCGCACCTTCACCGCCGGGCAGCGCGCACTGCTGTGGGCGGCCGGCGTGCTCGGCACGCTGGCGATCATCATCGCGGTGCTGATCGTGGTCAACGCCAAGAGCCCGGGAGGCTCGCTGGCGCCGGCCACCGTCACCGACACCGGGGCACCGCTGACCAGCTCGCCCGCCCCGGAACCATCGGAGCCACCGCCCGCGCACTCGTCGGGGTGGACTTGGCAGAGGACGTCGCCGTGACCACGCCTCAGCGGCTTTCCGACCGCTACGAACTCGGCGAGATCCTCGGCTTCGGCGGGATGTCGGAGGTACACCGCGCCGTCGACACCCGGCTGCATCGCGAGGTGGCGGTGAAGGTGCTGCGCGCCGACCTAGCCCGCGACCCCAGCTTCTACCTGCGTTTCCGGCGCGAGGCCCAGAACGCCGCTGCGCTGAACCACCCGGCGATCGTGGCCGTCTACGACACCGGTGAAGCCGACACTCCGGCCGGCCCGCTGCCCTACATCGTGATGGAGCTGGTGGAGGGCGTCACGCTGCGCGACATCGTGCACAACGACGGCCCGATGCCGCCGATCCGCGCCATCGAGGTGATCGCGGACGCCTGCCAGGCGCTGCATTTCAGCCACCAGCACGGCATCATCCACCGCGACGTCAAACCGGCCAACATCATGATCGACGAGCACAACGCGGTGAAGGTCATGGACTTCGGCATCGCGCGTGCCGTCGCCGACGCCGGCAACAGCGTCACCCAGACCGCCGCCGTGATCGGCACCGCCCAGTACCTGTCACCCGAACAGGCTCGCGGCGACACCGTCGATGCGCGTTCCGACGTCTACTCACTGGGCTGCGTGCTGTACGAAATCCTCACCGGCGACCCGCCTTTCGTGGGCGACTCGCCGGTGGCGGTGGCCTACCAGCACGTCCGCGAAGACCCGGTGCCTCCGTCGCAGCGGCTCCCGGGCCTGCCTCCCGATCTGGACGCCGTGGTGCTCAAGGCGCTGGCGAAGAACCCGGACAACCGTTACCAGACCGCCGCGGAGATGCGCGCCGATCTGGTGCGGGTCCACAACGGTGAGACGCCCGAAGCTCCTCGGGTGCTCACCGAGGCCGAACGCGCCTCGATCATGACGCCGCGCCCCGGCGACGGCTCCGGCGCGCACACCGACCCGCTGCCCCGCCAGGAACTCGACTTCGGCCATGAGCGGCCGGGGTCGGTGGGCCGCTGGCTGATCGCGGCGATCGTGCTCGCCGTGCTGACCGTGATCGTCACGGTGTCGATCAACGCGTTCGGCGGCCGCACCCACCAGATTCAGGTTCCCGACGTCAGCGGATATGCGTCGGTCGACGCGGTCGCCGAGCTGCAGAACAAGGGCTTCAAGACCCGCACCGAGCAGCGCGCCGACTCCACCGTCCCACCCGACCACGTGATCGGCACCGACCCGCCCGCCGGCGCCCCGGCGAACAAGGGCGACAGGATCACCGTCGAAGTGTCTTACGGGCCGGAACAGCGCCAGGTTCCCGACGTGGCGACCCTGAGCTACGCCGACGCGGTCAAGAAGCTGACCGCCGCCGGATTCGGCAAGTTCAAGCAGGTCGACTCGCCGTCCACCCCGGAACTCAAAGACAAAGTGGTGGGCACCAACCCGCCGGCGAATCAGACCACCGCGGTCACCAACGAGATCATCATCGTGATCGGCAGCGGCCCGGCCACCAAGCCCGTGCCCGACGTCACCGGCCAGCCGGTGGAGCTGGCGCAGAAGAACCTGGCCGTCTACGGCTTCACCAAGATCACCGAGGTCACGGCGGACAGTCCGCGTCCGGCCGGTGAGGTGATCGCCACCAGCCCGCCCAGTGGTGAGACGGCGCCCCTCGACGCGGTGATCGAGCTGCGGGTGTCCCGGGGCAACCAGTTTGTGATGCCCGATCTGACCGGCATGTTCTGGACCGACGCCGAACCGCAGCTGCGGGCGCTGGGCTGGACCGGAGTGCTGGTCAAGGGCGCCGACATCGACGGCGGCGGCTCCGGGCACAACCGGGTGCTCTACCAGAGCCCGGCGGCCGGCCAGGGTGTGAACACCGACGGCAACATCACGCTGCGTTTCGGCCAGTAGCTACGGAACGGGAGCGGGCGGGCGGGCGTTCTGCACCGTCGCGGAGATCTCCGCCTCCAGCCGGCGCACCAAGGCGTCGTCACAGGTGTAGCCGCAGTAACCCAGCCAGTTGGCCAGCATCCGGTGCCCGCCCTCGGTGAGGATGGACTCCGGGTGGAACTGCACCCCGTGGATGGGCAGCTCGGTGTGCCGCACCGCCATGATCACCCCGCTGCGGGTGCGGGCCGTCGCCTCCAGGACGGGGGGCAGCGTCTCGGGCAGGATCGTCAGGGAGTGGTAGCGGGTGGCCGTGAACGGGTCCGGCAGACCCTTGAGCACCCCGGCGTCGGTGTGGAACACCGTGCTGGTCTTGCCGTGCAGCAGCTCGGGCGCCCGGCCCACGGTGCCGCCGAATGCGACGCCGATCGCCTGGTGTCCCAGGCAGACCCCCAGCACGGGAATCCCCGCGGCCGCGCAGGCGCCGACCAAGGCGATCGAGGCGCCGGCACGTTCCGGTGTCCCCGGTCCGGGGCTCAGCAGCACGCCGTCGAAGTCGGCCACGGCAGCGGCGGGGTCGGCGAGGCGGGCGTCGTCGTTGCGCCAGACGGCAGCCTGCACACCCAGCTGGCCCAGATACTGGACCAGGTTGAACACAAAGCTGTCGTAATTGTCGACGACGAGGATCCGCACGACCAACAGGCTACCGCCGCGCGCCGGCGCCAACTGTGTCAGTAGTCGACGGGGCCGGCCGGCACGGCGTAACGCATCCGGGCGACGGCCGGCGTCTCGGCGACCTGCAGGTCGGTACCGACCTGCTCGGTGTAGCCCAGGCCGAACCGGATCACGTACTGCTTGTAGATGTTGATTAGGGGATCGGCGGCCAGGGCGGCCTGCATCGCGGCCGGGTCACCGATCGCGGTCACCACGTAGGGCGGGCTGTAGGTCCGGCCGTCCAACAGCAGGGTGTTGCCCACGCAGCGCGGCGCCGAGGCCGCGGTGATCCGTTGGTCCTGCATCTGCACCGCTTCGGCGCCGGCGCTCCACAGTGCGTTGAGCACGGCGGAGATGTCCTGCTGGTGCACCACCAGGTCGTCGGGGGAGGCGTCGCGGGGGAATCGGCCGTTGGCGTCGCGCTGGGCATCGGTGAGGGTCACCACCAGACCCGGTCCGTGCATGGCCTCCAGTCCCGCGGCCTCAATGAGTTCCTCGCTGCGCTTGCGCATGGCCGACAGCGCGACCCCGGATCCCCGGCCGTGTACGGAGCCCACCGCGGTGGCCAGCGCGTCACGCTGGGCGGTGAGATCTTCCACCGTGGCCTGGGTCGCGCGGACCAGATCGACCAGGCGGGGAGCATCTCCGCGCCGGATCTCCTTGCCGCCGGAGACCCCGTGGGTGGCCGCCAGCAGCAGCCCCGCCAGCAGACAGACCAGCGGGACTCCGATCTGCCAGGGGGAGCGGCGGCGAGGAGACGGCTGCTCCATCTGCTGCATCGGCTCTCCCGTTCTCGGCTGGTCGGTCCTGCTGGGCTAATCTCGTACCGACCCATACTCGCAGCTTCACGGCGCACTTTCCCGAGGTACCGATGCCCAAGTCCAAGGTTCGCAAGAAGATCACCCCCTTCACCCCGTCGTCGGTGAGCCGTACCCCGGTCAAGGTCACCGGCGGCCCATCGAGCGGATGGTTTGTCGCACTGTTCCTGGGGCTGATGCTCCTCGGGCTGGTGTGGCTGATGGTGTACCAGTTGGGTGCCACCGGGCTGGACGCTCCCGCGGTCCTGGACTGGATGGCTAACCTGGGCCCGTGGAACTACGCCATCGCGTTTGCCTTCATGATCAGCGGGCTACTACTCACCATGCGCTGGCACTGAGCAGCACAGACGCGGTATTTCGGCGATGTCGGGCCGCGGCCGATGCCGGCTGATGCGCTGTGGCGTGACTCAATCACATCGATGTGATTTATCCCCACTGTGGACAACTCCTGTAGATAACTTCGAAATCCGCAGGTCGATATGACTCAAGACGAACACGGGCAGACGGAGTGGTCGCCGGCGCCCGGCGGTATCGCCGGCTGCGCCATCGCCGGGGTGGTGTTGGCGGTGTGCGCTGTGACGATCGCCACAGATACGCCCGGACGCATCCTGGCCGGGATCGCCGGGATCGGCCTGTTGGTGTTTGCCGGGTTGTCCTGGCGGGCCCGGCCCAAGCTGGCGCTGACGTTCGACGGCCTGGCGGTGCGCGGTTGGTGGCGCACCCGGGTGCTGACCCCGGGCAGCGTGGCGCGGCTTCGGGTCACGGAGTATCAGCGCATCGGGCGCAAGCACCGGCTGCTGGAGATCGAGACCCTCGACGACGACATGGTGGTCCTGTCGCGGTGGGATCTGGGAACCGACCCGCGCGAGGTGTTCACGGTGCTGTCAGCGGCCGGCTACACCGGCCGCTGAGCACCCTGCTCAGGAGACGGTGATCGACTCGATCACCACGGGCTCGGTGGGCCGGTCGGCCCGGTCGGTCGCGGTGGTGGCGATGGCGTCCACAACGGCCTGCGAGTCCGCGTCCACAACCTCACCGAAGATGGTGTGCTTGCGGTTCAGGTGCGGGGTCTGGCCCACGGTGATGAAGAACTGCGAGCCGTTGGTGCCGGGGCCGGCGTTGGCCATAGCCAGCAGGTAGGGCTTGTCGAACACCAGCTCGGGGTGGAACTCATCCTCGAACTTGTAGCCGGGCCCGCCGCGACCGGTACCGGTCGGGTCGCCGCCCTGGATCATGAAGCCGCTGATCACCCGGTGGAAGACCGCGCCGTCGTAGAACGGCCCCGACGAGCCGCCCGAGGCGTTGGTGGTGGAGTACTCCTTGGTGCCCTGAGCCAGGCCGACGAAGTTGGCGACGGTCTTGGGGGCGTGGTTGCCGAACAGCGCGATCTTGATGTCGCCGCGGTTGGTGTGCAGCGTGGCAGTTGCGGTGGCAATGGAGCTGGAGGTCATGGGAGCACAGTCTGCCATTCGCGGCGTGGTGGGCTGCGTCACGGGTAGCGTTGTGCCCATGCCCCTGGCGACCGAGACCCCGTTGACCCACCGCGAGCGCCTGACACGGGGCCTGGCCCATACCGCCGCCGGGCCGGTGGACGTGGCGCGTGGCGCCGCCGGTCTCAGCGGTGCCGCGGTGCGCCGCGGGGCCGTGGAACTGCGCCGGCTTTATCGGGAGAGCCAACTGCCCGCCCATGTCGCTGAAGCCCCGCGCCGACACTTCCGATCCTGGGCGCTCGTGGCGGCCGCCGGTGCGGCAGTGCTGGCGGGCGGAGCGGCGGTGGTGTTGATCCGGCGGTCGAACCGGCCGCAGGAGGCATCGCCGCGCCCCCCGAGTGTGGACGCACAGCACAAGGTTTGAAAGACGCAGGGCGACGCTCACGCGTTCGCGTTGTGGAGCCTAGGAGATTCGAACTCCTGACATCTGCCTTGCAAAGGCAGCGCTCTACCAACTGAGCTAAGGCCCCTGGTGGGACTCGTGGGCCTAGGAGGACTCGAACCTCCGACCTCTTCGTTATCAGCGAAGCGCTCTAACCGCCTGAGCTATAGGCCCGTAGTCGTCTGACGACCGAGCGAGATTACCGCACCGAACGCTCCCCGACCAAAATGCGTCCAAAAGGCCAGGGCAGGCGGGCGGTCAGTCCCGGTCGGCCAGGGTTACCTCCACACCGCCGACGACGTCGGTGCTGAGGTTGTAGATCACCGCGCCCAGCGTGGCCAACGCGGTCAGCACCACGATGTTCACCAGCCCGATCAACGCGGCGCCGCCGAAAATCGAACCGGCGGAAACCAGTTCGGTGGCGGTGTTGTTCGTCAACAGGTCGCCCACGTTGCTGTTCAACTTGCTCCAGACGCCCATCGCGCCCAAAGCGACGTACAGCACGGCCACCGCGATCATCCAGACGAAGAACAGCGCCGTCGACAGCAGCAACGACACCTTGAGCGCACTCCAGGGCTCGATGTGGCGGATCTGCATGCTGGCCCGCAGTGGACCGCGCGGCCCCGCCGACACCTGCGGCCGGCGGGCCGCAGGCCGCCGCTGCGCCGGTTCGGACAGATCAGGCAGTTCGCTGGCGTAGGCGTCGTCCGTCGGCTTCACCGGCGGCGCGCCCTTGGCCGGCTGGGCAGGCTGAGCTGGGGGCTTCGCCGGCTGGGCTGCCGGCTTGGCCTGTTGAACCGGGGGCTTGGGCTGCACCGGGGGCTTGGCCGGCGCCTGCTGCGGCGCACTCGGTGCCGGCGGCGCTGTGGGAGCAGCGGTACCGGACACGAACCGGCGTACCCGCTCGTCAACGCCGGCGGAGTGTGCGCCGCCGCCATCGGCAGGCCGGGGCGGGGCAGGCGGCCGGGCCTGGCCGGCCCGTTGCCACGGCGGAGCCTCGCCGGTCTCGGTGATCCGGCCGGGACGGCTCGGGGGCCGCTGACCCGGGTCGGCCGGACCAATTCCGGCCGACTCTGTCTTGCCCCCGTTGCCCGGGTGCCCCGGCTCGTTCGGTGCGCTCACCCACGACTCCTTACCTGGCTATCCCCGCCGCGCCGCGGCCGGGTTGACGGCGGTTCAGCTACCCGAGTCCTCATCGGTCGCCTCTTCGTCGGCGTTCCGCGCAATCGCTATCAGTGTGTCGCCATCACCCAAGTTCATCAAGCGAACGCCCTTAGTCTGCCGACCGGCCTTACGAACCTGCTTAGCCGTGGTGCGAATCACGCCACCGCCCGAGGTGATCGCGTAGAGCTCACTGTCGTCATCGACGATCAGCGCCCCGACCAGCCTGCCGCGGCGCGAATCGTACTGAATGGTCAGGATTCCCTTGCCGCCGCGACCCTGCGCGGTGTACTCCTCGATCGCTGTTCGCTTGGCGTACCCGCCGGCGGTGGCCACCAGCAGATAGGTGTTCTCGCGGACCACGTTGAGCGACAGCAGCCGGTCGTCGGCGTTGAATCGCATGCCCTGCACACCAGAGGTGGCGCGGCCCATCGGCCGCAGCGCCTCATCGGTGGCCGAGAACCTGATGGACTGGCCGTTGGCCGACACCAGCAGCAGGTCGTCCTCGGCGGAGCACAGCACCGCTCCCACCAGCTCGTCACCGTCGCGCAGATTGATCGCGACGATGCCGCCGGATCGGTTCGAGTCGAAGTCGGTCAGCTTGGACTTCTTGACCAGACCGTTGCGGGTGGCCAACACCAGATACGGCGCGTCTTCGTAACTCTTGATCTGGATGACCTGTGCGATGCGCTCTTCGGGCTGGAAGGCAAGCAGGTTGGCGACGTGCTGTCCGCGCGCGGTGCGCAGCGCCTCCGGCAGGTCGTAGGCCTTGGCTCGGTACACCCGGCCCTGTGTGGTGAAGAACAGGATCCAATCGTGCGTGGAGCAGACGAAGAAGTGCGCGACGATGTCGTCCTGTTTGAGGCCTGCGCCCTGCACACCCTTGCCGCCACGCTTCTGGCTGCGGTACAGGTCGGTCTTGGTGCGCTTGGCATAACCGGTCTCGGTGATCGTGACGACCACGTCCTCGCGGGCGATCAGATCCTCGTCGGCGACATCACCGTCGGCGGCGATGATCCGGGTCCGCCGGTCGTCACCGTGCTTTTCGACGAGCTCAGCCAGCTCATCGTGAACGATCGCGCGCTGCCGTTCCGGCTTCTCCAGGATGTCCTTGAGGTCTGCGATCTCGGCCTCGATCTTGGCCAATTCGTCGATGATCTTCTGGCGTTCCAGCGCGGCCAGCCGGCGCAGCTGCATGTCCAGAATCGCCTGCGCCTGAATGTCATCGATGTCGAGCAGCTCGATCAGGCCCTGGCGAGCGATGTCGACGGTCTCCGATGCCCTGATCAGGGCGATCACCTCGTCGAGGGCGTCGAGCGCTTTGACCAGACCGCGCAGGATGTGGGCTCGCTCCTCGGCCTTGCGGAGCCGGTAGCGGGTGCGCCGGACGATCACGTCCAGCTGATGCGCCACGTAGTACCGGATCATCTGGTCCAGCCGCAGCGTGCGCGGCACCCCGTCGACGATCGAGAGCATGTTGGCGCCGAAGCTGGTCTGCAGCTGGGTGTGCTTGTAGAGGTTGTTCAGCACCACCTTGGCAACCGCGTCGCGCTTGACCTCGACGACGATGCGCAGGCCGACCCGGTCGCTGCTCTGGTCTTCAATGTTGGCGATTCCCACCAACTTTCCGTCGCGCACCTGCTCGGCGATCGACGTGATGAAGTTGTCGTGGTTGACCTGGTACGGCAGCTCGGTGATGACCAGCTGGGTCCGCCCCCGCGAATCCTCTTCGATCTCAACGACGCCCCGCATCCGGATGGAGCCGCGCCCGGTGCGGTAGGCGTCGTTGATGCCCTGCGATCCGACGATCAGGCCGGAGGTCGGGAAGTCCGGGCCCTTGACCCGTTCCATCACCGCTTCCAGGGTGCTCTCTTCGTCGGCCTCGTGATTGTCCAGGCACCAGAACACCGCTTCGGCGAGTTCGCGCAGATTGTGCGGGGGGATGTTGGTCGCCATACCGACCGCGATGCCGCCGGAGCCGTTGGCCAGCAGGTTGGGGAACCGGCTGGGCAGCACCGTCGGTTCCTGCACACGGCCGTCGTAGTTCGGAACGAAATCGACTGTTTCTTCGTCGATTTCGCGCAGCATCTCCATGGCCAGCGGGGTCAGCCGGGCCTCGGTGTAACGCATGGCGGCCGCGGGGTCGTTGCCCGGTGAACCGAAGTTGCCCTGGCCGTCGACCAGTGGGTAGCGCAGCGACCACGGCTGGGCCATCCGGACCAGGGTGTCGTAGATGGAGGCATCGCCGTGCGGGTGGTAGTTGCCCATGGTTTCGGCAACCGAGCGTGCGGATTTCGCGTGACTGCGGTCTGGCCGGAACCCGGAGTCATACATCGCGTAGAGGACGCGGCGGTGCACCGGCTTGAGGCCGTCCCGCACCTCGGGAAGGGCACGGCCCACGATCACGCTCATGGCGTAGTCGATGTAGCTGCGCTGCATCTCCTGCTGGATGTCGACCGGTTCGATCCGGTCCAACGAGTCGTCCTCGGGCGGCAGCGTGGTGTCTGTCATCTATTCCTCGTTCTGTGCAGAGGTCAGTCGGGTCAGATGTTGCGGTTCATCGCTAAACATCCAAGAAGCGAACGTCTTTCGCATTCCGCGTGATGAAGCTGCGGCGCGCCTCCACGTCCTCGCCCATCAGGATCGAGAACAGCTCGTCCGCGGCGGCGGCGTCGTCGAGGGTGATCTGCCGCAGCACCCGCACACTCGGGTCCATCGTGGTTTCCCACAGTTCCTTGGCATCCATCTCGCCCAGACCCTTGTACCGCTGGATGCCGTCGTCCATGTTGATCTTCTTGCCGGCGGCCTTGCCGGCTTCGAGCAGACCGTCGCGTTCGCGGTCGGAGTAGGCGAATTCGGGCTCGCTTCCGCGCTGCCACTTCAACTTGTACAGCGGCGGCTGCGCCAAGAACACATGCCCGTGCTCCACCAGCGGCCGCATGAAACGGAACAGCAGGGTGAGCAACAACGTGGAGATGTGCTGGCCGTCGACGTCGGCGTCGGCCATCAGCACGATCTTGTGATAGCGCAGCTTGGAGATGTCGAACTCGTCGTGAATGCCGGTGCCCAGGGCGGTGATGATCGCCTGGACCTCGTTGTTCTTCAGGACGCGGTCGATGCGGGCCTTTTCGACATTGATGATCTTGCCGCGCAACGGCAGGATCGCCTGGAACATCGAGTCGCGGCCGCTCTTGGCCGAACCGCCGGCCGAATCACCCTCCACAACATACAGTTCGGACTTCGTCGGGTCGTTCGAACGGCAGTCGGCAAGCTTTCCGGGCAAGCCACCCAGATCGGTGGCGCTCTTGCGCCGCACCAATTCTCGCGCCTTGCGGGCAGCCATCCGGGCCTGCGCCGACGAGACCGCCTTGTTGATGATGACCTTCGCCTCGGCCGGGTTGGCTTCGAACCAGTGGCCCAGCTGCTCGTTGCAGACCTTCTGCACGAACGACTTGACCTCGGTGTTGCCCAGCTTGGTCTTGGTCTGGCCCTCGAACTGCGGCTGGGACACCTTCACCGAGATGACCGCCGCCAGGCCCTCGCGGATGTCGTCTCCGGTGAGGTTGGGGTCTTTGTCCTTGAGCAGCTTCTTGTCTTTGGCGTACTTGTTCACCACGCTGGTCAACGCAGAGCGGAAGCCCTCTTCGTGGGTGCCGCCCTCAGCGGTGTTGATGGTGTTGGCGAAAGTGTGTACCGACTCCGAATAACCGCCGTTCCACTGCATGGCGATCTCGACTTCGTGTCCGGTTCCCTTGCCGTCGAAGTCGATGATGGTCGGGTGGATCGCGGTCTTGCTGCGGTTGATGTGCGCGACGAAGTCGCGCAGACCACCGGGGTAGTGGAAGACCCGGTGCTTGACCTTGTGCGGGGCGGTGGCCTCGGCGGCCTGCTCCTCCGCGGTCTTGGGCGCTTCGGCGGTGTCGCTGACCACCTCGTCCACGACCTCTTCGACCCGGACCCGCTCGTCGGTGAGCTCGATGGTCAGGCCCTTGTTGAGGAACGCCATCTCCTGCAGGCGCCGGGCCACGGTCTCGAAGTCGTAGGTGGTGGTCTCGAAGATGTCCGGGTCGGCCCAGAAGCGAATGGTGGTGCCGGTCTTCTTGGTCTTCTCGCCCTTGCGCAGGGTTCCCGGCACCGATTTGTCGTAGGTCTGGAACCACTGGTAGCCGTCGACGTTGATGTCGGCCTCCAGTCGGGTCGACAGCGCATTGACCACCGAGACGCCGACGCCGTGCAGACCGCCGGAAACGCTGTAGGCGCCCTCTTCGAACTTTCCGCCGGCGTGCAGCACGGTCATCACGACATCCACGGTCGGGATGCCGGTGGCGTGCATCGCCACCGGGATGCCGCGGCCGTCGTCGGTGACCTCCACACCGCCGTCTTCGAGGATGCGGACCGACACCTTGGTGGCGAATCCGGCCATGGCCTCGTCGACCGCGTTGTCGACAACTTCCCAGATCAGGTGGTGTAGACCACGTTCACCGGTAGAGCCGATGTACATACCGGGTCGTTTACGGACTGCTTCGAGGCCTTCGAGTACCTTGATCGAATCGGCACCATATTTGTTTTGGGCAGCCACGGTCGGGGAGCTCTCCTCGGGTTCGCAAGTCAGCATTCGACGCATGGCTCGGGTGCATGCGCGGGATACTGAGCAAGTCTACCTTGGGGCACCGACGGGGAGCATTTTCTTGGGGTGTTTCTGCCCACCTGATTGCGCCGTGGCGTCGATATCGCGGTTCGCCACGTGTCCGGCCGCTGACCGGAGCCATTTTTTGGCTCGTAGCGCCACTGAGGCGTCCGAATGTGGCGACGGGTCAGCCATAGGTGTCGCGCGGGCCGCGACCGGAGACGTGCAGCGGGCCCTTGCGCCACGACGGCGCGGTTGGGCCGGTGATTTTCAGCGTCTTGACCACCCCGTCCCCGACGGCCGCGGCGATCTTGGCCAGCAATTGCGCCTGCACCAGGCGCAATTGGGTGGCCCAGGCGGTCGACTCGGCGACCACGCTGAGCACACCGTCAGCGAGCTTGGTCGGCGTTGCGTGCGAGGCGATGTCGTCACCGACCACCGAGCGCCACTGCCCGAGCACCGTGCCTTCGGCCACCTGGGCCGACCAGCCCCGAGATTGCGCCAGGTCGCGGGTGGCCGCACCCAGTGGCTGCGGGTCGCGGCGGTCCGGGCCCGGTCCCGACCAGCTGCGACGACCGCCCCCGGCGCCCGGAGTGCGGCGACGCAGCGGCGCCCGGCGCCCCTGTCCGACGTCCTTGCCCTGGCTGCGGGCCGCTTCTCGCGCTTCGGCGAGGGTCCGGCGAACCAGATCCATGCCGGTCAGTCCGGCCAGGTGGGCCGGTGGCTGCCCGATCGGTTCGTCCGGTGATTCGTCGTGGGTCACGACTCAGCGCCGATCAATTCCGACACCCGGCCCTCGTCTCCTTCGTTCACCGCGATCCGGATCCGGCGGGCCTGCCAATCGGCGGGGATGTCATCGGCGACGGCCGCGGTGATCAGGACCTGTTCGGCCGACGCGGCGACACCGGCCAACGCCCGGCGCCGGGCCGCATCCAGTTCGGCGAACACGTCGTCGAGCAACAGCACCGGTTCGGCGCCTTCGCTGCGGAGCAGTTCATAGGAGGCAAGGCGTAGGGACAGCGCCATCGACCACGATTCACCGTGGCTGGCAAAACCTTTCACCGGTCGGTCCCCGAGTCGCAACTCCAGCTCGTCGCGGTGCGGGCCGACCAGGCACACGCCGCGTTCCAGTTCCGCGCGCCGGCGGCGCGCCAATTCTTCGAGCAGGGCTTCTTGAAGTTCGGCCGGGCCATAGCCGGCCGCCTCGAGGGGAATCTCCAGTTTCGGCCGATAGGCCACACCGGCGGTCCTGGTGCCTGGCGCCAACAATTGGTAGGCCTTCTCGACCTCCGGCGCCAACTGGTTCACCAGCTCGATACGCGCCGCCATCAACTCGGCGCCGTGCAGCGCAAGTTGGGAATCCCACACGTCAAGGGTGTCGAGCACCGATCGGTCACCACGGTGCAATGCGCCGGGGGCGCTCTTGAGCAGCGCGGTGCGTTGGCGGAGCACCTTGTCGTAGTCAGCGCGCACGCCGGCGATCCGGGGCCGGCGAACACTGGCCAGTTCGTCGAGGTAACGGCGGCGCTCGCCGGGATCGCCCCGCACCAGCGCCAGGTCTTCCGGGGCGAACAACACCGCCCGCAGTACTCCGACGACTTCGCGGGCGTGCCGCACCGGCGAGCGGTTCAGCCGCACCTTGTTCGCGCGACCGGCCGCGATCTCCAGATCAACGGCGAGCTCACGGCCGTCGTTCACCACGATGGTCGACACCACCGCCCGGGTGGCGCCAGACCTAATCAGTGGCGCATCGGTGGCCACCCGATGTGATCCCAGTGTGGACGAATACCACAGTGCCTCAACGAGGTTGGTCTTCCCAAAGCCGTTCGGTCCGACCAGGACCGTGGCACCCGGTTCCAGCTCCAGATCGACGTGCGCCCAGGACCGGAAATCCCGCAGGCCCAGGTGGCGGACATACACCGAGAAACCAACCCCTCCCGATCAGCCGGGCAGGCGAACCGGCATCAACAGGTAGACGTAATCCGACGGCACCGCCGGGAACGGACCGGCACCGATCAGTGCGGGGTCGTCCGAACTGGCCGGGCGCAGCACCGCGGGCTTCTTCGGATCGGTGAAGCCCATCGACACCTTTTCGCTGTGCAGCGAACCCAAACCGTCGGTGAGGTAGGTCGGATTGAACGCGATGGTCAGCGGCTCACCGACGAAGTCGATCGGCAGATCCTCCTCGGCACGACCGACGTCTTCGGCGCCGGCCGAAAGACGCAGGGTGCCCTCGGACAACTCCATGCGCACCTGGGCGCCCCGATCGGCCACCAACGCCACACGCTTGATCGCTTCGGTGAGCTCGGCGACGCCGATGGTCGCGACGGCGAGGTGCTCACTGGGAAGCAGCTGGCGGAACTTCGGGAATTCGGCATCCAACAGGCGCGTGGTGCTGCGCTTTCCGCCGCTGGTGATGCCGAGCAGTCCTTCGTTGCCGACCGCGGAACCGGCGCCCAGGGCCAAGTGCACCTCGTTGCCGTCGCTGCTGGCCTTAGCCGCCTCCGCGAGGGTTTTCGCCGGAACCAAGACCGCTGCCTCGGTACCCGGCGCGGCGGACCAGTTCAGCTCGCGAACAGCCAATCGGAAACGGTCGGTGGCAGCCAAAACCACTGTGTTCCCCGAGATTTCGACGCGTATGCCGGTCAACATGGGCAGTGTGTCGTCACGGCCGGCCGCCACCGCCACCTGGCTGATGGCCTCGGCGAACACGTCTGCCGCCAACACACCGGTCTCGGCCGGCAGTGTCGGCAGGGTGGGGTAATCCTCCACGGTCATGGTCGGCAGCGAGAATCGCGCGTTTCCACAGGTCAGGGAGACCCGGGTGGATTCCACCTGGACTTCGACCGGCTTGGCCGGCAGCGCCCTGGTGATGTCGGAGAGCAGTCGGCCTGATACCAAAACGCTTCCCGGAGAAGCGATCTCAGCAGCAAGTTCAACTTCGGCGGAGACTTCGTAATCGAATCCGGACACGGTCAGACCGTTGTCGGAACCCGTCAGCAGCACCCCGGCCAGCAGTGGCACCGTGGGCCGGGCCGGCAGAGACTTCGCCACCCACGCCACCGCGTCAGCGAAGTCATCCCGGTCCAGGCGGAACTTCAAGTCGGTCAGACCCGCGTTCGTGGTCGCCGCGTCCATAGCGTCCTCTCGTCGCCCCAATATCGAGCTCTACCGTGCGGCGACTGGTGAAGACCCCCACCCGCGGCCGTGTAACGCCCCTCGCCGAAGTGTAGGAGCGGTAGGTCACCAACCGTAGAGCCTGGATGGCCTTCTTGAAAGTTAAACCCCAACACAGAGCGGCTCAGCATCGGCTTGGCCGACGGGGCCATCCGGCTGGTTGTGAACAGGCCGGGTAGACCCGAATCCCCAACGACCTGTTTTTAGAAAGAATCGAGGGATAACTCCCAGTATTAGTAGTAAGTCCTGTGGATCCTGGGCATAGGACGGCATCTCCGCTGCTGAGCGGGTGTGGGGGGTTGGGGAGAAGCAGTGAATGACACGCCCGGGTGACTCGGCGGGGCTGTGTATGACACAGCCGGTGTGCATTGACCGGCCGTTGGCTATCGACTCGTGGACAGGTTGTACGCAGCGGTATCCACAGGGTCAGGCCGTGACGGGTGGTACGAGTGTGTCCAAAGTTTTTTGTAAGAACGATGACGAAAACCCCGGAAATCAGCGCTTGGCGCGCTGACGGATCCGGGTGGTGAGTTCTTTGACCTGATCGAAGACCTCACGACGCTCAGCCATCTCTCCGCGGATCTTGCGCTCGGCGTACATCACCGTGGTGTGGTCGCGGCCGAATGCCTGCCCGATCTTGGGCAACGACAGGTCGGTCAGCTCGCGGCACAGGTACATGGCGATCTGGCGGGACTGCGCCAGCGGCCGGGTCTTGCCGGGCCCGCGAAGTTCCTCCACGGAGGTGTCGAAGTACTCAGCGATGACAGCCATGATGATCGCGGCGCTGATCTGCATAGTGCTGGCGTCGGCGATCAGGTCACGCAACACGATCTCGGCCAGGGATCGGTCGATCGGCGTCTTGTTGAGCGAGGCGAACGCGGTGACACGGATCAGCGCCCCCTCGAGTTCGCGGATGTTGCGCTCGATGCTGGTGGCGATGAGTTCGAGCACGTCGCCGGGCACGTCGAGGCGATCCATCTGCGCCTTCTTGCGCAAGATGGCGATCCGGGTCTCCAGATCCGGAGGCTGGACGTCGGTGATCAGGCCCCATTCGAACCGGGTGCGAAGCCGATCCTCAAGGGTCGCAAGCTGTTTCGGCGCCCGGTCGGAAGTGATCACAATCTGCTTGTTGGCGTTGTGCAGGGTGTTGAAGGTATGGAAGAACTCTTCCTGGATACCTTCTTTACCTTCGATGAACTGGATGTCATCGACCAGCAGAACATCGATGTCTCGGTAGCTGCGCTTGAACGCCACCTTGCGGTCGTCGCGCAGCGAGTTGATGAAGTCGTTGGTGAACTCTTCGGTGGAGACGTACTTGACACGCATGCCGGGGAAGAGGCGCTGGGTGTAGTTGCCGGCCGCGTGCAGCAGGTGGGTCTTACCCAGTCCGGATTCGCCCCAGATGAACAGGGGGTTGTATGCGCGTGCCGGTGCCTCGGCGATGGCCAGAGCGGCGGCGTGAGCGAAGCGGTTGGAGGTGCCGATGACGAAGGTGTCGAAGGTGTAGCGCCGGTTGAGACTGGCACCGTCGGCGGTCGGGGAGTCCTCACTGGGCCGTTCGGTGAAGTAGTTGGGCCAGTCGTATTCGACGTCGGTGGTCTCGTCGTCTTCGTCATCGGAGCCCACCTCGACACCGCTGTCGTTGGTGGCGGTGCTGGGGGACTCCTCGGCGGGCTGCGGTGAGATCCGGACCCCGAGTTCGATGGGATGACCGAGGCGCCGGCTGAGCGCATCGGTGATCTGGGTGCGCAGATGCCGTTCGATCTCGTTCTGGACGAAACTGCTCGGAACCGCCAACAGCGCGAAGCCCTCGACGATGGCCAGCGGGTGGACCAGCTTGAGCCAGGCCTTCTGCTGGGGGGTCAAAGTCGGCGCGGAGCCGTTGCTTCCCGGGGAATCGCCGTTGAGCTCGGCCACCACCTCGTCCCAGAGACTCAGAAATGCGGTGCCGGGGTCCTCACTCACAGCCCCATCCCCCTGGTTCGACGCCGTCTGGCCCGGGCACCGCCGTACGCGGATACCGCCAGGGACATGCTATCCACACACTTATCCACAGATGTGGATGAGGTGCGCATTCCGCGATGAGGCCCTCTGGGCCGGTTGCTCAGCAACGGACACTCCAGACAACTGACGCAATATCTGAAGCGCAGCCGCTTCGCGATCTTCGGTTCGTGGTGGAGAACCGTTCCGGTTCCGAAACGGCGCTGGCAAGCAAGCTAACAGGTTTCTGGGCGAACGACTACATATTTCGGCGAGATGAATTGAAGGAAAATGAGCGTCTGGAGGCCAGCCGATACGGGTGTGACCAGTGTGGATAGTGAGTCAATAGAGTAGTCCGGTGCGGAGGGGTGAGCGGGGTGGCGACAGCGGGGTTTGACCCGGCGAACGCGCATCAGTACCCTCGAACAGTCGCCCGAACGTTGGCGATACGGCAGCGACCGGCCCCCGGCCGGAGCCCGCGCCGGTTACGAGCAAGACGCAGAAGTTCACCGAGCTTACCGAGTGCGTCGCGTGCGACAGGCACAACGGGCTTCCGGTGTGTCGGGCTAACGCGACGCGAGATGCAATAAGGAGAGTGTGCCGTGGCCAAGGGCAAGCGGACCTTCCAGCCCAACAACCGTCGTCGGGCCCGCGTGCATGGGTTCCGGCTGCGGATGCGTACCCGTGCCGGTCGTGCCATCGTCACCGCCCGGCGCAACAAGGGCCGGCGCTCGCTGACTGCCTGAGCACAGGCAGTTCGGCGGTGCTCCCGGCTCGATACCGGATGAGACGATCGGCCGACTTCGGTGCAACGGTCAAGCATGGCCGAAGGGCAGTGCAGCCGGATGTCATCGTGTACAGCTGGGTCATGGACGCCCCCCGGACGGACGGGTCCGAGGTGTCGGCGTTCGACGCCGCATCGGCAAATACGCCCCGTGTCGGCCTGATCATCTCCAAATCGGTCGGCCGCGCGGTCGACCGGCATCGCGTGGCTCGGCGTCTGCGCCACGTGGCTCGCGACGTGTTGGCCGACTTGGCACCCCGAGAGCACCTGGTTATTCGCGCACTGCCCGGTAGCAACGGTGCGACGTCAGACGAGCTCGGTACTCAGCTGCGGACCGGCCTGCGGTCCATTCACCGAGCCGCGGGGGCGATGCGCTGATGCACGCGGTCGCAGCGGCACCGGTTCGGGGATTGATCTTCGTCATCCAGCTCTACCGGCACCTGATCTCTCCACTGCGTCTGCCCAGCTGCCGGTTCATGCCGACGTGCAGCCAGTACGCGGTGGACGCCCTGACGGAATACGGGTTGATCCGGGGGAGCTGGTTGGCCGCGGTACGGCTGGCCAAGTGCGGCCCGTGGCACCAGGGCGGATGGGACCCGATTCCCGAACGCGGAGACGCCCGTGAACGGCACGACAATCTAGCGGAGGGTGAAGACCGTGTCCTTTGATCCGGGCAGCCTGGACTACGTGTACTACCCGGTGTCGGGCATTATGTGGTTGTGGTACAAGGCTTTTGGCCTTCTACTGGGACCGTCGAGCTTCTTCACATGGGCGCTGTCGGTGGTGTTCCTGGTGTTCACACTGCGGGCGCTGCTGTACAAGCCGTTCGTCAAGCAGATCCGGACCACCCGGCAGATGCAGGAGCTGCAGCCGCAGATCAAGGCGTTGCAGAAGAAGTACGGCAAGGACCGCCAGAAGATGGCGCTGGAGATGCAGAAGCTGCAGCGCGAGCACGGGTTCAACCCGATCCTGGGGTGTCTGCCGATGCTCGCGCAGGTCCCGGTCTTCCTGGGTCTGTTCCATGTGCTGCGGTCGTTCAACCGGACCAGTACCGGGATCGGTCAGCTCGGCCTGTCACCCGACGTGAACCGTCAGCTGGGCAACTACTTCTTCAGCGCGGCCGACGTCGGCAACTTCCTGGACGCGAATCTGTTCGGAGCCCCGCTGGGCGCGACCATGATCCAGCGCACGGGATTGGATGCCTTCGCCGAGTTCAACCGGGTGTCGGTCATCGCGGTCGGGGTGCCGATCATGATCGCCGCGGGTATCGCGACGTACTTCAACAGCCGAGCCTCAGTGGCGCGGCAGAGTCCGGAAGCGGCGGCCAACCCCCAGACCGCGATGATGAACAAGCTGGCGCTCTATGTCTTTCCGCTGGGCGTGGTGGTCGGCGGTCCCTTCCTGCCGCTGGCGATCATCTTGTACTGGTTCTCCAACAACATCTGGACGTTCGGCCAGCAGCACTACGTGTTCGGGCTGATCGCCAAGGAGGAAGAGGCCAAGAAGGAAGAGGCGCTGCGGCGCCGCGCCGCCAACGCCCCGGCACCCGGCGCCAAGCCGAAGCGGGGCAGGGCGGCCACAACGGAGGCTGCGGCCGACACCGAGACCGCGGCGGACGAGGCGGGCGCGGTCGAGCCCGAGGCCGGCGCAGCCGGCGGCTCCGAGGGTGCCAAGCGAAGCCCGGGCCGACCCGCTTCCGGCGGCAGACGGCCCAACGCCGGGGCGAAGCCGAAGAAACGTAAGCGGTGACGTACCGCGACAAGCCAACCGGCGCGCGAGCCGCCGGGCACAGAGGGAGACGACATGACTGACACAACCGACATGAACGACGCGGGCACCACGGAGCACGAGGCCGTGGGTTCCGAGGGGGAGACGGCGCAGGAGCAAGCCGCGCCCGCCGTGGACCTGGAGGACCGATTGGTCGCCGAGGGCGAGATCGCCGGCGACTACTTGGAGGAGTTGCTCGACCTGCTGGACTTCGACGGGGACATCGACCTGGACGTGGAAGGCCGCCGCGCGGTGGTGAGCATCGACGGCGGTGCGGACCTGACCAAGCTGGTGGGGCGCAAGGGCGAAGTGCTCGATGCACTGCAGGAGCTGACCCGATTGGCCGTGCACCAGAAGACGGGTGAACGTAGCCGGCTGATGCTGGACATCGCCGGGTGGCGCCGCCGGCGCCGCAACGACCTGACCGCGTTGGGTGACGAGGTGGCCCGCCGGGTGCTGGAGACCGGCGTCGACGAGGAACTGGCTCCGATGAGCCCGTTCGAACGTAAGATCGTCCACGATGCGGTGGCCGCCGTGGCCGGCGTGCACAGCGAGAGTCAGGGCGTCGAGCCGTCCCGCCGCGTAGTGGTGCGGCGGGACTGACAAGACTCAGCGCGGGGAATCACAGCCGTGTGATTCCCCGTCCGCGGTCGGTTCCCGGGAAGCCGGAGGAATGTTTCACGTGAAACATGTCGAGGGAGCACCGGTACCCGAGCCACCCCCCGAGGCAGTAGAAGTCTTCGGTGACCACCTTCCCATCGCACGCCGCTATGCGGCTCTGTTGGCAGGACCCGGGGTCGAACGAGGGCTGATCGGCCCCCGAGAGGTGGAGCGGCTCTGGGAGCGCCACCTACTCAACTGTGCCGCTGTCGGCGAGCTGCTCGAGTCCGGTGAGCGGGTCGCCGACATCGGAAGCGGAGCCGGCCTGCCGGGAATACCGGCGGCGATCGTCCGCCCCGACGTATCGGTGATCCTGGTGGAGCCGCTGCTGCGCCGCAGCGAATTCCTGCGCGAGGCGGTCGCGGAATTGGACCTCGCCGGCGTGGAAGTGGTGCGCGGTCGTGCCGAAGATCCTGGGGTGCAGACGGCGGCGGGCAACTGCGACGCCGTCACGTCACGGGCGGTCGCCAGCCTGGACAAGATCGCACGCTGGAGCCTGCCGCTGCTACGACAGGGCGGCCGGATGCTGGCGATGAAGGGGGAGCGGGCCCAGGCCGAAGTCGATGAGCACCGCGCCGCGATGGCCAGACTAGGCGCGACCGACGTAAGGGTGGTGAGATGTGGCGTGAACTATTTAAACCCGCCCGCGACCGTGGTGCTGGCGCGGCGGGCGGCACCCGAACGCAGACGCGGGCAGAAGTCGGGCGGCCCGGCACGACGGTCGAGCAGGAGGCAGGCATGAGCAGAGCAGTCCCCCCGGGCACGCCCAGGCCGTCGGCCACGAAACCGGGGAGCCCCGTGAGGTCGGTTTCACGTGAAACATCGCCCCGTCCTGTTTCACGTGAAACATCGCCGGACTACATCGACACCCCGATCGCAGCGGCGGCCGAACGCGCGATGCAGGTTCTGCACACCAACAACCTGCTGCCCCGTCCGAAGCGGCGCCGCGTATTCACCGTGGCCAATCAGAAGGGAGGCGTCGGCAAGACCACCACGGCGGTCAACCTCGCGGCCGCCCTCGCGGTGCAGGGGATCAAGACCTTGGTGATCGACCTCGACCCGCAGGGCAACGCCAGCACCGCGCTGGGCATCGCGGACCGGAAGTCGGGGACACCGTCGTCGTACGAAGTGTTGATCGGGGCGATCCCGGTGACCGAGGCGTTGCAGCAGAGCCCCCACAACGAGCGGCTGTACTGCATCCCGGCCACTATCGATCTGGCCGGCGCCGAGATCGAGTTGGTGAGCATGGTGGCGCGGGAGAACCGGCTGCGCAACGCCCTGGCCGATCTGGACGACTTCGACTTCGACTACGTCTTTATCGACTGCCCGCCCTCACTGGGCCTCCTGACGGTCAATGCGTTGGTGGCCGCGCCGGAGGTCCTGATCCCCATCCAGTGCGAGTACTACGCGCTGGAGGGGGTCTCGCAGTTGATGCGCAACATCGAGATGGTCAAGGCACACCTCAACCCGCGCCTGGAAGTGACCACCGTGCTGCTGACGATGTACGACGGCCGCACCAAGCTCGCGGACCAAGTCGCCGAGGAGGTCCGGCGCTATTTCGGCGACCGGGTGCTGCGAACGGTCATCCCGCGCAGCGTCAAGGTGTCGGAGGCGCCGGGGTACAGCATGACGATCATCGAATATGACCCGGGCTCGCGCGGGGCGATGAGCTACCTGGATGCCAGCCGGGAGCTCGTCGAGCGCGACCTGGCCGGCGGCGGGGGACAGCGGTGACCGCCGATGTACGACGACCCGGAGAAGAACAGGAGCGCCACACATGACCGGACCGTCGCGTAGGAAGGGCGGCTTGGGCCGCGGCTTGGCCTCGCTGATCCCGACCGGGCCAGGGGAGGGGAACGACAGCCAGAGCGACCGCGGTGCCGGCATCGGCCCGCGCATGGGCGATGCCGCCGCCGATGTAGTGCTGGGTGGCATGGGCAGTGCCGCACCGCCGGCCACCCCGGACGTGGGCGCGGTGTACCGCGAGATCAGACCGGCCGACATCGAGCCCAACCCCCGCCAGCCTCGCCAGGTCTTCGACGACGAGGCGCTGGCCGAGCTGGTGCATTCGATCCGGGAATTCGGCCTGATGCAGCCCATCGTGGTGCGGGCCATACCGGGCACGTCGCGGTATCAGTTGGTCATGGGGGAGCGGCGTTGGCGTGCTTCCCAACAGGCCGGCCTGGAGACCATTCCGGCGATCGTTCGGGAGACCGAGGACGACAATCTGCTGCGCGACGCGCTGCTGGAGAACATCCACCGCGTCCAGCTCAACCCCCTGGAAGAGGCCGCCGCATATCAGCAGCTGCTGGACGAGTTCGGGGTCACCCACGAGGAACTGGCCACCCGCATCGGGCGTTCTCGCCCGTTGGTCACCAACATGATCCGGTTGCTGCGACTGCCGATCGCCGTGCAGCGCAGGGTCGCCGCGGGGGTGTTGTCGGCAGGCCATGCCCGCGCGCTGCTGTCGCTGGAGGCCGGACCTGAGGCGCAGGAGGAGCTCGCGGCGCGGATCGTGGCCGAGGGGTTGTCGGTGCGCGCCACCGAGGAGGCGGTCACTCTCGCCAACCGGGCAGGCACCCCCACGCCGGTCGCGCCGCGGCGCAAGCCGATCCAGATGCCGGGTCTGCAGGACATCGCGGAGCGGTTGTCGACCACCTTCGACACCCGTGTGACGGTCAGTCTGGGCAAGCGCAAGGGCAAGATCGTCGTCGAATTCGGCTCGGTCGACGATCTGCAGCGCATCGTCGCGATGATGAACTCGACAACTTCCTGAGGCGTTGTTCGCCCAGGTCCTGGGCCACCGGCCCGTTACGTCACTGTGACGGTTTGGTGACCCGGGATCGGTGGTGGAACCCAAACATGTTGACCAACACCAGTTTTCAATTTTCGGAGGAGCCGACCCACCGAACGGTGCCGCGGGTGGCATCGGGCGGCGTGACCCTCCTATTCTTAAGGGGCTGTCGTCGGCGGCAGCACGGGTTGAGACCGGGAGTCCAGTGTCTGTCCGAATCGCACCGCTGAAGCTCGAGGATTTCGAGCAGCTTCCCAAGCACGCACGCCGCTGTGTCTTCTGGGAGGTCGATCCGGCAACCCTCGGCCACGACGATCACCTCTCCGATCCGGAGTTCGACAAGGAAGCCTGGCTGTCGATGGTGATGCTGGAGTGGGGGACCTGCGGTCAGTTCGCCACCCCGTCGAGCGCCACGCGGGGAGTCGGGGATCCACCGTGTCTGGGCTACGTGCTCTACGCACCCCCGCGGGCGGTGCCGCGGGCACACCGGTTTCCCACCGGGCCGGTCTCGGCCGACGCGGTGCTGCTGACGTCGATCGGGGTCGATCCGGCTCCGATGGCCGACGGGTTGCCACGGGAACTGATCGCGCGGGTGGTCGAGGAGTTGATGCGCCGTGGCGTTCGGGCACTCGAGGCCTTCGGCCGCACGCCGGCGGTCTCCGAACTACTCGATATGAGCACGGTTCCGCCCGATGTCGCGCCGGTGCTGGAGGCGGTCGGCGACTGCTCGGTGGAGCACTGCATCATCGAGGCCGACTTCTTGACCGACGTCGGGTTCACGGTGGTGGCGCCGCACCAGTACTTCCCGCGACTGCGCCTGGAACTCGACAAGGGCCTGGGGTGGAAGGCTGAAGTGGAGGCTGCGCTGGAGCGTCTGCTGGAGAGCTCGCGGCTGGAGCAACCGATTGGGGCCGGTCTGCCCGGGGGATCGGGCTCCGCGACCGCTTGAGTACGGTCAGGAACCGCCGAGCTGGCCGGTCCGCTCGACCGACAGCTCGTGGGCCAGCAGTTCGGCGAAGGTGAAGGTTCCGGTGGGCCGGTCGTTCTTGCCGAGCAGGTACAGCCGCTTGACCGCGGCGAGCATGCCCTCGGCGATGGCGTCACGGCTGGCGGGGGAGGCCAACACCGCGCAGTCATGCGGGCTGGTGATGTAACCGACGTCGACCTCGACGGTGGGCATCCGGGTCAGACGCAACAGGTCCCAAGTCCGGCCGTGCGCCCGGCAGTCCTGTAATCCGGTGCGGGCCACGATCTCTCGCTGGATGAAGTCCGCGAGGTTGCGGCCGATGGTGGACACCGAGCCATGGGAATTGCCGAAGTGGAACGAGGCCACTCCGTTGGCCGCCGGGCTGGCGTGGGTGGCGCAGCGAAGGCTGATCATCAGGTCAGCACCCACGGCGTTGGCGGTCGCTGCGCGCTCGGCGTCCGATGGATTGCGGCCACTGGGCCGGGACAGGAAGGTGTCCATGCCGATGGCCGTCATCCGGCCTTCCAGACGACTTGCCAAGTCCCACAAGATGTCCGCTTCACTGATCGGCCCCGACGGCGTCTGGATGATCAGCCCGTGGTCCGGACCGCCACGGCCCGGATCGACGACGATCCGCTTGCCGGAGAGCCGCGGTCCGGACCGGCGCACCAGTTCCTCCTCGCGGATCGCGTGCGGCGAACCGCCGGTCACCCGGGAGGCCAGGAAGTTCAAGGAGCGCAACGTTTCCGGCCCGCAGATGCCGTCGGCATACAAGCCGTACTCACGCTGATAGGACATCAGAGCGTTATGCGTCTGGATGCCGAAGTAGCCGTCGACCAGACCGGTGTAGAAACCCAGATCCTGCAGGCGGGCCTGCAGGGTGGCCACGTCGTCGCCGTACATCGGCGCACCGAACTGGTGATTGAGTATTCGGGCGCCCAGCCGGTAGGACGCCTCCTTGAGCGCACGGTAGGTGGCCTCGCCGACCACACCGTCCACCAGCAGGCCCCGCTGCTGCTGAAAAGCCCGCACCGCCTGGTCCAGGTCTGCGTCGAAGACGTCCAGGGCCACATGCTTGCCGGTGGTCAGGTCTGCGTCGGGGCTGTCGACCAACCCCAGGGCGGCCAGCGCTTCCCGGATCTCCACCACGGCTCCGCTGCGGTCGCCACGACGCAGGCCCTGCTCGGTGCCGCGATACCGACCCGACATCACTGAGGCCCTCCGGTCGTCGCTGGTGGCAGTGGAACAGTCACTGGTGGTTGCCAGCACATTAGCCAGAATTGTCTCAGATCCCCGGCCAATTTTCGAAAACGGCGAGGCCACAAACGGCACCTGAGAGCCGAGGCTCACAAGCGCCCGCAACCGTGCGCTGGATCGCTACGTGGCGTCGGCGAGCTCGCGCAGCAGAGCCGCCTTGCCCTTGGCACCGACGATCCGCTTCACCGGCTGACCGTCCTTGAACAGGATCAACGTGGGGATGGAGACCACATTGAAATCCCGCGCGGTGTCCGGGTTGGCGTCCACGTCGAGCTTGGCGACGGTCAGCTGGTCAGCCTGTTCGGCGGCGATCTCCTCCAGCACCGGGGCCACCATCTTGCACGGGCCGCACCAGGTCGCCCAGAAGTCCACCAACACCGGCTTGCTGCTGGCCAGGACGTCGGCGGCGAAGGTGGCGTCGGTGACTTCTACCGTGGCGTGGTCGGTCATCGTGGTGCTCCCATCAAGGTTTCGGTGCCGGTGTCGTCGGTGACGTCTTCGGATTCTGCCAGCCAACGTTCGGCGTCGATGGCGGCCGCGCAGCCGGTGCCGGCGGCGGTGATCGCCTGGCGGTAGGTACGGTCGACCAGATCGCCGGCCGCGAACACCCCTTCCACGGAGGTGCGTGAGCTCGGCTGCTGGACCAGCACGTAGCCGTCCGGGTCCAGGTCGACAGACCCGCGCACCAGTGCCGAGCGGGGGTCGTGGCCGATGGCGACGAACACGCCGGTCACCGGCAGGGTGGTCTCCGCGCCGGTCTTGGTGTCGCGAACCCGCAGCCCGGTCACGGTCTGCTCACCCTCCACCGCCACCGGGACACTGTTGGTGAGGAAACGGATCTTGTCGTTCTCGCGGGCCCGGTTGAGCATGATCTTCGAGGCGCGGAACTCTTCGCGGCGGTGCACCAGGGTCACGCTGCGCGCGAAGCGGGTCAAGAAGGTGGCCTCCTCCATCGCGGAGTCGCCGCCGCCGATCACCGCGATGTCCTGGTCGCGGAAGAAGAACCCGTCGCAGGTGGCGCACGAACTCACCCCGCGGCCCAGCAGTTCCTGCTCACCGGGGATGTTCAGGTAGCGGGCGGCGGCGCCCATGGCCAGGATGACCGCGCGGGCCCGGTACGTCTCGCCGTCCGCGGTGACCACGGTCTTGACCGGTCCCTCCAGGTCAACCGACTCGACGTCCTCCATGCGCAGGTCAGCGCCGAACCGCAGCGCCTGCTCGCGCATTTCGTCCATCAGCTCTGGACCCATGATGCCGTTGCGGAAGCCGGGGAAGTTCTCCACCTCGGTGGTGGTCATCAGCGCGCCGCCGAAGGCGGTCCCCTCGAAGACCAGCGGTGCCAGTTGCGCCCGGGCAGCGTAGATCGCGGCGGTGTACCCGGCGGGGCCGGAACCGATGATGATCACGTTGTGGGTGGAGGGTGTCTCAGACATCGAGTGCCATTTCCTCTCGGATCCGCTCGGGATGGGTGGTTACTGGGGCTAGCAACGTCAGCGTAGGCGGCGATGTTCCCCCGCGCGCCATCGCCGGGCCCGGCCGGCACCTACGGGCGCCGGACAATGGTGTCGGCCATCAGTCCGGTGTCGGCGGAACTGCAGCTCGGAGCCACCGCCAAAGCGATGATCGTGCCCTCTGGCGTGTCCGGCACCAGCAGCACCACCGCGGGGTGACCGTTGATGGTGACCTCGCGGGCACCCAGCACGCGTGTCGAGGCGGGGTACCCCAGCCCGGCCAGACAGCCTCTGCGGCGGGCCGGATCGGTCAACGGCCCGTACTCGGGGCGCCGGTCCAACAGCTCCAGGATCTCCGGCTCGGACAGCGGCAGCACCGCCGTCGGCGCGGACTCCACCGTTATGGCGTCCAGGGAGCGGGGGCCGCTGGGAGTGTCGCCGGGAAACCGGATCAACGCCACCGTGCCCACGCCGATCGCCACCAGCGCGGCGGCGCCGCCGGCCCAGGCGGCGACTCGACGCAACGGGGGTAGGGGCCGGCTCGAGTGCGCCGGTGGCCCGGTGTGAGCCCGGGCCGGTTTCTCGCCCTCATCGCTAGGCATGTTGCCGCTTCCGCTCGCTGTGGTGTCGTCGCCGTCGCCAAGGCTATCCGGCCACCGGGCGGGCGGACCGCAGTGCCGCGCCGGGGTGCCGGGACCGCTCGAGCAGTACGGCCAGCCGCGCGCGGCCCCGGGCACAGCGGCTCTTGATGGTGCCCGGTGCCACCCCGAATGCGTGGGCGGCTTCGGCGACCGAAAAGCCCTGTATGTCAACGGCGACCACGGCGGCGCGCTGGTGGACCGGCAGCCGCGACAACGCCGCGTGCACCTCCAAGCAGGTCTCGACCTCGGCGGTGCGATCACCGATGACGGCGTGCGTGTCGAGCAGTTCGATGCATGCAATCGTGTTGCGGCGCAATCGATCCAGGCAGGCGTTGACCACGATCCGGTGCAGCCAGCTGCCGACCGCGGCGTGGTGGCGAAAATTTCCGGCCGCCCGATGTGCCGACAGCATCGCCTCCTGCAGGGCATCCTCGGCGTCCTCCGGGCATCCGGTGGTGAGCCGGGCCAACCGGCGCAGCCTGCGGTGGTGGCGGGCATAGAGCTCGCCGAAGGCGTAGCGGTCACCGGCGACGTGCGCGGCCAACAGCTCGGCGTCACTGCGCTCCGGGTGGCCCATGGCCGGACAGTAACCAGCAGTGGCCCCGCCGGCACTTCACCCGCACGAGCTGTGCACAGGGCGTGGTCGCGCGCGCCTAGGACGCTCCCTGCACGGTGATCTCCGAGATCTGGGTGCGGCTTTCGCCATCGGTGTTGCCCATCGTGGAGATCCAGACCAGCAGGTTCGACGTCGGAGACGCCGAGTCGGCGGTGATCTTGTTGGTACCGGGCAGCAGCAACTTGGCCGGGGCCAGCAGGGTGGTGTCTTCCAGACGTGTCGGCTTGGGCGTCGGGGAGGAGCGCAGCTCCACGCGGGTGCCGGTGCTGGGCACGTTGAGGGTGACGGTGCCGATCACCGTGGGCTGGGGCAGTTGCAGCATCAGCCCGACGCCGTTCTTGAAGTTCGGGAAAGGCACCGGATCGGAGTAGGTGTCGGTTGACCAGGCGGTGGCCGGATTGCCGTCGATGGCCAGCCCGGCATCCTGGGGCCGGTCGGCTTCGCCGCCGGGGGAGAAGACCGTCGCCTGCACCGGTTTCACGCTGCCACTGGGCCCGTTGGTGCCCGTCTGCGATGACGCCGACGGACTGCTCAAGCCCAGTTCGGTCTTGTCCAACCCGTTGACGTCGCCGAAGATCCGGTTGAGCACCGAGGCCAGCACCAGCAGCGCGACCAGGATGACGGCGCCGCCGATGCCCAGACCTATCAGCACCCGACGGCGCCGCTCGGCCTGCGTCTCCTCGTCCGGGGGAGCCGGCGCCGGACGAGGCGCGGGCGCATCGTCACCGACAGTGCCCAACAGCTCGGTCTGCTCGTGCAGGGCGGTGGCCTGCTGCAGCAGGTTCGACAACGTCGAGGCGCCGCGGATTCCGCCGTCGGGCTGGATCGCGCGGCTGGCCGCCGCCGCGATCTGGAAGGGGATGTCCGGGTTGATCGAGTCGGGCTGGACCGGGTTGCCGGCCGCGTCGCGGGCCGCCGGTTCCAGGCCGACGTCGGGTCCGGAATCGGCCAACGGCCACCGGTTGACCAGCAGCGCATACAGGGCGGCGCCGATCCCGCGGATGTCGTCCTCGGGCTTGGCTTCCGGCAGCGTGGCGGGGAAGGCCAGGGTGACGTCGCCGTCGATGCTGACCCGGACCCGGGCCGGATGGTCTATCGACATGGCCACACCACTTTGGTGGGCTGCCTCGGCCGCGGCGGCCAGCGACCGGATCGCGCGGGCTGCGCCGATCGGGGACGGCGAGGTGCCCGCCACCTCCTGCAGCGAAGCGCCGCGCACCCATTCGGAGACCACCAGCCCGCCGGCGCCGACGCGCACCACATCGAGCACCCGAGCGATACCGGGGAGGGTGATCTGGCTGAGCCGCTGGGTGCGGGACAGGACGGTGGTGAGCTGGTCGTCGGCCAGGGTCTGATTGGGGTCGACGAACGTCAGCGCGACCTGCCGGTCGAGCGCGGTGTCCAGCGCCTGCCAGAACTGCAGCACGGGGGTGCCGCCGTGCCGGACCAGCAGCCGGTAGCGACCGCCGGCGATGCTCAGGCCGGGTGTCAGCAGGCTCTCGTTGCCGGCCGGGTCGGGGGCCTCGGCAGCCCCGCGGGACTGTTGCGCAGCAACGGATCGCGCCGTGGCCCGAGACCCGGCGCCCTCGGAAGAGATATCGGCCACCTCCGCGCCTTTCGGTGTCCGGCCACCGGAGATGCGTTCCGGCGGCATGTGCGCGGCGGGACCGTTCGGCACGTCCCCGCCGGCTGTGGGCAAACGGTTGTGCTCAGCGTACGGGACGGCGAGATCGGGAGAAGCAGGGTTGGGCATGCCGATCTGGGCGCTTCGGGCACCGAATCGTCGCCGTACCGCGGCCAGTGCGGCGAGCGCCTCGGGCACCTCGGCGCGGACCATGACCGCGCCGATGATCGGCAACATCACCAGCGTCATGACCAACAGGCGCAGCATCGATCCCCCCGCGCCGTGGTCGGTCAGCAGCTGCAGGCCAGTTACTCGATCCAGGACCTCGGCGACCAGCGCGGCCAGCAGCGACGCGGTCAGCGTCACCAGCACGGTGCGGATCACATCGGGGCCCACCAGCCCCCCGGGCCGCAGCGAGCGCCGCAGCAGCAGGTGCCCGACGATCGCGCCGGCGAGGAACCCGAGTCCGTTGGCCAGGCCGAGGTAGGCGGCCACCAGATCGGGGTTGTCGGTCAGATGCGGGGCCGCCAGCGAGGCGGCGATCTTCACCGCGGTGATCACCACGATGATGGCGATGGGGATCCACGGCTGCTCCCGGGCGTAGAACACCCGCAGCTGCAGCAGCACCATCGCGTAGGGGATCAGGGTGAACGCCGACATTGCGACCGCCGCGCCCAGGTATCCCGCGTCGACATTGCCGAAGTTGCCGTAGGCGAACAGCGCACTGCCGATCGCCGGCCCGCCGACGGTCATCAGCGCCACGATCGGAATCAGGGTGATCATCATCAGCCGGGTGGCCAGCGACAGATCGGCCAGTACCGCGGGGTCGTCGCCGGCGGCGGCGTTGCGGCTCAGCCGGGGCATCACCACGGTCAGCACCGTCACGCCGATCATGCCGAACGGCAGCTGCAGCAACAGCCAGGCGTAGTAGTAGATCGCCGGGCCGGACGCCGCGGCGGTGCTGGCGATCTGATTGGTCACCACCAGGCCGACCTGGCTGATCAAGACGTAGAGCACCATCGCCGAGGCCATGGTGCCGAACCGCTTGAGGCGCTCGTCGATGCCCCACAGCGGCCGCAGGCTGATCCGCTCGCGGCGGATCGCCACCAGCAGAACAGCGGTCTGGGCGACGACGCCGGCCGTGGTGCCCAGCCCGAGCACCAGCAGCTTGGCGTTGCCCATCCGCACCGGGTCGACCGACAGTTCGCCCGGTACCACCAGATAGGCCAGCAGCGTGGCGATCGCCACCACGTTGTTGACCACCGGCGCCCAGGCCGGCGCCCCGAAGATGTTGCGGGTGTTCAAGATTGCCATGAACACCGAGGAAAGTCCGTAGCAGATCACCTGCGGCAGCAGCAGGTAGGCGAACGCGATGGTCAGCGGTTCGTTGACCTGCGGGTCGCCGCCGAGCATCAACCGCACCAGCAGCGGCGCCGCGGCCACCGAGATGACGGTGGTGGCCAGCAGCAATGCGGTGGCCAGCGTGACCAGCCGCCGGACGAAGGCCGCGCCGCCGTCGGCGTCGTCGCGTTCGGCTCGGGCCAGCACCGGCACGAAGATCGCGGTGAACGTCGCCTCCAGCACCAGGGCCGCGATCTGGTTCGGCAGCTGGTTGGCCACCGAGAAGGCGCTCGACAGGGCGGCCCCCAGGATCGCCGCCAACAGCACCACCCGGATGAATCCGGTGATCCGGCTGACCAGGGTGGCCAGGGCCATCCCCCAGGACCGTGACACCACTGCGGCGTCGGTCAGCTCGGGGCGCGCGGGTCGCTGGGCCGGCGTGCTCACCGATCGCCTCCCGGGCCGGGCGGGGCGGGCAGGTCGGCGCGGTCGGGCTGGCCGCGGAAGCGGTGCCAGAGCCGGCGCCCGATCAACGCGGTGAGCGCCGCCGCCGCGGTCATGGTGATCATGAAGAGCACCAGGCCGTAGGCGTTGGAATGCACCGACAATCGCACGGACTCACCCAACGGCAGGCCGTCGGGGGTTTGCAGTGCGGCGTCGACCACGAAGTGCTGGTTGACGCGGACCTCGACCGGGACCCGCAGCGGCAGAAAGCCCGGCGGCAGCTCCAATTCCCCGACGTCGGTCACCGTCATTCCGGGTGGGGCGTCGATATGCAGCCGCACCCGGATCGGCACCGCCAGATCGTTGCGCAACGCCAGCGGCAGCGGGCTGTGCTCGGTCGCCAGCGTGTAGGAGTCGGCCGGGTTGACGATGGTGACCCCGCCGATCAGGTCGGCCACGGTGTTGCCGATGATCGCCAGACGTTGCGCCGCCAGCCCGTTGCGGACTTCGACCGGTTCGGACTGGGTCAGTGCACGCAGCATGCCCTCGGCCAGCGGCGCGGTGTACTGGTCGCCGGTCAGGCCGGTGCGGACGTCGGTGGTCAACGCCGAGGTCAAGGCCGTCAGCCGGCCGATGTCGTTGGCCACCGCACCGATGACGTCCGGGCTGAAACCGCCCACCGGCTGTTGGGCCGGCAGCGGATGCTCGGGGGGCGCCGTCACCCCCCGCGATTCGGTGATCAGCGTTTTCAACGGCCGGGCCACGGCCAGCCCCGAGCGCAGCGCGGTGGCCAGTGTGGTCAGCACCGCCTGGGCGTCACCGGCACGGGGCTTCCAGTACGCCGGTGGCATCCACACCTCGTCGCGGGGCGCGCGGGCGTCCTCCGGGGTTTCCAGCCCGCGCCACAGCATGGAGCCCACGGCGTCTTGGCGACGGGCCAGCGCGGAGTCGTGGCGAAGCCGGACGGCCAGGGAGGTGTCCTGGTAGCTGGGCGCGACGGGATCGGTGCCCATCGCCGCCAGCGCGGCGCCGACCGCGGGGTCATAGGGGATGGACACCAGTTGTGGGGACACCCGCCGCGGGCTGAGATCGGCGGTGGCCGACGCGCCGGACGGGGAGTCCTGGGCTGCGCAGTCGCCGGCCGTGATCACCACCGCTACGCCGTTGTCTGAGCCCTGCGCGCCGATCAGATCGGCTGCGCCGGCCGTGAGCCGGCCGTCGCCGAGCAGGACGGCACCGCGGGTCGAGTTCACCTCGAGGATGCGGTCGACGATCTCGGCGGGCTTGCGCACCGCGATCTCGGCGAGCCGCGCGTCACCCACCCGGGCCAGCGCATCCAGGTCGGCCTGCGCGTAGGGGGTGGCCGTGATGCAGGTGTGGTGTGCCAAGCGCCGCAGGCGCTCCAGCCAGGTCCGGGCTGCGTCGCGGCCGGTGCCCGGGTGCGAGGTGGTGCTCTCGGGGGAGTCGGAGACGACGTAGCCGTTGGTCATCGCGTTGACCGTGACCACCAGATCGGGGTCGACGGCCAGGCAGAGCGCCCGGTTGACCACGCCGTTGGCGTCGACCGCGGGGCTGGTGGCGAATTCGGCGGCGGACAGCAGAACATCGAGGCGCCCGCCCGGGGCCAGCGAGGTCGCCAGGTCGTCATCGGTGAGCCGCACCGGCAGGGTGCCGCCCGGCGCCCCGGGCGTCAGCCGGGGCCGGTCGGCCAGCGGCCAGAACATGGTGAGCCGCACCGGTTGGGAGATGTCGGGTGCGACGGGCTCGGCGGACAGGCCGGACTCCGGATCCGGTTTGGGCAGGCCGGTGACCGGGAGCAGGAAGCGGGCGTCGTCGAGCCGGGTCGGCTCGCCGTAGTCGGGCGTGCCGTTGACGTTGACCAGCATCGGATAGATGCCGGGGTGCTCGATGTTCAGCGCCGGCTGGCTCGCCGCACGCAGCGGTGCGGTCAGCGTGAAGCGGGCTTCCTGGCCGCGCTGCAGCTCGGTCGCCACCGTGTCGAACGTGCCCACCGCGCGGTATTGATCGTTGGCGCCGCGAAGGTTGGTGCGCAGCCCCGCCGAGGAGGCGACCGCTCCGGCCCGCTCGAGGCGCACCATCACATCGCGGACCGGCCGGTCGCCGACGTTGCTCACCGTGCCGGCGACGGTGACCAGCGGGTCGCTGGAGGTGGTGACGACCTCAGGGGTGACCCGGTCGATGCGGATCTGGACAAACGGCGCCACGTCGGGCTCGCCGGCGGGCACGTGGGGGGCGGCGCCGCCGAGCGTCGTGCCGAGAGTCATCAGGAGGGCGGCCACCACCGCCGGGAGGGCCGCCAACCGTCTCGGCGAGAGACCCTTTCGTCGGGTGTGGGTCACGGGTCCAGCCTGCGACCGTTCTTCCGGTCCGGCGAGTCCTCGCGAGTACGGCGGGCGCGGGAATGCGTCTGCTGACGTCGCCAGGGCGCGGTCACCGGCAGGGGCGGCAGGGCGGCCGGGCCGTCGGCCTGCAGCCGGTCAATCAATTCGTCGGCGACCTGCGCCAACCGCCGTTCATCGGCGTAGGCCAAGCGGGAGGGCAGCTCCCGGATCGGCACCCACGCCACTTCGGCGACCTCGACGTCGTCGTCGCACAGCTCGCCGCTGGAGAACCGCAACAGGTAGTGGTGCACCGTCTTGTGCACGCGGCGGCCGTCGGTGACGAACCAATAGTCGATGCTGCCGAGTGCGGCCAGCACGCTGCCCTGCACCCCGGTCTCTTCGGCGACTTCGCGGATCGCGGTCTGCTCGGCGGTCTCGCCGACTTCGATATGCCCCTTGGGCAGCGACCACAGCATCCTGCCGCGCCGGTCCACCCGGCCGATGAGCGCCGCCACCTGCTCTTCGCGCGGGCCGTCGATGCCGTCGACGACCAGCCCGCCGGCCGAGGTCTCATGCACGGTGCGCAGTCGGTCCGGCCCGTGCCTCGCGGTGCGGGGCCGCCGTTGAGCCGCCCGGCTCGGAGTCGGGCTCGGGGCGGGGCCGGCATCGGTGGCCGGCGATTCGGCGTGGTTGATTTTCGGACCAGACGTGCGTCGACCACGACGCCGCCTGCGGCGCCGTCCCGGATTGGCTTCTCCGCCGTCGGCCGACACCCATGTGATAGTAGCTGGCACGCGAGGACCGAATGGCCTCCCTCGCCGGTGCCCGGGGCGCGCCGAGTGTGCGGGATCGGCGGCGCGGGCCGGGGCAGCGCCCGCTTCGCCCGGCTTCGCCGTCCTCGCGACCACCGCTGTGCCGATGGCGCTGGCCCGCTTCGCCCGGCTTCGCCGTCCTCGCGACCACCGCTAAGCTCATCGAACGTGCCTGAAGCCCATGAAGACGCCGACCTGCTGACCACGGCGGCCGTCGCGCTGAACCGGCACGCCGAAGTGCTGCGGACCCTCGGCGCCATATTCGCCGAAGCCGGCCACCAGATCTACCTGGTCGGCGGATCCGTCCGCGACGCCCTGCTCGGCCGGCCGAGCCCGGACCTGGACTTCACCACCGACGCTCGCCCGGAGCAGGTGCAGAGCATTCTGCGGGGCCATACCGAAGCGATGTGGGACACCGGCATCGAGTTCGGCACGGTGGGCGCGACGGTGGCCGGCCACCGCGTGGAGACCACCACCTTCCGGGCCGACAAATATGACCGGGTCTCGCGCAATCCCGAAGTGCGCTTCGGGGATTCGCTCGACGAGGACCTGGTGCGCCGCGACTTCACCGCCAACGCGATGGCGGTTCAGATCACGCCGGCCGGGCCGGGGGAGTTCCTCGACCCGCTGGGAGGCCTGGCGGCGTTGCGGGAAAAGGTGCTGGACACTCCGACCGCGCCGCAGGATTCCTTCGGCGACGACCCGCTGCGGATGTTGCGCGCCGCCCGGTTCGTCTCACAGCTCGGCTTCACGGTGGCGCCGCGGGTGCGCGCCGCGATCGAGGACATGGCGCCGGAGCTCGCGCGCATCACCGCTGAACGGGTGGCCGCCGAGTTGGACAAGCTGCTGGTGGGCGCCGACCCGGTGGCCGGCCTGGACCTGATGGTGGCAACCGGAATGGGCGATGTGGTGCTGCCCGAGGTCGGCGGTATGCGGATGGCGATCGACGAGCATCACCAGCACAAGGATGTCTACCAGCACTCGTTGACCGTGTTGCGGCAGGCGATCGACCTGGAGGACGACGGCCCCGACCTGGTCCTGCGCTGGGCGGCACTGCTGCATGACATCGGCAAGCCGGCCACCCGCCGCCACGAATCTGACGGGGGCGTCAGTTTCCACCACCACGAAGTGGTGGGCGCCAAGATGGCCCGCAAACGGCTGCGCGCGCTGCGCTACTCCAAGCAGATGATCGACGACGTGTCCCAGCTGGTCTACCTGCACCTGCGGTTTCACGGCTACGGCGACGGCAAGTGGACCGACTCGGCGGTGCGGCGCTACGTCACCGACGCGGGACCGCTCCTGAGTCGGCTGCACAAGCTGGTCCGGGCGGACTGCACCACCCGCAACAAGCGGCGCGCGGCGCGCCTGCAGGCCAGTTACGACCAGCTCGAAGAGCGAATCGCAGTGCTGGCCGCCCAGGAAGACCTGCAGCGGGTGCGGCCGGACCTGGACGGCAACGAGATCATGGAGTTGCTCAACATCCCGGCGGGTCCGCAGGTGGGCCGCGCATGGAGCTATCTCAAGGAGCTCCGCCTGGAGCGCGGGCCGCTGACCCGCGAGGAGGCGACGGCCGAGTTGCTGTCGTGGTGGCAGGAGCAGGGGAACCGCTAGCCCCCTCGCCACGTCTGAGCAGGGTATGGACTACTGCCTGGGCGACGGTGATGGCACGGCCACGATCTGGACCGGCACCCCCGACGTGGATCTTGATGGGGACGGGTTGGCCGACGCGATCAGCCTGGACTTCGACGGGGACGGCCTGCGTGACGACGCGCTGGTAGATCTCGACGGGGACGGGATAGCCGACCACCTCCTGCTGGACTTCGACGACGACGGCATCCCGGAGGCCTCCTTCGGCGATGACGGTTCCGGCACCTGGGGGCACGGCGGCGTGGCGGGCTCTGCGGATCGCTCGGGCGGATTGCGTTGGATGGGGCTCGATGACGTCGAGCACACCGGCGGTCCCCTGGTGGATTTCGACGGGGACGGGCGCGTCAATGACCGGCTGCTGGACTCCGACGGCGATGGGCGCGCCGATCGGGTGCTGATCGGCAACGGCGCGGGCGGATATGGCGCGGCCTATGTCGACACCGACGGCGACGGACGGTGGAACGTCAAGCTCACCGACTCCGATGGTGACGGTGCCGCCGACGGCGCCGCCGTGCTGTGAGGCTCAGCGCCCCCGAGCGTGCTGGTTCGGCCGGGTCTCGCTTCGCGCTGGCGCGCTCAGCGCCCCCGACCGTGCTGGTGCGGCCGGGTCTCGCTTCGCGCTGGCGCGCTCAGCGCCCCCGACCGGGCGGCCCCGCGAAAGCCTGGGCGATCTCCAACCAGCGCTGGGCGTCGGCGCCGTAGGCCGTGAGGTCCAGGTCGGCCAGTGCACGCCGCTGGGTGACCAGGGAGCAGAAGTCCTCGGCGGTTCCGGTCACCCGCTGCTCGGCGTTCACCGGGCCCCACGCCCACACGCCGCCCTCGGGGGCGTGTAGTTCCACGTGAAACGGTTCGGCCGGCGGAGTCAGGTTGTGGATCGTGAAGGCGAAGTCGCGGGTTCGCACCCCCAGGTGCGCGATCGAGCGCAGCCGATCGGTGGGGCGGCGCCGCACCCCGAGCGCGTCGGCGACGTCTAGGCCGTGCGCCCAGGTCTCCATCAGCCGAGCGGTGGCCATCGAGGCGGCGCTCATCGGCGGGCCGAACCACGGAAGCTTGCGCCCTTCGGCCACACCCAGCAACTGCTCGTGCAGATTCGCGCGGGTGGTGCGCCAGTCTTCCAGCAGCTCGGCCGGCGGAAGCTGGGCCAGTGCGGCGGCGCCGGCGTCGACGAATCCGGTGGGGTCCTTCATCGCATCGGTCAGCACGGCGGCAAAACCCGCCTCATCGGTGATAGCGGTCAGCGCCACCCGGTCGGTCCACAGCAGATGACCGATCTGATGGGCGATGGTCCAGCCTGCCGCCGGCGTGGGTATGCCCCATTGACTGTCGGCGAGCGTGGCCACCAGCTCATCGAGTTCGTCGCTCTCGGCGCGCAGGTCGGCGACGATCAGTTCAGTTTGGGCCATGCCCGTACTCTAGGCCCACCGGTTCGCGGCGGCGCCCGATGAACGCGTGCCCGGCCAGACCGATCAGGTACAGCACGGTGCCGGCCACCATCAGTGAGGGCGCCTGCCCGTCGGGGGGAATCAGCGCCGCGGCACCGGCGACGGCGAGGATGAACGACACCCAGAACAGGGAATCCTGCACCGCGAACACATGGCCGCGCAGGGCGTCATCGACGTCGATCTGCATGGCGTTGTCGGCGCAGAGTTTGACCACCTGCCCGGCCACGCCGAGGAGGAATCCGCATGCCACCAGCACCGGTAGGTACAGCCCGACGGTGGCCAGCTGGATGACCGCGGCCGCCGCCAGCGCGCCGTTGGTGGTGGCGTAGCGGCCCCAGCGGTGCACCGCAGGGGGGGTCAGCACCGTTGCCAGAAACGATCCGGCGCCGGCCGAGGCGACGAACAACGCCGTGGTGCCCAGCCCGGACACCACGTGCTCGCCGACGTGTCGGACCAGCACCAGCACCATCAGCGTGTTGATGCCCAAGGCCATCCGGTGCGTTGCCAGTCCGGACAGGGTGGCGGCCACGGTGGGCCGGGCGCGCACCGTCCTGAGGCCGTGCATCCATCCCGTCGTCACCGCATACAGCACCGAACCGTGGATCGCTCGTTTGGTGTCGTCCGGACCGAGCGCGTGGGGGGCGAAGCGCAGCGAGAGCACCAGCGCGATCGCGACCGGAATGGCCACGGCCGCAATGATCGACGCCGCACCGCGGTCGTCGGTGCCCACCAGCCAGCGCGGCAGCAGCATGAAGTTGGCGCCCAAGAAGGCAGCCACCGCGCCGGTCGCGATCGCCAGCGCATTCATCGTCACGACCTGTTCTCGCGGAACCACATGCGGCAGCGCCGCAGACAGCCCGGTGGCGATGAACCGGGTGAATCCGTTGGCCACCAGTGCCGCACACAACACCGGCAGGTCCCCGGCGCCGACCGCGAGCAGCGCCGCGATCCCGAGCACCAGAACCAGCCGGGCCAGGTTGGCCACCACCATCACCTGGCGCCGGTCCCAGCGGTCCAGCAGCGCACCGGCGAACGGCCCCAGCACCGAATACGGCAGAAACAGCACGGCGAAAGCGCCCGCGATCGCCCACGGCGAGGCGGCCCGGTCCGGGTTGAACAGCAGTGCTCCCGCCAATCCGGCCTGGAACAGGCCGTCGCCGAATTGGCTGGCGGCCCGCAGTTCCAGCAGACGGCGGAACTCCGGCAGCGCGCGCGCCGACCGCCACAGTGATGCGGGAGCGCGGTTGTCGACCACAGAACCTCTTCCAGACTCGGGCGGCGGCGTGGCACCGGCCCCAAACCAGACTACAAATATTGCGGGGCGGGGGATGTTCGGCACAGCTCGACACGAATGACGCCCTGGGGTGCCATGATGGAAAAATGGCCCAGCCCGAAGACCCCGAGGACTATGTCGCGCCCGCTGCGCAACGGGTACGGGCCGGCACGCTGCTATTGGCCAACACCGATCTGCTCGAACCCACTTTTCGCCGCACCGTGATCTACGTGGTCGAGCACAACGACGGGGGAACCCTGGGCGTGGTGCTCAACCGCCCCAGTGAGACCGCCGTCTACAACGTGCTGCCGCAGTGGTCCGAGCTCGCCGCCAAACCCAAGACCATGTTCATCGGCGGACCGGTGAAACGCGATGCCGCGCTGTGCGTGGGACTGTTGCGAGTCGGCGCCGAACCCCACGGGGTGCCCGGTCTGCGGCACATCGACGGCCGAATGGTGATGGTCGACCTGGACGCGGACCCCGAGACCATCGCACCGCTTGTCGAGGGCGTGCGGATCTTCGCCGGTTATGCCGGCTGGACCATCGGCCAACTCGAGGGCGAGATCGAGCGCGATGACTGGATCGTGCTGTCGGCGCTGCCGTCTGATGTGCTGGTGCCGCCGCGAGTCGACCTGTGGGGCCGAGCCCTGCGCCGGCAGCCGTGGCCCACCGCGCTGCTGGCCACCCACCCGATCGACATCAGCCGCAACTGATCCGGGCCTGACTCAGCCGCAGGCGCAGCCGCCTCCGCCGCATCCGGAGGCCGGCTCCGGCGGCGCTTCGACGGGCGCATTGTCACCGCAACCGCAGCCCGATCCGCAGCATCCCGCGCCGGCCGCCGCGCTGGCCTGAGCCGACAGGCGTGCCGCGTAGCGGGCGCCCTGCCAGGCTCCGGCGGCCAGCGTGGCAAGGGCTCCGGTGATCGAGATGATCAGCGCCAACAGTGCCATCGACGGCGGGCCGACCAGCACCAGCAGACCGCCCGCCCCCAGGATCACCGCGACCGCGATCTGGGCGGGTGCGACCGCGCGCAGCACCAACTGCTCAGGGTCACCGTTGAGCGGGCGCACCAGCGTCCGCACCCCGAACACCAGCGACACCACCGCCGCAACCAGGCACAACACCCCCATGATCAGCATGGGTCCACAATACGAGCCGGCCGATCAGCCCGTGGTGCCCACCTGGTGGCGGATGATGCCGGACTCCACCGGAGGACGCGGGGGAGCCAGCGGCGCCGGTGCGGTGCCCACCTGGTGGCGGACGGTGCCGGACTCCACCGGGGGACGCGGGACATCCAGCGGTGGCGGCGCGGTGCCCACCTGGTGGCGCACCGTGCCGGACTGCACCGGACCGCTGGGCACCGGCGGCGGCGGGTTGGTGCCCGGACGCTCGACCCGGAATCCGCTGATGATCCCGTCGGTCACCGGGGCGATGCCGATCGCCCGACCGGCGCCGGTGGTCACGGTCAGTGACACCAGGTAGGCGGCGTCGTCTGTCGGCACGATCACGTGACGTCGCGACGTGTTCAGTGTCATGTCGCCGTCGCGGTAGGTCCCCTCGATGATCGAGGACGGGAACCCGTTGAAGTCCTCCAGCGAGGCGTTGGTGGTCTGCCAGGCCATCAGCGTCTGGCTGTCGACGAACCCGTGCGTGATCGCCTCTTTCGGGTCGAACTGCCCGTTCAGCTTGTAGACCACGACCTGGGCGTTGGGCGTGTAGAGCGACCCGCCGCGCCGGTCGGCGATCACAGCGAACGCGTCGGGAACATTGGGGTCGGGCACGTGCGACCAGCCCGCCGGCATCGGCAGGGTGATGTTCAGCGCCTCGAACCCCGCGGGCTGCTGCGGTTCCAGCTGCACCTTGTTGGCCGCGAAGTAGTCGCGCAGGGTCCCGGAGGTCGCGGGCACGAGACCGCTCGGCGGCACGGCAACCGGGGCGGCCGGTATGCCCGCGGGCGCGGGGAGCACGGGCATCGGAGCCGCCGGACGCGGCGCCGACACCAGCGGTCCGGTCACCGGTACCGCTGCCGGCTGGGCGGCGGGGCCGTAGGGGTTCGGCTGTGTCGGGACCAGCGGATCGGCCCCCGCGGCGGGGATGCCGGCCAGGCCCGCCGCCGCGACGGCGGCGCAGCCGAAGAGGAGTCGCAGACGGTGCGCGGTGTTCGTCATCTCCAGGGTCCTTCCGGGGGCGGGCTGGGCAGCGATGCCCTGGCCGTGAAATGACGGTAGCCAGGCGCAGGCAGCGTCACCAGGGCTGCAACCGAGCTGGAACGAACCCCTCACCGGGTCGCAATCCAACTGATACCAAGCTGTGGCGATTCGACCGGAAATCGCCGCCGTTTACCCTGTTGAGGTGAACGAAGCCCCAACCACCCAGACCAGCGACCAGGCGCCCCGGTACCGCTACAACGCGGCGCTGGCCGGGCGTATCGAAGAGACCTGGCAGCAGCACTGGGAGCAGGCGGGCACCTTCAACGTCGCCAACCCGGTCGGTTCGCTCGCACCGGCCGACGGTTCGCCGGTGCCCGCCGACAAGATGTTCGTCCAGGACATGTTTCCCTACCCGTCGGGGGACGGTCTGCACGTCGGCCACCCGCTGGGCTACATCGCCACCGACGTCTACGCCCGCTACTTCCGGATGACCGGGCACAACGTGCTGCACGCCCTGGGCTTCGACGCGTTCGGCCTGCCCGCCGAGCAATACGCGATACAGACCGGCACGCACCCGCGCATCCGTACCGAGGCCAACGTCGAGAACTTCCGCCGGCAACTTCGCCGCCTCGGCCTCGGTCACGACAACCGGCGCAGCTTCTCCACCACCGATGTCGACTTCTACAAGTGGACGCAATGGATCTTCCTGCAGATCTACAACGCCTGGTTCGACACAGACGCCAACAAGGCGCGCCCCATCGCGGAGCTGATCGCCGAATTCGACTCCGGGGCACGCACCCTCGACGACGGCCGGGACTGGGCGCAGCTGTCGGCAGGTGAGCGCGCCGACGTCATCGACGGCTACCGGCTGGTCTACCGGTCGGACTCGATGGTCAACTGGTGCCCGGGCCTGGGCACCGTGCTGGCCAACGAAGAGGTCACCGCGGACGGCCGAAGCGACCGAGGCAATTTCCCGGTGTTCCGGAAGCGGTTGCGGCAGTGGATGATGCGGATCACCGCGTACTCCGACCGGCTGCTCGACGATCTCGACCCGCTGGATTGGCCGGAAAAGGTCAAGACCATGCAGCGCAACTGGATCGGGCGCTCCACCGGTGCGGCGGCGTTGTTCGGTGCGGCCACCACCGACGGTGCAGCGGTGGACATCGAGGTGTTCACCACGCGCCCGGACACGCTCTTCGGCGCCACCTACCTGGTGCTGGCCCCGGAGCATGAGCTGGTCGACCGGCTCACCGTCGACGCGTGGCCGGACGAGGTGGATCAACGCTGGACCTTCGGAGCCGCCACGCCGGCAGCGGCGGTGGCCGACTACCGCAAGGCGATCGCGGCGAAGTCCGATCTGGAGCGCCAGGAGAACAAGACCAAAACCGGTGTGTTCCTGGGCAGTTATGCCACCAACCCCGCCAACGGCAAGCAGGTGCCGATATTCATCGCCGACTACGTGCTGGCCGGGTACGGCACCGGCGCCATCATGGCGGTTCCCGGGCATGATCAGCGCGACTGGGAGTTCGCCGCTGAGTTCGGCCTCCCGGTGATCGAAGTCATTGCCGGCGGCGATATCTCGGAAGCCGCCTACGCCGGGGACGGCACCCTGGTCAACTCCGGCCCGCTGGACGGCATGTCGGTCGGGGAGGCCAAGAAGGCCATGACGCAACAGCTGGAGGACCAGGGCCGCGGCTGGGCGCGCATCGAATACAAACTGCGGGACTGGCTCTTCGCCCGGCAGCGGTACTGGGGTGAGCCGTTTCCGATCGTCTTCGACGCCGACGGCCGTGCGCACCCGCTGGACTCCGCGGCACTGCCGGTCGAGCTGCCCGACGTCGCCGACTACTCGCCGGTGCTGTTCGACCCCGACGACGCCTCCAGCGAACCCTCACCCCCGCTGGCCAAGGCGACCGAATGGGTGCATGTCGAGCTGGACCTGGGCGACGGCCTGCAGACCTACACCCGCGACACCAATGTGATGCCGCAGTGGGCCGGAAGCTCCTGGTACGAGCTGCGTTACACCGACCCGCACAACACCGAGCGATTCTGTGCGCCGGAGAACGAGGCCTACTGGATGGGGCCGCGGCCGGCCGAGCACGGGCCCGACGATCCCGGCGGCGTGGACCTCTACGTCGGCGGCGCCGAGCATGCGGTGCTCCACCTGCTGTACTGCCGCTTCTGGCACAAGGTGCTCTACGACCTGGGGCACGTCAGCTCGCGCGAGCCCTACCGCCGCCTGGTCAATCAGGGCTACATCCAGGCCGCCGCCTACACCGACTCCCGCGGGTCTTATGTGCCGGCTGCCGATGTCGTGGAACGCGACGGAAAGTTCTACCTTCCGGGCGCCGACGGTGACACCGAAGTCTTCGCCGAGTACGGCAAAATGGGTAAGAGCCTGAAGAACTCGGTGTCTCCCGACGAGATCTGCGACACCTACGGCGCCGACACCCTGCGGGTCTACGAGATGTCGATGGGGCCGCTGGACATGTCGCGGCCGTGGGCCACCAAGGACGTCGTCGGCGCACACCGTTTCCTGCAACGGGTTTGGCGGCTGGTTGTCGACGAGGAGACCGGCCAGACCCGGGTGCTCGACGGCGAGCCGGACACCGAGACCCTGCGCCTGCTGCACCGCACCATCGTGGGGGTGTCGGAAGATTATGCGGCGCTGCGCAACAACACCGCAGCTGCCAAGCTGATCGAGTACACCAATCATCTGACCAAGGAGCATCGCGACGGGGTTCCGCGTTCGGCCGTCGAACCGTTGGCGCTGCTGCTGGCACCGCTGGCCCCGCACCTCGCGGAGGAACTGTGGCGGCGCCTGGGCCACGAGTCTTCGCTGGCCCACGGTCCCTTCCCGGTGGCCGACCCGGCGTACCTGGTGACCGACACCGTCGAATACCCGGTCCAGGTCAACGGGAAGAAGCGCGGACTGGTCACGGTGGCCGCCGATGCCGACGGCGACGCGATCAAGGCGGCTGCCCTGGCCGATGAGAAGGTTCAGGCGTTCCTGTCCGGTGCCACCCCGAAGAAGGTGATCGTGGTGCCCGGCCGATTGGTGAATCTGGTGGTGTGACCGCCACCCGGGAACCCTCATCAGCGCTGCGCAAAGCCTTGGTTCGCAGCGCTATTCGCAGCATGAAGTCGGCCTGAGAGGGCGACTGCATGGGGGCGGAGGACGGGGCCTTCTACGAGACGCTGACGGAACTGGGGTCTTCGACGACCTTGACGCCAGCGCCCGGGAGGAGCGCGCCGAGCTGGTGGCCTGGCTGCTTGAGCAGGGCTTCGGACTGGATCAGATTCGGGCCGAGGTGGCGCCGATGCTGATGCCGGCGCACCGCGAACTGGGCAACGACGGCAAATACGTGTCCGAACGCGAACTCAGTGCCGCCCACGGCATCGATCTGGCTCTGCTGCAAGGCATCGAAAATGCGCTGGGACTGCCGCGGCTGGACGATCCCGATGCCCCACTGCTGTTGCGGGCCGACGGCGATGCCGCCGTGCGACTGCAGCAACTCGTTGCGGCCGGCCTGGATCCGGGCCAGGTACTGCTGATGATCCGCCGGCTCTCCGAGGGCATCTCGCGGGCGGTACCAGCGTTTCGCTACAGCACCATTTCGGCGATCATGCGTCCGGGCCTCACCGAGCTCGAGGTCGCCAAAGCCCACGAGGAGATGGTACGAGCCGTTATCCCACTGTTGGGAAGCATGATTCGCGACATCTTGTTTGTCCAGCTGCGGCGGGTCCTGGAGGGCGAGCAGGTCAACGCCAGGGAGCGGGCGGCCGGGGTGGCGCTGCCCGGGGCACGGCAGCTCGCGGTGGCCTTCGCCGACATGGTGGGGTTCACCCCGCTGGGTGAGGCGGTGCCGCCCGAAGAACTGGTGGGACTCGTTGAGCGCCTGGCCGATCTGGCGAACGAGGTGGTCAATCCGCCGGTGCGGCTGGTCAAGACGATCGGCGACGCGGTGATGCTGGTGTCGGCGGATGCGTCGAAGCTGCTCGACGCGACCCTGCAGTTGCTCGACAGAGCTGCCGACGACCGCGCCCTGCCGCAGCTGCGCGCCGGGATCGCGTCGGGGTGGGCGGTGAGCAGAGCCCGAGATTGGTTCGGCAGCCCGGTAAACGTCGCGAGCCGGGTCACCAGCGTCGCCGAACCCGGCGAGGTCATGGTGGAGGGTGCTGCCCGCGCGGGCGTCGGGGATGCACCGGGCTACGCCTGGTCGTTCGTCGGCACCCGCGCACTCAAGGGTGTGGAGGGCCAGACCCGACTGTTCCGGGTGCGGCGGCTGGAAACGCCGTAGCTCAGCGCGGCCGGATCACCACTTCCTGCAGCTGCGCCTCGGCGGGTGTGTGTATCGCGTGGGCCACCACCTCCGCGACGGTGTCGGGACGCAGGAAGCGGGCGGGGTCGTATTCGCCGCCCTCGTAGGCGACCAGGTCGTGCTGCATGTCGGTGTCGACCCGGCCCGGGTAGACCGTGGTGACCCGCAGGGCGGGTTCATCGGCCCGCAGGGAGTCCGCGAACGCCCGCAGCGCGAACTTGCTCGCCGAGTACGACGCCATTCCCGCGGAAACTCGTTGTCCGGCACCGGAGTTGATGAAGATCACGTGGCCACCGGCGGCCCGCAAGGCGGGCAGCAGCGCGCCCGTCAGCGCCACCGCGCCGAACACGTTCACCTCGAAGGTGGCCCGCCACTCCTCGACGGAGGACTCGCCGGCCGCCCCGGGCAGCATCACCCCGGCGTTGTGCACCAACACGTCGAGCTCGTCGACTATCTCGGTGGCCGCCTCGATCTCGTCGATGTCGGTGAGGTCCAGCGGCCAAGTGGTGGCGCCGAGCCGCTCGGCGACCGCGTCCAGACGCGCGGACGACCGGCCGGCCAGCAACAGGGTGTGGGTGGGTGCCAGCGCCGCCGCTATCGCCGAACCGATTCCACCACTGGCGCCGGTGATCAGAGCAGTCGGCATCAACCGCAGTCCAGCGGGCAGTCCGCATCGTCGGCGGCTGCCGGTCCGACGCCATCGCAGGTGGCCAGGCGCTCCAGGGGCTCAAGTGCGCGGGTCAGGGTGTCGAGTTCTTCCTGGGTGAGCTTGTTCAGCATCGCCGCCAGCGCCGCGTGCCGGTTTGCCAGCGACTCGCGGTGGCTCGCCAGGCCCTCGGGCGTGATGTCGACCAGCACCGCCCGCAGATCAGACGGGTCGCGGGTGCGCTTGACCAGGCCGATCTTCTCCAGGCGGCGGATCGCCACCGTGGTGGTGGGGGTGCGGACCCGCTCATGGGCGGCCAATTCGGTCATCCGGATGGGGCCCCGGTCCAGCAGTGTGATCAGGATCGACAGCTGGGCCAAGGTGAGTTCGCCAGTCGGGGTCCCTCGGCTGATGTCACCGCGCCGCAGTATCGAGAACAGCTTGGACAGCGAACGGTGCAAGCCTTCTGCGATCGCCGTCACCTGCGGCGTAGCGGCTTTGCTCTCCGTCATAATTCGCCAGTCTAACCGGTGACCTCAAAGCGGGTTGACAACTCGTAGAGGTTGCTGTCACAACACCTGGGACAGAAATTTCTGCAGCCGCTGCGTCTCGGCGTTGTCGAAGATCTGGTCGGGCGGGCCGCACTCCACGACCTTGCCCCGGTCCATGAAGACCACCGTGTCCGACGCCGACCGGGCGAAGCCCATCTCGTGGGTGACCACCACCATGGTCATGCCGTCGGCGCCGAGTTCGGCGATCAACGCCAAGATCCCCTTGACCAACTCCGGGTCCAGCGCCGAGGTGGCTTCGTCGAAGAGCATCACCTGCGGTTGCATCGCCAGGGCCCGGGCGATGGCCACCCGCTGCTGCTGGCCGCCGGAGAGCGCCGACGGGCGGGAGGTGGCCTTGTTCTTCAGCCCGACTCGGTCCAGCAGGCTCATCGCGAGCTCGTGCGCGGCGTCGGCGGACATCCCGCGCAGCTTGCGCGGAGCCAGGGTGATGTTGTCCAGCACGCTGCGGTGCGGGAAGAGATTGAAATGCTGAAACACCATCCCGATCCGCTGGCGCAGCTCGTCGGGGTCGTCGGCCAGCACCGAACGGCCGCCTAACAGGACGTCGCCGGCGTCGGGTTCGTGCAGCCGGTTCAAGGTGCGCAGCATCGTCGACTTACCCGATCCGGAGGGGCCGATCACCGCGGCGGTGGCGCCCGCCGGCACGTCGAGGTCGACTCCCCGCAACACCTGATGCTTGCCGAAGGACAGCTCAATCCCTTTGGCCGCCAGCGACACCGGTTCGCGGACCACGGGCGTCGTCACGTCATCTCCTGGCTGGAGATCGTCGGGCTGAGCTCTACGTCGTCGGCTTCGGGGGGCCGGCCGCGCCGGAGTCGTTGATCGACGACGTTGACCAGGTGGGTCAGGGGGATGGTCAGTGCCAGGTAGAGGATGCCGGCGGCCACCAGGGGGGAGAGGCTGCCGGTCTGAGCGTTGAAGTCGCGGCCCACCTGGAACAGTTCCCGCTGACCGGCGACCAGGCCGAGGAAGTACAGCAGCGCCGACGCTTTGAGCAGCGCGATGAACTGGTTGACCAGCGCCGGCAGCACCCGCCGGATGCCCTGCGGTATCACCACCAGTCGCATCGCCGCCGGGTAGCCGAAGCCGAGTGCCCGCGAGGCCTCCAGTTGGCCGGCCTCCACGCTCTGGATGCCCGAGCGCAGGATCTCCCCGATGTAGGCCGCGGCGGTCAGTCCCAGGGCCGCGATTCCCAGCGGGTAGGGATTGTTGTGCGTCAGCCCGCTCACCAGCGGCCCGACCGCCAGACCGATGAGCAGGATGATCAGCACCTCGGGTAATCCCCGGAAGATGTCGGTGTAGATCCGGGCCGGCCACCGCAGCCATCGGGAGCGTGAGATTCCGGCCACGGCAAGACCCAGCCCGGCCACCAGGCCGATGGCGCCCCCGCTCACCGTCAGCAGCAGCGTGTTGGGCAGGCCGGTCTTGAGCAGGTCGGGCAGGGCGCGCCGGTACAACTCCCAGTCGAAGAAGGAGTCGCGGAGCTGCGCCAGTGTCGATTTGGGTGTGTAGGGCTGCGAATCGGACCGGTGATTGCGGGCCGCGATCGCCGCGAAATCCGGCAGATGCGGGGTGGCCGCCGACTTGGACCCCGGCCGCCAGTCCGGCGGCAACGGCCGCGGCACCCAGTCGGTGAACAGCTGTGGCCAGGTGCCGTCCTCGATGACGGCGTCCAGGCCGGAGTTCAGCGCGGAGATCAGCGCCTGATTTTTCTTGGCCACCGCGTACGCCTCGTACCCGGCGGGGCTGAATGTGTAGCCGACGATGTTCGCCGGGTCACCGGGTCTCAGCAGGTTCAGCGCGGTCAGCGACGGCGCCACCCAGGCGTCGACCTGGCGGCTCTTCAGGCTGGCGTACAGCGTGACCGAGTCGGGGAATCGCACCGGTTCGGCTTCGAGAGCGTCGACGGCGTAGGCGTCTTCGACGGTGCCCTGCACCACGGCGATGCGTTGGCCGGCAGTCAGCCCATCGAAATCGGTGATCTCCGATCCGGCCGGGACCACCAGCGCCATGTAGCCGAAGTCGTAGCCGTTGGTGAAGCCGACGGTGCGGCGGCGCTCGTCGGTGGCGTTGATCGACGCCGACCCGACGTCGAAACGTCCGGACTCCACCTGGGCCAGCAGGCCGAAGAAGTCGGTGCCCACGAAGTGCACCCGCAGACCCAGTTTCGCCGCGATGGCCCGCAGCAGCTCATTGTCGAATCCGCTGTATCGGCCGTGGGCGGTGATGCAGTTGGTCGGGGGGCTTTCGGTCAGCGTGCCGACCGTCAGCACCCCGGGGGTGCCCAGCCCCAGTTTGGTCACGTCGATCGAACTCAGGGGTTCGACGTCGGCCGTGGTGTATTTGTCCTCGCGTGGCCGCTTGGCGTTGGCCAGTTTGACCGGCAACGTGACAGCGGCCTCCTCCCCGGGCGGGGTGCACAGGTCCGGGGCGGCGCCGGCGGACGGAACTGTCGCCAGACCGCCCACGATCATGCAGGTGGCGATGAACCCCGCGAGCCTTATCGCTGGTCGCGCCATCGGCAGAGTGCCTCGGCGACGGACAGGTCGTAGTCGGGGCCGCTGCTGCCGACGGTCAGCAGGCTCACCCCGAGTCCGGTCAAGGTGTCGGCCTCGGCCAGCACGTCGCTGATGGGGGACCGACCGGTTTCACCGCCGACCGCCGCCGAGTGCTCGATGGCGGCCGGGTCTCGCCCGACCGCGGCGCAGTGCTCGGCCAGCACGGCGGCCTTGTGCGGATAGCTGTCGGCGTCGGCGAAGCTGTGCCACATGTCGGCGTGCTCGGCGACCAGGCGCAGCGTCTTGCGCTCGCCGCCACCCCCGATCAAGATCGGGATATCCCGGGTGGGCGGCGGATTCAGCTGGGCCAGACGGCTTTTGATCCGGGGCAGGGCAGCGGCCAAGTCGTCGAGCCGGCTGCCCGCGGTACCGAACTCGTAGCCGTACTCCCGGTAGTCCCGGTGCTTCCAGCCTGATCCGATGCCCAGAATCAGCCGGCCGCCGCCGATGTGGTCGACCGTGCGCGCCATGTCGGCCAGCAACTCCGGGTTGCGATAGGAGTTGCACGACACCAGCGCACCGATCTGGATGCGCGAGGTCTGCTCGGCCCAGGCGGCCAGCATGGTCCAGCACTCGAAGTGCGGTCCGTCGCGGTCGCCGTAGAGCGGGAAGAAATGGTCCCAGTTGAAGGCGATGTCGACACCGATGTCCTCGCAACGCCGCACCGCTTCGCGGATGGCGCTGTAGTGCGCTGCGTGTTGGGGCTGCAATTGCACCGCGATGCGGACGGGTCGGGCCATCTCGCCACCTTATCCCCGGAATTGTCAGCCGAGGGCCATGCGCAGCAGCTCGACCAGGACACGCGGCCGATCACTTTGCACCGAGTGTCCGGCACCGTCCACGACGTGAGTGGTCAGCCCCGGGCAGCGTTGCGCGAACTCGGTGATGTCGTCGGGGGAGACGAACACCGAATCGCCGCCGCGGATCAGGGTGGTCGGTGCGGTGATCGCCGAGACATCGGACCACAGCTCGGTGAAATCGCCGACTGAGCGGATGGAGTCGTAACGCCACGTCCAGCTGCCGTCCGACAGCCGACGGGTGTTGTGGAAAAGCCCGCGCCGCAGCGATTCCGGGTCCCGGTGCGGTGCCGCGGCCGTGGTGACGGCCAGCAGTGACTCGAAATCGGGGAAGGTCCGATCGCCTGCGGCCAGTGCCACCGTCCCACGGTCGGCGGCACTCGCCTCGGCATGGCGCTGCAGCGCCGACGGCGTCACATCCACCAGCGCCAAGCGGCGCACCAGCTCGGGAACGGTTGCTGCCAAGCGGATCGCGGTCAGCCCGCCCAGTGACATGCCGACCACCAATTCGGCGTCCGGTGCCAGCTCGCGCAGCACCGGCGTCAGAGTGGCCGCATTGCGCTGCGGCGAGTAGTCGCCGTCCTCGCGCCACGCCGAGCGGCCGTGTCCGGGCAGGTCCACCGCCAGCGCGGGCGCGCCGAGTCCGAGGATGACGGTGTCCCAGGTGTGGGCGTTCTGGGCACCGCCGTGCAGGAACACCACCCGCGGAGGTGTCGAACCCCAGCGCAGCGCACTGATGTCGCCGGTCTCGACCCGCTCCACCTCGGGCAGTGCACCGGCCAGACCGGCCTGCTCGGCGTTGCCGTGCAGCAGCGCGAACTCCGAGAGGCCGGCCAGCTCGTCTTCAGTCATGTCCCCCCGCAGAGTGGATGGTGTCTAGCCGAGGATGAATTCTTCGAGCTGGGCGCGCGCGATGTCGTCAGCCAGCTGCTCGGGCGGGCTCTTCATCAGGTACGCCGACGCGGGCAGGATCGGCCCGCCGATGCCGCGGTCCTTGGCGATCTTGGCGGCACGCACCGCGTCGATGATGATGCCGGCCGAGTTCGGGGAGTCCCACACCTCGAGCTTGTACTCCAGGTTCAGCGGTGCGTCGCCGAAGGCGCGACCCTCCAGCCGCACGTAGGCCCACTTGCGGTCGTCGAGCCAGGCGACGTGGTCGGACGGCCCGATGTGGACGTTCTTGTCCTCGACCTTGCCGGCCAGCGAGCCGGTCAGGTTAGAGGTGACGGCCTGGGTCTTGGAGACCTTCTTGGACTCCAGCCGCTCGCGCTCGAGCATGTTCTTGAAGTCCATGTTGCCGCCGACGTTGAGCTGGTAGGTGCGGTCGAGGGTGACGCCGCGGTCCTCGAACAGCTTGGCCATCACCCGGTGGGTGATGGTGGCGCCGACCTGGCTCTTGATGTCGTCGCCCACGATCGGCACGCCGGCGTCGGCGAACTTCTTGGCCCACACCGGGTCGGAGGCGATGAACACCGGCAGCGCGTTGACGAACGCCACACCGGCGTCGATGGCGCACTGGGCGTAGAACTTGTCGGCCTCTTCCGAGCCCACCGGAAGGTAGGAGACCAGCACGTCGACCTTGGCTTCGCGCAGGGCGGCGACCACGTCCACGGCCTCGGCGTCGGAGACCTCGATGGTCTCGGCGTAGTACTTGCCGATGCCGTCCAGCGTCGGGCCGCGCTGCACGATCACGTTGGTCGGAGGCACGTCGGAGATCTTGATGGTGTTGTTCTCCGAGGCGAAGATGGCCTCGGACAGGTCGAAGCCGACCTTCTTGGCGTCCACGTCGAACGCGGCGACGAACTTGACGTCGCGGACGTGGTACGGGCCGAAGCGCACATGCATCAAGCCGGGGACCGTGGAGGTGTCATCGGCGTTCTGGTAGTACTGGACGCCCTGGACCAGCGAGGACGCGCAGTTGCCGACGCCGACAATGGCGACCCGCACATCCGTCGTTTGCTCAGTCATGTTCGACGCTCTCCTTTTTCTGCTTTCACTGCTGAAGTGCTGTGTTGTTGTCCCCGATGCCCCACGTCGGGCTGGATCAGGGTTGTTCGGCCCGGCCCTGCGATACCCGTTCGGCCGCGATCAGCTCGTTGAGCCACTTGACCTCGCGCTCACTGGACTCCAGCCCGAGCTGGTGCAGTTGGCGGGTATAGCGGTCCAATGAGTTGCTGGCCCGTGCCACCGCGTTGCGCAGGCCTTCCCGGCGTTCCTCCACCTGCCGGCGACGTCCTTCGAGGATCCGCATCCGAGCCTCGGCGGGGGTGCGGTTGAAGAACGCCAGGTGGACTCCGAAGCCGTCGTCGGTGTAGTTCTGCGGGCCGGTGTCAGACACCAGCTCGTTGAACCGCTGACGACCGGCGTCGGTCAGCCGGTACACCCGCCGGGCCCGGCGCACCGGGGTCCCCGTCGGCGCGGCGTCCTCGGCGATCACGCCGGCCAGCTGCATGCGCCGCAGCGCGGGATACAGCGAGCCGTAGGAGAACGCCCGGAACGCACCCAGCAGACCGGTCAACCGCTTCCGGAGCTCGTAGCCGTGCATCGGAGACTCGAGCAACAAGCCCAAAATGGCTAGCTCAAGCACTCCAGTCACCTCCTGCAGATGGTGTAGCTACGACCGGTCGACGGTTCGGGCCATAGTATCGCGCCGATATAACCAAACCCAAGTGGCCACTGCCCGACCGGTGCCCAGGCCGACGAGATCGGTGAGGAACCAGCAGTTCAGGACGGGTAATTGATCCGTTTGACCGTGCCGTCGCCGGCGAAGGCGATATAGCCGCTGCCGTACTCGCCGGACACATACACCGACAGCGACAACGCCCCCGGTGTCGTGGGATCCTGGGCCGGATCGACGATCAGATAGGTGCTTCTCACCTCGCCGGGTTTGATCCCGAGCGTCTCGGGGGCCCCACGCAGGATTCCGACCGCAACTTTGGCGTCGAATGCGGACAGGTCGACCAGCACGTCATCGCTGCTCTTGGAGGAGGTGGACGGGTCGTCCCAGCCGCCTCGGTAGGAGTAGTTCAATTTGCGGCGCTCTTCGCCGGGGTCGGGCCGATCCAGCGAGGCGTAGTCGGGGTAGACCACCAGCCGGTAGCCCATGGTGTCACCGAACTTCTGCCGGGCCTGTTCCAGCAGCCCGGTGAGACCGCCCAGGGACTGCAGCTGTCGTGGTGGGGTGAGCACCACCGGCGCGACCCCGTCGGGCTTGGCCCCGGGATCAGAGGTGAAATTCAGCGGGGAGCTGGTGTTTCCGTACATCGCCCAACCGAGCAGCATGCCCGCCACCAGCGCGGTGCCCAAGGCGGCCAGCGCCTTGAGGACCACACCGCGCATACCCACCGTGGCCGGAGTGCCCAGCGTCGGCAGCTTGACCGGAGCGGTCTCGGTCTGCAGATCATCGACCAGGGAATGCAGGTCGCCCAGCGTCACGGCACGGGTCGCCAGGCTGATTCGCTCCTGGTGCTCGGTGCTGGACACCTGTCCCTCAACCAGCGCGTTGTCCAGGATCCGGCAGACATCTTCCCGGTCGCTGTCTTTGGCTCGCGTGCCCGCGGTCTGCCGTGTCGCCACGGCGACGATAGTAAAAGAACGCCGCCGGCGACTGACGCCGAATCCCCCGGTTGACGCCGGTTGGGGCGTTGATCGCCACCGCCGGTGGGCACCCGACGTACTCTGGTCACCGTGCGATTGCAGCGACAGGTAGTGGACTACGCGCTCCGGCGCCGATCCCTGCTGGCCGAGGTCTACTCCGGGCGTACCGGCGTCTCCGAAGTGTGCGACGCAAACCCGTATCTGCTGCGCGCCGCGAAGTTCCACGGCAAGCAGAGTGCGGTGGTGTGCCCCATCTGCCGCAAAGAGCAGCTCACCCTGGTGTCCTGGGTGTACGGCGATCATCTGGGTCCGGTGTCGGGCTCGGCGCGTTCCGCGGAGGAACTGGTACTGCTGGCCACCCGCTACCCGGAGTTTTCGGTGCACGTGGTCGAGGTCTGCCGGACCTGCAGCTGGAACCACCTGGTGAAGTCATACGTGCTGGGCATCGCGCGCCCGCCCAAGGGATCCCGCGGTCGACGGCCGGCACGCAGTGGAGCCCGTACCGCCAGTGAGTAAACATCGCGACGACGGGTCCGATGCTGGCGCGGCCCGGCCCTCCAAGGCCGGCGGCGGCCGCCCACCGGCGGGACCGGATGACCGTCTGACCACGATCATTCCGGCGGTCGACGACGCCGTGACCGCCGACCTGCGCGATCCGATCGACGCGGTCCGGGCCGCGCTTGAAGGAGAGCCGCCGCAACGCGAGCAGGCGCTCAGCGGCCGGATCCCGCGGCGCGAACCGCCTCCGGAGAAGCCGACCGCGCCCCCGCCGCGGCGGCCGGATCCCGCAGCGCCCACCGCTGCACCGGGCGCGCCGAATCCGCTGGACTGGTTGCGCGCGCATCCGCCGAATTGGCGGTGGATCCGGCGTGGGCTCTACATCTCGGTGGCCGTGATTCTGCTGTTGCCGATCATCACCTTCGCGATGGCCTACACCATCACCGACGTGCCCTCGCCGGGTGACATCCGAACCAACCAGGTGTCGACGATTCTGGCCAGTGACGGATCCGAGCTGGCCAAGATCATTCCGCCGGAGGGCAACCGCGTCGACATCGGCATCGACCAGGTGCCGGTCTATGTGCGTGACGCGGTCCTGGCCGCCGAGGACCGCGACTTCTACTCCAACCCGGGCTTCTCGGTGTCGGGCTTCGCCCGGGCGATCAAGAACAACCTGTTCGGCGGTGACACGCAGGGCGGTTCCACGATCACCCAGCAGTACGTCAAGAACGCCCTGGTCGGATCCGCGCGTGCCGGCATGGGCGGCTTGATCCGCAAGGCCAAAGAACTCGTGATCGCCACCAAGATGTCCAGCGCGTGGCCCAAAGACGATGTGCTGCAGGCCTACCTGAACATCATCTACTTCGGCCGCGGGGCCTACGGGATCGCCGCGGCGTCTCGCGCCTACTACGACAAGCCCGTCGAGGAGCTCAACATCGCCGAGGGCGCGCTGTTGGCCGCATTGATCCAGCGGCCCTCCACCCTGGACCCGGCGGTCGACCCCGAGGGCGCGCTGGACCGGTGGAACTGGGTGCTCGACGGAATGGTGGAGACCGGAGCCCTGACCGCCGCCGAGCGGGCCGCACAGGAATTTCCGGCCACGGTGTCACCCGAACTGGCCCGGTCCAAGAACGTCACCACCGGGCCCAACGGGCTGATCCAGCGGCAGGTGACCCAAGAGCTGCTCGAGCTGTTCAACATCGACGAACAGACGCTCAACACCCAGGGCCTGCAGATCACCAGCACCATCGATCCGGTGGCGCAGGATGCCGCCGAGGAGGCGGTGAGCACCTACCTCAAGGATCAGATCCCGAACATGCGCGCGGCGGTGGTGTCCATCGACCCGCGTGACGGCGGGGTGCGCGCCTACTACGGCGGATCCGATGCCACCGGCTTCGACTTCGCCCAGGCCGGGTTGCAGACCGGCTCGTCGTTCAAAGTGTTCGCCCTGGTGGCCGCGCTCGAGCAGGGCATCGGGCTGGGTTACCAGATCGACAGTTCACCGCTGACCCTCGACAACGGCCGGACCAAGATCAACAACGTTGAGGGTGAGGGCTGCGGGGTCTGCAACATCGCCGAGGCGCTCAAGCGTTCGCTGAACACCTCCTACTACCGGCTGATGCTCAAGCTCCAGAACGGGGCGCAGGACGTCGCCGACGCCGCGCATCAGGCCGGGGTCGCCAAGAGCTTCCCGGGCGTGCCGCACACCTTGTCGCAGGACGGCGGCCCGCCGGAGGGCGGTGTGGTGCTGGGCCAGTACCAGACCCGGGTGATCGACATGGCTTCGGCGTACGCCACCTTGGCAGCCTCCGGCCTCTACCACCCGCCGCACTTCGTGGAGAAGGTGGTCAGCGCCGACGGACGCGTGTTGTTCGATGCGAAGAACTCCGAGGACACCGGCGAGCAACGCATCCCCAAGGCGGTCGCCGACAACGTCACCTCCGCCATGCAGCCCATCGCCGGCTGGTCACGTGGACACAACCTGGCCGGTGGGCGGCCGTCGGCGGCCAAGACCGGCACCACGCAGCTGGGCGACACCGGGGCCAACCGGGACGGCTGGATGGTGGGCTACACGCCGTCGCTGTCCACCGCGGTCTGGGTGGGCACCACCGGGGGAGACGAACCGCTGGTGAATCAATGGGGCGGCCCGGTCTACGGCTCGGGTATTCCGGCCGACATCTGGAAGGCCACCATGGACGGCGCCCTCAAGGGCACCCCCAACGAAACCTTCCCCACCCCAACCGAGATCGGCGGCTATGCCGGCGTTCCGGCCGCGCCGCCACCGCCCCCGCCGGCCGACGACGGTCCGCCGCCGCCACCGGAGGAGACCGTCATCCAGCCGACGATCGAGATCGCACCGGGCATCACCATCCCGATCGGCCCGCCCACCACCATCACGGCCGCCCCGCCTGCCCCGGCTGCGCCGACCCCCACCGACTCGGGCAGCCCGCCGCCGGCCGAGGAGCCACCCGCTGCGCCGTAGTGCGTTTGTGACCTTGTTTCAACCCGAGGGTGAGTCCACGGAACTACTCTGTTGGCCATGCTGCAGCGACGCGCGGGGGACGACGGGCTGCTGAGCACTTCGCCGAGCGCCGAAATGGGTTGCGCCCGACCCGGGCTGGCGAAGGGCCGAGAGCCCGACTTCTGCCGGCGGGGATGCCCCAGGCGCCGGTGAGAACCCACGGCCCGACAGCGCCGGGCGCCGACAGCGCTGAAGAAGAACACTTCTTGACCACGACCGATGCCAAGCCCGCCGACGAGGCGGACCGGCAAGAGCGGCTCGAAGCGGTCAGGGCCGCCATGGAGCGACCCCGTCCAGGGGGCGAAAAGCTCTGTGTGGCATACAAACCGCCGGTGGATCTCGATGCCGAGCCCGAGCAGCACGAGTCGCGGCGGCGGTATTGGCTCTGGGCCCGGCGGGGCCTGTACGTGGCCGCCGCAACCCTCCTGACGGCGCCGGTCGTCACCTTCGCGATGGCCTACCGAACGGTGGAGGTACCCGAACCCGGCGATATCCACACCACCCAGGTTTCGACGATCCTCGCAGCCGACGGTACTGAGCTGGCGAAAATCGTTCCGCCGGACGGGAATCGGATAGACGTCAAGCTTGCCCGGGTGCCCGTTCACGTCCGTGAAGCGGTGCTGGCCGCCGAGGACCGCGACTTCTACACCAACGCCGGCTTCTCGGTCTCGGGGCTGTTTCGGGCGGTCAAGAACAACCTGACCGGGGGCGACACCCAGGGCGGTTCGACGATCACCCAGCAGTACGTCAAGAACGCGCTGGTCGGGTCGGAGCGGGCCGGCATGGACGGTCTGGTCCGCAAGGGCAAAGAACTGGTCATCGCCACCAAGATGTCGGAGCAGTGGTCCAAAGACGAAGTGCTGGAGGCCTACCTCAACATCATTTACTTCGGCCGCACCACCTACGGGATCGCCGCGGCCGCCCGGGCCTACTTCGACAAGCGGGTCGAGGATCTCACTGTCGCCGAGGGCGCCTTGTTGGCGGCGGTGATTCAGCGGCCGTCCGCGTTGGACCCGGCCATCAACCGAGACCGGGCGGTGGAGCGGTGGAATTGGGTACTCGACGGCATGGTGCAGACTGGTGCCCTGACCCTGCAGGAGCGGGCCAAGCAGTCCTTTCCGACGACCATCCCGCTCGAGCAGGCGCGCAACGCCGACCAGGCCTCCGGACCCGCGGAACTGATCCAGCGCCAGGTCACCGAAGAGTTGCTCGACATGTTCCACATCGACGAGCAGACCCTGAACATGGAGGGACTGCGCATCACCACCACCATCGACATGAAGGCGCAGCGGGCGGTGGAGAAGGCCGTCAGGACGACCATGGCCGGGCAGAAGCCGACGATGCGGGCAGCCGTGGTCTCGATCGATCCGCGCAATGGCGCGGTGCGGGCCTACTACGGCGGCGACGAGGTCGGCGGCTACGACTTCGCCCAGGCCGGCTTGCAGACCGGGTCCTCATTCAAAGTGTTCGCCCTGGTGGCGGCGCTCAAGCAGGGCATCGGCCTGGGTGAGCAGATCGACAGCGGCCCGCTGACCGTCGGCGGCATCAAGATCAGCAATGTGGGCGGCGCCAGCTGCGGCGTGTGCAGCATCGCCGAGGCACTCAAGCGCTCGCTCAACACCGCGTACTACCGGCTGATGCTCAAGCTCAAGCACGGCGCGCAGGATGTCGCCGATGCCGCGCACGATCTCGGGGTCGCGGACAGCTTCCCGGGTGTCGCCCACACCCTGTCGCAGGACGGTCTCGGTGGGCCCCCGGAGAATGGCATCGTGCTCGGTCAGTACCAGTCGCGGGTGATCGATATGGCGTCGGCGTACGCGACCCTGGCCGCCTCCGGGATGTACCACCGGCCGCATTTCATCCAGAAGGTGGTGGGCCCTGACGACCGGGTGCTCTTCGACATCGCGGACGCCAAGGACTCCGGTGAGCAGCGAGTCTCCAAAGCAGTGGCCGACAACGTCACCGACGCCATGAAGGCGATCCCGAGCTGGTCGGGTGGGCATGAGCTGGCCGGCGGGCGTCCGGCCGCGGCCAAGACCGGCACCACCCAGCTCGGCACCACCGGGGCCAACCGGGACGCGTGGATGGTCGGCTACACGCCGACCCTTTCGACCGCGGTCTGGGTGGGCACCACCGGCGGTGACGAACCGCTGACCAACAAGTGGGGCGGTCCGGTCTACGGCGCGGGCCTGCCGGCCGACATCTGGAAAGCCGGAATGGACGGTGCACTGTGGGGCGAGCCGATCGTGGCGTTCCCCAAGCCCACCGCGATCGGCGGCTTCGCCGGCGTGCCGACCAGCGCGCCCATCCCGGTGCAGTACGACTGGTATGCGCCGCCGCCTCCGCCGCCACAGGACCTGGAGGAGCTGCCGCCTCCGCCGCCGGGTTTCCCGATGCCGGAGTTCTTCCCGCCACCCCCGCCTCCGC
>NZ_LQPI01000049.1 GCF_002101775.1 Mycolicibacter nonchromogenicus | reverse complement strand
GACCGGGGGCGGGGCAGTCCGTTCGCGGGAGGTGGCGACCTCAAAGGTGAGCGCCGCCAACGGGTCCACCACACCGGCGCCGACGACATCATCACGGCCACCCGGTGGATGGTGGGCGGTGGCCGTGATCCGGTCCATCACCTGCCGCGGGGTCCACTGCGGGAATCGGGCGCGAATCAGCGCCGCCACACCGCTGACCACCGGCGCGGCGAAACTGGTGCCGCGCAGCGCCGAGCCGTCGAGCGAATCGGCCATCCCGTCGCCGACGGTGCTCAACGAGAACACCGCCTCACCGGGAGCGGCCACATCGACCCACGGTCCGGGCAGGGTGAATGCCGAGGCGACGCCGCGGCCATCCACCGAGCCGACGGTCAACACGTAATCGTCGTACCAGGCTGGAGTGACGATGGTGGATCCGTCTGTGCCGCAACCCTCGTCGGTGTTGCCCGCCGCCGCGACGACGACGCTGTTCTTGACCTCGACCGCATAGGCCAGGGCAGCGCCCAGGGCCCGGTCGTCGAGTCCGGAACGTGCCGGCCGGCAGGCCACCGCGGAGATGTTGATGACCGACGCGCCCAGGTCGGCCGCGGTACGCACCGCTTTGGCCAAAACCTCGACATCGCCGATTCCGGCAGCATCACCCAGTGCGGCGAACCTGGCACTGGATGCGCGGATACCGATCACGGTGGCTGCCGGCGCTACGCCGCTGAACCGGTCGGCCGCGGGATCCGGTGCGGCCGCGATGATTCCGGCGACCAAGGTGCCGTGCCCGTCGCAGTCCCGGGTGCCGTCGCCACTGGAGACGTAGTCGCCGCCGCCGATCAGACCCGGCAGCCGCCGGTGCGGTGCAACACCGGTGTCGATCACCGCAATCCGTTGGCCGTCGCCGCGGGTCAGCGCCCAGGCCGCGGCCAGGTCCAGCCCGTCGAGCTGGGTGCCGAGCCCACCCGAGGACAACGATCCGACCGCGCACACCGCACGCTGCACCGTGGGGCGTACCGGCGCGGGCGGCGCCTGGGCGGGCAGCAGCGTGCGGTCGATCGGCGGCGGCGCGACCGCGTTGGCCGGCGGTGCACCGGTGGCCGCCGCAAGCGTGGCGGCCGCCACCAGCCGGACAATCCGGGTGCGCGACACGATCAGCCCAGGCTCAGCCCGCGGGCAAGGCTGTAGAACCCGCACACCCAGCACGCCAGCGGCGCCAGCGATCCGAGCGCCAAACTCTCCACGATCTCGGCGCTGCGCCGGATCAGCGGGGACGCCGTCGGCGCCGTGAAACCCAGGGCCAGCGCCGCCGCGACCAGCGCCACGGCCAGCACAGCAGGCCAGCGTGCGGTCGTGTTGCCCGCCGCACCCAGCAGGCCGATCGCCACCGTGGCCGTGCCGCCGGCGACCAGCGCAGCGATCTGCAGGCCATCGGTGTGTGAGCGCGACCGCAGCACCACCGCGGTGCCGGCGGTCGCTGCGAACACCGCGCACACCATGGCGGGCGCCCCGGCGCCCGGCGCTGCGGTGATCGTCGCGCCGGCACCGACGGCCACCAGGGCCGCAGCCGCCGCCACCCATCCCGTCAACAGGTCATGTGCCTCGCCCACCTGCGACGGCACGGGGTCCGCCCGGCGGAACAGCCCGCTGACCGCGCCCGCCAGTCGACCGGCGCCACGGGTCATGGCGACTCCGGCGACAACCGCCACAGCCCCTACCCGAGACAGTGCGATTCCGGTTGCCGCGACGGCCATTCCCACGACCGCCCCCAGTACCGCCAACCCGGCCAGGAAGCACAGCGTGGTGCGCAGCGTCGCGCCGCAACCGGTTGGCGGGACTGCCATCAGGGCCACCGTCCCCGCCGCCGCGGCCGCCAACAGCGCGCTGGGGGCCCCGGGTCCGCCGGGAATCGCAACGAACCCGGCCACTGCCGCCAACCCGGATGCTGTCAGCGCGGCCGCGAGCCGCCGCGCCACCGGGCTCCAGGGGCGCTGGGTGGACCGCACCGCCGTGGCCACCAGTTCGGCCGGATCATCGAACACCACCTTCGGATCCGGGCATTCGGCATGGGTCAACACCAGGGTGCAGCCATCGCGGATGCCTTGCTGAGACAGGCTTTTCGTTGCGTCCAATGCAGCTCTACCCGGCTCGGACAGGTAATAGGGGCGCGGCGGGCCAGAGGCGGACTGATGCGGCATCAGGTCCAGGACGGCCGCGAGCAGGGTCGCCACCGGCACCCGGGACGGCAGCGCCAGATCCACGTGCGCGGTGTCGGCGTGTACCGCAACCCGGCACAGCCCGGAATCCGGAATCGACACGGCGAATTCCCCTTTCAGCTTCGTCGCTCGCACGCTATCGAGCTTTCAGGCGAGAGGTTTTCGCTCATCCACAGCTGACTTGCCGGCCGAATCGGCGCTGCCTACGGTGTGCCGATGACCGGCCCCGCACCGATCGCGATGCCACCCCCGGGCGATATTGCTGTCGCAGCGCCGCCGCCGGTTCCGGACTCCGAGGCGCGGGTGAGTGTGACCCGGTTGCTGCCGGCCGTCATGGCGGTCGCGATGCTCGCCGCGACCACGGTGGCCTTCCGCTCCGGCTCCTCAGGAACTCGCAGCCCGCTGTTCGCACTGTTCCCACTGATGATGCTCGCCTCGGCGGTGGCAGCCGTGCTTGCCGGGCGAAACCACGTCCGTGGCAACCACATCGATGACGACCGCGACAACTATCTGGCCTATCTGGCCGCGTTGCGGGAGTCCGTGTCCGACAGCGCAACGACCCAGCGCGCAGCCACACAGTGGTGTCACCCGGAGCCCGGCGCCCTGTGGATGTTGGTCGGTGGCCCCCGCATGTGGGAGCGCCGACCCGGTGACCCCGAGTTCGGTTCGGTGCGGGTGGGGATCGGGCCGGTCGCGCCCGTGCGCCGACTGGTGGCACCGTCGCGAGATCCGATGCGGTGCAGCGATCCGGTCACCGATGCTGCGCTGCGCCGCTTCCTGGACACCCACGCTGTGGTGCCCGATGTCCCTGTCGCGCGGATGGTGCTGGGACCGTCGCCACTGCTGCTGGTCGGCGATGCCGCAGCGGCGCGCGGTCTGGCGCGCGCGCTGATCTGTCAGCTCGCCGTGCTGCACGGCCCCGATGCCCTGCTGATCGCAGCCGTGGCCGGCCGGCACGCGGGCGACTGGGAGTGGTTGAAATGGCTGCCGCACCATCAGCATCCCTCAGCCGCCGACGCCGGCGGGCCGCTGCGACTGACCTACCCTGACTTCGCCGCCGCCGAGACGAGCCTGACCGGGCAGAGGGCCGTGGTGATCAGTGACGACGCGACCGGCGTGCGGGTGGCGCAGCTGGGTGCGGCGGGTGAGGAGCGCCGCCTGCGGGTGACCGCCACGGCGTTGCGTGACGGCGAAGACCACCTCGGCCGGCCGGACTTTCTGTCCCTTGCTGACGCGGTGGTGTGCGCGCGGCGACTGGCCGCACACACACCGGTCGCAGGCGGGGTGCGTTCATGGGCGGACCTGTTGGAGATCGGAATTGACGGCTTCGACCCGCCGGCCGAGTGGGCGAAGACATCCACGCAGCGGCTGTGCGTGCCGATCGGCACCGATGGCCGGGGAGACCCGGTGCGGTTGGACATCAACGAGGCCGCCGAGCGGGGCAGCGGGCCGCACGGACTGTGTGTCGGCGCCACCGGCTCGGGCAAGTCGGAATTCCTGCGCACCCTGGTGCTGGGCATGACGGCGCGGCATTCGCCGGAGGACCTGAATCTGGCGCTGGTCGACTTCAAGGGCGGCGCAACCTTTCTCGGCTTCGAGCAGGTCCGCCATGTCTGTGCGGTCATCACCAACCTCGGCGAGGAGGCCCCGCTGGTGGAACGGATGCGTGATGCCCTGGCCGGTGAGATGCAACGGCGCCAGCAGGTGCTGCGCGTCGCCGGGGCGGCCAGCATCGCCGCATACCGGCAGCGCCGCGCCGCGCAACCGCACCTGCCGCCGCTGCCCGCACTGGTGGTGATCGTCGACGAGTTCTCCGAACTTCTTCACCAGCACCCCGATCTCTTGGACACCTTCGTCGCCATCGGCCGGCTGGGCCGATCACTGGGACTGCATCTGCTGCTGGCCAGCCAGCGGCTCGAGGAGGGAAGGTTGCGAGGCCTGGAATCGCACCTGTCTTACCGGGTGTGTCTCAAGACGATGTCGGCAGCAGAGTCCCGGATCGTGCTGGGGACCACCGACGCTCACGAACTGCCCAACGTTCCCGGAGTGGGGTACTTGCGGACCGCCGACGGCACGGTGCGCAGATTCCAGACAGCATATGTCTCCGGGCCGTGCCCTGCCGCCCGGCCGGAGGCCGTCGCAGTACTGCCGTTCACCGCCACGGCACAGGGAACGGTTCGGGACGCGGCTGATCCGGGCGGGCGCACCGTGCTGGAAGCGATGCTGCAGCGACTGTCCGGACACGGCCCCGCGGCGCGACGGATTTGGCTGGCGCCACTCGACGACTCCCCAACACTGGCATCGCTGCTCGACTCCGACCACGCCGACCTGACGGTTCCGATCGGAGTCGTGGATCGTCCCTTCGAACAACGACGCACCACCCTGTCGGTCCGGCTGGACGGCGCCGGCGGAAACGTCGCCGTGGTGGGCGCCCCCCGATCCGGCAAGTCGACCGCGCTGCACACCCTGATCGCCGCGCTGTGCGCCACCCACGATCCGGCCCGGGTGGCGTTCTACTGCTTGGACTTCGGGGGTGGGGAACTCGCAGCGATCCGAACCCTGCCGCATGTCGGAGCGGTCGCCGGGGCCGGGCAGCCGGATCTGGTCCGGCGGTTGATCGCCGAGATGGAGGCCATCGTGGCGCGGCGCGAAGCTCAACGAGCCGGCAATGTCGCGGACGAACAGGTCCCGGACATCTTCCTGGTGATCGACGGATGGGCCGCCCTGTGCCGCGAATTCGAGGTGGAATCCCGGATCGTCGCGCTGGCCGCCCGTGGCCTGTCCTTTGGTGTCCATGTGATGGTGGCGGCGGCGCGGTGGGCCGAGGTGCGGCCCGCGCTACGCGACCTGATCGGCACCCGTATCGAGCTGAGGCTGGGCGATCCGGTCGAATCCGAACTGGACCGCCGCCAGGCCCAGCGGGTGCCGCAGGACCGTCCGGGACGCGGCCTGACCCACGACGGCATGCACATGCTGCTGGCCCGCCCGCACGGCTGGGAACCGAAGCGCCACCCCGAGGGTGCCGTCGCAACACCGATCAAGCCATTGCCGACGGTCGTGAACCGGACCGAATTGGCCGCCGACCCCACCGGCCTGCCGGTGTTGGGCATCGACGAACGCGGGCTTGAAGTTGTTGCCCTCGACTTCGGGCGGCAGTCGCACCTGCTGGTTCTGGGCGACAGCGAATGCGGCAAGACCTCAGTGCTGCGCACGCTGTGCCGGGAGCTGGTACGGGCCCACCCCGCCGCACAGGTCCAGCTGCTGGTGGTCGACTACCGGCGCGGCCTGCTCGACGTCGTACCGCCCGGGCACCTGGCCGGTTACGCGATGTCGCGGCCCGCGCTGACGACGCTGTTGCCCGAGCTGATCGACCAATTGACCAGGCGGATGCCCGGTGCAGATCTGGGCCCGCAACAGCTGCGCGCCGGGTCGTGGTGGTTCGGGCCGCAGCTGTACGTGGTGGTCGATGACCACGACCTGGTGGCCGGGGCCACGGGCAATCCGCTGACGCCACTGCTCGAATTTCTGCCGCACGCCGGGGACCTCGGGCTGCACCTGATCGTGGCCTGCCGTAGCGGGCGGGCGGCCCGGTCGATGTACGAGCCGTTGCTGACCGCGCTGACCGATCTGGACGCCATGACGCTGACCATGAGCTGCCCGGCCGGCAGTGCCGCGGAGACCGCATGGGGCGCGGTTCGCCCAACGCCCCTGCCGCCGGGGCGCGGCACCCTGGTCACCCGGTCCGGAGGCGAGCGGCTGGTCCAGGTGGCCTGGGAACCATGAGGCCGCATCGGGCGGTGATCGAGACCGGTCCCGCAACCATCCGCCGACGATGTTGCGGTGGTGGCGAATCCGTCGCTGCCGCTGCGGCCCTCGAATGGATCGATGACCCGGTCGGACTGGTCGACGGCCAACCCGCCGCGATGCCGGAGCTGCTGCGCGACGTACTGGCCTGCGACCTGCCCGCCGAGTCCATCGAGTTGATCCATCCGTCGTGGTGGCCGGAACGACGAGTGCTGCTGCTGACCGCGGCGGCGCGGGAGCTGACCGGTGAGGTCATCGTCCACTCGCGAGCAACGGTGCTGGCGGACACCTGCCACGCCGCGGTCGTCGTGGAGATCGCCGCCGCCCTGGTGGCGGTCAGCCGCCGCGGCGGCGCCGATGTCGTCGCTGAGCCGCGTATCGGTGCTCCCGGCGAGGTCGCCGACGCCGTGGCGCGCCGGATACGTGCTGCGGTACGGGGTCATCCCGGGGCGGTCGTGATCGACGCAGCGGCCGGGATCGGCGGGGCCGGGGCGCTCTCGACGCTGATCGAGCAGCGGCTGCGCCCCGAAATCCGGGTGGCCGTGCTCGATCAGCTGCCGCCGATTCGACGCACCGTCGCCCCGCCCGTCGCCCGGCCGGCACCCACCGGTCGCCGCAGGCGCTTTGGCCTGGCCGTTGCGATCGGCGGAGTGGTGGCCACCGCCCTCTTTGCGCGTCCCGACGCGCCGCCAGAGCCCGAGACCGCCGCGACCTATCTGGTGGCGGGCCGCGTCGCGGTACAGGTTCCTCAGGGGTGGGCAACCCGACGGGTGAGCGACGGGCCGGGGTCGGCCCGGGTGGAGGTGTTCTCGCCCAGCGACCCGCCGCTGGTGCTGCACATCACGCAGGCCCCGGCCGTCGGCGACACCCTGAGCGCCGTCGCGGAGCCGTTGCAGCGAGCACTGCAACGCGCTGAGGTGGCGACGCCCGGCGTGTTCACCGGTTTCGATCCGGCCGGCACCAGCGCGGGTCGGCCCGCCGTGACCTATCGGGAGGTTCGCGACGGCCATCACGTCGACTGGGCCGTCCTCGTCGACCACGCAGTGCGGATCGGCATCGGCTGCCAGGGCGCAGCGGGTGACGAGGAGACGCTGCGCGCGGTGTGCGAGCAGGCGGTGCGTTCCGCCCACGCCGTCGGCTAACTGCCTTCCCCCCGTCCCCCCGTTCCCCCCCCGCGAGCGTGCGTGTCTGTCCACGACAAGCCGCGCAGAATCGTGAATCCGCGCACGCTCGCGGTCGGGCGAGACATCGAGTGGAACCGGACACGGTTCGGCGCCGTCGAACCTCGTATCAGCCGATGACCGATATGGGGGAGATGTGAGCACACCCAGCACACTCAGCGCCGACTTCGACGTGATGCTTGCCGTCGCGGCGGCCACCGACGCCCGTAATGAGGAGATCCGGGGGATGCTGCAGGCGTTCGTCGGCCGGATGCGCGACGTGCCGCCGTCGGTGTGGTCGGGCCTGGCCGCCGCCCGCTTCCAGGACGTCGTGGACCGCTGGAACGCCGAGTCGTTGAAGCTGCACCACGCGCTGGCACGTATCGCCGAGACCATCCGCCACAACGAGCGGGCGCTGCGCGAGGTCGCCCAGGCCCACTCGCATCACATCGCCGCCGCCGGCGACGGAATCTGAGCGGGGCCGGAGATGGACGCCGCACTGTCGTACAACTTCGACGAGATCGAATATGCCGTCCGTCAGGAGATCCACTCCACGGCCGCCCGGCTCAACGGGGTCCTGGAGGAGTTGCGGTCGCAGATCGCACCCCTGCAGCAGGTCTGGACCCGGGAGGCGGCCGGCGCCTACCAGGCTGAACAGCTGCGATGGCAGCACGCGGTCAGCGCACTGAACCAAATCCTGTTCGACCTGGGCGGCGCCGTGCGTGACGGCGCCGCCGACGTTGCGGATGCCGATCGGCGCGCTGCGGGAGCTTGGGGGAGGTAGGAGAGGCCGCCCCCGAACACGGTGTGGCCCCGGCGGTGGACAGTCGGCGGGGCCACACCGGCCCCCATGCCGGTGATCGCCGTTTTGACCTGCCCCGATCACCGCCGGTAGGCTGCACCGTTGGCGTGCGGTGCCTCTTGGCACAGCGGGTTCTCGGGTCAATGTCGGTCGCCGAGAATCTCCCCGTGTCCACGCCTGACCGGCACCCGGCTCGCACCGGGATCCGCCAGAACCGGGTAACCCCGGCTCGAGTAAAAGAAGAGGTAAGCGCTGTGCCCACCTATGCGCCGAAGGCGGGTGACACCACACGTTCGTGGTATGTCATCGACGCCACCGACGTGGTGCTCGGCCGGCTCGCCGTTGCGGCAGCAACCCTGCTGCGCGGCAAGCACAAGCCGACGTTCGCGCCGAACGTTGACGGCGGTGACTTCGTCATCATCATCAACGCCGACAAGGTCGCCATCAGCGGCGACAAACTGCAGAAGAAGATGGCTTACCGCCACTCGGGCTACCCGGGCGGGCTGCGCAAGCGCAGCATCGGTGAGCTGATGGAGACCCGTCCCGACCGTGTCGTGGAGAAGGCGATCCTCGGGATGATCCCACACACCAAGCTGGGGCGTCAGATTCAGCGCAAGCTGCACGTCTACGCCGGGCCGGTGCACCCGCACGCCGCCCAGCAGCCGATCCCGTTCGAAATCAAGCAGGTGGCGCAATGACCGAGACGGCAATTGAAGGTACCGAGGCCGCCGAGGCCGCCGTGGTTGACGAGACCGTAGAGGTGCACGCTGAGGCGGCGCCGGTTTACGAGCCGCACGACCTGGGCCGTCCCATCCAGACCGTCGGCCGCCGCAAGGAGGCCGTGGTGCGTGTGCGCCTGGTGCCCGGCACCGGCAAGTTCAACCTGGACGGACGCACCCTGGAGGACTACTTCCCGAACAAGGTGCACCAGCAGCTGATCAAGGCTCCGCTGGTCACGGTGGACCGGGTGGACCACTTCGACGTCTACGCCCACCTCGACGGTGGCGGCCCCTCCGGGCAGGCCGGTGCGCTGCGACTGGCCCTGGCCCGCGCGCTGATCCTGGTCCAGCCCGAAGACCGTCCGGCGCTGAAGAAGGCCGGCTTCCTGACTCGTGACCCTCGGGCCACCGAGCGCAAGAAGTACGGTCTCAAGAAGGCCCGCAAGGCTCCGCAGTACAGCAAGCGCTGATCTGCGATTGCACTCTGGCAGCGAGTTGGGGGCGCCTTCCGCACGCGGAAGGTGCCCCCGGCTTGCTTTTGAGGGTGCGTGTTTCCGGTCCGCCACCGGCGTGTCGGGCCGGGCGAACGCGCGCTCGCGGCGATAAAGGATAGTTATGGGTCGACTTTTCGGCACCGACGGCGTCCGCGGGGTCGCCAACCGCGAGCTCACCGCCGAGCTGGCACTCGCGCTGGGCGGCGCAGCGGCGCAGCGCCTGGCCACCGGCACCGGCCGCCGGGTGGCAGTGGTCGGCCGTGACCCGCGGGCCAGTGGCGAGATGCTGGAGGCCGCGGTCATCGCCGGGCTCACCAGCCAGGGCATCGACGCGCTGCGCACCGGTGTGCTGCCGACTCCGGCCGTGGCATACCTGACCAGCGCTTATGAGGCTGATTTCGGTGTGATGATCTCGGCCTCGCACAACCCGATGCCCGACAACGGCATCAAATTCTTCGGCCCCGGCGGACACAAACTCGACGACGCCACCGAGGACCAGATCGAAGACCTGGTGGCCGCCGGACCGGGCTTGCGCCCCATCGGCGCCGAGCTGGGCCGGGTGGTGGACGCCAAGGATGCGCTGGACTGCTACCTGCGGCACCTGGGCGAATCCAATCGCACACGGCTGGATGGTCTGACCGTGGTGGTGGACTGCGCGCACGGCGCCGCATCGGAGGCGGCGCCGCGGGCCTACCGGGCCGCCGGCGCCACCGTGATCACGATCAACGCCGAACCCGATGGACTCAACATCAACGAGGGTTGCGGCTCCACGCACCTGGAACCGTTGCGCGACGCGGTGCTCGCCCACGGCGCCGATCTGGGCCTGGCGCACGACGGGGACGCCGACCGCTGCCTGGCCGTCGACGCCGCCGGCAACGTGATCGACGGTGACGCCATCATGGTGGTGCTGGCGCTGGCCATGCGCGAGGCCGGAGAACTTGTTGACGACACCCTGGTGGCAACCGTGATGAGCAATCTCGGGCTGCACCTGGCCATGCGCGAGGCCGGGGTCACGGTGCACACAACCGACGTCGGCGACCGCTATGTCCTGGAGCAGTTGCGGGCCGGCGGGTTCACTCTCGGTGGCGAACAGTCCGGCCATATCGTGTTGCCCCAGGTGGCCACCACCGGTGACGGCATCATCACCGGCCTGCGTCTGATGGCGCGAATGGCTCAGACTCGCGCCTCGCTGGCCGGCCTGGCGTCGGCTATGCGGACGCTGCCGCAGGTGCTGATCAATGTCGAGGTCACGGACAAGGCCGAGGCGGTGGGCCGCCCCGCTGTGCGGGATGCGGTGCGGCGTGCCACCGAAGAGCTCGGTGATACCGGGCGGATCCTGTTGCGTCCGTCGGGCACCGAGCAGCTGGTCCGGGTGATGGTGGAAGCGTCCGACGAGCAGACGGCCCGCCGGATCGCCGGCGACGTCGCCGACGCGGTACGCACCCGGCGCTGAGCCCAGCGAAACCGGGAACCCGTTCAGCGCTGTCGGCGTCATACCCGTATGGGACGACAACAGCTCTACCTCGACGCCTCGGCGCTGCGATCGGTGGCGGACCACTATGACGCCGCCGCGGCGGCCATCGATTCGGCGTCCCGTATCCGGTTGGGGGAGTTGACCTTCCACGGTGGCACAGCCGGACGTGACCATATCGGGGCGGGGGAGGCGCTGCGTCGTGGTTTGCAGGCATGGCTGCCCGAGTTGACGCGCTGGTCGCGGGCCAACACCGAGATCGCTGCAGCACTGCGAGTCGGCCTGGCTCGTTACAGTCAGGCCGAGGCCGCTGCCGGCGAGCGGCTGGGCTGACGTGGCCCAGCGATACGACGTGCCCGGACGGCTGGCCGAGGGGCGCGAGGCGGTCACCCGCGCACAGACTTACGTGTCGGCCTGTCATCGGCGGGGATACCGGCATCCGGAACTCACCGGCTACGACGGTCAGCTCACCGACCACTACGACGGTGAAGCCGGCCTCGACCTGCGCTCGCTCGACGCCGACTGTGCCGCGCTCACCGCGCTGGCCGCAGTCGCTGATGAGGTACTGCGCACGCAACGGCAGCAACTGATCGAGTTGAACCATGCCTGGCACGGATCGGGTGCTGATGTCGCAGCGGAATTCCTGCTCCGGCACCGCGATGCCGCGGCGCAGCTGACCGCCGGGCTGCGCGCCGCTGCGACGGCCTGTGGCGTGCTGCGCGATGAGCTGTGGCGGCTGGTGGACGACAAGGTTGCCGCGGTGAAGGCCGTCGATGAGCGGGTGGACGCCCACCGGCATTCCTGGCTGGCGGCCGCGCACGCGGTGACCTCCGGTGCCGCCGATGAGGGTGCCGCCGAAGTGGTGGACAAGCAGGTGATGCCTTATGTGGACAACGACGTCGGCGGCGAGTGGGTGGCGGCTGTCCGCAAGGCGCGCGACGGCATTGATGCGGCCTACCGCGCCGCGGTCGCGGCGGCCGAGCCCGGGGTGGGTGTGGTGTTCGCGATTCCGGGGGACCTCGGCCCGGTGGGTCAATCGGACGGGGCGGGGCTCGGTGTGCCGTTTCCCGTTGCGCAGATGGCGGGTTCCGGTGCTGTTCCGCCGGCTCAGCCGGTCGCCGTGGCGCCGGTCCCCCCGACGCGCACCGGCGGCGACCCGGCGCCCGCCGCAGCGCTCGATGATCTGCCGGGTGACCTGGACCGGCCCGGTGCCCTCGGTCTGCCCAGTGACCTGGGGCTGCCGTCGGGGGGCCTGCCCGGCAGCGCGGGCGGCGGGTTGGGCGGACTCACGGGCTTGGGCGGGCTGATACCTCGGCTTGTCGATGCACTGGGCAATCCCGGCGACGGGCAACCGTTCGACGAGCCGTTTGACGACGACGCTGATCCCACGGACACCGACGACGCTGATCCCACGGACACCGAAGACCCCGACGATTCCGAGCCGGCCGAAGCCGACACGGAGCCGGATTCCGAGGACCCGACGACGGACGTGCCGGTCGACGATGCTGAGCCGGAGCCCGCAGCCGAATCGACCGCACCCGACAACGGCGACAGCGAGGCCGACGAGGCTGCTGAGCCGACCGAGGTCATCGCGCCCAAGACTCCGTGCGAGATCGCGGCCGAGGAATTGCCGCAGGTGGGGGAGTGATGCGCACTGTTACGGGCCCGCTGCTCGGTTCCCGAGAACCCCGGTGCCTTGCGGCTGGTGGCAGGTCAGGATGGCACCAGGGCGCGCAGCTCCTCGACGTAGCGCAGGACTTCGCTCGGGTCGGTTGCCAACGGTGCGACCAGCAGAGTCGTCACGCCGGCCTCGGCGTAGGCCGCCAGCCGCTGGGCCACCAGACCGCGCGGCCCGACCAGTGAGATGTTGCGCACCAGCTCGTCGGGCACGGCGTCGATCGCCTCCGCCTTGCGACCGGACAGGTACAGCTCCTGAATGCGGTTGGCGACATCGCCGAAGCCGTATCGGGTGGCCAGGTCGTGGTAGAAATTTCGGCCCTTGGCCCCCATTCCGCCGATGTACAGCGCCAGCTGCGGTTTCACCCACGCCAGCCGGTCCTCGACGTCATCGCCGATGGCCAGTGTCGTCCCCACGATGACATCCAGCGGCCCCAGTGCCGGATCGCGTTTGGCCGCACCGGCTTTCAGGGACTCGCCCCACACGTCATCGGCCCGTTCTGGATAGAAGAAAACCGGCTGCCAACCGTCGGCGATCTCGGCGGTCAGTTCGACGTTCTTGGGGCCCAACGCGGCGATCGAGATCGGAATGCGTTCGCGTACCGGATGATTGATGAGCTGCAGGGACTTGCCCAGCCCGGTGCCGCGCTCGGCGGGCAGCGGCAGTTGATAGTGCTTTCCGTCGTAGCGCAGGCGCTCACGCCGCCACACCTTCCGGCAGATCTCCACGACTTCGCGGGTACGGCCCAGCGGTGCGTCGAACGGCACGCCATGGAAGCCCTCCACCACCTGGGGCCCCGAAGTGCCCAGACCCAGGGCGAAGCGGCCGTCGGAGACGTAGTCCAAACCGGCGGCCGTCATCGCCAGCAGGGCGGGCGTGCGGGTGTAGATCGGCAGGACCCCGGTGAGCAGCTCGACTCGCGAGGTCTTCGCCGCCAGGTATCCCAGTTGGCTGATCGCGTCGAACGAGTACGCCTCAGCGACGGCGACTACCTCGATCCCGACACGCTCCAGCTCAACAACCCGTTCCGCCGCTTCCTTGAACCCGCCCGCATAGGACAGCTGTATACCGATTCGCACCCTCCACTCATACCAGGCATCGGGCCAAAGGCCATCCGTATCAGGAACAGGACTCCCGTTCACTCTCAGGGAACAATTATGCCGTGCCGCGATATAAGTAGAGGTGAACGACTCTGACCTGCAAAAATGATTGAAAATTATCGCAGGAAGATATTTTCATCTTAAAGTTACTCACGGTTAGGGCCAGGCGCGCGCGGCAGCGCAGTAACGCGAGTCCAAGAGGTCACCAATAGTGTCGGGTTCCATCGACGTACAGGGGCCCAGGTCAGGGCTGCACTGGCGCCGCGGGCGCCGGGGGGTGCCTCCGTCAACGTCGGCGAGGGGCATGGCCGCCGGAGGTGCGGCAGGCCCGGGCGGTGCCGCCACCGGTACCGGCACCCCCGGTCAGGGCGCAGTCCGGGCACGCCGGCAACCACCGGCGCGGCCGTCGGCCCGGCGCATAGCCGAGTTGTAAGAGCGCGAGCCTCGGCGACCCGGCGGGGTATTGGCTTGTCGAGAGTTGGCTACCGAGATCTGCAAGAAGTCCACCGAAGAGGCGCTTGGGGCGCTCATGATGGCAACAGATCCACATGAGAATCCGGATGCCAAAAGCTCACAAGTTAACTGTCAACTGGATTTGAGGTATTTGCGCCGCTCTCGCCGGAATTCGAGCATTTTCCGTTGTTCCCAATAATTTCATATCCGTGCAGGTAAGTGCACTTATATGAACGGAATTGCCAAACGGGGGTCGAGCGGTCCACGGTGCGACTGCGCGCCGGGGGATAGTTCACGATGGCAGCGGCGGGACTGGATGCAGCGGACGCCGCAGGGTGAGCTACTTGAAGAGCGCGGCGACCTTCTCCTCCGGGCTCACCGGCTCCGGCAGGGCGTCGAGCGCCTTGGTCTTAGGCAGGTGGACCTGGGGGTCTGCGAAGTCCCGGAAGGTCTTGTCGCCTACCAGCTGGGCCAGCAGAAATCCGGTCAGCAGGGCCCGTACCCGCCGCTGGGAGTGCCGGTCCGAGGTCGGTAGGCCGAAGAACCGGGTCAGCCGGCGGCCCTGCGGCAGCCCGGCCGGTGACACCTTGTCGACAACCCGCAGGGTGGACGTCTGCCAGGCATGCGCCAGCGCGGTCGCGTTGGAACGCAGGTCCTTCGGGTCGCCCGGACTGCTGAACACCACGCCCGGCACATCCAGCGTCAACGCCGCCTGCTCCGCGGGTGGCGTGGTGGCGCTCGGGAAGATCGCCGCCACGGCCTTGGGTGTCACCGACAAGGTGGTCGCGGCGAACACCGCGGCCGACCCACCGAACCCGTGGCCGGCCACTGCGAGCCGATTGCGGTCGACACTGATCCGGCCCGGCCCCAACCGGACCTCGGTGGCGATCTCCAGGGCCCGGCCCAGGTCGGCGGCCAGGTCCAGCACCGACGGCGCCAACCCCCGCCCGGTGTCAGGAGCCGCCGCCACGATGCCCCATGAGGCCAGGTGCTCCAGCAGTCCGGCGTAGTGCTCCGCGCCGGTCAGCCAGTCGTGGCCGAAGGCCACCGCGGGAAGCCGGTATCCGGAAGCCGGGGTGTACACCACCCCGGCCAGGCCGGCATAGGCCAGATCCCCACGCAGGACACGATGCGGTCCGGGTCGGGTCAACGAGGCGTAAAGACGCTTGATGCTGGCCATCTGATGACCGTAACGCACGTCGGCGCGCGTGTTGATCCCTCAGCCCTGCCGTGCCTTCCAGTACTGCAGTGCCACCGCCCGCTGCGCCGCCGCAGCGGTCTGGGCCGCCGCCAGGGGCTCAGCCGGACCGCCGGTGGAGTCCTGCGCCGCGCGCCACTGCGCCACCGCGGTGAACCCCCCGTCGAGGAACTGCTGCCGGGCGGCGAGTCGCTGGATCTTGCCGCTGGAGGTGGTCGGGATCGAGCCCGGTTTCACCAGGACCACGGCGTGGGCCCCGATTCCATGGTGGCGGTCGATGGCGGCGTTGATGGCCTCCGGTACGCCGGCCAACGCTGCGGCGTCACCGGCGGCTCCGGTCTCCTGTACGACCACGAGCTGCTCGCCGGCCCCTGGTTTGGGCGTCACCGAGAAGGCCGCCCCGCGACCGGACAACAGCGCTGCATGGCTGCCCTGGACCGTCTTCTCGATGTCGTTGGGGTAGTAGTTGTTGCCTCGGAGAATGATCAGGTCCTTGCAACGCCCGGTGATGAACACCTCGCCTGCTCGCATAAAGCCCAGGTCGCCGGTGCGCAGGTAGGGCCCCTCGCCGGTGTCGGCCAGGTAGGCGCCGAACGTCTGCTCGGTGTCCTCCGGCTTGCCGCGGTAGCCGTGGGCGACGCATGGACCGGAGACCCAGATCTCGCCGACCTGCTCGGAGTCGCGGCGCCGGCGAGTCTCTGGATCGACGATCACGATTTGCTGACCGCCGCGGGGCTTGCCGCACCCGACCAACTCCACCAAGCCCGGATCATCGTCGGCGGCGTCGGCGATCTCGACGACCCGATCCTCACCCAGCGCATTGCGGTCGATACGTCGGATCACCGGCGCGGCGGAGTCCGATCCGCCCGAGACCAGCAGGGTGGCTTCGGCCAAGCCGTACACCGGAAGGAACGCCTCCGGCCGGAATCCGGCGGGAGCGAATGCTTCGGCGAAGGCGCGCAGGGTGCTGGCCTGGACCGGTTCGGCCCCGTTCATCGCCGTTGACCAGTGCGACAGGTCCAGCGCCGCGCGTTCCTCGGCGGTGCTGCGTTCGACGCAGAGCTGGTAGGCGAAATTCGGGGCGGTGGTTCCGGTGGCGCGGTACTTCGACATGGCCTCCAGCCACCGCATCGGGCGGGTGATGAACGCGGCCGGCGACATCAACACCGTGGTGCAGCCGACGTAGATCATCTCCAAGATGCCGCCGATCAGGCCCATGTCGTGGTGTTGCGGCAGCCAGTACACGGTGATCGCATGGCCGTCGCCGCCCCACGCCTCACCGATCGCGGCCAGGTTCGCCAGCAGGTTGGCGTGCGTCAGGACCACACCTTTGGGTGCTCGGGTGGACCCTGAGGTGTATTGCAGCGTGGCGACGGTGTCACCGTCGATGTCCGGTGGTTCCCATTGGTCTGGGTCGGCGCCGGGGTCTTCCGGGGCCAGCCACTGCAGCGGGCGTCTGGTCAGACCGTCTACCTGCGACCTGATTCGGTCCTGCGTCGTGGCGTCCGCCAAGGCGAGACGGGCTCGCGCATCGGGGGCAATCAGCGCCAGCCGGCCGATCCGGTCCTGTACGGGCACGGCCACCGCACCGGCGTACAGGCAGCCGAAGTAGGCGGCCACACTGTCCAGGCCGGGTCGGCAGACGACAAGCACCCGACGTCCCGCCGCTCCCTGTTGTTGGAGGCCCGCTGCGATCGCCCGCGCGCGGCGGTCAAGTTCGGCATAGGTCAGCCGGCCCTGTTCCTCTGCGCCGTCTGGGTCGAACACGAACGCGACCTTGTCGGGGGAGCGGTCGGCCTGTCGACCCAGTAGGTCCACCAGCGTGCGTGGGGTGGCTGCATCGTCGTGGGGCATGTCGTCACCTAGACCGTCGTGTTCTGGCCGGCCCCGCCGTGGGTGTGCGCGGGAGTCCCAAACATAACCGCTGCAGTCCGCCTCCGAGCCGGGTTGGCCGCAATGCCCGGGGCAGTCCGAGAATGTGCGAGTCGGAGATATCCGCATCGTGCCGCGGCTCCCGCAAGAAAATAGATAATTCGAGATTCAAACCTTGTGTCACAGGTTTTTATTAGATATGGTTTTCCTCACATTGAGTTGTCTCCATGGTCGCGTCATCTGATGTTGAGGAGCTACACAAATGAATTCCACACTTCGTCCCTTTGTCACCGCCGGCGTTGCGCTGGTAGGGGCCGGCATGATCACGGTTACGCCGGTGGCCACGCCGATGCTCGAGGCTCATGCGATGCACGATGTCGCTCTGACCGCCGATCTGGACTTCACAGGCGCTTGGTCCGACGCGATCGCCACCGCGCAGGCCAACCTCGCGGACTTGCAGACCGCGGCGCAGGACGCCAACAGTGCCTTGGATGAGGTACTGAGTGACCCTGAGAACCTCAACATGGACTTGGAGCAGTTGGGTGCTGCGCTGACCTTCCTCGCCGGGGACCAGAAGACGTTCATCGACCCGTTGACCGCATGGACGCTCAACGGTGCCGGACCCGACGGCGATGCCACCGTCGACGCCACCCACGCTCTGCTGTTCCCGATCCTGACCAATCAGGCCGGCGAACTTGCTCCTGACCTCTTCCCGACGATCCCGGAACCGATTCCGGAGATCGTCAACTTCCTGGCATCACCACTGTCCGGGGTCCTGATCGGAGCTCTGGGGCCGTCGGTGGCGCCGCTGGTGGCGTTGGCCAACAGTGTCGAAGCCATCGGCGCCAATCTCGGCGGTGAGGATCCGGACGCCATGGCGGTGCTGCAGGAGCTGATCAACATCCCGGCCAACATGTTCAACGGCTGGCTCAACGGCGCCACCCTCAATCTGGACTTCTTGATCCCCGTGGTCAGCGAGGCCGGCCTGCTCCCGGAGGGTGCCGACATCACATCGCTGAGCTTCGCCTTCGGCGGACTCCTGACTCCCGGCGTTGTCGGCGCCGATCCGACCGACTTCGGAACCTTCGGCGATGCCATTCCGGGGGGCGGCTCGATCCTCAACTCGCTGGGCCTGACCCTGAGTATCACCGATCCGCTCGAACTGGAGCTGCCCTTCCTCGCTCACGGGGTCGGGCTGGCCGGCGCGCTGATCGGTTTGGAGCAGGTGCTGGCGGAGGTGCTCAGCGGCGTCTTGGACTTCGATGGGCCTCCTGTCGAGGTTCCGGATCTCGGGGCGGCTACCGACTTCGACCTGTCCTGGGTGGCCGACCTGTTCAGCGGTGCCTGGTAGCACTCGGCGGGGGATGATCGCCCCGGGGAGTGAGAGTCTCGGCGCATAGCCCGGATGCCACTGACCTGCGCGGTTGTCTGGGGCGGGCCGCCGGTGCACTACCCTGAACAGCTATGTGTGGAATCGTCGGCTACGTCGGGCAGCGCCCTGCTTGCGACGTGGTCGTCGAGGCCCTTCGCCGCATGGAATACCGCGGTTATGACTCCGCGGGCGTTGCCGTGGTCGACGGGATCGGGCAGCTGACTGTCCGGCGGCGGGCCGGCCGGCTGGCCAATCTGGAAGCCGAACTGGCCGCGACCGATCCCGCACTGCTGGTCGGGGGTACCGGGTTGGGGCACACCCGGTGGGCCACCCACGGCCGTCCCACCGATCTCAACGCCCACCCGCACTGCGACGCGTCCGGCAAGTTCGCCGTGGTGCACAACGGCATCATCGAGAACTTCGCGGTGCTGCGCGATGAGTTGGAACGCGGCGGGGTGGAGTTCTCCAGCGAGACCGACAGCGAGGTGACCGTCCACCTGCTGGCGCGGGAGTACCAGTCCGGCGACACCGCCGGGGACTTCGTGGCCTCGGCGCTGGCGGTGCTGCGCCGGCTGGAAGGCCACTTCACTGTGGTGTTCGCCCACGCCGATGAGCCGGGCACGATCGTGGCGGCGCGTCGATCCACTCCGCTGGTGGTCGGTATCGGCGACGGCGAGATGTTCCTGGGCTCGGATGTGGCGGCATTCATCCCGTACACCCGCGAAGCCGTCGAGCTGGGCCAAGACCAGGCGGTGGTCATCACCGCCGACGGTTACCGCATCACCGACTTCGCGGGCAATGACGACGCTGTCCACGCCCGGCGCTTCCATATCGACTGGGACCTGTCTGCCGCCGAGAAGGGCGGCTACGAGTACTTCATGCTCAAGGAGATCGCCGAGCAGCCCACTGCAGTGGCCGAAACTCTGTTGGGGCACTTCGAAGACGGTCGGATCGTGCTCGACGAGCAGCGCTTGAGCGATCAGGAACTGCGCGAGATCGACAAGGTGTTCGTGGTGGCGTGCGGCACCGCCTACCACTCCGGCCTGTTGGCCAAGTACGCGATCGAGCACTGGACGCGGCTGCCGGTGGAAGTCGAGCTGGCCAGTGAATTCCGCTACCGCGACCCGGTTTTGGACCGAAGCACCCTGGTGGTGGCGATCAGCCAGTCCGGCGAAACCGCCGACACCCTGGAGGCCGTTCGGCACGCCAAGGAACAGAAGGCCAAGGTGCTCGCGGTCTGCAACACCAACGGATCGCAGATTCCGCGGGAGTGCGACGCAGTGCTCTACACCCGGGCCGGGCCGGAGATCGGTGTCGCGTCTACGAAGACCTTCCTGGCGCAGATCACCGCGAATTACCTGGTCGGCCTGGCGCTGGCGCAGGCTCGTGGCACCAAGTACCCCGACGAGGTCGAGCGCGAGTACCGGCAACTGGAGGCGATGCCCGAGTTGGTGTCGCATGTGTTGGAAGGCATCGACTCGGTCGCCGAGTTGGCGCGTCAGTTCGCGTCGTCGAGTGCGGTGCTCTTCCTCGGGCGCCACGTCGGCTACCCGGTGGCCTTGGAAGGTGCGCTCAAGCTCAAGGAGCTGGCCTACATGCACGCCGAAGGCTTTGCCGCCGGCGAACTCAAGCACGGCCCGATTGCGCTGATCGAGGACGACCTTCCGGTGATCGTCGTGATGCCGTCGCCCAAGAACGCGGCGATGTTGCACTCCAAGCTGCTGTCCAACATTCGCGAGATCCAGGCCCGCGGTGCCGTCACCATCGTGATCGCCGAGGAGGGCGACGAGACGGTACGCCCCTACGCCGATCACCTGATCGAAATCCCTGCGGTGTCAACGCTGTACCAGCCGTTGTTGTCGACCATCCCGCTGCAGGTGTTCGCTGCCGGGGTGGCGCAGGCTCGCGGCTACGACGTGGACAAGCCGCGTAATCTGGCTAAGTCAGTCACCGTCGAGTAGCGGGAGCTTTCAGTGCGAGGATTGTTGGCGATGGCGTGCGCCACCATGGCGGTGCTTACTCAGGTCCCCAATGCCGCTGCGGCAAACGAGGTTCCCGACCTCGGCCCACTCTTCGACGACAGCGGGCCGTTGCCCGGCACGGTTGCCGACCTCACCGGAATCCCGGATCTGGCGTTCACCACCCCGTCAGGTCTGGCCTGCCGTAAGAGCCGCGGGAAGGTGACGCACAGTGTGGCCTGCGCCGGAAACCTCGTCGGCGTCCCGGCGGGGACCCGTCTGGTGAGTCTGGGAACTGTCTCTGCGGACGGCAGCGGCCCGGCCCAGTTCTTGCCGACGGCGCCCACCGGGCTGCTCGGCGACCCCGCGAAGGTTCCGTCGATCATGTTGTTTCCCGGCCACAAGATCGTGTTCTGGGATTTCTCGCCCACCGAGTCACTGGTGTGCGGCGCGCCGCTGGGCACCGATGTCGCGTGTGTGCTAAAGGCTGCGCGTGAGAGCGGCGCCGAGGGCGGCGGCTCGCCGGTGACGCACGGGTTCGTGATCTCGGCACCGCACAGCGAGGTCTTCTGACGCGCCGCAGATTGCGGGACAGCACCGGATGTGGTTGCCTCAGACCCATTTATGTGTCGCTCGTCGGCGGAAAACTCGGCGGCAGTCGCGGTGACGATGAGACGATGCAGCCGTTGTGGTCGATCGCCGGGCTGACTGAGTGAGGGAGAACCGTCTTGGCCAACGTGGATCCTGCCGTTCACTTCAACCGGCCCAGGCTATTTCTGATCATCGGTATGACGATCTTCTTCGTCGCGTCCTACTTCGTCACCGTCAAGCTGTATGAGCGGGCGGGGTGTGGATGCCCGCGCCACCTGACCGAAGCTGTGGAGTCGTCGGATGGAACGGCCGTCACCATCGACATCGAAGATCTCCAGACGGTGAAGGGGACCCTGACCGGCAAGGTCACCCTCACCCCGGGACCGGGGCTGCTCGACCCGGTCACTCACGGCCTCACCCAGGACGTGAGCGTCGCGGTGCACTCCGCGGTCACCCCGACCAAGCGCAGCTGGACGAAGGGGATGGTGCCCGGCGAGTTTCCGGTGCCGTTGACCATCTCCGGCAATTCGGCGAAGTGGCCGTTCGATCACTACAAGACCGGGCCGATCACCGTCGACGTCCTGCGCGGGGATGCCGCACTGCCGGAACGGATGTCGGTGACGTTCATCGACCACATCGCCGGCTGGAAGAATGAGATCGCCGCCGACCGCGACACCGGCCCCTACCGGGTGTCATTGCACCGGTCGCCGAGCACCGTGGCGTTCGGGGCCGTGATCGTCGTCGTCTTGATCGCGTTGGCTGTGGTGGCGGTGGTGGTCGCGAACCTGACGTTTTTGGGCTGGCGCAAATTCCAGCCGCCGATGACGACGTGGTACGCCGCCATGCTGTTCGCGGTGGTGCCGTTGCGAAACGCGCTGCCGGATGCCCCGCCGATCGGCTCGTGGATCGACGTCACCGTCACGCTCTGGGTGATTGTGGCGCTGGTGATGTCGATGATGGTGTTCATCTACTGCTGGTGGCGCGACACCGAACCGAGCCCGTAAGACCGGGCTGACACCCTTGGGCGGCAGCGCAATCAGGCCACCGCCCCAGCGGCTCAGCCGCCGACCTCGGCGATATAGCCGGCAATGCCCGCAACACACGCCGCGGCGGTCAGCACCAAGGTCGCTACGGCGAACGGCCAGGCCGGGTTACGTTGCACCAGCCGAACAATGGTCACGACCGTTCCGGTCACGCCGACTGCTGCGGCAATTGCGAACCCGATCATGATCACCGTGACGCCGGCATCGAGGTTGCAGGTCGCAGGCGGGCAGTAGTCGGTGAAGGCCATCATGAACAGTCCCAGAACCGCCGCCACACCGCTGCCGATGACCGTCAGGACCAGGACGGACAGGGACGCCGCGAGATCTCCTCGCGAGATCGGCGGTTTCGGTTCAGGGAAGCTCTGCGACATTCTCAGGGATGCTACCGATGCCGGTGCCCTGCTGTGACGAGGTTTCGCGAGCTCTGGACGAAGGTTCGGCCGATCCGGTGACGGCGACTCCGCTCAACTCAGCGCCACCGTGCGATGACGAACTGCGACCAATCCGGTTCACGCACCGCCGACCAGTACTCGTCGAGCCGCCACGGGCTCACCGTGTGGATCTCGCCGTCGTCGTTCTTGAAGTAGGAGTACTTGACGGCCGGATGCGCCCACACCGTCTGGGCGATCGCGGCCTGGGTGGCCTGATGCCACTCGGTGGCGGCCTGCACGGTCGGCTCGATCGAGTGCAGTCGTTCGGCGGCGAGCTTGGCCAGGCAGGCGTCGATGTAACGCATCTCCAACTCGGAGTTGAAGATCAGGCTGCCGCCGTGCGCCAGATGTGCGCCGGGCCCGTAGAGCATGAAGAAGTTGGGGAAGCCGGGCACCGTGATACCCAGGTACGCGTACGGCCTGCTGCCCCACAGCTCGTGCAGATCGGCGCCGTCGCGGCCGGTGATACGCATCGGCCACAACACGTCGGTGTGCCGAAAGCCGGTGGCGTAGACGATCACATCCACGTCGTGGTGGACACCGTCTGAGGTCTGAACACCCCGCGGGGTGATCGCGCGAATCGGGGTGCGTATCAGTTCGACGTCGTCACGGCGCAGGGTCCCCAGCCAGGTGCCGTTGTCCTGCAGGGTGCGCTTGCCGGTCGCCGGATAGTCCGGCAGAACCTTGGCCAGCAGCTCGTCGTCGTCGCCCACCTGGTCGGTGATCCAGCCGGTGAACATCTGCCGGGCCAGGGCGTTGAGCTCGCTGACCGCATAGTCCTGATCGGGGTAGTCCGGGTCTACCCGGGCGGCCTCGAGGCCCTTGTCGGCGCCCGGCCACAGCAGCAGGAAGCGGTACCAGCGGCCGTAGAACGGCAGGTGCCGCAACGCCCATCGCACCCCGTCTTCGACGGCGTCGTGATACATCGGGTTGGGGAACATCCACTGTGCGGTGCGCTGAAACACCGTGAGGTGCTCCACCGTGTCGGCTATCGCGGGTGCTATCTGAAATCCGCTGGCGCCGGCCCCGATCAGCGCCACACGCTTACCGGCCAGGTCGACACTGTGGTCCCACGCCGCGGAGTGAAACGCCGGCCCGGCGAAACTGTCCGCCCCGTGCAGGTCGGGCAGATGCGGTCGATTGAGCTGACCGACTGCGGTGATCAGCGCGCGCGACACCAGGGTGGACACCGAACCGTCGGCGCTTCGGGTGGTGACCGTCCAGGTTCCGGTGTCCTCGTTCCACGCGGCGTCGGTGACCTCCGTGCCCCACCGAATATGCTCGCTCAGGCCGTGTTTGGTGACCAGGTCGGTGAAGTATGCCCGCAACTCGGGCTGTTCGGCGAAGTAGTGTCCCCAGTCGTTGTTGGGTTCGAAGCTGTAGCAGTAGAAGTGGTTCGCGACGTCCACCCGGGCGCCCGGATAGTCGTTCTCCCACCAGGTTCCGCCCGGCCCCTCGTTCTTCTCGATGATTGTGAAGGGAATGCCGGCCTGCGACAGCCGGATTCCGGCCAGCACGCCCGATTCGCCGCAGCCGATCACCACCACCGACAGCTCCGCCGCGTGCTCCACCGGCGCAGGGCTGCGCGGGTCCACGCCGTCGAGGTCGAGTTCTTCGGCGAGCAGCCCCAGGTAGGCATCCGGGACGGTCTCGCAGGCCGCCCAGTCCATCATCTCCTTGATCAGCTCGGCGGGTAGGGGAGCGGGTTGCGGGCAGCCGCGGTCGCGGTAGTCGACAATCACCGGCAGCGCTTCGGCGCGAGCGCGGGCCTTGTCCTCCTCGGACATGAACCCCTGAATCTCGTTGAGGAAGAGCCCGTTCTGCTTGAAGTCCCGGATGAATCGGGGGTCGCCGGTGATATGCACGCAGGACAGCAACAGGGTGGGAACAGACACCTGCTCCAGGGCGGCGGCGATGTCAGACGCAGTGGTGGTGAACGGTTCTCCGGCGTAGCGGTTGCGCAACGGCTCGACCTCTCCCCGTATCGCTACTGTGCGACGCGAAATTGAGTCGGACGATACGCGAGGCGCGGTGCCCGATCAAGGAATCGATGACGGGGATCCGGCGGGATCGACTCACCCGGCCGCGTCGACCTTCGAGGTGATGCCGTTGAGAATGTCTTGCGCCGCGTTGGCCGGCATGCTGTTCCCACAGACATCGGCCTGGGCGATCACGTTGTTACGGATGGTCAGAGCGTCCTGACATGACCAACCGCCGCCACCCTCACTGATCGCCGTCGTCTTGACGAGCTCATCGGACTCGGTGACCTCGGTGGTGGTCCAGAAAACGCGCGGCTCGTTGTCGCCGTTGGTCACGGTCATGTTCATGGTGCGGCCCGCGCACCTTTTCCACCTGTCGCTCTGCTTCGCGTAGAACGCCTGCGCGTGCTCCGCGCGCGGAAACATCACCACCGATACCAACAGGCCGTGCTTGAGTTCGGGGGTGTCGATGTCGGGCGGGCTGTACCAGCGCTGCCAGCGGATCGAGGTCCAACCCGAACCGGCGTAGACGGGTCCCGAGGCGACCGAACTGATGCCCTGGCAATCCGTGTCCACCACGGTGACCTCGTCCATCGCCTCACCGCTCATCACAAGACCGAGTTCGGGATCGGCCACCGCCCCGGCGAGGGCTTCTTGGCGAGGCAGCAGCCCTTCGAGCTTGGAGACCGGCACGGGTGGCTTCTCGGGGGATGGCGAGGCAGTTGTCGAGGTCGCCGTCTTCGCGGCGGGCTTGGCGGTGTCGTGGTGACCACGCCCGGACAGCGTCACAGTCAGCACAATGCCGATCACCGCAACCACGGCGACCGTGGCCAACAGGGCCCACATCTTCCGGTTGGGCCCCGATGATCCCGGCGGGGGGCCACCGAGCCCAGGCGGCAGCGGCGGGGGGAACTGCCCGCCCGGTATCGGGCCGAGCGGCTGGTTCATCGGCGCGTAGGGGGGCCGCTGCTGGTACGGATTCGGTATCGGACCGTGCGGTTCGCTCATGAATGCCCCCACATCCCGTCGAGGCCGATCGCAGGCGGATGGCCCGATTTTCACAGAGGTTATCAGCGGACGGTCTGTCCGTGCCTGCGATGAGCGTGCGACGCTGTACGCCGTGGTGGACGTCAGAACGCGGCTGGCCGCGGTGTGGCACTTCGTGCACACCGCGCCGCTGACCTACCTGTGGCTGGCGGTGCTGGGACTCACCACCGTCATCCAGCACCTGGTCGGCCAGCGCCTGTACAGCATGCTCGTCGAGCAATCCACCAACCTGCACCATCTGGCCACCGACCCGCTGGAGGTGCTGGTCTCCAGCCTGCTGTGGATCGACGGCAAGGACTTCTCGCCGTACCTGGTGCTGTTCACCCTGTTCCTGGCGCCGGCCGAACACTGGCTGGGGCACCTGCGTTGGCTGATGGTCGGATTGATCTCCCACGTCGGCGCCACCTATGTCAGCGAGGGAGCGCTCTACGCGCTGATCCACCTGCACCGGGAATCCGAGCGGTTGACCTACGCCCGCGACATCGGCGTCAGCTACTTCCTGGTGGGAGTGATGGCGGTGCTCACCTACCGCATCCGTCGGCCGTGGCGCTGGGTCTACCTGGCCGGTCTGATCCTCATCTTCACCGTGCCCCTGCTCCTCGATCCCGACTTCACCGCGATCGGCCACGCCGCCGCGTTGGTCATCGGGTTGTGCTGCTACCCGCTGACTTTGAGCCATCCGCCACGACATCACCCGAACGTCGTCGGCGGCCACTAGCCTGACAGTCGCGAGCAGGCGAGGAGGTCACGTGCGGCATTACTACAGCGTTGAGGTCATTCGCGCTGCCGAGGCTCCGCTGTTGGCGAGCCTGCCCGACGGGGTGCTGATGCGCCGAGCCGCGTTCGGGCTGGCGACCGCGATCGCGCGGGAACTGGTCGCGCGCACCGGCGGAACAACCGGGCGCCACGTGTGTGCGGTGGTGGGTTCCGGCGACAACGGCGGCGACGCGCTGTGGGCGGCCACCCTGCTGCGCCGCCGCGGCGCAGCGGCCAGCGCCATCCTGCTCGAGCCCGAGCGCGCCCACGCCAAAGGCCTCGCGGCTTTTCGGCGTGCCGGCGGCCGGATCGTCGACAGCGTGCCGCCCGCAACAGATCTGGTGATCGACGGAGTGGTCGGCATCTCCGGGCGAGGCCCGTTGCGGCCCAACGCCGCGGCGGTCTTCGCCGGGGTCGAGGCGGCGGGCATTCCGGTGGTGGCCGTCGACATCCCCAGTGGCCTGGATCCGCACACCGGTGCGGCGGAAGGTCCCGCGGTGCACGCCGCTCTCACCGTCACCTTCGGCGGCCTCAAACCGGTGCACGCACTGGGGCAGTGTGGGCGGGTCGAGCTCGTCGACATCGGCCTGGACCTGCCCGACACCGACATGCACTCTTTGACTGCCGCCGACGTCGAGGCCTGCTGGCCGGCGCCCGGACCGCGCGACGACAAGTACACCCAGGGCGTCACCGGAATCCTGGCGGGCTCGGCGACCTACCCGGGTGCGGCGATCCTGTGCGCCGGGGCGGCGGTGGCGGCCACCTCCGGCATGGTGCGCTACGCCGGAAGCGCTGATGCCCAAGTGGTTTCGCACTGGCCTGAAGTTGTTGCCGCGCCCAGTCCGGCGGCTGCCGGGAAGGTGCAGGCCTGGGCCGTGGGTCCCGGTCTGGGCACCGGCGAACAGGCTGCCGCCGCGCTGTGGTTCGCACTCGGCAGCGATCTGCCGGTGATCGTCGACGCCGACGCGTTGACCATCTTGGCGGCCCACCCGGCCTTGGTGGCCGACCGCAACGCACCCACGGTGCTGACCCCGCATGCCGGCGAATACGCCCGGCTTGCCGGGCACCCGCCCGGACTCGACCGGGTCGGCGCGGCCCGCGAGCTGGCCGACCGCTTCGGGGCCACCGTGTTGCTCAAGGGCAACGTCACCGTCATCGCCGATCCGTCCGGGCAGGTCTACCTCAACCCGGCCGGCGGATCATGGGCCGCCACCGCAGGCTCCGGAGATGTGCTGTCCGGGATGATCGGCGCGCTGTTGGCATCGGGCCTGCCGCCCGCTCAGGCCGCTGCCGCCGCCGCGTTCGTGCACACCCGGGCCGCCGCGGCCTCAGCCGCCGACCCCGGGCCCGGCGACACCCCGACGTCGGCCTCGCGCATCCTGAACCACATTCGCACCGCCCTTGCCCAGCTGTAGAGGAGAGTCGCAAGTGACCCATTCCCACCCGTCCGTGCCGGCGCACGCCATCGCCCCCGCCTACACCGGCCGGATGTTCACCTCGCCGGTCCCCGCGCTGCGATTGCCTGACGACCCGATGGACCCGCAGGCCGCCTACCGCTTCATCCACGACGAGCTGATGCTCGACGGCAGTTCTCGGCTGAATCTGGCCACCTTTGTCACCACCTGGATGGACCCCGAAGCGTCGGCGCTGATGGCGGAGTCCTTCGACAAGAACATGATCGACAAGGACGAGTACCCGGCCACCGCGGCCATTGAGCAGCGGTGCGTGTGCATGGTCGCCGATCTGTTCCACGCCGAGAACCTGCGCGACGACGACCCCGCAAGCGCCATCGGGGTGTCCACCGTCGGCTCCAGCGAGGCAGTGATGCTGGGCGGGCTGGCGCTGAAGTGGCGCTGGCGCCAGCGGGTCGGTGAGGATTGGAAGAACCGCACCCCGAACCTGGTGATGGGCTCCAACGTCCAGGTGGTGTGGGAGAAGTTCTGCCGCTACTTCGACGTTGAACCCCGCTATCTGCCGATGGGCGAGGACCGCTACGTGATCACCCCCGAGCAGGTGGTCGACGCCGTCGACGAGAACACCATCGGGGTGGTGGCCATCCTGGGCACCACCTACACCGGGGAGCTCGAACCCGTCGAACAGATCTGTGCCGCACTCGACAAACTCGCCGCGGGCGGCGGCCCGGACGTGCCGGTGCATGTGGATGCGGCCAGTGGCGGATTCGTGGTGCCCTTCGTGCACCCGGACCTCAAGTGGGATTTCCGGCTGCCGCGGGTGGTCTCGATCAACGTCAGCGGCCACAAGTACGGCCTGACCTATCCGGGTATCGGCTTCGTGGTGTGGCGCAACGCCGACCACCTGCCCGAGGAGCTGGTGTTCCGGGTCAACTATCTGGGCGGTGACATGCCCACGTTCACGCTGAACTTCTCCCGGCCGGGTAACCAGGTAGTCGGCCAGTACTACAACTTCCTGCGGCTGGGCCGGGCCGGCTACACCGAGGTGATGCGGGCCCTGTCCGACACCGCCCGCTGGCTGTCGCACCAATTGGCCGACAGCGGGCACTTCGAGGTGATCAGTGACGGCTCGGCGATTCCGGTGGTGAGTTTCCGGCTGGCCGGTGAGCGCGGCTACACCGAGTTCGACGTGTCGCACGAACTGCGCACGTTCGGCTGGCAGGTGCCCGCCTACACCATGCCGGAAGGCGCCGAGGATGTCGCGGTGCTGCGCGTCGTGGTCCGCGAGGGGCTCTCGGCGGACCTCGCCCGGGCCCTCTTCGACGACATTATGAAGTCGGTGACGACGCTGGACCGGCTCAAGCCGGCGGGCCATTTCGACGATCAGCAGCACTTTTCGCACTGATCGGCGGGTGGCGCCGGCGGGCCGCGAGCCTTGTCGCCGTCACGCGCGCCCTCCACGTTCGCCGAGTGTGCGTTTTGAGTGGCAAATCGGCGCCGGAGCCGATCAAAGCGCACACTCGGCGCCGCGAGGTCACCAGATCTGGGGGCAGCCGCGGCTGACCAGAGCTGAGCCGACGCGCTCCAAAAACCTCCCCGGCGTCAGGTGCAGCGTGCGGCTCGTCAGTTTGATGTCGATCCAGCCGAGGTTGAGCAGGGTGTTGTAGCGTTCGGCGTCACGTTCGCGCTGTTTGGGATCGGTCCAATGGTGGGCGCCCTCGAAGTCGACGCCCACCATGTACTCCTTCCAACCCATGTCGATGCGGGCGACGACGTGGCCGTAGCCATCGTGCACCGGGATCTGGGTCTGAGGGCGGGGGAAGCCGGCCTTCACGAGGACCAACCGCGTGAGGGACTCGTATGGTGACTCAGCGCCGCCGTCGACAAGCCGCAGCGTCTGCTCGAGTCGCCGGAGGCCCCGGGCGCCCGGGTGCGCGGCGGCGACAGCGGCCACATCGCCAACTCTGAGATCTGTGGCGTTGATCAGGGCGTCGAGACGCTGAACGCCTTGGCGCTGATCGAGGCGCCTTCCCAGGTCGAACGCTGTGCGCGCGGCCGTGGTGACCGGCAGCCCGCCCACCACTCGAACCTCGCCGGCTCGGAGCGTGTCGGTGTGTACGGCGAGTAGCTGCGGTGTTCGTCGGTTGGTGTGGACCAGTTCGGCGGGGCTGCCCGGGTCGATCCACTTTGCGCCAAGCAGCGCTGACGCCGAAAGGCCGGCGAGAACACCACGCCGCCGAGACCAGAGCCAGGCCGCGCGAGCCCGTTGCGTTGCCGAGACAGCCGGCTCGCGTGGCACCCAGACGCCCGGGTAGAGACGCAGATAGTCGCGACGCAGCACGCCAGGGGTGACGGCGCCCGCGGCCAGCGCTTCTGACGCCCGAATCGGCCACCGCGGAGCTGACACGACCGCAGTGTGGCGCCCCGGGTGGACTCGGTGTCGACGGTGATCCACAGGACGATCCGGCCGACCGCGAGCCGAGTGTGCGTTTTGAGGGGCGAACGGCGCCCGAAGCCGCTCAAAACGCACACTCGGCGACCTGACGAGCCGGTTTGGCCGCTTCTGGGACAATCGAAGCTGACATGACTGCCGTATCCCGAACGTCCGGCCTGCTCGCGCAGGCGCTGGTGGACTTGGACGCCATCGCCCACAACGTGCGGACGCTGAACGAACACGCCGGCGCCGCCGGGGTGATGGCTGTGGTCAAGGCCGACGGCTACGGCCACGGGGCGGTTCAGGTGGCCCGCGCCGCCCTTGCCGCCGGCGCGGCCGAACTCGGGGTGGCCACCGTCGACGAGGCCCTGACACTGCGAGCAGCCGGCATCACCGCGCCGGTGCTGGCGTGGCTGCACGGACCGCACACCGACTTCGCTCCCGCGCTGGCTGCCGACGTACAGATCGCGGTCTCCTCGGTGTCGCAGCTGAACGAGCTGCTGGACGCGGTAGGGCGCACCGGACAGACAGCGACTGTCACGGTCAAGGCCGACACCGGGATGAACCGCAACGGGGTGGGGGCCGCCGACTTCCCCGTATTAGTGACCGCGCTGCGGCGAGCCGTCGCTGACGACGCGATCCGGGTGCGCGGCCTGATGTCGCATCTGGCCTGTGCCGATGAGATCGCCAGCCCGGTCAACGACCTTCAGGCCCAACGTTTTTCTGACCTGATCGGTCTGGCCCGGGAGCAGGGCCTGGAATTCCCGGTTGCGCATCTGGCCAACTCGGCTGCGGCCATGACGCGCACCGATCTGGCCTTCGACATGGTTCGGCCCGGAATAGCCCTGTACGGCCTGAGTCCCATTCCCGAGCGTGGCGACATGGGCCTGATTCCAGCCATGACGCTGAAATCGCTTGTGGTCCTGGTTCGTTCCATCAAAGCTGGGGAGGCGGTCTCCTACGGGCACACCTGGGTCAGCCCGGTCGACACCACCGTGGCATTGGTGCCGATGGGCTACGCCGACGGGGTGTACCGGTCCCTGAGCGGACGGTTCGACGTGCTGATCAACGGCCGGCGCCGGCACAGTGTCGGTCGGGTGTGCATGGACCAATTCGTCGTCGACCTCGGCCCTGGCCCCGTGGATGTCGCCGAGGGGGACGAGGTCATCCTGTTCGGGTCCGGAGCGCACGGCGAACCGCTGGCCCAGGACTGGGCCGACGCGTTGAGCACCATCCACTATGAGGTGGTCAACAGCCCGCGCGGACGCGTCGCCCGGACTTATCGGGGTACCGGTGGCCGATAACCGCCGCGGGCCGTGGCGGGCCGGTGGTTGGCTGGCCGGGGTGGCCGGCCTGGCCGCCGTCGGCACCATCGCCGGAACCACCATCGCCCGGTCGGTGACACGGCGCACCACCGCCGAAGACGCCTACGCCGACGAAGATTTCGAGATCCTCGACAACGATCACAGTTCGGTGGTCGTCACCGACGACGGCGTCGAACTGGCCGTGCGCGACGTAGGTCCACGCAATGCGCCGTTGACCGTGGTGTTCGCACACGGATTCTGCCTGCGAATGGGGTCGTTTCACTTCCAGCGGGCGCGGTTGGCGGCCGAGTGGGGTGACCAGGTGCGCATGGTCTTCTACGACCAGCGTGGTCATGGCGACTCCGGCGTCGCCCCGCCGGAGACCTACACCGTGCCGCGGCTCGGCCAAGACCTGGAGGCGGTGCTGCGGGCCACCGTGCCGCGCGGCCCGATAGTGCTGGTCGGACACTCGATGGGCGCCATGACGGTGCTGGCGCACGCGCGGCAGTTTCCCCGGCGCTACGGCAGCCGGATCGTCGGTGCGGCGTTGATATCGTCGGCGGCCAAGGGCGTTTCGCGGTCGCCGCTGGGTCAGATCCTGCGCAATCCTGCGTTGGAGGCCGTGCAGTTCAGCGTGCGGTACGCGCCGCAGTTGGTGCACCGAGGGCGCGGCGCGGCCCGTGGGGTGATCGCACCGATCCTGCGTGCGGCCTCCTACGGCACCGACCAGATCAGCCCGAGTGTGGTGGCATTCTCCGAGGAGATGATGCATTCCACGCCGGTCGCCACCATGGTGGGCTTCCTGCATGCCCTGGAAGTGCATGACGAGAGTGCCGCGCTGGTGACGCTGGCCCAGATCCCCACCCTGGTGGCCTGCGGCGACCAGGACCTGCTCACCCCGCCGGGGTACTCGCGGGCGATGGCGGCCGCGTTGTGGGATTGTGAGCTGGTGACCGTGCCCGGGGCTGGGCATTTGGTGCAGTTGGAGGAACCTGATGTCATCGATGAGGCGCTGGTGCGTCTGGTGGAGCGCGCCACTCCGCGCCGTGCCATGCTGACTCGCCGACTGCGCCGAAAGGTCGGACGCAATGGCTGAGCTGCAGGAGGAGATGCTGGCCACCGCTGAGGACACGATGGCGCTGGGGTTCCGGCTGGGCGAACAGTTGCGAGCCGGCGACGTGGTGGTGCTGTCCGGCCCGCTCGGTGCCGGAAAGACCGTATTGGCCAAGGGGATCGCCGCCGCACTCGACGTCGATGGTCCGGTGACGTCGCCGACGTATGTCTTGGCCCGTGAGCACCGGGCCCGCCGTCCGGACCACCCGGACATGATTCACGTCGACCTCTACCGGCTGCTCGACGAATCCGGGCTGGACCTGCTTGCCGAGCTGGACTCGCTGGACCTCGACACCGAACTCGACGACGCCGTCGTCGTGGTCGAGTGGGGCGAAGGACTGGCCGAGCGGCTCTCCGAACGGCACCTGGACATCCGGTTGGACCGCGCGGCGGACTCCGAGACGCGCACCGCGACATGGCGGTGGTACACGCCGTGACCGGAGCGATTCTGACCATTGACACCGCCACCCCTGCCGTCACCGCGGGCGTGGTGCGTCTGGATGAGGCTGGTCGACCGAGCGTATTGTCCGAGCGGGTCACTCCCGATGCGCGAGCCCACGCCGAACAGCTGACCCCCAATGTGCTGGGTGCACTGGCCGACGCCGGACTGAGCATGGCCGACCTGACCGCGGTCGTAGTCGGCTGCGGGCCGGGACCGTTCACCGGCCTGCGGGTCGGGATGGCCAGCGCCGCCGCCTACGGCCACGCCCTGGGTATCCCGGTGTACGGCGTGTGCAGTCTCGATGCGATCGGGGTGCGTGCCCCTGGAGCCACCCTGGTGGTCACCGATGCCCGCCGTCGGGAGGTTTACTGGGCGCGCTATCGCGACGGCACCCGGGTGGCAGGCCCCGCCGTGTGTGCCCCGGCCGACGTCGATCCCGCCGACGCCGCCGCGGTGGCCGGTTCGCCCGCGCATACCGCGCTGTTCGACCTGCCGGCCCTCGAGGTCACCTATCCCAGTCCCGCGGGACTGGTTGCCGCAGTGCGGGATTGGAACCAGGTGCCGGAAACGCTGGTGCCGCTGTATCTGCGCCGGCCTGACGCCAAACCCCCGACTTCGGTCACGGCGCCGGTGACGCTGAGTGCGATGCTGGTCAGCGACGCCGTGCGCTGCGCTGAACTGGAAGCTCAGCTGTTCGACGGCGACGACCCGTGGCCGGCCGCAGCGTTCATCCGGGCGGTCGGCGCGCGCGACAACCACTACGTCGTCGCCCGGGTCGGCGATGCCGTGGTGGGCTACGCCGGAATCGCCAGGCTGGGCCGTACTCCGCCGTTCGAGTACGAGGTGCACACCATCGGGGTGGACAAGGCCCATCAGGGTCGCGGCATTGGGCGGCGACTGCTCGCCGACCTGCTGGACTACGCCGACGGCGGAGTGGTCCACTTGGAGGTCCGCACCGACAACACCGCGGCGATCGCGCTCTACCGCGACGTCGGCTTCGTCGAGACCGGACTGCGTAAGCGCTACTACCGCAACGGCGCGGACGCCTACACGATGCGGCGGGAGGCGACCTCGTGACCACTGTGCTGGCGATCGAATCCTCGTGTGACGAAACCGGTGTCGGCATCACCCGGCTGGAATCCGACGGCACCCTGACGCTGTTGGCCGACGAGGTGGCCTCCAGCGTCGAAGAGCACACCCGATTCGGCGGGGTGGTGCCGGAGATCGCCTCGCGCGCTCATCTCGAGGCGTTGGGCCCGACCATGCGCCGCGCGCTGGCGACGGCCGGGGTGGACAAGCCCGACGCAGTGGCGGCCACCATCGGACCGGGCCTGGCGGGGGCGCTGCTGGTGGGCGCGGCCGCGGCTAAGGCCTACGCGGCGGCCTGGGGCGTGCCGTTCTACGCCGTCAACCACCTGGGTGGGCACCTGGCCGCCGACGTCTACGCCCATGGCCCGCTCCCGGAGTGTGTGGGTCTGCTGGTCTCCGGCGGCCACACGCACCTGCTGTACGTCCGGTCGCTGGGGGAGCCGATCGTCGAGATGGGCAGCACCGTCGACGACGCCGCGGGGGAGGCCTATGACAAGGTCGCCCGGCTGCTCGGGCTGGGCTACCCGGGCGGGCGGGTGCTCGACGAGCTGGCCCGCACCGGGGACCCGACCGCGATCGTGTTCCCGCGCGGAATGACCGGCCCCCGCGACGCGCCGTACACGTTCAGCTTCTCGGGGCTCAAGACCGCGGTGGCCCGCTATGTGGAGCGCAACCCCGGCTTCGTCCCCGCCGATGTGGCGGCCGGTTTTCAGGAGTCGGTCGCCGATGTGCTGACCGCCAAGGCGGTGCGTGCGGCCACCGACCTCGGGGTCGACACCCTGCTGATCGCGGGCGGGGTGGCCGCCAATTCGCGGTTGCGGGAGCTGGCTGAGCAGCGCTGCGCGGCGGCGGGCTTGACGCTGCGGATCCCGCCGCTACGGTTGTGCACCGACAACGGCGCGATGATCGCGTCGTTCGCGGCGCATCTGATTGCGGCCGGAGCGGCGCCGTCGGCGCTGGACGTGGCCACCAATCCTGGGCTGCCGGTGGTGCAGGGTCAGATCGCGTGACTCGGCACAGGGGTCCCCTTGAGTGCTAGCACTCTCATGTATAGAGTGCTAGGTGGCAGTCGATCGGATTCTCGCTCGGCACCCGCGACGACGACGCGAGGGCTCCTAACGAATGCCGAACACCTTAAGTAAGTACGTTCCGATGGGCTCGGCATCGGCCGGGTCGCATCCAGACAATGTGGAGGGCTCCAATCGTGGCGAGCGTGAACATCAAGCCACTCGAGGACAAGATCCTCGTTCAGGCCAACGAGGCCGAGACCACGACCGCTTCCGGTCTGGTCATTCCGGACACTGCCAAGGAGAAGCCGCAGGAAGGCACCGTTGTCGCCGTCGGCCCCGGCCGGTGGGATGAGGATGGCGACAAGCGGATCCCGCTGGACGTCAAGGAAGGCGACGTCGTCATCTACAGCAAGTACGGCGGCACCGAGATCAAGTACGGCGGCGAGGAGTACCTGATCCTGTCGGCGCGCGACGTGCTGGCCATCGTCGGCAAGTAGCCACAGAGCAGCCACCGTGTCCGCCCCGGAGATCCCCGTTTTGCGGGTGATGTCCGGGGCGGCACGCGTAGAGAAAAGGGCTTAAACAGCTATGAGCAAGCAGATTGAGTTCAACGAGGCCGCGCGCCGGGCAATGGAAGCCGGCGTGAACAAGCTCGCCGACGCCGTCCGGGTGACGCTGGGCCCGCGCGGTCGCACCGTGGTGCTGGCCAAGTCCTTCGGCGGTCCGACGGTGACCATGGACGGCGTCACGGTGGCTCGCGACGTGGACCTGGAGGACCCGTTCGAGAACCTCGGCGCGCAGCTGGTGAAGTCGGTGGCCACCAAGACCAACGACGTGGCCGGCGACGGCACCACCACCGCCACCGTGCTGGCTCAGGCCATCATCTCCGGCGGGCTGCGCAACGTTGCGGCCGGCGCCAATCCGATCGCGCTGGGCTCCGGCATCGCCAAGGCCGCCGACGCGGTGTCGCAGGCGCTGCTGGCCGCGGCCATCCCGGTCTCCGGCAAGGAGTCGATCGCGCAGGTGGCCACCGTGTCCTCGCGCGACGAGGAGATCGGTGAGCTGGTCGGTGAGGCGATGACCAAGGTCGGCAGTGACGGCGTGGTCAGCGTTGAGGAGTCCTCGACGCTGTCCACCGAGCTGGTGGTCACCGACGGTGTCGGCTTCGACAAGGGTTTCCTGTCGGCGTACTTCGTCACCGACTTCGACTCCCAGGAAGCCGTCCTCGAAAACCCCCTGATCCTGCTGCACCGCGACAAGATCAGCTCGCTGCCGGACCTGCTTCCGCTGCTGGAGAAGGTCGTCGAGGCGAACAAGCCGTTGCTGATCATCGCCGAGGACGTCGAGGGCGAGCCGTTGTCGACCCTGGTGGTCAACGCGATCCGCAAGACGCTCAAGGCCGTTGCGGTCAAGGCGCCGTACTTCGGTGACCGCCGCAAGGCGTTCCTGGAGGACCTCGCGATCGTCACCGGCGCCCAGGTGATCAACCCCGACGTCGGCCTGACACTGCGGGAGGCCGGTCTGGACGTGCTGGGCACCGCCCGCCGCGTGGTGGTCAGCAAGGACGACACCGTGATCGTCGACGGTGCGGGAACCGCCGAGGCCATCGCCGGACGGGTCAAGCAGCTGCGCGCCGAGATCGAGGCGACCGACTCCGACTGGGACCGCGAGAAGCTCGAGGAGCGGCTGGCCAAGCTGGCCGGCGGCGTAGCCGTGATCAAGGTCGGCGCCGCCACCGAGACCGCACTCAAGGAGCGCAAGCACCGGGTCGAAGACGCGGTGTCGGCGGCCAAGGCTGCGGTGGAAGAGGGCATCGTCAGCGGCGGCGGCTCAGCGCTGGTGCAGGCCCGCGCGTCGTTGTCGGAGCTGGCGTCCTCGCTGACCGGCGACGAGAAGCGGGGCGTGGAGGTGTTCGCCGGGGCGCTGAGCGCGCCGCTGTACTGGATCGCCACCAACGCCGGTGAAGACGGTGCCGTGGTGACCAGCAAGGTCGCCGAGTTGCCGGCCGGGCAGGGCTTCAACGCAGCCACGCTGTCCTACGGTGACCTGGCCGCCGACGGCGTGATCGACCCGGTCAAGGTGACCCGGTCGGCGGTGCTCAACGCCGCTTCGGTGGCGCGGATGGTGTTGACCACCGAGACCGCGGTGGTCGACAAGCCCGCCGACGCCGACGAACACGCCGGCCACGGGCATCACGGGCACGCTCACTAGAAGCACACCCACGCAAACCGCCCCCGCCCCTGTGGCGGGGGCGTTTTCGTTGGATCCCGCGTTCAGCGCACAGCGATGCAGTTGAGGACTCTCGGCCCTGGGAGGCCGAGGGCGGACGTAGGCTTTCTTCGCAGAGCGCGTCACACGTGACGTACATGTCGCGAGCGCGCGGCCAGAGAGGGGGCCGTCATGGGCCGACCATCCGAAGTCACGTCTGTCAGCTCACTGGACCTGGACCGTTACCTCGGGCTCTGGTACGAGATCGGACGGCTTCCGCTGCGGTGGGAGCATCCCGAGTCCAGCGATATCACCGCGACCTACACGCGCCGCGACGATGGCAGCGTGCGTGTCGACAACCGGTGCATCGACGAGAACGGCAAGCCGTCGCAGGCGATCGGCCGGGCAACGCCGGTGGACGGCCATCCGGGCCGGTTGCAGGTTTCGTTCCTGCCGGAACTGCTGCGCTGGATACCGTTTACGAAGGGTGACTACTGGGTGCTGAAGATCGACGGCGCCTACTCGGTTGTTCTCGTCGGCACTCCTAACCGCAAGAACCTGTGGTTGCTGGCCCGTCAACCGGTGATCGACCCTGCGACGCAGGAGGCCTACCTGGCTGAGGCGACGCGGCAGGGGTTCGGTCTCGACGAGTGGATCGTGCCGAGGCAGTCCGGTGCACGCGTCACCGACGACCAGCTGAACGGCTGACAGGGCCGAATCCGCGGTACCCCGCCAGGCGAGCACCGCAGCGGCAATCGAGTGAGGCGACCCGATGGAAGAACCGCTGGTAGTAGAGCACCGCGATGATCGCGGGGTCGTCACGCTGACCCTGAACCGCCCGCAGTCGTTCAACGCGCTCTCCGAGGCGATGCTCGCCGCGCTGGGGGAGACGATTGATGGGCTTGCCGACGACCCGGGGGTGCGCGCCGTCGTGCTCGGGGCAGCCGGCATGGCCTTCTGCGCCGGCCACGACCTGAAGGAAATGCGGGCTGAGCCGTCGCTGGAGTACTACCAGCAACTGTTTGCTCAGTGCACCGCCGTGATGCTCGCGATCCAGCGCCTGCCGGTCCCGGTGGTTGCCCGGGTTCATGGTCTGGCCACTGCCGCTGGTTGCCAGCTGGTCGCGATGTGCGATCTGGCGGTGGCGAGCGAGACCGCGCGCTTCGCCGTGAGCGGCATCAACGTCGGGCTCTTCTGTGCCACTCCGGGTGTGGCGCTGTCCCGCAATGTGCCCCGCAAGGCCGCCTTCGAGATGCTCGTCACCGGCGAATTCGTCACCGCTGAACAGGCTCGGGTGTTGGGGCTGGTCAACAAGGTGGCGGCGCCCGAGGCGCTGGACGATGAGATCGAGGCCCTGGTGGCCGGCATCGTCGCGAAACCGGCTGCCGCCGTGGCTATGGGCAAGGCCCTGTTCTACCGGCAGCTCGAAGCCGGCATCGAGTCGGCCTATGAGGATGCGGCCGCGACGATGGCTTGCAACATGATGGAACCGAGTGCGCTCGAGGGCGTCGCGGCATTCATTGAGAAGCGCCCGCCCCGGTGGTGAGGGCCGGCCTACTCGCCATTTCGGGCCGAGTGTGCGGTTTGGTCGGGCATGTCTGCGGGGGTCGGTGAGTGAACCGCACACTCGAGCGGTGCTGGCGGAATCCGCGCCGTGCTTGACGCGCCGCCCCCCGCGGCGCAGTGTGTGATGCACGTCATGAGATCACCGGCAAAGGCGGCAGTGAATGACCACAAGGGACCAGTACACCGAAGTGCCCACGCCCTACTCGTGGGAGGTACCCAGCGCCGGCGACGCGCGCTTCACCTGGGAGTACGACGACGGGCGATCCCGGCTGCTGTCGCTGTATCAGAAGGGCAAGGACAAGCAGTGGGACGCGCAGTCACGCATCGACTGGTCCCAAGACGTCGACCCGCTGAACCCGATCGGGCTGCCTGACGAGGCCCATCCGCTGTTCGGCAGCCCGATGTGGGAGTCCGCGGATGAGGCGCGTCGGGCCGAGATGCGCCAGCATTCCCAGGCCTGGCAGTTCTCCCAGTTCCTGCACGGCGAGCAGGGCGCGATGGTGTGTGCGGCCAAGATCGTCGAGGTCGTCCCGGATCTGGACGCGAAGTTCTACGCGGCCACCCAGACCATGGACGAGGCGCGGCACGTCGAGGCGTTCTCGCGGTTCCTGCAGGAGAAAATCGGCATCGTCTACCCGATCAACAAGAACCTGAGCGCGCTCCTCGGGGACACCCTGCGCGACTCGCGCTGGGACATGCCCTATCTCGGCATGCAGGTCCTCATCGAGGGGCTGGCTTTGGCGGCCTTCGGTGTGCAGCGCGACCTGGCGGCGCCGGATTCACTGGCCAAGAAGGTACTGGCCTATGTCATGCAGGACGAGGCCCGCCATGTGGCCTTCGGCCGAATCTCGTTGAAGGACTACTACTCGCAGCTCACTGACTCCGAACGCGATGAACGCGAAGAGTTCGTCGTAGACGCCTGTTACCTGATGCGCGACCGATTCCGCGGCGAAGAGGTCTTCGAGACCCTCGACATGGACGTCAAAGAGTGCGCGCAATGGGTCGACTCCTCGCCGCTGATGATCCAGTTCCGTTCGCACCTGTTTAGTCGCATCGTGCCGATCGTCAAGGACATCGGGCTGTGGGGTCCCAAGGTGCAGAAGGCATTCCGCGACATGGGCGTGCTCGACATGGCCGGTTTCGACATCGAGGCATTGATGAAGGCCGACGAGGACCAAGCGGAATCCCTGGACCGGGCCCACGCAGAGATGGCCGCGCGGGCCGTCGAGGTCGATGAGGTGATCGCGGCGGGCGCGAGTTAACCGGGCGGGCTGGGCGCCAACAGCCCGGCCGAGGCGAACTTCAGTCCGGCCCGCAGCTCATCAAGCGCGATCGGGTCGTCGGACTCGATGTAGCGCATGGTGGTTGCCACGGCCATGTTGAAGAACAGCCAGGCCAGAGCGCTCGGGCTCAATTCGTCGCGGTATTGGCTGCGGTAGTGGCTCATGTGCAGTGTGGTCATCGCCAACAGGGTGGCGTTGAGTCCGGAGATGTTTTCGAACGCGCGCAGATGATCGGGCCGCTGGGCCAGATAGCGGACCAGCCGACGATTGGCGATCGTGTAGTCGATGAGGATGTCGATCGATGCCTCCATCGCGGAGGCGGGCCGGTCCAGGGTGACCGCCCTGAGCATGTCCTCGATCGCGGGGGCCTGCTCGGCGGCCAGCCGCTCCACCGCGGCGTCGATGATCTGCTCCTTGTTCGCGAAGTACTGGTAGATCGATCCCTTGCTGATGTCTGCCTGCTCGGCGATCAGGTTGGTGGTGATCTGCTCGGGCGGGTACCGGTGCAGCAACGACGCCGTCGACGCCACTATTTTTGCGACCATCTCGCGGGAGCGTGCCTGCTTTGGTGACTTACGGCGCTGCGAACTGGAACTATGTATGTTCACGTGGCGACCTAACGCGACTTGTATGCGACCTTGCGGTCATATTAGCGTCGGGCCGGGACCTTGGCACGTGACGACAGGGGAAGCCGATGACCTCTACACCCGATCTTGAGGCGCACCAGCCCGCCGGGGAGATCGAGGCGATCACGGAGCCCGAGGATCTCGAGCAGATCGAGCTCGTCCCGCCGGACTCGCTGACCGCCGAGCACACCGGGCGATGGACCTTCCTCATCCTCGAGGGCGCGGCGTTCATGATGCAGGCCATGCATCCGGTGATCGCCGAGGTCACCGGCCGCTACTCCGCGGCCTTCCACGGAGACCCGGGCGGCCGGGCGATCCGGTCGGTCGACTCGGTGCTGCGCTGGACCTACGGGGGAACCGAGGCCAAGGCCGAAGGTGATCGTGTTCGCGCCCTGCACAAACCGCTCACCATGAAAAGCGCGGAAACCGGCAAGCAGATAAGCGCTTTGCATCCCGAGGCCTATCAGTGGGTGATCGCCACCGGCTACATCATCAATGCTCAGGCGGGCCGGTTGATGATCGGCCGCGAATTCACCGACGCCGAAAAGGACGAACTGCTGCGCGACAACCGACGGCTGGCTCGGCTGCTGCACGTACCGATGCGCGGCTATCCCGAGACGCAACAGGAAATGGCCGACTATTACGAGCGGATGATCGACACTTTGCGGGGCACGCCGCAGGCGCTGCAATTGATCGCCGACCTGCAGGCCGGCAAGGCCGACCTGCCGCCCGCGGTTCCGAAGCTGTTGGCGCCGCTGGTGCAGGCCGCGCTACGACCCACGCTGCGGTTCAACTACCTGTCGGTGGTCGGGCTACTGGATCCGCGTCTTCGCGAGAAGCTCGGTGTCACCTGGAGTGCCGAGGAGGAGCGCCAGCTCGTTCGCATCTACACCGCCATTCGGATCGCCTACCGCGTGCTTCCCGACCGGCTCACCTACTTCCCGCTGGCCTACCACGCCCGCAAGCACCACCAGTGCCTGGAGAAGATGAAGCAGAGGCAGGAGAAGTCGTTCGCCTATCACCTCCGATCGGAATAACTCGAAGAGGTAGTCCGGCCAGTACCCCGAGGCCGAACCGGCGAATACATTGCATCGGTTATCAATTCATTTCTCGGGGTCCACCGGCGCGACGTGAATATGGGTGATTAGCCGCCGCGCAGAACGGGTATGAATCCTGCGCGGCGTTGACCTCAACGGCGACTAAAGGTGTCGAAAAGGAGATCACCATGAACGCAGTGGCGGCCACCGAATTCCTGGCCCGTTCCACAACACTTACCAGCGTGGGATGGATCGGCTACATCGTGATCGGTGCTATTGCCGGCTGGATCGCGGGTATGGCCATGAAGACCAAGTACGGCCTGCTCACCGACATCATCGTAGGTGTCGTCGGAGCGTTGATCGGCGGATTCCTGCTCAGCTTCGTCGTCGACACGGCGAGTGGTGGCTGGTGGTTCACCCTGTTCACCGCAATCTTAGGTTCGATAATCCTGCTCTGGCTGGTGCGCCTCGTCGGACGGGAGGCGTAGGGAATGACGATGTTGAAAAGCATTGCGATTGGGGCCTTTGCGCTGGGGGCGCTGATTTCCGGCGGTTGTTCGGCCTCGGAGGTGATCAACACCGGCGGCGACACGAGGTGCAAGGACTTCGTCGAGCAGGACGAGCAGAAGCAGAACGACGAAATCACCAAGATGCTCAAGGACAAGAGTGGTGTCGACCCCTCGAGCCTGGAGATCTCGGCGACGCGTCTGTCGGCAACGACCTACTGCAAGACGCTGGGCACGCCGGACAGCAAGATATCTGAGGCGCCGCACGGCTGATCAGACGTTCCGACCCGATAGGCACCGCGCTTGTAGCGCGGTGCCTATCGGCGTCCGAGGCCGTCGCTGACCCGCGTTCAGTCCGGTGACGACAAGCCTGCGTTGGGCCGCAACCCGCCCGGGGCATACGGTCCGGTGACCAGTGACGGGCAGGGGGCGAACGGGCCCACCATCTTGCCGGAGTCGGGGCAGTAGCTGACGTCGCCCAGATCGCCGCACAGTCGCTCGTCGTAGCAGAGGGCCGTGCCGGCCTGGGCCGGTGAAGCCAGACCGATGCCCGCTGCGGCGGCAAGCGTTGCGGTTACCGACAGGGCTGTTACCAGTGCAGATCGCATAGTCGCGAGTCAACACCAGAGGTCCGACAGGCAGGCAGGGAGCGAACAGCCCCCGGAAAACCGGGGGCTGCTCAGGTACCCACGGGCCGCTATGTTAACGGCCGGTCGGGAAAGTGCCTAGCCGCTGGGGCGCAGATGGCGACGCAGTACGGCGTGCCGCTCGGCCTCAGACATGCCGCCCCAGATGCCGTAGGGCTCGCCGACGGCGAGCGCGTGAGTGCGGCACTGTTCCAGCACCGGGCAACTGTGGCACCACTTCTTGGCGTTCTGCTCGCGCTGGGCTCGCGCGCGGCCGCGCTCTCCATCGGGCGGAAAAAACACCGACGAGTCGACCCCTCGACATGCTCCCCGGAGCTGCCAATCCCATACGTCCGCATTGCGGCCGGGCAAGTGCTCAACCTGTGGCATGGGAACCCCTCTCAAAACTCCGTTGGGGCCGGATCTTTCGGATGCGGCTGTCGAGCGGTAGCTGGGTGTAGCGCGTAAAACAGCGCCGGCTGACTTCCGGCGCCGAGGGGACCGTAACGGAACGATCTGAAGTAAAACCAACGCGATCGTTAAGAAAGGCTGGCCTAAAAGGGTGGAGTTTCCGTGAGAGTGGATGTTATTCCGCATTCTGTGGAGTGGTTATGCGACGGGGGTACCGCGTAACGTCGCGCAACGATGATTGAGGATCCCCACGCCGTCTTGGTGAACGCCGCGTTCGGCGATGAACCCGGCCGCTGGCCCCTGCCCGCCGCCACTACTCCCCGGCAGCTGTGGCTGCGCGCCGTCGTGGCCGGGGGACAGGGCCGCTACGCCTCCGCCGCCGCCGACCTGGCGGCGCTGCTGCGCGAAGTGCCGGCCGGGCCGCTGGCCTCCCAGGCGTACAGCACCCAGGGCTCGTTCCTGCGCCAAGTCGGCTGGCACGAGCTGGCCCGCGGTCTGGATGGCCGGGCGCTGGCACTGGCCCTCGACGCACGCGAAGTCGACCCGGAGGCCCGCGCCGACGCGCTCGTCGGGCTGGCCGCCGACGCGCTGGGGGTCGGGCGTTTCGCGGCGTCCGCGGCACTGCTGGCCCAAGCCGAACCGGAGCCGTCCACCGCGCATCCGCGCCTGGCCGTCCGCCGGCATTGGGTGACCGCAGAATTGGCGATGGTCACCGGCGATGGAGCCACCGCGGTGCGCCATGCCGAGCAGGCGTGCGACCTGGTGAGCGAACCTATGGTGCGCCACCGGGTGAAAAGCCAGGTGGTGCTGGCCGGCGCGCTGTGCTGCGCGGGGAAACCCGATCGTGCGCGAGTGGTGGCCGAGGCCGCGCTGGAAGACACCGGCCGGCTGGGGCTGGTCCCCCTGCAATGGGCGCTGGCGTGCATGTTGGCCGATGTCGGCAGTGCTACGCGGACGGCTGAAGAGCTACGGGTCCTGCGTGAAGAGGCTGCCGAGCTGGTGGCCCACCGCGGCGGGAACTGGAAGCGAGTCTGATCAGCGGTAGCCGTCGGCTTCCGAGGTCGCTCCGTTGAGCGACGCATCGGCGTAGCCGCGGCAGTAGTCCCACGTCACGTAGCTGTCCGGCTCCGGGTCGTAGGCCGGCTCGTGCGGCCGGACCGTGCCGTCGATGAGCAGCTGCAGCAGGTTGGCGCGCAGCATGTCCCAGTCGTGGTAGTGGTCCTGCTGGCAGTCGTCACAGCACACCACCAGGCCGCGAATTCCCCGGCGGGCCAACAAGGCTTCGTAGACCGCCAGATCGGCGAGGTCGGCCTCGACCGCGGTCCGTTCCTGCGGGTCCAGCGGTTGGCCCGGTTCGACGGCATCCAACGCGGCCGACGGGTCATACGGATCGTCGGCGAATGGGTCCGGCGGCAAACCGGGTGGCAGGTGGTCACGCACGCCCATCAGGGTACGCAGTCGCCATGACAGAACGCCAGCGGCGGGTGGGGCCCGCCCGGAGGCCAAGGGTGGTGGCGGGCGAAAGCAGCTGTGCGCCGCGATTAAGATGGACTTCTCACCCCGGCTTTGTAGTGGAGGCTCCCAGATGGCCGTTGGTTGTCCAAAACAGAGGTCAGCGCTCCGATGACCGGCGCCATGGGTCCGCAGGATGATGCGGTGTATGCCGGTGGTGCCCTCGACGGGCAGTCCCCCAAGATCGCGATGCTGGGGCTGACCTTCGACGACGTCCTGCTGCTTCCGGCAGCGTCCGACGTGGTGCCGGCCACCGCCGACACCGCGAGTCGGCTGACCCGCAACATCGAGCTCAAGGTGCCGCTGGTCAGCTCCGCGATGGACACCGTCACCGAAGCCCGGATGGCGATCGCGATGGCCCGCGCCGGTGGCATGGGCGTGTTGCACCGCAATCTGCCCGTCGCCGAGCAGGCCGGCCAGGTCGAGACCGTCAAGCGGTCCGAGGCCGGGATGGTCACCGACCCGGTCACCTGCACGCCGGAGAACACCCTGGCCGAGGTGGACGCGATGTGCGCCCGCTTCCGGATCTCGGGCCTGCCCGTCGTCGACAACGAGGGCTCGCTGGTCGGGATCATCACCAACCGAGACATGCGCTTCGAGGTCGACCAGAACAAGCCGGTCGCCGAGGTGATGACCAAGGCGCCGCTGATCACCGCGCAGGAGGGCGTCTCCGCCGACGCCGCGCTGGGCCTGCTGCGCCGGCACAAGATCGAGAAGCTGCCGATCGTCGACGGCCACGGCAAGCTGACCGGGCTGATCACCGTCAAGGACTTCGTCAAGACCGAGCAACACCCGCTGGCCACCAAAGACAGCGACGGCCGGCTGCTGGTCGGTGCCGCAGTCGGCGTCGGCGACGACGCCTGGGTCCGGGCGATGACGCTGGTCGACGCCGGGGTCGATGTGCTGATCGTGGACACCGCGCATGCCCACAATCGCGGGGTCCTGGACATGGTCGGCAAGCTCAAAGCCGAAGTCGGGGAGCGGGTCGAGGTGGTCGGCGGCAACGTAGCCACCCGAAGCGGAGCCGCCGCTCTGGTCGAGGCCGGCGCCGACGCGGTGAAGGTCGGGGTGGGTCCCGGCTCGATCTGCACCACCCGCGTGGTCGCCGGGGTGGGCGCCCCACAGATCACCGCCATCATGGAGGCCGTGGCCGTGTGCACCCCCGCAGGCGTGCCGGTGATCGCCGACGGGGGACTGCAGTACTCCGGAGACATCGCCAAGGCGCTGGCCGCCGGCGCCTCGACGACGATGCTCGGCTCGCTGCTGGCCGGCACCGCCGAATCGCCCGGCGACCTGATTTTCGTCAACGGCAAGCAGTTCAAGAGCTACCGCGGGATGGGTTCGCTGGGGGCTATGCAGGGTCGCGGCGGCGCCAAGTCCTACTCCAAGGACCGCTACTTCCAGGACGACGCGCTCTCCGAGGACAAGCTGGTGCCCGAGGGCATCGAGGGCCGGGTGCCGTTCCGGGGTCCGCTGAGCACGGTCATCCACCAGCTCACCGGCGGCCTGCGGGCGGCGATGGGCTACACCGGTTCGGCCACCATCGAGCAGCTGCAGCAGGCGCAGTTCGTGCGCATCACCGCCGCGGGGCTGAAGGAAAGCCACCCGCACGACATCACCATGACCGTCGAAGCGCCCAACTACTACGTGCGCTGAGCAGACGTTCGTCCCGGCACATTCTCGCGCAGCGAAAACAGAAACGAGGCTGACCCGTCATGCGTGACATGGTTGAGATCGGCATGGGCCGCACCGCCCGTCGCACCTATGAGCTCGACGACATCAACATCGTGCCGTCCCGGCGTACTCGTTCCTCCAAGGACGTGTCCACCGCCTGGCAACTCGATGCCTACCGCTTCGAGATGCCGGTACTGGCCCATCCCACCGACGCGCTGGTCTCCCCGGAGTTCGCCATCGAACTGGGCCGCCTCGGCGGTCTGGGGGTGCTCAACGCTGAGGGGTTGATCGGTCGTCACGCCGACGTCGAGGCCAAGATCGCCCAGGTGACCGAGGCCGCCGCCAAGGAACCGGAGCCGGCGGCGGCGATCCGGCTGCTGCAGCAACTGCACGCCGCGCCGCTGAACCCCGAGCTGCTCGGTGCGGCCGTGGCGCGCATCAGTGCCGCCGGCGTGACCACCGCGGTGCGGGTGAGCCCGCAGAACGCCGCGGCGCTGACCCCGGCACTGGTGGCTGCCGGCGTCGACCTGCTGGTCATCCAGGGCACCATCATCTCCGCCGAGCGTGTCGCCGTGGACCGCGACGGGGCCGGTGAACCCCTGAACCTGAAGACCTTCATCTCCGAGTTGGACATCCCGGTGGTGGCCGGCGGGGTGATCGACCACCGCACCGCGCTGCACCTGATGCGGACCGGCGCGGCCGGGGTGATCGTCGGCTACGGCTCCACCTCCGGGGTGACCACCTCTGATGAGGTGCTGGGCATCTCGGTGCCGATGGCCACCGCGATCGCCGACGCGGCCTCCGCACGTCGCGAGTACCTCGATGAGACCGGCGGGCGCTATGTGCACGTGCTGGCCGATGGTGACATTCACACCTCCGGGGACCTGGCCAAGGCGATCGCCTGCGGCGCCGACGCGGTGGTGCTGGGCACGCCGCTGGCCGCTGCCGCCGAGGCGCAGGGCGACGGCTGGTACTGGCCGTCGGCTGCCGCCCACCCGTCCCTGCCGCGCGGGGCGCTGATGCAGGTCGCATACGGGGAACGGCCCAGCCTGGCGCAGGTGCTCGAGGGGCCCTCCGATGACCCGTTCGGTTCGCTGAACCTGGTCGGCGGGCTGCGTCGGTCGATGGCCAAGGCCGGCTACTGCGACCTCAAGGAGTTCCAGAAGGTCGGCCTGACCGTCGGGAGCTGACGGACCTTTCCGGCGAGCAGACGCCACTTCCCCGGCGAGCAGACGCCAAAGCCCCCTCCGTGACGGGTTTTGGGGGACTTTCGCGTCTGCTCGCCGGAGAAAGTTACCGCCCGGTATCCTCGTGGGGTGTCGGCGCAATCTGATCACCAGCCTGACTACGACGTCCTGATCATCGGCTCGGGTTTCGGCGGCAGCGTGAGTGCGTTGCGGCTGACCGAGAAGGGGTATCGGGTCGGCGTGCTGGAAGCCGGACGCCGGTACGCCGACCCCGATTTCGCCAAGAACTCCTGGCACCTGCGCGAGTTTCTGTGGGCGCCGAAGCTGGGCTGCTACGGCATCCAGCGCATCCACCTGCTCAACAACGTGATGGTGCTGGCCGGCGCGGGGGTCGGCGGCGGGTCGCTGAACTACGCCAACACGCTCTATGTGCCCCCGGAGCCGTTCTTCGCCGACAAGCAGTGGGCGCACATCACCGACTGGCGCGCCGAGTTGATGCCGCACTACGACCAGGCCAAGCGGATGCTCGGGGTGGTCAAGAATCCGACCTTCACCGACGCCGACCGGATCGTCAAGCAGGTCGCCGACGAGATGGGGGTCGGCGACACGTTCGTGGCCACTCCGGTCGGGGTGTTCTTCGGCCCGGACGGCGCCAGCGGCGTCAAAGAACCCGGCAAGACGGTGCCCGACCCGTACTTCGGCGGCGCCGGTCCGCAGCGCACCGGTTGCATCGAATGCGGCGAGTGCATGACGGGCTGCCGCTGGGGCGCCAAGAACACCTTGGTCAAGAACTACCTGTATCTGGCGGAATCGGCTGGTGCACAAGTGCATCCGATGACGACGGTGACCGCCTTCGAGCAGGGGGGTGACGGGCTGTGGCAGGTGAGCACGGTGCGAACCGGCCTGAGCATGCGCCGGCACCGCAAAACCTTCACGGCCCGGTATCTGATCCTGGCCGCCGGCACCTACAACACCCAGCGGCTGCTGTTCAAGATGCGCGATAAGGGCAAGCTGCCCAAGCTGTCGGACAAGCTGGGTGTGCTGACCCGCACCAACTCCGAATCCATCGTCGGTGCGGCGACATTGAACGTCAACCCGGAGCTGGACCTGACCCACGGTGTGGCGATCACGTCCTCGATCCACCCCACCGCCGACACCCACGTCGAACCGGTGCGCTACGGCAAGGGCTCCAACGCGATGGGGCTGTTGCAGACCCTGATGACCGACGGCACCGGTCCGCAGGGCACTGACATTCCGCGGTGGCGCCAGCTGCTGACGCAAGCCGGCGAAGACCCCCGCCACATCCTGCGGCTGCTCAACCCGCGGCGCTGGAGCGAGCGCACCGTGATCGCTCTGGTCATGCAGCATCTGGACAACTCGATCACCACCTTCACCAAACGCGGCAAGCTGGGCTTCCGCCGCTACAGCAGCAAGCAGGGCCACGGCGAGCCGAACCCGAGCTGGATCCCGGTCGGCAACGAGGTCACCCGCCGTATCGCCGCCAAGATCGACGGTGTGGCCGGCGGTACCTGGGGCGAGCTGTTCAATATCCCGCTCACCGCGCACTTCCTGGGCGGGGCGGCGATCGGGGACAGCCCCGAGAACGGCGTCATCGACCCCTACCAGCGGGTGTACGGCTACCCGACCCTGGCGGTGATGGACGGCGCGGCGGTCTCGGCCAACCTCGGGGTCAACCCGTCGTTGTCGATCACCGCTCAGGCCGAGCGGGCCGCATCGCTGTGGCCCAACAAGGGTGAGGCCGATCTGCGGCCGGCCCAGGGCGAGGCCTACCGGCGACTGGACCCGATCGCGCCGAAGAACCCGGTGGTGCCGGACAGCGCCTTCGGCGCGCTGCGCTGGTCCTCCGGTAACGCCTGAGGCGTCACCGCGCGACCTCTCGGCGGTGCATCGGCTCCCGCCCGGGCGGCTGAGTCGGGGTGGGCAGCAACGGTTCACGTCGATGGATCGGCAGCGTCGTCGGGGACTGCGTGCTCAGTTCGATGTCCTCACCGGCATGGCGAATAGTCAGCTGACTGTCGGGGCCATCGCGCAGCGTGTAGGTGACTTTGCTGTGGTTGGCGTCGACCGTCAGCCGATTTCCCCGCCAACGCAACCCGAACCGTAGCCGTGAGATCCCGTCCGGCAGCGCGGGATCCAACGACAGCACACCGGCGTCGTCACGCAGACCGCCGAACCCGGCCACCAAGGCGAGCCACGTTCCCGCCAGCGCCGCCATATGCAGGCCGTCGCGGGTGTTGTCGTGCAGATCGCGCAGGTCGACGAAAGCCGTCTCGTAGGTGTAGTCGTGAGCCAACTCCAGGTGCCCCACTTCGGCGCACATCACCGCCTGGGTGCACGCCGACAGCGAGGAGTCGCGTACCGTGCGCCGCTCGTAGTAGTCGACGTTGCGCGCCTTCTGTTCGGCGGTGAACGCGTGGCTGCGCCAATGCATGGCCAACAGCAGGTCGGCCTGCTTGACCACCTGCGCCGGGTACAGCCGCACATAGGGCTCGTTGAGCAGCAGGGGATAGGCGTTGTGGGTGTCGAAGTCCCATTCCGCGGCCGTGGTGAAACCATCGCACTGCGGATGCACCCCCAGTTCTTCGTCATAGGGGATGTGCGCCGCCTCGGCCGCGTCTCGCCAGCCCGCCATCTCCTCGGTGGTGACCCCCAGCTCATGGGCGGCGTCGGGATGGCGAGCGCACGCCTGCGCGGCAGTACGCAGATTGTGGGCGGCCATCAGGTTGGTGAATGTGTTGTCCCGGACGATCGCGGTGTATTCATCGGGACCGGTGACCCCGTACAGGTGCCATACCCCATGCCGGTCGTGGTGTCCGAGCGAGCGCCAGAGTCGCGCGGTCTCCACCAGCACCGCCAGCCCGCATTCCTGCTCCACCGAGTGGTCACCGGTGACCACCCGGTACTGCTCGAACGCCGCCGCGATGTCGGCGTTGATGTGCCAGGCGGCGGTGCCCGCCGGCCAGTAGCCGGAGCACTCCTGGCCGCGGATCGTCCGCCACGGGAAGGCCGCGCCGGACAGCCCCAGCTCGGCGGCGCGTTCGCGCGCGAGATCGAGGGTGGTGGCCCGCCAGCGCAACGCATCGGCTGCGGCGTGGGGAGCGGTGTAGATCAGCACCGGCAGGATGAAACTCTCGCTGTCCCAGAAGGTGTGGCCGTCATAACCGGTGCCGGTCAGACCTTTGCTCGGAATGGCGCGGCGTTCGGCGCGGGCACTGGCCTGCAGCAGGTGGAACAGCGCGAAGCGGATCGCCTGCTGGCAGTCCGGGTCGCCGTGGACCTCGACGTCGGCGCCGTCCCAGAACTCGTCGAGGTAGGCCCGTTGCGCGTCGACCAGGCCCTGCCAGCCGCTGTAGCGGGCACCGGTCAGCGCCGCGATGGCCTGATCGCGCAGCGCGGGCCGTGACCGCTCACTGGACCAGCCGTAGGCCAGGTATTTGACGATGCGCAACTTCTGGCCGGGGCGCAGGCCGCACACGATGGTGGTCGCCGCCACGTCGGGGATCGTCATCGTGGAGACCTGAACCCGGCCGGGCACCTCGACCTCGTGATCCATGGCCACGGCCATCATCAGTTCGCTGGCCCGGGTGCGATGCACCAGCACCGCTGCGGCGCTGGTGTTCTCGCGTTCCACGGCCTCCAGCGGGTTCTCCAGAATCGCCGCAACCCGAGGGTCGGTGGAGGTCGGCGGCTGGTCCTCATTGGCGACCAGCTCGGACTGCACCGTCACACGGACGAATTCGTCGACCGCCTCGACGACGTACTCGATGGCCGCGATGCTGCGGTGCGCCAGCGACACCAGTCGGGTGGAGTGCACCTTGACCTGCTTTTTCGCCGGAGACCGCCAGTGAACGTGACGGGTCAGGGTGCCCGCGCGCAGGTCGAGGATCCGCTCATGCTCGATCAGTTCGCCGTAGCGGACGTCCAGCGGTTCGTCGTCGACCATCAACCGGATGATCTTGCCGTTGGTCACGTCCACGACGGTCTGCCCGGCCTGGGGGTAGCCGAAACCGGACTCGGCGTGCGGCAGCGGCCGCACCTCGTAGAACGAGTTCAGGTAGGTCCCGGGCAGGCCATACGGTTCACCCTCGTCGAGGTTGCCGCGCAGGCCGATATGCCCGTTGGAGAGTGCGAACAAGGACTCGGTCTGCCCGAGTAGATCCAGATTGAGATGGGTTTCCCGGATCTTCCACGGCTCTATCGGAAAGTAATCCTCGGCGATCATCGGCCCGCTCTCACAACAGTTCCTCCAGATCGGTGACGACGATGTCGGCGCCGTGGCTCAGCAGGTCATCGCGCTGGCCCACCCGGTCCACACCCACCACGAAGCCGAACCCGCCGGCTCGCCCGGCCGCCACCCCGGACAGCGCGTCCTCGAATACCGCTGCCTGTGCGGGGGCGACACCGAGCAGCTGCGCCGCCCGCAGGAACGAGTCCGGTGCGGGCTTGCCCGCGATGTGTTCGGTGCGCAGGGTCACCCCGTCGACCCGCTGCGCGATGAACTTGTCCAGACCGGTGAGCGCCAGCACCTCACCGGCGTTGGCGCTGGCCGAAACCACCGCGGTGGCCAGGCCGGCGTCGGTGACAGCGGCCAGGTAACGCCGGGACCCCTCGAACACCTCCACGCCGTCGGCCTGCAGCGTCACCCGAAACGCTTCGTTCTTGCGGTTGCCCAGACCGTGCACGGTTTCGATCTCGGGAGGGTCGTCGTCGGTGCCGTCGGGCAGCGTGATGCCGCGGCTGGCCAGGAACGTGCGCACCCCGTCGTCGCGCTTGCGGCCGTCGACGAAGCGCCGATAGTCGTCTTCGGGGTCGAACGGCACGAACGGCTCACCGGTGCGTTCGGAGCGCGCCGCCAGGTAGGCGTCGAACATGGCCTTCCAGGCGCGGGTGTGCACGCTGGCGGTGTCGGTGAGCACTCCATCGAGGTCGAACAGGCAGGCACGTACCGCTTCGGGCAGACCCAGCACGTGTCTTCCTCCTTCTTTCCGCGTGCCTCCACTTCACCATGCCCGCCGTTGGTCGGGCGACTTTTTGCCGCCACTAGACTCTTTGCGGTGTCGTCACCATCGCCTCGTCCCGTCTTGGTCATCGACTTCGGCGCGCAATACGCCCAATTGATCGCCCGCCGGGTTCGGGAGGCGCGGGTGTTCTCCGAAGTCATCCCGCACACCGCGACCGTCGAAGAGATCGCCGCACGTGATCCGCTGGCGATCGTGCTGTCCGGTGGGCCTGCCAGCGTCTACGCCGAGGGCGCTCCCCAGCTCGATCCGGCACTGTTCGACCTCGACCTTCCGGTGTTCGGTATCTGCTACGGCTTCCAAGCCATGGCGTCGGCCCTCGGCGGCACCGTCGAGCGCACCGGAACCAGCGAATACGGCCGCACCGAACTGACCGTGACCGGCGGTGAACTGCACTCGGGACTGCCCGGCAACCAGCCGGTGTGGATGAGCCACGGCGACGCGGTGACCGTCGCGCCGGACGGGTTCACCGTGGTGGCCGGAACCGCCGGTGCCCCGGTGGCCGCATTCGAGAACCGCGCCCGCCGTCTGGCGGGGGTGCAGTACCACCCAGAGGTGATCCACACTCCCTACGGCCAGCGGGTGCTCAGCCGGTTCCTGCACGAGTTCGCCGGAATCGACGCGGCCTGGACGCCGGCCAACATCGCCGATGCGCTGATCGAGCAGGTGCGCGAACAGATCGGCGACGGCCACGCCATCTGTGGACTGTCCGGCGGGGTGGACTCCGCGGTGGCCGCGGCCCTGGTGCAGCGTGCCATCGGGGACCGCCTGACCTGTGTGTTCGTCGACCATGGCCTGTTGCGCGCCGGGGAGCGCGAGCAGGTGCAGAACGACTTCGTCTCCGCCACCGGGGCCAAGCTTGTCACCGTGGACGCCGAAGAGGTGTTCCTCGAAGCGCTGTCCGGGGTGTCCGACCCCGAGGGCAAGCGAAAGATCATCGGGCGCCAATTCATCCGGGCGTTCGAGGGTGCGGTGCGCGACACCTTGGGAGACCACGACGTCGAGTTCCTGGTCCAGGGCACGCTGTATCCGGACGTGGTGGAATCCGGCGGGGGTGCCGGCACCGCGAACATCAAGAGCCACCACAACGTCGGCGGGTTGCCCGACGACCTGAAGTTCAGTCTGGTCGAGCCGCTGCGGCTGCTGTTCAAGGACGAGGTGCGTGCGGTCGGACGGGAGTTGGGGCTGCCGGAGGAGATCGTTGCCCGCCAACCCTTCCCGGGGCCCGGGCTGGGCATCCGGATCGTCGGTGAGGTCACCGGCCCGCGGCTGGCGACGCTGCGGCAGGCCGACGCGATAGCCCGCGAGGAGTTGACGGCCGCCGGCCTGGATCACCAGATCTGGCAGTGCCCGGTGGTGCTGTTGGCCGATGTCCGTTCGGTGGGCGTCCAGGGCGACGGCCGCACCTATGGCCATCCGATCGTGCTGCGGCCGGTGTCCAGTGAGGACGCCATGACCGCCGACTGGACTCGGGTGCCCTACGAGGTGCTGGAGCGAATCTCAACCCGGATAACCAATGAGGTTTCCGAGGTCAACCGCGTAGTCTTGGACATCACCAGCAAACCACCCGGCACGATTGAGTGGGAGTAGCCACGATGATTGCTGAGTTTTCGGCCGACAGCGTTGTGCGCCGCGAATTCTGGGCGCAAGTGTGCCCTGGACTCTCGATAGAGGCCGGGGGCGACCGCCCCTCCACCTCGGTCGGCGCGTTCGACGCCCATCTGGCGAACTTGAAGCGTGAGGGCTACGTCCAGGTGCCCGACGCGCTGCCGGAATCGGCCGTCGTGCCCATCCGCACGGGTGTGTCGACGCTGTACCAGCAAGGAATCCCGCTGGCCTTCGCCTTCGTCTACGACGAGCTGTGGCTGGCATTCCAGGGGTTCTCGGAGTTCCTCACCAGCGTGATGGGCGAGGGGTATCGGGCATTGCCCGACTTCTGGGTCTGGCACGTCAATCCCAGCGACAACGCCGTGGGCTGGGGGCCGCACCGCGACAAGTTGGTCAACACCCTCGATCACGACAATTCGCCGCGGACGCTGACGGTGTGGCTGCCGTTCACCGATGCCACCCCGCTCAACGGATGCATGTACATGCTGCCCGCCCATCTCGATCATCGTTTCGTCGAGCGTCGCTGGGACGGGGCGGACAACACGGTGGTCCACAATCTTCAGGACATCCGGGCGCTGCCTGCCACGGCGGGCACCATGTTCGCCTGGAACCAGGCCGTTCTGCACTGGGGTGGTCGCGGCAGCCGTCTGGGAGCCGCGCCGCGGATCAGCGCCGCCTTCGAATTTCAGCGTTCCGACTGTGCGCCGTTCAACAGCCCGTTGCTGGATCCGCACCGCATGCCGACGTTCACCGAGCGGCTGGGGCTGATCGGCAAACAGGTTCTGCAATACCGTCATATGTATCCGCTGGCTCCTGATGTCGAAGCCATTGCGACCTTGATCGCGGAGCGCTACATGCCCGAGGTGGCTGCCCCGATGGGGGTCGGCGCGGCTCTCTGACGGGCCGGGTTATCCCTACACCGGCGTACTGCGCAGCGCCGCGGGAAGGCTCGGCAGAAAATGCTCGGTCGCGAACGCCCGGATGTCCTCGACGGAATCCAGCGGCTCGCGCGACGGCAACAGCAGTGCCATGGCCGCGTAGCGCAGGATGGTGTCGGCCAATTCGGTGACCACCGCCGCGCCCATGCGTTCGGCGAACCCGGCGGGGAAGATCACCTGCAGCGCTTGCGACATCCGGTCCAGGATCGCGCCGTAGTGCTGTCGGTATAACGCCAGTGCCAGTTCCGGCTCGTCGGTGATCATCCGGTTGAGCACCCGGTGCCGGCGGAACTGCATGATCGCCGAGGTGAACGCCTCCACATAGTAATTCGACTGCGGGCCAGAGTTTTTCAGTTCAGCGGCGATATCGGCGTAGAGCGCGGCATTCTCCCGGTCGATGACCGCGGCGACCAGCTCATCGCGGCCGGCGAATCGGCGGTAGATGGTGGTGCGGCTGACCCCGGCGCGGCGAGCGACGTCGTCCAGCGCGACCCGCCGGAAGCCGTGCTGCTCGAACTCGGCCACCGCGGCGTCGAGGATGGCGGTGGTTGCCGGGTCAGCCCCGGGTGTAGCCGGCATAGGCGAATCGGTTGTAGCGCAGCCGCAATGGCAGATGATCCCACGCCCAGTTGACCGGCCGCGACCGGCAGAGCGCGGCGAACCGCTGATAGCGCCGCTCTTGCCGATCGCTCCACGGCAGACCCAATTGGGCGCGGGTGCTCGGCGGCATACCGCCGGTGGTGAGAAACGCCGCGAGCGGATTGAAGACCGCCGAGATCGCCCGCCACAGCGTCGGTGGCACCCCCTTGGGGCAGGGGAAGCCCTTGGTGACGTAGCCGACGCCGTACTTGGCGGTCGGATGGTCGACGAGAACCTTGTCCAGCATCTGATTCCAGTAGCGCTCGAACTCGGCGTAATCGGCCGGCATCACCCGGTCGCTGACCCCGTAGCGGCGGTACCAGGTCTTCGATTCGAGGTAGATCTGCTCCTTCTCGTCCGGGGTCAGCCGCTTGACGAAGGTGTCGGCGAAGTACAGCACCTGGTCGACGAAGGTGGCGTGTGCCCAGAAGTAGGTCTCGGGATCCAGGGCGTGATACCGGCTTCCGTCGGGCATCTCCCCCTTGATGTTGTGGTGGAAGTCGCGTACCTGCTGACCGGCGTTGTCGGAGTCTTCGCCGTAGACGGTCATGAAGATCGGCGGCAGCGAACGTTTGATGCGGGCGGCGGTGTCGGTGAAGAACACCGAGTGGTCCAGCACGCCCTGACCGAGCTCGGCGAGCATGTTCTGCAGCACTGCGGGACGTGGCCCGATCAAGAACATCCGGTTGTCGCCGAAGTAGCGCCATACCAGGGACTGGGGCCCCAACGGCAGCGCGTCGGTAGCCGCATCGGTCTCCACGGATTGGGTCATGCGGAACAGTGTTACACATTTTGAACTGTGTACCGAAGGGCGGCCTCGGGGGCCGTCGGGGCGGTGCTGATGGGGCGTGAGAGGCCGTTGATGCGCGGTCGGGAAATCCGGCTTGACGGTTGTCGGTGGGGGAGTGTTCACTCAGGGAATCGAACATAGTTTCGAACAGATTCGAGTTTTTCCGGAGGCGAACATGACGGCGGCGGTGGACTTGGGGCAACGTCATAGCTCCGGAGAAAATCGCGCTGACCAGCTGGAACGGCTGCGCCGGCAGATGGCGGCGGTGTCGGGCAAGGTGGGTGCGAGCCGGCGGGGGGCCGGATCGTCGGCGGCAGCGGCCCCGGCCGCCGAAGCCGTCCTGCCGGTCCCGTCGCTGCTGGCCGAAGTGCTGCCCGCCGGACTGCCGCGCGGCACGGTGGCGGTGCTCTCCGGGGCCCGCTCGCTGATGCTGAGCATGGTGGCCACGGTGACGGCGGCCGGCGGAAACGCAGCCATCGTCGGTCAGCCGGATCTGGGGCTGTTGGCCGCCTCCGAGATGGGCGCCGACCTGAGCCGGCTCGCGGTGATCCCCGACCCCGGCAACGACCCGGTGGAGGTGGCCACGGTGCTGATGGACGGCATGGATCTGGTGGTGCTCGGACTGGGCGGCCGGTCGGTGCCGCCGGCGCGCACCCGGGTGGTGCTGGCCCGCGCGCGTCACCGGGGCTGCGCCCTGCTGGTCTCCGGCGGCACCTGGCAGGGCACGGCGCTGCAGCTGGACGCCCGGGTGAGCGGCTACGAGACGGTGGGCGACACGATGGCGGGCGGCGGCGCCGTCCCCGGCTTCGGGCGGATCGGGGCGGTGCGGATCGAGGTGCGGGCCGCCGGGCGCGCCGCCGGGCGGACCAGGGCCGGGTAGCGAGACTTCTCATGGCCGACTCTCGAGTACTGGCGCTGTGGTGCATGGACTGGCCGGCCGTCGCCGCGGCGGCCGCGGCGGGGTTGCCGGCCACCGCGCCGATCGCGGTCACCCTGGCCAACCGGGTGATCGCCTGCTCGGCAGCCGCCCGGGCGGCGGGGGTGCGGCGTGGGCTGCGCCGCCGAGAAGCGGCCGCCCGCTGCCCGGCGCTGCACGTGGTGGCCGCCGACACCGATCGCGATGCCCGGCTGTTCGAGCCGGTCCTGGCTGCGGTCGACGAACTGATGCCGGCCGCTGAGGTGTTGCGGCCCGGGCTGCTGGTGGTGTCGGTGCGTGGTGCGGTGCGCGCCTTCGGCTCTGAGGAGCAGGCCGCCGAGCGTCTTGTCGATGCAGTGGCCGCGGCGGCCGATGTCGAATGCCAGGTCGGGATCGCCGACGGGCTCTCCACCGCGGTGCTCGCCGCGCGCGCCGGCGTAGTGGTACCGCGCGGGGGAGACGCCCGATTCCTGTCGGGATTGTCGATCCGGCAGCTGGCCGCCGAGCCCAGCCTGTCCGGTCCCGGGCGAGACGGCCTGGTTGACCTGTTGTGGCGCTTGGGTATTCGAACCATCGGGCAATTCGCTGCGCTGCCCCGTCCGGATGTCACCTCGCGGTTCGGTCCCGACGCGCTCACCGCACACCGGTTCGCCCGTGCTGAGCCGGAGCGCGGGCCGTCCGGGCGGGAGCCCACGCCGGATCTCGAGGCCGTGCTGCACTGCGACCCGCCGCTCGACCGGGTCGACGCCGCGGCGTTCGCCGGCCGCTCGCTGGCCGGTGCGCTGCACCGGACACTGATGGCCGCCGGGCTCGGCTGCACCCGGCTGGCCATTCACGCCGTCACCGACACCGGGGAAGAGCTGACTCGGGTGTGGCGGTGCGCCGAGCCGTTGACCGAGGACGCCACCGCGGATCGGGTGCGCTGGCAACTGGACGGCTGGCTGAACAGCCGCGTTGCCTCTGATCGGCCCACCGGTCCGGTGACGCTGCTGCGGCTGGAGCCGGTGGAGGTGGCATCGGCGGCCGAGGCGCTGCAGTTACCGCTGTGGGGCGGCCTCGGGGAGGAGGACCGGTTGCGCGCCCGCCGGGCCCTGGTGCGGGTGCAGAGTCTGCTCGGCCCCGAGGCGGTGCGGGTGCCGGTGCTCTCCGGCGGCCGCGGCCCCGCGGAGCGCATCACCTTGACCCCGCTGGGGGATGAGCCGGTGCCGCTGGCCGATCCGCGCCAGCCGTGGCCCGGCCGGCTCCCCGAACCCTCGCCGGCGGTGCTGCTCGACGACCCGGTGGAACTCCTTGACGCCGAACGCAACCCGATCCGGGTGACGGGCCGGGGATTCTTCTCCGCCGATCCGGCGTGGCTGGTTGCCCGGGGTCGCGACGAGCGGCTGCGCTGGTGGGCCGGCCCCTGGCCGGTCGACGAGCGGTGGTGGGATCCGCAGCGGGAGGGGCCGGGATCCGGGCGCACCGCCCGGGTTCAGGCGCTGCTGGAGGGCTCGCCGGGAAGCGCAGTGCCCGGGCAGGCCCTGCTGCTGTGTTACCGGCTACGGCGGTGGTATCTGGAGGGGGTGTACGAGTGAACCGGAGTCAATCATCCCGCGGTGCAAGAGAACCGGCGAATGCCCCGACCCGCTGCACGAACCGGTTGAAGAACACCGTTGGGTCAACGCCCACCCCGACCAGCGCGTTGGGTTGTGCGGTATCCCAGTCGGGGATCGTGCGCCCGCGCGCATCGCCGGGCACCAGCTCGACGCGTACCGCAGCCGGGCGCGTCGTCACCAGCGTGGGTTCCAGTGCGACCGCTGCGGCCAGCGGATCGTGCAGATACGCCAGGTAGCCGTGGCCGCGCGCCTCATGTGCCTCGAAATAGAACCGCAGCGCGTCATTGATCATCCGGACTATTGGGTGGCCGGCCGACTGCGCCAGCCGCGCCAGGATCGCCGGCGTGATCGCGATGTGTCGGGTCAGATCCAGGCCGCAGACGATCGGGAGCCGTTGCGGCGCAACCGCTCCCCATGCCGCGAACACTTCAGCTGCTGCTTCCGGATCGAATCCGATGTTGAACTCGGCCCAGCCGGACCGCTCACCGGAGAACGCGCCGCCCATGATCACCAGCCGACGCAGCAGCGTGGGCAGCGCGGGCTCAGCCCGCAGTGCCAATGCCAGGTTGGTCAGCGGGCCGGTAGCCAGACCGATCAGGCGCCCCGGATGTTCCCGGGCCGCTGCGACCCAGGCTGCGGCAGCGTCGGATCCGGTGAGCTGTCCGGTGCCGGGCGGCAACTCGGCATACCCCAGCCCCTGCGGCCCGTGAAGGTTCACCGCGGTACGAGCCGGTCCGTTCAGCGGCTCGTCGGCACCTTTGGACACTGGGACTCCGGTCGCCCCGCACAATTCCAACAGGGCCAGGTTGTTGCGGCAGACCTGCTGCACCGCAACGTTTCCGCCGGTTGCGGCGATCCCGACGAGTTCGGCATCCGAGCTGGCCAGCAGATACACCAGCGCGACCGCGTCGTCGACGCCGGTATCGAAGTCGGCGAAGACCGGTGTCACGAGCGTCGGTTCACCAGTACACGCCCGGAACTGACCGCACCGCCCGCTTGACCGGGCGGGGCACCCGCACCCGGGGGATCGCCCGCGACGGCCGCTTCGGGCGACGCTGCGTCGATTGCCTCGCAACGGGCGCGCCAGATTCGGCGGATGCCACACCGCGTGCCGCGGCCGACTCCGGGTAGCCCAGGTAGACCTGATGCAGCACTCGCCGGGCCAGCCCGGGGGTGAGGTAGTTGCCGGTCTCGGACAGTGTCCCCAGCGGGGTGTCGATCCGGTCCGGCTTCTCGATCAGGCCGCGCACCACCATGGCGGCGGCGTGTTCGGCGCTGATCGCACCGACCGGGAGTAGTTTCCCCGTCGGCGCGATCATCGGAGTGGCCACCAGCGGCATGTGGATGGTGGTGAAGGTGATGTGGTCAGACAGGGTCTCGGTCGACACCACGTCGGCGAACGCGTCCAGCGCGGCCTTGGTGGGCACGTACGCGCTGTAGCGCGGGCTGTGCGCCAGCACTCCCTCGCTGGAGACGTTGACCACGTGACCGAACCGTCGTTCCCGCCAGTGCGGCAGCAATGCCAGCACCATCCGCACCGCACCGAAGTAGTTGACCGCCATCGTGCGCTCGTAGTCGTGCAGCCGGTCGGTGGAGTTGACCACCGAGCGGCGGATCGACCGGCCGGCGTTGTTCACCAGGTAGTCGACGTGCCCGAACCGGCCCAGGATGTCCTTGACGGTGTGCTCCACCGACGCCGAATCGGTGACGTCGCAGGTGAATGCGTGCGCCTGCCCGCCGCCGGCGCGGATCTCGGCCACCAGATCATCGAGTGCCGGGCCGCTGCGGGCCAGCGCGAAGACGGTTCCGCCGCGCTCGGCCACGGCGATCGCCGAGGCTCGGCCGATGCCGCTGGACGCCCCGGTGATGACGACGTGCCGACCGACCAGGGGCCCGGCCGGGTCGTCGCGGCGGGCGCGGTCGGGATCCAGATGTTGCGCCCAGTACCGCCACAGTCGCGGCGCGTAATCGGCGAACTCGGGCAACCGGACACTGTCGCCCAGGGCGGCGCGGGTGGCGTCGGCGACGAACGTCGGCCGCAGGTTCACCAGGTCGAGCACCTCGGCGGGAAGACCCAGCTGGGTGGCGATCATGTTCCGCCACACGCGGGCGCGTCCGTGGACGTTGAGCACCGGGGCCGCAACGGCGCCGGGCAGCGTGGCGCGCAGCGGCGGAAGACCGGCTTCTCGCGCGACGGCCCGATAGATGTCAGGCAGCCCGATGGATCGCGGTGCGGTGAGGTGGAAGGTGCGCCCGTCGCATCCGTCGGCGTGCATCAACTCGATCAACGCATCGACGACGTAGTCGACCGGAACGACGTTGGTGCGTCCGGTGTCCGGCACCGCCATCGGGGTGAGCCGGGGCAGCGCCGCCAGCTTGGCCAGCAGCGGAAAGAAGTAGTAGGGCCCGTCGGCCTTGTCCATCTCGCCGGTGCGGGAATCGCCCACCACCACCGCCGGCCGGTACACCCGGTAGCGCAGTCCCGGCGCTGAGCGCACCAGCGCTTCGGCCTCGAACTTGGTCTGGTGATACGGGGTCGGCAGTTGCTGGCCGACGTCGAAGTCGTCTTCGGTGAATTCGCCGGCGAAGTCGCCGGCCACCGCGATCGACGACATGTGCGACAAGGTGGCGCCGAGCCGCTTCGTCAGGCCGATCACCGCGCGAGTGCCCTCGACGTTGGCTGCCTGCTGTTCGGCCGCGCCGGCGGTGATGTCATAGACGGCCGCACAGTGCAGGACGTGGTCGATGTCGCCGAGTTCGGCGATCACCGTGTCATTCAGCCCCAGGTTCTCGGCGGTCAGGTCGCCGACCAGCGGTTTGACCCGCTCGCCCCACGCCTGGGCGTCGGCCGCGGCGAGGGTTTCGAAGCGGCCCAGCGAGGCGCGGCGCACCAGCACCCACACCTGGGCCTGTGGCCTGGTCTCCAGCAGACGTGACACCGCTCGCCGCCCAATAAACCCGGTACCGCCGGTAACGACATAACGCATGCGGTCATGGTGGTCGCTCGAGTCGGCTACGTCAACAGTCGCTCCTCGGCTCCCGACGTCAGAACGCGCGAATGCCGTCCCAGTCCACCAGTTTCCAGCCGGTGGCCGGATTGCCGGTGATCACCACTTTGCCGAGGTTGGGCAGCGGGTGGTTGGTCAACAGCTCGTCGCGGGGATTCTTCACGTTCATCAGCGTCCATGTTGCGATCGACACCCCGTGCGCGAACGCCACCGGATTGGCGTCGCCGGCGTCGTAGATCTGCCGGACCGCGGCGCCGAACTCATCGTTGAACTGGTTGCCGTCGATCGAGCCGGGGAGGGTTGCGGTCCGCTCACCGTTGATCCAGGCCAGCGGGGCCAGCAGATACGCCGCGCCGCCTGTCGACTCGGGCTTGTCGCCGAACCAGCCGGCGCCGATCTCGCGCAGCCCGGGCAGGATCTGCACCTGGCGGCCGAGTTCGCGCGCCAGTGGTGCGGCGGTCTGCTGGGCGCGCAGCATCGAGGAGGCGTAGACGGCGTCATAGTGGTTGCGCGAGAGCTGATTTGCCATCTCCTGGGCTCGAACGCGGCCCTTCTCGGTCAGCCCGGGGCCAGGCACCGAGGTGTCGACGATCCCGGAGGCGTTGGCTTCCGATTCGGCGTGCCGTATCAGCGTCAGCGTGATGTCACGCGGGTGCGGTGTCCCCGAACAACCGCTGAGCACCAGCACTGCGGCCAGCCCCGCCGCCAGCAGTGCGAACAGAGTCCTGCCGCGATTCCAGATGCTTTTCCCCATGTCGACAGCCTGCCGTGTGGATAGCATCGGCGGGACCGGTTCTGCTGAAAATGGTGGGGCCAATTCGTCCGAGGCGAAGGAGAATCCGTGGCACTGGACCCGACGGCCGTTGGCGCGACCGCAGACCCGATGACATTCGCATGGACCGAGCGCGACACCATGCTCTATGCACTCGGGGTCGGTGCCGGAACAGCTGATCTGGCGTTCACCACCGAGAACAGCCATGACACCCCGCAGCAGGTGCTGCCCACCTATGCCGTCATCTGCTGCATGGGCTTTGCCGCCGCCGGCAAGATCGGCACCTTCAATCCGGCGCTGCTGCTGCACGGGTCCCAGGAGGTGCGGCTGTTCGCGCCGCTTCCGCCCGCCGGAAGCCTGCAGGTGGTGGCCGAGGTGGCCGACATCCAGGACAAGGGCGAGGGCAAGAACGCCGTCGTGATGCTGCGGGCACGCGGGACCGATTCGACGACGTCCGAACTGGTCGTTGAGACGCTGACCACCCTGGTGATCCGCAAGGCCGGCGGCTTCGGCGGGCAGCCCGGGCAACGGGCGGTTGCGCCGCAGATCCCGGACTCCGAACCGGATTCCCGCGTGGCGTATGCGACCCGGGAGGACCAGGCGCTGCTTTATCGGCTCTCCGGGGACCGCAACCCGCTGCACAGCGATCCGTGGTTCGCCACCACACTGGCCGGTTTCCCCAAGCCGATCCTGCACGGGCTGTGCACCTACGGTTTCGCCGGGCGAGCGCTGGTCGCCGAACTCGGCGGCGGTGACGCCAGCCGGGTCAGCGCCATCTCGGCGCGGTTCACCGATCCGGTGTTCCCGGGGGAGACGCTGACCACCTCGATCTGGCGCACCGAGCCGGGTAAGGCGGTGTTCCGTACCGAGGCCGCCGGTCCCGACGGCGCCAACCCACGGGTGGTCCTCGACGACGGCGCGGTGGAGTGCCGGGACTGACGCTGCTTCCCATTCGACACTGTGTTCACTTGTGTCACTGTGGTTTTGGTTGTGGATAAGTTCTGCGACTTGTCGGGGGTCGGCGCTACCATTAGCACATGCGTTCGAATAGTCGGGAAGAGATCGTCGAAGTCTTCGACGCCCTCGCGGCCTATCTCGATCAGGCGCTGGATCTCGACTTCGACGCACTGACCCCACGCGAATGCCTGGCCTTGCTGCAGCGCTGCGAGCAGCTACGCCGGCGCCTACCCGCCGTCGAGCACCCGATGATCAACCGGCTCGCCACCACCGACCCGGTGGAATTGGGCGGCAAACCCCGCTGGGTAATCGCCGAGGAACTGCATCTGAGTAGCGGCGAGGCCGGGCGCCGCATCGCCGAAGCCGCCGCCCTGGGACCCCGCCGGGCCATGACGGGGGAGTCGTTGGACCCGGCACTGCCCGCAGTGGCTTTGGCCCAGCGGGACGGGAAGATCGGGGCCGCGCACGTTGCGGTGATCCGCTCCTTCTTTCACTACCTGCCCAGCGATATCGATGCCGGCACCTTGACCCAGGCCGAACGCCACCTCACCGAACTGGCAGGCCAGTACCGGCCCGAGCAACTCGCCAAACTCGCCCAACGGCTCGCCGATCACCTGCACCCCGACGGCAACTACACCGACGAAGACCGCGCCAAACGCCGCGGCATCATCCTCGGCCCCCAAGACCGCGACGGCATGAGCCCGATCAAGGGCTACCTGGACCCCCAAGCCCGCGCCACCCTCGACGCCGTCCTGGCCCGCTGGGCCGCCCCCGGCATGTGCAACCCGAATGATGAGACCCCCTGCACCGGCGGCACCCCCAGGCAAGCGGCCATCGACTCCGACACCCGCAGTGCCGCGCAACGCAACCACGACGCCCTGACCGCCATGGGCCGCGCCC
>NZ_LQPI01000048.1 GCF_002101775.1 Mycolicibacter nonchromogenicus | reverse complement strand
CGGGCCACCACCACGTGGACGTGTTGCATCCATGTACGCATTCTCCCCGGCCACAGCCGGGCTGGAAATCGTCATCTTCGAGTTGATCCGTATCTCGCCCTGCAAGCGGGTTGCTATGAACCACTGGACTCAACTCACCCTGACACGCAGGGCATTGCGATACTGAGGCTCTAGTGCCGGGTCCGTCGCAGCGGTCTCAAGGATCACGGCGCCGTTCGTTGCGGAGAGACGCGCGAGCGCAATGTTGTCAGGCGTGTTCGTCTCAATGTGCTCGGCATGAGCTGCGAGTTTGTAACTGTCACAGAGTCGTTCCTTGGCGTCGGCTTGCTGCGCGGCTGTGTAATGCGGCGTTGACGCGTCAACTGAACGGATCAGCGCAACGATCGCCAAGAGCAATGCAGCGACTGACAGCAACGCAGCAAGCGCCGAGAACACCGAAGTGGACGGCCGGGGTGACTGAGCGGGGTGCTGTCTAGGCCCTGGAGGCGGGGTTATGGTCACAATGCGGAGGGTAGACCCCAACGCGATTTCACATTTACATCCTGGTTGGGGTGTTCGCTCGGCAGGCGGACTTCGTGGCGCTAATTAGTGTGGCACCGGCGGGCGCAACCGGGCCGGTGATTACGTCCAGTCCAAGCGTCGGCTGTGTGCGGTCGCGGTGTTCGAATCGGACCGGCACATCTCTCGCTCCAGTTACTCTGCCCGGAGCACCGCGGTAGCGTCAGCAGGCGTAGCCCTCGTAGAAGCGGGCTAGTCACCGCAGAGCTGCTGCAGCGCGCGCGCATTAGCGTTGGTATCGGCGAGTACCGTCTCAAGCTCCGGGTCTCCTGGATCTTTACCAGTGGCCACCGCAACGAGTTTCTGGTACGTGAGCGCGAGAGCCCGGGCCGCATCGCGATACTGAGGGTCTAGTGCCGGGTCCGCAGCGGCCGTCTCAAGGATCAGGGCCCCGTTCGTCGCAGAGAGACGCGCGAGCGCAACATTGTCGGGCGTGTTTGTCTCGACGTGTTCGGCATGAGCTGCAAGCCGGTAACTGTCGCAGAGGCGCTTCTTGGCGTCGGCTTGCTGCGCGGCCGTGTAGTGCGGCGTCGATGCGTCGGCTGAACGAGTCAGCGAAATGATCGCCACGATCAACGCGGCGACCGACAGCAACGCAGCAAGCGCCGCGACTATCGAAGTGAACCGCCGGGGCGCCTGAGCGGGAGGCGGTGTGGGCCAAGGAGGCGGTGTCGAGGTCACACTTGGGAGGGTAGACCTCTACCCGACTCCAGGCCCTAGATCCAGGCGTCGCAATAGGCGGGATCCCAGGCAGGCGCAACCCGATCCCCAGGGGACCGGGTTGCGCCTGTCCGCCTGGCCTTACCGCCCCAACGGCTTGTAGAAGACCAGCCCGTTGCCCTTGTTGTCGTAGACCACGGCCCGGCGCTCGTGGGCGTCGTCGTAGGGGCCCTTCACGATTCCGCCGCCGCTGGCCTCGATGGCTTTCGCCGCACCGTCCACGTCGTCGGTCTTGATGCCGACCACCACCTGCCCGTGGATCGGGTGGTCCACCGCAGTCGCCAGCGCCAGCGTCACCGACCCGCCGTCCAGGGCCGCGAAGTGCGCGCCGTCGCGAAACTTCAGCGGCATGCCCAGGGTCTCGCTGTAGAACTTGATCGATTCGTCCAGGTTGTCGGTGGACAAGACGATCATGCGGATGTCGTGGTCGCTCACTGCATACCTCCTGTGTATTCGATCCCGATCCAGGCTAAGCCCGGATACCGTCAGCGGGTGGGTAAACGCCTCGCCGCTTTGGTCATCACGCTGGTCATCGTCGCACTCCTGGTCAACACGGTGATCACTGACCGGATCACCCGCGGTGCCGAGCCATTCGCGCAGGGGCGGGTGCTCGATCTGTCCGGCCCGGATCTCAACGTTCGCGAGTACGGCTCTGGTTCAGACCATGCCATCGTGCTGCTGCACGGCTATTCGGCGTCCATCGAGTGGTGGGAGGCGGTGGCGCCGGCACTGGCACAGGGCTCTCGGGTGGTTGCGATCGATCTGGTCGGCCACGGCGGGTCGGAGGCCCCGAGGGACGCGGCGCCCTACAGCGCGGAGGGCCAGGCCGCCGCCATGCGCCAGGCACTCGGTGCGCTGGGTGTGCGCCATGCGGTGCTGGTGGGGCATTCGACCGGGGGGTTGGTGGCCACCGCGTTGGCCGAGGCCGCCCCAGACCTGGTGGACCGCGTGATCGTCTCCGACACCCCCGCCGCGCTGGGGATGACCGCCATGCCCGCACTGGGCAACGCGGTGTGCTGGCTGGTGGTTGGTCCCGCGCTGGACACGTTGCGCCGCCTCGACGCCGTCGACAAGAGTTCGTTGCAGACCGGGTTCGCGGCCGATTTTCCGGTTCCCGCATTGGCCTACCGGTCGTTGAAGCGGATGACCCACAACGCATTGTGCGACGCCAAAGCCGCGAGCCGGATCAACGAACAGCGGGCGGTGGCCGACCGCCTGGCGGGTCTGGGCAAACCGGTGCTGGTGGTGTGGGGTGACAGCGATGTGCTGACCCCGACCGCCCCGAACGTCGCGCGCTATCGCCAGGCCGGCCTGCAGCCGGTCGTCATCGCCGGATCGGGGCACAGTCCTCAGCTGGAGAAGCCGGACGAATTCCTCTCCGCGATAACGCCTTTTGCACAGGCAGCTCGCCCGAACTAGGTCCGCCATGTCGCGCGTGCCACGCGGCGGAAGTTGCTGCCCAGGACGGCGTCGATGTCGGAGTCTGCCCAGCCGCGTGCCGAAAGGTGATCCCGCAGGCCCAGCCAGGTCTCGGGGGGCATCCACTGGATCGGTCCCCAGCGGGTGTAGCTCTCGTCGAACAACTGCGGGTTGGCCAGCATTTCGGCGTTGAAGTCGGCGTGGTCGAAGGAGTAATCGGTGCTGACGCCGACGTGCTCGACGCCAACCAGTTCGACCGCGTACTCCAGATGGTGCGCCAACGCGTCGAGGGTTGGCGTGTTGGGGCCCAGGAAGATTCCCACCGCGGTGATGCCGACCACCCCGCCTGTGGCCGCGCACGCCCGGGCTTGATCGTCCGTGATGTTGCGGGGGTGATCCCACAACGCCCGCATACACGAATGGCTGTAGACGACTGGGCCGTTCGAAACCGCGCACATGTCCAGGCCGGTGTGGGTGCTGCAGTGGGAGCCGTCGGGAACCATACCCACGGCATTCATCTCGGCGACCAGTGCGCGGCCCCAGGCGCTCAGTCCTTCGTCCGCGGTGTCCAGACAGCCGCTGCCGGCGCGGTTGGCGTGGTTGTAGGTGGGCAACAGGGTGCGGACCCCGTGCTGCGCCAGCACCGCCAGGTTGCCCAGATCACCGTCGAGCGGGTTGGAGTCCTCCAGGTCGAACACCACCGCGATGCCGCCGGCTCCGGTGATCGCATCGACGTCGCTGACGGTGCCGGCCGCCGTCAGATTCGGGTGGTGCTCGATGGCGCGGCGAAAGTGCCGCAGCAGGGCCAGGGTGTCGGCCAGGCGCTGCGGGGTGTAGCCCGCGTTCACCGACAGCAGTGCGCCGCCGGTGCCTTGGTAGCGGGTCAGCGGGTCCACCTCGGCACCGTCCTGCAGTGGCAGGCAGGTGTGCTGGTCCCACAACAGGGTGCTCATGGCACTGATGTTGCTCTGCGTGGCGGCCGAATGCGACGCATTAATGTAGCCCCATGGCAATCGATTCGCGGTCCGCGTTGAAGTCCGACATCCCCGCCCTGTCGCAGGCGCTGGGGCGCGCGTTCTACGACGACCCGGTGTCGATGTGGCTGCTTCCCGATGACGAGGCCCGCACCGCCCAGTTGGCGACGTATTTCGGCACCTCCACTCGGTTTCATCACCTGGCGGGCGGCGGTGTGGAGGTGGCCGAGGACGGTGCAGCCATCGGCGCGGCTGCGCTGTGGGACCCTCCCCACGGTTGGAAGCAGTCGATCTGGTCGCAGCTGCGAATGCTGCCATCCCTGGTCCGGTCCTTGGGCTTCCGGCTCTCAGCGGGCCGTGCCCTGACCGACCTGTTGGATGCTCACCACCCCGAGGAACCGCACTGGTATCTGGCGGTGATCGGCAGCGACCCCTCGGTGCGGGGACGCGGCTTCGGCCGGGCCGTCATGCAGCCGCGGCTCGATCGCTGCGATGCCGAACTGTGCCCGGCATACCTGGAATCCAGCAAGGCGGAAAACGTGCCGTACTACGAGCGTTTCGGTTTTCGGGTGATCGGTGAGATCAACGTCCCCAACGGGGGACCCACGCTGTGGAAGATGTGGCGGGAACCGCAGACCCCCTAGGGGGCTCGGTCAGTCGCTGACCGAGCCGCCCAGCCGCTCGGCGGCGGCGATGTAGTCCTCGACGAACTCGAACACGACATCGCGGGCTGGCTTCACCTTGTTCATCAGGCCGACACCTTGGCCCACGAAATAGGTGGAAAGGGCTTGGGCCCCAGCGTGTCCGGTGGCGGCCAGCTTGTCGATGCGGCGCAGGGTGGGCTCGGCGATCATCGACTGCAGCGGCAGCGGCAGTGTCGGGTGACCCTTTTCGTTGGGCCGCCAGGCGTCGGTCCAATCAGAGACCAGTTGGCGAGCGGGCTTACCGGTGCGACCGGTGGAGCGAATGGTGTCTCGCGAGGTGGCCGCGAGCATCTTCTGCACGGTGTGCGGCGCCGTTTCGGCCTCTTCCGTCGTGAGCCACACCGAACCCGTCCACGCGCCGGCGGCGCCCAGCGCCACACAGGCTGCCATCTGTCGACCGGTGACGATCCCGCCGGCGGCAAGCACGGGCACGGCGTTGTCGATGGCTTCGATGACTTCGGGAACGACCACCAGGGTGGAGACTTCGCCGCAGTGGCCGCCGGCCTCGGTGCCCTGGGCGACGATCAGGTCGACACCGTGGGCGACCTGCTTCAGGGCGTGCTGCTTGGCGCCGACCAGGGCCGCGACCGGGATGCCGTGTTCTTTTCCGGACTTGATCATGTAGTCCGGCGGCACGCCGAGCGCGTTGGCCATCAGGCGGATGGGATGGGCGACAGCCACCTCGAGCAGTTGCTCGCCTTCGTTTCCGGCGAGCAGGGCCGACCCCATGCGCGGCCTCTCGTCGGGATCAATGTCATGCTGCGCCAGCAGGTCTGCGATGTAGGTCTTGTACTCCGCGGGGATCCGGTCGGACAGTTGCCGGCCGGACAGGTTCTCGCCCTTGCCCTCGAATTTGGCGGGCACGATGATGTCGATGCCGTAGGGCTTTCCCTTGACCTGCTCATCGATCCAGGTCAGTTCCTGGTCCAGCTGCTCAGGGGTGTAGGCGGCGCCGCCGAGTACTCCGAAGCCGCCGGCGTTGGTCACCGCGGCCACCACGTCGCGGCAGTGGCTGAAGGCGAAAAGCGGGAACTCGATGCCGTACTGCTCGCAGATGGGGGTCTTCACGGTATCGCCGATCCTTTGGTGAATGGGGGTCGCGGACGTTGCCGGCCCGAGGGGTGAGGAACTGCCGCGACGCTATCGCAGCACTGGCGAAGAGGCGCAGCCGGTGTGGCTTCCGACCGTAACAGCGAAGCCGCCAGGTCTGTGACCTGGCGGCTTCGGTGTGCAAAGAGGGTCAGGCCACCAAGGCGTCGAACAGACCCGAGAGATCGAGACTCTGACCGGAGAACAACGAGTCGATCCAGGTGGCGTCGGCGTCTCCCGGAGGAGGGGGCAGCGGCGCGTCGGTCGGTGCGATGACCCCGGCTCCCGTCAGGTAGGCAACGCCGCGGGCCATCAGCTGGAGCGCATCCACCGTCAGGCCACCGAAGAACTCGTTGATGTCCTGGCCGAACTCCGCCAAGCCACTGATCAGGAAGATGTCCTGGTCGACGATCGCCTGCAGCGCCTTGTCGATGTCGTTGACGACGCCGTTGAGCAGGTACGGAATGGTGGCGACGACGGTGCGCAGGCCCAGAGCCAGGTCGTTGCCGATGTTCGGGTAGCCATACATCGCGATCGCGTCGGTGAGCGACTGCTTGAGGTCGGTCGGCTCGACGATTCCGTTCAACACGTTCGGGTCGAACGCCATCGAGACGCCGTCGAAGTCCGAGCGCAACGGGATGCCGAACAGCGACAAGATCGTGGGCGTGATGTCGGCGATCGAGTAGTTCAGGTTCTGGTTGCCGTCGGTGGCGTCGGCGCCGGCCTGGTCGAAGATCACGAACTGCGTGGTCTCGTTGGGCGACTGGAAGCCGTGTCCGAAGCCCAGCGACATCTGGTGGCCGTGGTCGGTGGTGATGATGATCGACCAGTCGTCGCCGGTCTCGCCCCGGGCGTAGGCGACCGCGTCCAGAATCTGCTGGATGTTGGCGCCGACGTTGATGACGGCCTGGGCGTACTCCGCCGACCCGCCGCCGTAGGCGTGGCCGGCCTCGTCCGCCTGCACCTGGTAGGAGAAGATGAACTGGTCGATATTCGGGTTGGTGGTGGTCGACAGAATCTGAGCGATCGTCAGTTCCGTCACCTCTGAGTCGGTGTCGGCCCAACTGTCCTGGAACGGGACGTACAGGTTGTTGTCGGCCGGGTAGCCGCCCGCCTCAGCCATGTCGTTGATGTAGTCCCAGTCGGCGATCACCGTGGTTTCGATCTCCGGCTTGTTGTACTCGATCAGGTTGAACACGGTGGGCCAGGCGTTGTACGGCTGCGGGTAGAAGACGTTGTTGATCACGCCGTGCTTGTCGTCCCACACCCCGGTCAGGATGGTCGACCATGAGGGCCCGGAGATCGTGGTGTGGTTGACCTCGGTTGCGGCCCCGGTGATGCCCTGGTCCATCGCGGTCTTGAAGCCGCTGCCGTCGGTGTAGGCGTATTCCAGGATCTTGGAGAGGTTGGTGCCGTCGGTGCCGATCAAGAGCACGTGCTCGGCGGCCAGCAGCCAGTCGGTCGTTGTCGCCGACAACCCCACCGGCGTCCCGACGGCTGCTCCCATACCGGCAACCAGGCCGGCGACGGCCACCCCACTCAGAATCTTCTTGCCTGTCATCACGATCGGATTCCCCCATCCAAGTTCGGCCGGCCAATTGATCGCGACACTAGCAGTTACCCAGAGAAAACTCAGCTTTCTTCCCAATTTTGCTCATGTGAGCAGGAGATTGCTGAGGGAGAGGCCCGGTATTTCACCGGACGGCACAGTTGCCGACTGGGATGTATCAGCCCGTCACAAGGTCGAGGTCAATGTCTAGGTCGACCACTGGAGGCACGTCGACGACGCCCAGGTCGACGGCTCCCAGGTCGGGGGCCAGGAAGTCCAGCAGTGACTCCAACGGCACAGTGAAGTCGGCGCTGCTCGGCAGTGGTGGGTCGATCGGCGGGACGACGCCGGCCCCGGTCAGGTATGCGATGGCGCGGCCCAAGTCGTTTGCCACGTCGACTACCAGCCCACCGACGGTGTTGAACACCCACTGGGCGCCCTGGGCCAGCGGGCTGATCAGGAAGATGTCCTCGTCGATGATCGACTGCAGGAAGTTGTTGACGGGCGGGAAGGCCCAATCCCGGAGGAAGTAACCGGCACCGCCGGCCAGCGCACGAAGACCCAGCATGAGGTGGGTGCCGATGTCGGGGTAGCCGTAGGAGTTGATTGCGGCCTGCAGCGCCGTCCGCAGGTCATCCGGGATGACGGTGCTGTTGAGCAACTCCGGGTCGAGCTGCATGGGGGTGCCGTCGAAGTCCGCCCGTAGCGGGATACCGAAGGCCTGCAGGATCGTCGGCGCGATGTCGACGGTCTGGTAGGCCAAGTTCTGGCCTCCGGCCTGGTCCTCGTTCCCGGCCAGCGACAACATGATGAAACCGGTCGTCTCGTTAGGTGACTGGAGTCCGTGTCCGAGGCTGAAGCCGGGCAGGTCCGGATTCGCCTGGTGGCCATGGTCGGTGGTCAGGATGATGGTCCACTTGTCGCCGGTGGCATCCTCGGCCGCGGCCACTGCCTCCAGGATCGCCCTGATGTTGGCGCCGACGTTGATGACGGCCTGCGTGTACTGCTCCGACTCGGCGCCGTAGGAGTGTCCGGCATGGTCGACCTGGGACTGGTAGGCGAACATGAAGTTCGAGATTTCCGGGTTGTTGGTGGTCGCGAGAATCCGGGAGATGGTCTCTTCGGCTGTCAGCGCGTCCATGTCGGCCGAGGTGGCACCCCCGGAAATGCCGATGATGTTGTCGGCCGGGTAGTCGCTTAGCGCGGCCATCTCGGTGAACAGGCCCCGGCCGGAGATCACCGTGGTCTCGATTTCCGGTCTGTTGTACTCGATCAGGTTGAACACCGACGGCCAGGTTATGTATGGCTCCGGACGGTAGATGTTGGTGACGATCCCATGTTTGTCGTCCCACACCCCGGTGAGGATGGTCGACCACGACGGCGTGGACAGCGTCTGGTGGCCGGTGAGGCTGGTGACGGCGGTGATGCCCCGGTCCGCCAACATCCTGAAGCCGCTGTCGTCATCGAAGGCGTGCTCGAGGATCTTGTCGATGCGAGTTCCGTCGGTGCCGATCAGTAGCACGTTCTCGGCGGCCAGCAGCCAATCGGCGGTCACCGAAGACAGGCCCAGCTGCGTTCCTGCTGTCGCGGCCGCCGTTCCAGCAACCAGGCTGGCCACGGCCGTAGCGCACAGAAACTGCTTGACCTTCGTCACGATCGGGTCTCCTCGTTGAAGTGGTTGATGTGGCTGCTGCCCGATTCTTCGGATCAGCCCAGCAGGGCGTCGAAGTCGAACACCTGGGACAGGTCGGCGACCAACTGGGACAGGTCGGAGAAGTCAGCACTGCCCGGCTGCGGCAGCGGCGCGTCGGTGGGCGCGATGACGCCCGAGCCGAGCAGATGCGCGATTCCCATGGCCACTGTGTTGGTGATGCTCACCGAAAGACCGCCGAAGAATTCGTTGATGTCCTGGCCGACTTCGGCCAGCCCGCTGACCAGGAAGATGTCCTGGTCGACGATCCCCTGCAGGAATGCATCGATCTGGGTCATGAACTTGTCGATGAAGTACGGCACGGACCCGACCACCGTCCGGATGCCCAGCTCGATGTCGTTGCCGATGTTCGGGTAGCCATACATCGCGATCGCGTCGGTGAGCGACTGTTGGAGATTGACGGGGGTGACGATGCTGTCCAGGACGGTGGGGTCGTCCGCCAGCGAGACACCGTCGAAGTCCGAGCGCAACGGGATGCCGAACAGCGACAAGATCGTCGGGGTGATGTCGGCGGTCGAGTAATTCAGGTTCTGGCTGCCGTCTGTTGCGTCCTGGCCGGCTTGGTCGAAGATCACGAACGAGGTCGTCTCGTTGGGCGACTGGAAGCCGTGGCCGATGCTGAGACCGGGCAGGGTGACTGTCTGCTGGTGGCCGTGGTCGGTGGTGATGATGATCGACCAGTCGTCACCGGTGAGCTGCTGCACCGCGGTGATCGCGGCCAAAATCTGTTGGAGGTTGCCCCCGAGATTGATGATGGCCTGCATGTATTCTTCGGAGCCGCCGGCGAACGAGTGCCCCGCATGGTCTGCCTGCGACTGGTAGGAGAACAGGAAACTCGAGACGTCATCGGGGTTGTTCGCCGTGGCTTCGATCTGGGCGATGGTGAGCGCGGTGACCAGCCCGTCGCTGTCGGCGGGACTGTCCTCGGGGCCAACGAAGATGTTGTTGTCCACCGGGTAACCGCCGGCCTCGGCCAATTCGTTGAGGTACTCCCAATTGCTGACGATCGTGGTGTTGATCTCGGGCTTGTTGTACTCGATCAGGTTGAACACCGACGGCCAGGCGTTGTAGGGCTCGGATCGGAACACGTTGTTGAAGACCCCGTGCTTGTCGTCCCACACGCCGGTGAGGATGGTCGACCACGAGGGCCCGGAGAGCGTGGTGTGGTTGACGATGCTCGCGGTCCCGGTGATGCCCTGGTCCATCGCGGTCTTGAAGCCGCTGTCGTCGTTATAGGCGTATTCGAGGACCTTGGAGAGGTTGACGCCGTCGAGGCCGATCAGCAAGACGTGCTCGGCCGCGAGCATCCAGTCGGCGGTCACCGTCGACATGCCCGCCGGAGCTCCCACCGCTGCGCCCGTGCCCGCAACCAGGCTGGCGACCGCTGCACCGCACAGATACTGCTTGACCTTCGACACGATCGATCTCCCTCGCCGGAGTTACTCGGATCACTTGGCGGCGATGCTAGCAGTTTTCGCCCAGGAAAAATTAAGCTAAGTGGCCGCATGCGCTCATTTGCCCAGAAAGTTACTGAGGAATCTGGCTTAACCGCCCAGGTGCGGTGTCGGCCTGCTGCCCCGCCCGCTGTTGCCGAGCCGGAATTTGGCTGCACGACACGCGGCGGGCTTGGCGCCAGATTCCGGCTCGACGGTGAGGCGCGGAAACACACGGGGCTAACGGGGTGCGTGGTGGAGGTGTGGCCGGTGGGGTGGTGGCTGTCAGCGCCGCCCCACCCACTGCGGCCGAGCCGGAATTGCGCTGCACGACACGCGCTGAGCGCGTCGCGAGATTCCGGCTCGGCAGTAGGGGAGACGCCGGGCGTCGTCAGAGCCGGCGGGGCACGCCGATCAGGGCTTGCTGCGCCAACCGCCTGCGGCGACCGCGATCATCCGGAGTTGTTTGATGGCAACCTGCTTGATCTCGGCGAGCGTCTCGGCGTCGGGGGCGTCGTCGATGGCCTCGGCGTTGACGATCATGGCGTTGACGAACAGGCCCGCCAGGACGTTGAGATCTTCGGCACTCCACTCGTTGAATGCGGGGAATCGCGCTAGGTCGGTGGCCAGCTCGGAGGTGATCAGCCGGATCTCCGTGCGAATCGCATAGCGAAGCACGGTCATCCCGCTGAAGCGCTCCCGGTTGATGAAGCGCCAGTGCTCGCGGCGCGACGCCACGCTGTCGACCAGGACCTCCACGGAGGACTCGATGACCCTGCTGGGGTCCACTCTGCCGGCCCGGGCGTCGCGCAGCGTCTCGCGCAGCGCCCGAAACGATTCGTCGATGAGCACCAGGCCCAGGGCATCCATCGACTCGAAATGGCGGTAGAAGGCGGCCGGCACGATGTGGGCGGCGCGTGTTACTTCACGCAGGCTCAGCGCGCTGAAGCTGCGTTCTTCCAGCAGGGTGAGCGCCGCGTTGATGATGGCGCGCCGGGTGGCTTCCTTGCGTTCTTCGCGTGAAAGGCGCTCCGGTCGCTCAGTGCGGTCGTCACGGGAAGGCCGCTCGGGCCGAGGTGGCCGCGAGCGCCCAGTTCGAGTGTTCGGCGTACGAGTGTTCACTGTTGTGAAGCGTAACACAACCGGCAAAAGACCCTTGACTAGTCGTGAACAAGTGTTCACTGTGTACATATGTTCACTCAAACTTTGACGCGGCGGGTCCTGGGCTCCAGCCTGGTCGACCTGCTCACCGGTCCCCACGGGGTCGACCGCTACACCGAGCTGGTGTCGCCGACGTGGACCCAGAACGACGCGCGCGCCCGGGTCGTCGCAGTGCGGCGATCTACCCCGCGCAGCGTGACTCTGCTCCTGGAACCCAACGACGCGTTTCCCGGCTTCAAGGCGGGCCAGCACGTCAACCTGTCGGTCGACATCGACGGACGCCGGCGCACCCGCTGCTACTCACCGGCCAGTGCCGAGGGCCAGCGGCTCCTCGAGCTCACCATCGGCCGCCACGAATCAGGCCTGGTGTCTGAGTACCTGTACCGCAACGCCGAACCCGGCATGGTGGTCGGCCTGGACGGGGTCGGTGGCGACTTCGTTCTTCCGGCGATCCGCCCCCGCCGGATTCTGCTGATCTCCGGCGGCAGCGGCATCACCCCGGTGATGTCGATGCTGCGCACCCTGCAGGCCGAGCAATATGCGGGCCGGGTGACCTTCATCCACTACGCCCGCACCCGCGAAGAGGCCTGCTACCACGACGAGCTCGCCGCCATGCCGCGAGTTCAGGTGCTGCACGGCTACACCCGCAGCCCGGAGCACGGCGACCTGCAGGGGTACTTCAGTGCCGAGCATCTGCGGGCCGCCATGCCCAACCCCGACGCGGTTTATGTGTGCGGGCCGCTGGCCCTGGTGGCGGCGGTGCGCGAGCAGTGCCCCGAAGCGGTCTCGGAGAGCTTCGTTCCTCCGGAATTCGCCGCACCGAGCGAACCGTCGGGCGGGCGGGTGACGTTTCTGGGCAGCACCGTGTCGGTGGTCGACGATGGTCGACCTCTGCTGGAACAGGCCGAAACCGCCGGTCTGACACCGGCCAGCGGATGCCGAATGGGCATCTGCCACAGCTGCACCTGCCGCAAGACCGGCGGCACGGTGCGCAATCTGATCACCGGGGCCGTTTCCTCCGCGGAGGGCGAAGACATCCAGATCTGCGTGTCGGTGCCCGTCGGTGACGTCGAAATCGACCTCTAGACAACCAAGGAGCCAACCATGACTCAGTCAGTTCTCGAGCACCCCCGAACCGAGCAGTCAAAGAAGCCGGAACAGTCGCAGGTTCTGAAGCGCGCGGACCTGCCGGTTGACCTCGATGCCTTCGGCGCCGAACTCGATGCCCTGCGCCGGAGCGTTCTCAACGACCTCGGCGAGCGCGACGCCGACTACATCCACCGGATCATCAAGGCGCAGCGCGCCTTGGAGGTTGGCGGGCGTGCCCTGCTCTTCTTCAGCATCATTCCGCCGGCCTGGCTGGCCGGGACGGCGATGCTGGGCTTGTCGAAGATTCTCGACAACATGGAGATCGGCCACAACGTCATGCACGGTCAGTACGACTGGATGAACGAACCGGCGTTGTACGGCAAGCACTTCGAATGGGACACCGCCTGTCCGGCGGACCAGTGGCGGCACTCGCACAACTACATGCACCACACCTACACCAACATCGTCGGGATGGACCGCGACGTCGGCTACGGCATTCTGCGGATGAGCGAGAAGCAGCCGTGGGAGCCCTACTACTTGGGCAACCCGTTGTACGCCTTCTTGCTGATGGTGCTGTTCCAGTACGGCGTCGCGGTGCACGAGCTGGAGGCCGAACGCCTCCGGGCCGGCGAGATCAAGTTGACCGACAAGCGCGAAATGCTCCGGGAGACCTGGCAGAAGGTGCGCCGCCAGACGCTCAAGGACTACGTCGCCTTCCCGCTGCTGGCGGGGCCGTTCGCACCGCTGGTGTTCGCCGGCAACATGACCGCCAACCTGATGCGCAACGTCTGGGCGTACATGATCATCTTCTGCGGCCACTTCCCGGACGGCACACAGGAATTCACGGTTGAAGAAGCCGAGAACGAGTCACGCGGAATGTGGTACTACCGCCAGATCCTCGGTTCGGCGAACCTGACCGGCGGCAAGTTGTTCCACATCCTGACCGGCAACCTGTCGTTCCAGGTGGAACACCACCTGTTCCCCGATCTGCCGGCGCACCGGTACGCCGAGATCGCCCCGCAGGTCCGCGAGATCTGCGAGCGCTACGGGGTCGCCTACAACGCCGGCCCGCTGCGCAAGCAGTTCGGCAGCGTGGTCCGCAAGATCTGCAGGTTGGCGCTGCCCTGGACCTGAGTCAGCTCCGGGGGCCCAGCAGCGCGATCGAGGCGACGATGGCGGGTTCGGTGATGACGCCGATGTCGTCGCCGTCCTCGACGGCCAGCGCGGTCAGTTCCCGCAGGCCGCCCAGCAGAATCACCGCCAGGGCCGGACTCAGCGGCGGCAGGTTCGCGCGGCGAAACCCCGGACTGCCACTGAGCTCGATCAGCAGGTTCGACATCAGCTCCAGGCCACGGCGCTGGGCCGGCCGGGCCACCTCGCCCAGGGACGGCATATCGCGGATCCAGCTCAGCGTGATCGCCGGGCGGGACCGGATCTGGGCGACGTAGGCCTCGACGGCCTGGCGGATCTGGACCTGCCAATCGGCCTGCGGGTCCACCGCGGTCCGGATCCGCAGCGCCAACTCCTCGTTGTCCACCCGCAGCAGCTCCAGCAGGCACTCTTCCTTGCTGGCGAAGTGGTCATAGAACGTGCGTTTGGAGGTGCGGGCCGCGCGCACGATCTCGGCGACCGTGCTGGCCCGATAGCCGCGCTCGGCGATCGAATCGGCCAGGCCGTCGAGCAGCCGGCGCCGATAGGGGTCGGCCGCGTCGGCCACCGCGGGGGTGTCGATCGCAGGCACCGTCATCGCCGCACCTCCCTGCACTCAAGCCTTGCCACACGTTGGTACTTAAGAGTACCGTTGCCCGCAAGCATTTGGTACGCAGTGGTACCAAGACCACGTCGGGAGGCGTCGCATGACCCACACCGTTGTCCCCAGCGCCGCGGGCACCGTCAACACCGCCGAGGCGCCGGCGATCAACCTGCCGCCCGGCGGCGCCCGCAGGTCCAAATTGACCGCCGGCGTGCTGTTCGTCTTGTCCCGGCGCCGGATGCTGCAACGGATGACCCGCAAATACGGGGCCGCCTTCACCGTCGATGTTCCGATGTTCGGGCCGGCCGTGATCCTCACCGACCCCGAACTGGCCCGGCAGGCGCTGCTGACCAACCCCGAAGATCTCGGCAACATCCAGCCCAACCTGTCGCGGATCCTCGGCTCGGGTTCGGTGTTCGCGCTCGACGGTGCGGCGCACCGGCGCCGCCGCAACCTGCTCAGTCCGCCGTTCCACGGCAAGCGGGTGCGCGGCTACGAGCAGATCATCGTCGAGGAGACCCTGCGCGAGATCGCCACCTGGCCCATCGGGAAGCCCTTCGAAACGCTCCGCCCGATGAACCGGATCACCATCAATGTGATCCTGCGGGCGATCTTCGGAGCCGAGGGAGCCGAACTGGACAAGCTGCGGGTCGGCCTGCCCAAGTGGGTGACGCTGGGTTCCCGCCTTGCGGCACTGCCGATCCCGATCCGCTCCTACGGCCGGTTCACCCCCTGGGGCCGGATGGCCGCCTGGCGCGCCGAGTACGAGGTCGTGCTGGACAAGCTGATCGCGGATGCCCGATCCGACCCCGACTTCGGAAACCGCACCGACGTGCTGGCCCTGTTGCTCAGCAGCACCTACGAAGACGGCGCAGCGATGACTCGCCAGGAGATCGGCGACGAGTTGCTGACCCTGTTGGCCGCCGGGCATGAGACCACGGCCTCGACCCTGGCCTGGGTCTTCGAGCGGCTGAGCCGCCACCCGCAACTGCTCGACGAACTGACCGCCGAAGCCGACGCCGGCGGAAACTCGTTGCGGCGTGCCACCATCCGCGAAGTACAGCGCGTGCGCACCGTGATCGACTTCTCCGGACGCCATGTGTACGCGCCCAGCATCCAGATCGGTGAGTGGGTGATTCCCCGCGGCTACTCGGTGATCGTCGCGATCAACCAGGTGCACCAGAACCCCGCCGCGTTCGATGATCCCGACGGTTTCGACCCCAAGCGCTACCTCGACGGCAGCCCGTCGGCCTTCGAGTGGATGCCCTACGGAGGCGGCACCCGGCGCTGCCCGGGCTCGACGTTCGCCAACCTGGAGATGGACGTGGTGCTGCGAACGGTGTTGGAGCGCTTGACCATCGAGCCCACCAGCGCGCCGGGGGAGAAGTTCCATTCCCGCGGCGTGGCCTTCACCCCCAAGAAGGGCGGCCGAATCACAGTGCGCCCCCGGAGCTGACCCGCTAGCTCTGCGGTTGCAGCTGCCAGTCCGGCCGGATGTAGTGGCAGGTGTAGCCGTTCGGGTAGCGCTCCAGGTAGTCCTGATGCTCGGGTTCGGCTTCCCAGAAGTCGCCGGCAGGACTGACCTCAGTCACCACCTTGCCCGGCCAGCGGCCGGAGGCGTCCACCTCGGCGATGGTGTCCAGCGCGATCTGGCGCTGCTCGTCGTCGAGGTAGAAGATCGCCGAGCGGTAGCTGGGTCCGATGTCGTTGCCCTGCCGGTTGCGCGTGGTGGGGTCGTGGATGGCGAAGAAGAACTCCAGCAGCCGGCGGTAGTCGGTGGCGGCGGGATCGTAGGTGATCTCGATGGCCTCGGCGTGATTGCCGTGGTTGCGGTAGGTGGCGTTCGGGACGGTGGGGTCGCCGGTGTAGCCGACTCGAGTGCTCACCACGCCGGGCTGCTTGCGGATCAGGTCCTGCATGCCCCAGAAGCAGCCGCCGGCCAGGATCGCTCTCTGCAAATTGGTCATGCCTCGATTATCCGCAGCTATTCGCGGCCCGCCAGCAGATAAGAGCGGTAGCTGGTCAAGACCGCGCTCGGCTCGCGGTACGGCGGCGCCTGCTCCGTGAGCTCCGGGAACCGGTCGAACAGCGCGCGTAGTCCCAGCCGGATCTGCATGCGGGCCAGCGGCGCGCCCAGGCAGACATGCGGGCCGAACCCGAATCCCAGGTGGCCGGTCTGCGACCGGGTCAGGTCGAGCCGGTCGGGGTCGGGAAACACCGCCGGGTCGCGGTTGGCGGCTGCGAGCCCGAGCAGGATCGGGGCACCGGTTTCGATCACGGTGTCACCGATCTCGATCGGAGCGGCGGCCACCCGGGAGATCATCAGCGCCGGGCTGATCATCCGGACCAGTTCGTCCACCGCGTGCGGGGAGTCGGCCAGCAGGCTGCGCTGCTCGCGCTGCTCGATCAGCAGCGCGGTGGCTCCGGTCAGCACGGCGGTGGTGGTGTCGTGCCCGGCTGAGAGCAGGAAGATGGCGTTGTGCAGCAGCTCGTCGTCCGACACCGGCAGCCCGCTGGTGGCCACCACGGACAGCAGATCGTGACCGGGGTCGGCCCGGCGTAGCACCAGCAGATCGGCGAGCAGGGCCTTCATCCCGGCGGCGGCCTCGTCGGCGGCGGTGAACACCGTGCGCGGGGCCGCCGGTTCCAGGGCCGCGATCAAGGCCATCGACCAGGCCGCCAGGTTGTCCAGTTCGCTGTCGGGCACCCCCAGCAGGGTGGCGATCGCCCCCAGCGGCAACGGCTTGGCGAACTCGGGCACCAGGTCGAAGCCGCCCGGGTCCAGCGCGGCCGCCAATGACCGGGCGCGGGCGTCCACTTCGGCTTCGAAAGAGGCCAGCGCCCGCGGCGTGAACGCCCGCGACAGCGGGGCGCGCAGCCGGCGGTGGTCGTCGCCGGACCGGTAGAACAGGTTGTGTTCCACGTGGGTCAGATACGCCCGCCCCGGTTCGAGCTTGTTGCGGTAGAGGTTTCGCCGGTCGGTGCTGACCCGCTCGTCGCGCAGCATCGCCAGCACATCGGCATACCGGGTGAGCACCCACAGCCCCTGGCTGTTGCGGTGCACCGGGTCGGCTTCGGCGAACCGCCGCTGATACGCCAGCGGATCGACGTGCAGCGCCGGGTCGCGGAAGTCGAAGTCGAGCGTGGCCATCAGGTGCGTTCGGCAATCCAGGACGCCACCAGGTCGGCGCAGACCGTGCGGCTGTCCGTCGGCTGCTCCAGGTAGTGGTCGCCCGCGATGAAGTGCAGCTGCTTGTCGGTGCTGGCCAGCGAGTCGTAGATGTGCTGGGCGTCGCTGGGGAACACCCCGGTGTCCGCGGTGCCCTGAATCACCAACGACGGCAGCGTGATCCGGCCCAGGTGCGGAGCGCCCTGGCAGAACGACGTCTGCAGGCTCCACATGGACAACCAGGTCCGCAGCGTGCAGTGCGCGGCGATGTTGTACGGCGCGCGGTTGGCGCGGCGCGGGTCACCCAGGTAGCACAGGTTCAGCGGTCGGTCCGACGGGTCCAGTGAGGCGTCGAGATAGCGCGGGTCGGCCCACACCCGATGCACCGAGAAGGCCCGGTCGTAGGTGCCGCCGGCCTTGAGCCGCTTGAGCTCCGCCTGCGCCCACGCGGTGATCCGGTCGTTGCGGTCGCGCTGGGCCTGGCGGTAGCGGGCGATGAATTCCGGGGTGTAGGGCGGCGAGTTCTGCTCGGCGTACATGTCCAGCGACGGATCGCACGACAGCGGATCGGTCTCGTCGGTCACCGACGGGTCCATCCACGCGGTCAGCACCTCCGGGCGCCCGGCGTGGGCCTGGGTGGAGACGTAGAGGTCGGCCGGCGGCAGCGCATTGACCGCGTCGGGCACCGGACCGCCGCCGACCGCGGTGATGTGCGGGTCGACCGCCTGCGACTGGTAGGCGGCCATCAACGATCCACCGCCGGAGTTGCCCAGCAGGACGATCGTCTCGACGCCGGCCTGTTCACGCAGCCACTGCACCCCGGCCGCGATGTCGAGCAGCGCATGCTCGAGCAGGAACAACGACTCGCCACTGCGGTAGCGGGTGTTCCACCCCAGGAAGCCGTAGCCGCGTTCGGCGATCAGCGGCGCCAGGTAGTGCTCGGCGAAGTCCACGTTGTAGTGGCTGGCGATCACCGCCACCTTCGGCTTGGTGCCGGCCGGAGTCCAGTACAAGCCCTGGGCCGGATGGTAGCCGGCCGGGTTCACGCCCGCCGATGCCGAAGTGAGCGAGACGAATTCGCGGGTCACTGCCACTGCATTACTCCTTTGATCATGAATCCTGATCGCGCCAGCTCACCGAGCGATACCAGGTGTCGGTGAGCGTTTTCACCGCTGCTTCTTCGTCCAGTTCGCGGCCTGCGACGTCGCCGCCGGCCACCAGCCAGACATAGGTGAAGTTGTTGAGCATGGACACGATGGCGGACCCGACCAGCTCGGGGTCGGCGCCGGGCGCATAGCCCCGGCGCTGCGCCATGCGCACCGTCTGCGCCACCCAGTCGATCGCGTCGGCGCACATGTCCCGCCAGCGCTGGGCGAACTCGTCGTTGATCATCGCCAGCTGGAACACCCCGACCATGACCCCGAGGTGTTCGCGGTAGGTCTCCCAGTGCGCCCGCACCGATTCCTCGATGATCTCGCGCAGGTCCTGGCCGGGGTGCAGTGCCTGCACCGCACGGCTTTTGGCCGAGGCGCGAAAGTCCTCTGCCAGCGACGCCAACAGGTCTTCCTTGGAGTCGAAGTAGTGGTAGAACGACGCGGGCGAGCGATTGGCGGCCGCGGTGATGTCGGTGATCGTGGTCTTGAAGAAGCCCTTCTGGGCGATCACCTCACGGGCCGCGTGCTCAAGGCGGGCCAGGGTGTCGCGGCCCCGGACGGTGGGACGGGAGGCCGACTCGTCCGCGACCCCGCCGCCCGTCGACGTCACGCCGGTTCCCCGGCGTCCAGCTCGCCCACCAGATCGGCCAGTCGGCGTTCACCGTCCGGGGTCTGGCCACCGGCGGCCAGGAAGCGCTGCATCGTCGGCACCGCCGTACCGCGGCCCAGCACCCGGGCGAACGCGGAGCGCTCGACCGCCAGGCCCGCGGCGATGTCCGGGGCGGCCAGGGTGGCCTTCACCTCGGCGATGTCGGCAAGCGGTACCGCGGCGATGCGCGTCACCAGCCGGTCCAGGAAGGGTCCGACGGCGTCCGCGTCCAACGCTCGGTTGATAAGCCCGTAGCGTTCGGCGAGGCCGGCATCGAGATCGTCGTGGGCGAGGATGACCTCCAGTGCTCGGCCCCGTCCGAGCAGGTGCAGCAGGTGTTGCGGACCCGAACCGGCTGGGATGAGCCCGAGCCCGGTCTCGACCTGGTTGAACACCGCCCGGCCGGTGACCGCGAACCGCAGGTCGAGGTTGACCAGCAGCTCCATCCCACCGCCGGCAACCCGCCCGGCCACCACCCCGACGGTGACCTGCTTCAGTGCCCGGAAGGCGCCGACCAGATCCTGGAAGGATCCGACGGCAGCCTCGGTGTTCTCGACCGAGGCGGCCAACAGCGCCAGGTCCACATGGGCGATGAAGAAGTCCGGGTTGGCGCTTTCGAGGACCACCACCCGCACGTCGCTGCCGGCGGGCGATCGCAGCCAGTTCACCAGGCGCCACAGGTCGCCCATCATGGTGGCGTCCATCAGGTTGATCTCGCCGTGGCCGATGCGCACCCGGGCGACCGGGCCTTCCTGGGCGACGGTGAGCGATGTCAGCGAATCGAGCGCCATGCGCGGCCGGTTCAGCCGAGGCGCGTGGTGGTCGAGCTTGACGTGACGACCTTGGGGTCGGCCGCCCGTTCGGTGCTGTTGAGCAAGGCGTGCGCCTTCTCCGGGTCGGCTTCGAAGCCGGGCGTGTCGCGGCACAGCTCGACCATGATGCCGTTGGGATCGAGGTAGTACAGCGAGTGGCACCAGCCGTGGTCGACGTCCATCAGGGGTTTGATGCCGGCGGCGTCCATCCGGGCCCGGACTTCGTTCTGCTTCTCCTCGGTGGCCCGGAACGCCACATGGTTGACCCAGACCGGCAACCCGTTCGGGCGCGACAGCGAGCTCGACCAGTTCTCCTTCTCCCCGACGCCGTGCAGGTCGAAGAAGGCGATGCACGAGCCGTCGCCGAGGTCGTAGAAGACGTGCCGGAAGTAGCCGTCCTGAAGGTGCTCGACCTCGGTGTGCACCAGCGGGAACCCCAGCAGGTCTTCGTAGAAGTGGTGAGTGGCATCGAGGTCGGCGCAGGCGTAGGCCGCATGGTGCAGGCCGACCGCGGGCTTGGGGGACGTCACCGGCTGCGAACCTCCTCACGGCCCGCCGTGGGCCGACGGCGTCACGGTAGCACCTGTCTCGAATATAAACCCAGATTCGATTACGAACGGCAACCCTCGACAAGGTCGCTAGAACGTGTTCTAGTTCTTGGCATGACGAAACCGCAGTTCAGCCGCGCGGAACTGGCCGCCGCGTTCGAGACCTTCGAGCAGACCGTTGCCCGGGCCGCCGAAACCAAGGACTGGGATGTCTGGGTTGCGCACTACACCCGGGACGTCGAATACGTCGAGCATGCGATGGGCACCATGCACGGACGGGACGAGGTCCGCAGCTGGATCCGCAGGACCATGTCGACGTTCCCGGGCAGCTACATGACCGAGTTCCCATCCCTGTGGTCGGTGATCGACGAGGACCGCGGGCGCATCATCTGCGAACTGGACAACCCGATGCGCGACCCGGGTGACGGCACCGTCATCAGCGCCACCAATATCTCGATCATCACCTACGCCGGCGACGGCCTCTGGAGCCGCCAGGAGGACATCTACAACCCGCTGCGCTTTGTCGCGGCGACCATGAATTGGTGCCGTAAGGCCCAGGAACTCGGCACCCTCGACGAGGAGGCGGCCGCCTGGATGCAGCAGTTCGGAGGTAACGCATGAGCCGCAGGCCCAAGCTTGTCATCGGAGCCAACGGGTTCCTGGGATCTCACGTCACCCGCCAACTGGTCGACGCCGGCGAAGACGTCCGGGTGATGGTGCGCCCGAGCGCCAACACCATCGCCATCGACCACCTCGACGTCACGCGGTTCCACGGCGACATCTTCGATTCGGCCACCCTGGCCGAGGCGATGGCCGGCTGCGACGACGTCTACTACTGCGTCGTGGACACCCGCGCCTGGCTGCGCGATCCGAGCCCGCTGTTCCGCACCAACGTCGAGGGCACCCGCAATGTGCTGGCCGTTGCTCAAGACGCTGACCTGCGCCGATTCGTGTTCACCAGCAGCTACGCCACGGTGGGCCGGCGCCGCGGCCACGTCGCCACCGAGGACGACATCATCAACCCGCGCGGACTCACGCCCTACGTCCAATCACGGGTGCAGGCCGAAGAACTGGTGCTGCGCAGCGCCGACGCCGGCCTGCCCGCGGTCGCGATGTGCGTGTCCACCACCTACGGCGACGGCGACTGGGGCCGGACCCCGCACGGAGCGTTCATCGCCGGAGCGGCATTCGGCAAGCTGCCGTTCCTGATGAAGGGCATCGAGCTGGAGGCGGTCGGCGTCGACGATGCCGCGCGCGCGATGATCCTGGCCGCCGACCATGGCCGCAACGGCCAGCGCTACCTGATCTCCGAGCGGTTGATCGCGCTGGCGGACGTGGTCAAGATCGCGGCCGAGGAAGCCGGCATGCCGGTGCCGTCGCGCTCGATCTCGGTGCCCACGCTGTATGCACTGGGCGCGCTGGGCAGCCTGCGGGCACGACTGACCCGCAAGGACGCCGAGCTGAGCTGGACGTCGGTGCGGATGATGCGCGCCGAAGCCCCGGTGGACCACAGCAAGGCGGTGCGCGAACTCGGCTGGCAGCCACGACCGGTCGAGGAATCGATCCGGGAGGCGGCACGTTTCTGGATGAAACTGCGTAACGCCAAGAAGCGAGGTTCGCCCGCATGACACACGGCCAATCGAACGGACGCCCGATTCATCTCCCGACCGACGAATACCCGATCACCGTGACGCCGACCGGCCGGCGGGTCACGGTGCGGATCGGCGGCGAGATCATTGCCGACAGTGTGGACGCACTCACGCTGCAGGAGTCGAATCGCCCTGCAGTGCAGTACATTCCACTAAGCGACGTCAACACCGACCTGCTGAGTCTGACCGCGACCACCAGCTATTGCCCGTTCAAGGGCGATGCCGCCTACTACAGCGTGAGCACCCCGGACGGCCACACCGTCGTCGATGCGATCTGGACCTACGAGCAGCCGTTCCCGGCGGTCGCGGAGATCGCCGGTCACGTCGCGTTCTACCCCGACAAAGCCGACATCGCCGTCGCCGACGCCTAAAGGCCGTTAAATACCCAGGACCTGGCCGGCGAACCGGGTGTCGGTGAACTCGCGCACCGAGACGATCCGCCCCTCTTGAGTGTCGACGATGAACACCACCGGGCTGTCGTAGTGCGACCCGTCGGCGGTCTCACATTCGCCGAGCGCTTCGATCACGACGGTCTCGTGTTCGTTGATGCAGCGCAACAGGTCGATGCTGACCCGTAGACCTTTCCGGCGTTGTTCGACCTGCAACCGCAGCGCATCCTGGTCGATAGCCTCGCGGGTCAGGATGCTCCAGTAGGTGAAATCGTCACTGACCAGCGTAAATATCTCATCGAGGTCATCGTCGCCGCAGAGGCCCTGCAGAAACATCCACGCGAGTTCCGCCTGGGGATCATCGAAAGGGGTGGACACCACACCATCGTGGCGTGGCAGCGCGTAGCGGTCAACGCGAACAGCCGGTCCTTATGATCGCGTCATCAGTAATTCGCTCTGCCGGTCCATCACTTTTCCCGGTCCGGTCAGCCTCGCGCTGGCGCTGGGCCCGCTGCGCCGCGGGCCGGGCGACCCATGCCTGCAGGTGGTTGACGGCGCCGTCTGGCGAACCAGCCTGATGCCCAGCGGGCCGCTGACAGCACGCCTGGTCCAGACGGCCCCCAACGTGGTGGACTGCGTGGCCTGGGGAGCCGGTGCCGCGGAGTTTCTGGAGGGGGCACCTGGCCTGGTGGGTGTCCACGACGACGCGACCGACTTCGCGCCGACCGACCCGACGGTGCTCGCCGCCCACCGACGCGTACCGCAGCTGCGGCTCGGCCGCACCGGTCGGGTGCTCGAGGCACTCATCCCGGCTGTGCTCGAGCAGCGGGTGCCGGGTGTTGATGCCTTTCGTGCATGGCGGCTGCTGGTCACCGAATTCGGCTCGCCGGCTCCGGGTCCGGCGCCGGCGCGCATGCGGGTGCCCCCGTCGGCGCACACCTGGCGGACCATTCCGTCATGGAAGTTCCACCGCGCCAACGTCGATGGCGGCAGGGCGCGAACCATTGTCGGTTGTGCGGGGCGTGCGGATGCCCTCGAACGCCTGGGTGCCCGCCCGGCCGCGGAAGCCAGGGTGGCGCTGATGTCGTTGCCCGGCGTCGGGGAGTGGACCGCGGCCGAGACCACGCAGCGCGCATTCGGCGATGCCGATGCGTTGTCGGTCGGCGACTATCACCTGGCGACGATGATCGGCCGCACGCTGCTGGGTCTTCCGCTCGACGCGACGTTCACCGACGAGGCCATGGTGGAACTGATGGAGCCGATGCGGCCGCACCGGCACCGGGTGGTGCGATTGCTGATCGAGAGCGGGCTCGCGGTCAGCCCACGACGGGGGCCGCGCCTGGCCCTGCAGCGGATCAGTTCGCTGTAGACGAGTCGTCGGTCTCGGGGGCAAACCTGCCGGAGTCGAGCGCGTCGAGCAGTCGGCTGGCGATCCACTCGAACGTGGAGGCGTCGCGTGGCAGCTGGGCCTGCTCGTACCCGATCAACAGGTAAAGCGCCGAGCTTGCGAACAACTGCGCCTGACGTTTGTCCTGAAGGATCTCCAGCGCCGACTCGAACATGACGTCGAAACGTTGCTGATCCACCTCGGCCTGTACGGCGTGCACTCGAGCATCCGCCGAGCCCCAGCCACGGATGGCGGCTTCGGCCCCATGCGGCAGGGTCAGGCCGATCTGGAGCAGGTGATCGAGGCGCTCACGCGGGTCGGGTATGGCGCGGACGAACTCCACGTGCTGGAGCGTGCGCTCATCGAGCCAGTGTTGAACCAGTTCACGGGTGTAAACCGGCCAACTGGTGAAGTAGTGGTAAAACGAGCCTGTCGTGACGCCGAGCCGGTTGCACACTTCGGCGAGCTTGAGGCCCCCGTAGCCCAACTCGGACAGCACCTCGAAACCTGTCTCGAAGTACGCCTGTCGAGAGAGAACAGCGGCCATAAGTCGACTTTAGTTCGCTGGAAGCCGTTGGCATATATTGCCCCGCGACTTAAGTAAATCTTCGTAATGATTATTTTTCCTGGGTGGGGCAGCCGTGCCGTGCCACACTTGTTGAGTGCGGGATGCGGCATTTCGCAGGGTAGGGCGCCCCCGTGGGGCGCGCTCCGGCGTGACCAGGGAACGCATCGTGACCGCCGCAGGCGGGGTCTTCGGCGAATTCGGCTACCACGCAACAACATTTCAGGCGATAGCGGAACGCGCAGAGCTGACTCGCCCAGCGATCAATCACTACTTTCCCAGCAAGCGATTGCTCTATCAGGCGGTTCTGACACAGGCCGAGACCCTGTTGAATCAAGCAGTCGATCAGGCGCGCCGCGAACCGACCCTGGTGGCCCAGCTGTCGTCGATCGTCGCGGCGTTTGCCCGGCTCGGTGAAGAGGACCACGCGGTGGCGGTGTTCGTGGTGACCGCCGTCGTCGATGCCCAGCGCGACCCGGCGCTGCGATCATTGGTGGGCACGATCCAGGTCCCCACCAGGGCATTCCTGGCCGCTGCGCTCACCGACGCCGTCGAACGCGGAGAGCTGATCAGCACCACGGGGGTCGCTGAGCTGACCGAGATGCTGCTGGCCGTGCTCTGGGGAATCACCTCTTATGTGGCGCTGCTCGCCAGGCCCGGCGCAACCGCGGGGGTGGTCGCCACGCTGCAGGCGCTGTTGGCCCAGGAACTCTGGCAGTTGCGTCAGCCAGTCGACGGATAGAGTTAATAGCCCGGCTAACTTTCATCGGTAGTATGGCGTGCGACACCGGCCCGACCAGACGAGGTAACCCGATGAGCGCACTCCGTACTGACGACGACACCTGGGACATCGCCACCAGTGTCGGCTCGACGGCGGTCATGGTGGCCGCCGCCCGCGCGTCCGAGACCGCCAGTGCCGATCCGCTGATCAATGACCCGTACGCCGCACTCCTGGTGGCCGGAGCCGGCACCGGGGTCTGGGAGATGCTGCTCGACGACACGATGGTCGACAAGGTGGCGGCCATCGACGCCGAGGTCGCCGCGGTCTATCATCATATGCGCAGCTACCAGGCGGTCCGGACGCACTTCTTCGACGCCTTCTTCGCCGACGCGGTGGCCGCCGGCATCCGCCAGGTGGTAATCCTGGCGTCCGGGCTGGACTCACGGGCCTACCGCCTGGACTGGCCGGCCGGCACCACCGTCTATGAGATCGACCAGCCGAAGGTGCTGGCCTACAAAGAACAGGTCTTGGCCGACAACAACGTGACCCCGGCGGCCGAGCGCCACAGTGTGGCCATCGACCTGCGGCAGGACTGGCCGGCCGCATTGACCGCCGCCGGGTTCGATCCCGCCGCCCCGACCGCGTGGCTCGCCGAGGGACTGTTGATGTACCTGCCCGCCGAGGCCCAGGACCGGCTGTTCGACCAGATCACCGCGCTCAGCGCCCCCGGGAGCCGGGTCGCGGCGGAAACCGCGGGCAACCACCGCTCCGATGAGCGGCGCCAGCAGATGGCGGAGCGGTTCAAGAAGATCGCGGAGACGCTCGGCCTGACGCAGAGCCTGGACATCCAGGATCTGATCTACTCCGACGAGGACCGCGCGTCAGTGCGGGCATGGCTCGACGAGCACGGCTGGCAGGCCGCCTCGGTGCCCTCAACCGCGGAGATGCGCCGGCTGAACCGCTGGGTGGACGGGACGGTGACCGACGACGAGGACGCGTTCTCGGAGTTCGTCACCGCAGTGCGCAACTGACTCGGCATACCGACCCGACATAGCGGACTCGATCCGCCCCCCGTATACAGAGAAGGCCTGGAAGTTGGCCCGAGGCCTCGTCTGGGTCTGTTCTTAGCGTGGCGGTCGAGAGGAAGGAAACTGATGTCCGGAGTGCAGGATCGTGTTGTCGTCGTCACCGGTGCCGGTGGTGGGTTGGGCCGCGAATATGCCCTGACCCTGGCCCGGGAGGGGGCCAGTGTGGTGGTCAACGATCTCGGTGGGGCCCGTGACGGCACCGGCGCCGGGCACAACATGGCCGACCAGGTGGTCACCGAGATCAAAGAGGCCGGCGGCCGGGCCGTCGCCAATTACGACAGCGTCGCCGACGCCGAGGGCGCAGCCAACATCATCCAGACTGCGATCGACGAGTTCGGCAAGGTCGACGGCGTGGTCAGCAACGCCGGCATTCTGCGCGACGGCACCTTCCACAAGATGACGGCGGAGAACTGGAACGCCGTGCTGCAGGTGCACCTCTACGGCGGCTACAACGTGGTGCGCGCGGCATGGCCGCACTTCCGCGAGCAGAGCTTCGGCCGCGTTGTTGTCGCCACCTCCACCAGCGGGCTGTTCGGCAACTTCGGGCAGGCCAACTACGGTGCGGCCAAGCTCGGCCTGGTGGGCCTGATCAACACGCTGGCCATCGAGGGCGCCAAGTACAACATCAAGGCCAACGCGATCGCCCCCATCGCGGCGACCCGGATGACCGAGGACATCCTGCCGCCGGAGGTGCTGGCCAAGCTCAAGCCCGAATACGTCGCACCGGTGGTGGCCTACCTGTGCACCGAAGAGATCGCCGAGACCGGCTCGGTGTTCATCGCCGGCGGCGGCAAGGTGCAGCGGACCGCGCTGTTCGAGAACGCCGGCGCCACCTTCGAGAACCCACCGTCGGTCGACGAGATCGCGGCGCAGTGGTCGACGATCGCCGACCTCTCGGAGGCCAAGGTGGCCAACTTCTCGCTGTAACGGCTGCGCCGACGCGGCGCGCTGCTTCAGCCGAGCAGCGCGCCGCGCAGCCCGTCACGGTCGGCGGCAGAGACGCCGGCGGCCGTCAGGAAACTGTCCAGCGAGCCGAAGTTCTTCTCGATCGAGTGTTCGGCGGCCTCCAGATATTCGGCGCGCACCCCGAGCACCTCGTCGGAGAGGCGCGCTTCGGTGAAGGTCAACATCTCCGGGGTGATCTCCGCCTCGGGCCGGGACCGGATGATCTCGATGAGCCGCTCCCGCAGCGCCGGCACCGCGTTATTGCTGTGCAGATAGTCGGCGATGACGGCGTCACGGTCCACTCCGGCCGCGCGCAACACCACCGCCACCACGAATCCGGTGCGGTCCTTACCGGCGAAGCAGTGCGCCAGCACCGGCCGACCTGCTGCCAGCAGCGACACCACCCGCTGCACTGCCCGGCGGGACCCGGCGAGGGTGGGGAAGCGCTGGTACTCCTCGAGCATGTAGCGGGCGGCGACGTCGCCGGCGGACTCCTCGTCGGGCTTCTCGGCCATCATCTTGCGGAACGCGTCCTCGTGCGGAGCCGAGCTGTTGGGGGCCTGGTCGCCGGCCAGGTCCGGGAAGGGCAGCAGGTGGATGCCCACCCCGGCGGGCACCAGCCCCGGTCCGCGGCGCGTGACTTCGCGCGGCGACCGCAGATCGGCTACGTCGGACACCCCGAGTCGCAGCAGCTCTGCGCGCCCGCGATCCTCAAGGCGACTCAGTTCGCTGGACCGGAACAACCGGCCGGGGCGCAGCGCGCCGGTGGTCTGGGAGACATCGCGAAAATTCCACGCCCCGGGCGGATTCGGCTGGGAGGTCACCCGGCCACGATAGGGCACCACGGCTGTGGCGTGGCTGACCAGACGTGAAACGGCCCCCGATCCGGGTGGATCAGGGGGCCGTCGGTGCGGTTTGGTGCGGCCGTCTAGACCGGGGGGTAGTTCTGCGGGGGGTAGCCGCCGCCGCTCTCGACGCCACGGAGGCCCCACGTCAGGTACTTGAAGAAGAACTCGGCCTCGTCGCTCAGCTCGTAATCCGGATTGGGATCGTAACCGTAACCAGGACCCATGTCGTCAACCCCTTAGTTTGGATTCTCACTACTTTAGTCCGCCCGTCAACGGTGCAACAGGCGACTGCCTAGAATCCTTCCAACCAGTTGATTGACACGCCGATGACACCGGCCTGGCCGAAGAGTGAGTGGACATGGCAAACGGCAAGGCTACGCCGGGGGGATCGTCGCAGGCCCCGTCTCGCCGCGAGGAGTTGCTCGCGGTCGCCACCAAGTTGTTCGCGGCCCGCGGCTACCACGGCACCCGCATGGATGACGTGGCCGACGTGGTGGGACTGAACAAGGCGACGGTCTACCACTACTACGCCAGCAAGTCGCTGATCCTCTACGACATCTACCAGCAGGCCGCGGAACGCACCCTGGCGGCCGTCCACGACGACCCGTCGTGGACCGCCCGCGAGGCGCTGTACCAGTACACCGTGCGTCTGCTCGACCAGATCGCGGTCAACCCCGAGGGCGCGGCGGTCTACTTCCAGGAGCAGCCCTACATCACCGAATGGTTCACCGAGGAGCAGGTCGCCGAGATCCGGGAGAAGGAAGCCCAGGTCTACGAACACGTGCATGGCCTGATCGACCGCGGTATCGCCAGCGGCGAGTTCTACCCCTGCGACTCGCACGTGCTGGCGTTGGGCTACATCGGAATGACGCTCGGCGCCTACCGCTGGTTGCGGCCCAGCGGCCGGCGCAGCGCCAAGGAGATCGCCGCCGAGTTCAGCACGGCGTTGCTGCGGGGGCTGATCCGCGACGAGACCATCCGGGTCGAATCCCCGCTGGGGGTGTAGGCGGCGGTCCGTCCCCGGCCTGCCTTTCGCCGAGCCGGAACTACGCTTCACGACACGCGGCGGGCGCGTCGCGAGATTCCGGCTCGGCAGTGGGGGCCGCAGCCGCCCGGGGCTCAGGCTCCCGCGGTCTTGAGGTTGCGGTCGAGGAACTCCAGCTGATCCGCGACGACCCGTTCGAAGGCGTCGCCGACGTAGATGTCGAAGTGGCCCTCGGGGTAGCGCTTGACGGTGCCGCGGGGAGCCTTGGCGGCATAGCGCAGGGTCGGCCCCGGCGGGGCGACCGAGTCGGTGTCGCAGACGCAGAACAGGATCGGGCAGCCCACCTTCGCCGCCAGCCGGCCCGGCCGGTAGGTCAGGATCTTCATCCCGATGCGCGCGGCGACCTCGTTGCGCAGTTGCTGTCCCTGCGGAACCAGCTTCAGGTAGCCCGGGTAGGTGTCGGGCGTCGTCATCAGCGCGACCTCGCCGGGACGGCCGGCGGCCGCGACCATCACCGGCGGATTGCCGAGCCGGGCCGCAGCCAGATCGCGCAACGCCAACAGGCTGATCCGGGCGGTGGTCAACGGCGGAATGGTGCGGGCGGAGGCGATCCCGTCGGTGAACGGGCATTGCGCCACCGCCGCTGCCACCGGCAGCCGCGCCGCGGTGGCGATCACGTGACCACCGCCGAACGACGTGCCCCACAGGCCGATCCGGTTGCGGTCGACACCGGCCAGGGTGTGCGCGAAGTCGACCGCGGCGGACCAGTCGGCCAGCTGCATGCCCACATCGAGCAGCTGGCGGGGCGCGCCGTCACTGTCGCCGAAGTTGCGGTAGTCGAACACCAGGCAGGCGTAACCGGCCGCGGCGAACCGCTCGGCGTAGGCATCGAGTCGCATGGTTCGCACCGCCCCGAGGCCATGGGCCATCACCAGCAGCGGGGCGCCGTCCGGATCGGACTCCTCGGGGCGGTACAGCCAGGCGCTGATGCGGTCCGCGCCGGAACGAAACGAGACGTCTTCGCGGGTAGCCATGCCTAAAGGTAGCCCCGTCTGTGGTAAACCGGCATCGTGACCGGGGCGGTGACGCACAGCCAGTTTCGGAGCCTTGTGCAGAGTCTGGCCGACGTGGTGGGTCCGGCTTTCGTCACCGACGATCCCGACGTGCTGGCCGGCCGCAGTGTCGACTACACCGGCCGTTACCGGGGCCGAGCGGGTGCGCTGGTGCGGCCCGGCTCGCCCGAGGAAGTGGCCGCGGTGCTGCGGGTCTGCCGCGACGCCGGCGCGCACGTCACCGTCCAGGGCGGGCGTACCTCGCTGGTGGCCGGCACCGTCCCGGAGCACGACGACGTGCTGCTGTCCACCGAGCGGCTGAACACCGTCGGTGAGGTCGACGGCGTCGAGCGACGGGTGAGTGCGGGTGCGGGTGCGGTCCTCGCGGCGGTGCAGCGTGCTGCCGCGGATGCCGGGCTGGTCTTCGGAGTGGACCTGACCGCTCGGGACACCGCGACGGTCGGGGGCATGGCCTCCACCAACGCCGGCGGGCTCTACACCGTGCACTACGGCAACATGGGCGAGCAGGTGCTCGGCCTGCAGGTGGCGCTGCCCGACGGTGCGCTGCTGCATCGGCACAGCGCGGTGCGCAGCGACAACACCGGCTACGACCTGCCGGCGCTGTTCGTCGGGGCCGAAGGAACTCTGGGCGTCATCACCGCACTGGATCTGCGGTTGCATCCGCTCCCGGCGCATCGGATCACGGCCGTCTGCGGCTTCGCGGACTTGGCGGACCTGGTCGAGGCGGCCCGCATCTTTCGCGACCTGGACGGCATCGCGACGCTGGAATTGATGGACGCCCGCGCCGCCGCGCTGACCGGGGAGCGGCTCGGGATCCCCGCCCCGGTGCGCGGTGACTGGCTACTGCTGGTGGAGCTCACCGGCGACACCGACCAGTCCGATCGCCTGGCGGCGCTGCTGGCGCGGGTGCGGTGCTGCGACGAGCCGGCGGTGGGCGTGGACCATGCCACCCAACAGCGGCTCTGGCGGGTGCGCGAGGCGATCGCCGACGTCTTGGGGGCGTTCGGCCCGCCGTTGAAGTTCGATGTGTCCCTGCCCCTGGCCGCCGTCGCCGGCTTCGCCGTGGCGGCGAGCACGGCGGTGAGCCGGCATGCTCCCGAGGCGCTGCCGGTGCTGTTCGGTCATATCGGCGAGGGCAACCTGCACTTCAACGTGCTGCGCTGCTCGGCGTCCGCCGAGGCCGGCCTGTATGCGGCGATGATGCAGCTGATCGCCGACTGCGGGGGCAACGTCAGCTCCGAACACGGGGTGGGCAGCCGCAAGCGGGCCTACCTGGCGATGTCGCGGGGGCCGGACGACATCGCCGCAATGCGGAGGATCAAGGCCGCGTTCGACCCGACCGGCTATCTCAATGCCGCGGTGCTCTTCGATTAGTCGCGGTGTTTGATGCCGACGGCCTGACGCAGCTGGGCGAGAAACTGATCGGAGTCGTCGCTGCGAATGATGTAGTGCGAGATGGCGATCCGAATCGCGGCGGCCGCCTTCACCGGTGCGTCCGGTCCGGTCAGCATTCGCTGCAGGCCCTCGCGCATCGGCGCGATGATGCGGGAGAAGTCGGAGAGCACATGTTTGGGTTCGACGTCGATCATCCGCACGCCGGTGGACGAGTGCTGGTAGTCGACGATGAAACGTAATGCGGCATCGAGTTTCTCGGTACCCCGCAGTCCTTCGGTGGCGCGGGCCAGCCCGCTGTCGAAGATGTGTCGCTCGTAGCGCGAGAACGCCGAGATCAGCTCTTCCTTCGAGGGGAACCAGCGATACAGGGTGGGGCGGGAGACTCCGGCCTGGGACGCCACCTCGGACAGGCTGAGCTTGGTCAGCCCGTTGCGGCTGAGCACCTCGGCAGTGGCCGCGAGGATCCGCTGACGGGTCGAGCTGTCGGGAGCGTCCACCGTGCCGCGGGTCATGGTGGAAACTTTACAAAAGATAGTGAGACTGTCACGTCGGTTCGGCGCCTGGACATCGTTCGGCAATTATCGCGAGCGACGGGCCGCAAGTCACGTGCGGGCCGCCGCCACTAACGACGCCGCACCAGGACGGACTGTTGAATGCCCGCCACCGCGCCCTGCGCGTCGAACAGGGTGCCGATCGTCGTCCCGATGCCGTCGGGGCCGTAATTGGTCTCGGCGCGGATCCCGATCCATTCGCCGTCGGGAATCCGATGCACGTGCACCACCAGGTCGGTGTTGAGGAATGTCCACTTCCTGATGTCGAGCTTGGTGCCCACCCCGTTGGCGTCATCGGCCACCGCGAACAACCGCTGCAGCGGTGTCAGCGCCTCGCCCTTGACCAGGTCCACGATCGGGGAGATCCAGGATTCGCCGGCACCGGGGGCCAGGGGTGTGGTCAGCCAGCGCCAGTCCAGGCTGTGCACGTAGTTGCGGTCCCAGTTCTGCTTCATGTCGTCGCCGCGCGCTTCGCTGAGCGGCCGCAGCGGGGGAGCCGAGGCGTGTTGCACCGCGCCGGTGTCCACGGTCTGCAACCGCCAACCGCTCGCGCGGGCGACCGGTCGCGGCCTCTGGTCGGGGCCCAGTGCCGACATCTCGGCGCTGACCAGTTCGATCTGCCTGCCGGCCCGGTCCACCTGGCCGCGCACCCACAGCGCTCCCTCGACCGGGACGGGCCCCAACAGGTCGATGCTGACCCGGCTGAGCCGAGTGTCGTCGCGGGGCTCCACGCGTTCCAGTGCCCGCACCAACAGGGCCGAAACCGGTGCGGCGTGCTGAATCTGAGCCGACCAGGTACCGCGCACCAGATCGGTGGCAGCGAACTTCTCGCCCCGCGGATCGGCCTCGTCCAGCAGCTCGTAGTAGGAGTCGGTCATGGCAGTCCGGCGCCGGGAATCGCCACGGTCACGGCCTCCACGCGCGAGTCTGTGGTGCCGATCAGACGTTTGGGGTAGGCGCTGGGGCTGGTCATCAGGAACAGCGTGCGGCGCCCCGGCCCGCCCAGCGCGCACGCGATCGCGGCCCGCTCGCCGGTGGGGATGCGGTCGGTCACCACACCGCCCTCGGTGATGCGCTCGAACTGATTGGCCAGGGTCATCGCCGTCCACACCCCGCCGCCGGCGTCCAGCGCAATACCGTCCGGGGGTCCGTCCAACCCGTCGGCGAACACCCGGCGGTCGTGCAGTCCGCCGTCGGCGTCGATGGCGAACCGGGTGAGCCGACGGCCCATGGACTCCGCCACGATCAGCGTGCCGCCGTCCGGGGTGATCACCATGCCGTTGGGAAAGTCGAGATCCTCAGCGACCCGCTGCACACCGCCGTCGGGATCGACCCGGACCAGCACACCGCCGGAATAGGCCTGCGACCCGATGTAGCAGCGGCCCGCCGCATCCACCACCATGTCGCCCAGATCGGCGGGGACCCGGTCGCTGAGATCGACCAGCGTGGTCACCGTGTCGCCGTCGTAGCAGAGCACCTGACGGTCAGACGCCGAGGCGATCAGCAGCGATCCGTCCGGCCGGAACCCCAGCCCGCTGGGGGTATGGCCCGGCAGGGGCACGGTGGTGGTCGAACCGCGCAGGTTGACGGTGTGGATCGCCTCGCCGAGCATGTCGGAGAACCACAGCAGACCCTCGAACCAGCGGGGCCCCTCGCCGAAGCAGAATCCGCCGGCCAGTGGTGCGGCGGGTGAACGGGAACCCGGGTTGTCCTGCTGTGAACGTGTTTCGGCGATATCCAACACTGTCGCCCTCCTGTCCGGCGGCCGCGGATGCGGTTGAGCCCACTTTACAAAATGCCGCTGAAATGTCACGCTCGCGGAATGTCTGAAGCATCTCCGACCACCGAGACTTCCCCAACGACGACGCAATGGACGGTGAGCGGCCTGCTCGACCTGTTCGAGGTGACCGCCGACGGACAGGACCGGTTCACCGGCGCAACGGGCCTGGCCGGCGAAGACGAGCGCCAAGTCGTGGAGGGCACGCAGTTGCTGGCGCAGGCCATCGTCGCCGCGGCGAAGCGCTTCGGCGACAAGTCGATCCGATCGGTGCACGCGGTGTTCGCCCGGGCTGTGCTGGTGGGGCCGCCGGCGGAATACGTCCTCGACGTGGTCAATGAGGGCCGATCAACGGCCACCGCGGTGATCTCGGTGCTGCAGAACCAGAAGCGCTGCGCGACCATCACCGTGCTCGCCGATGTGCCGACGGCCGATGTGATCACCCATCACCTGCCGAGGCCGGAGGTGGCAGCACCGGCGCAGGCCAATCCCTGCGTCATGCCGATGATCGGACGCGAGGTGCGTCTGGTCGACGTCGTCGACGTCAACAGCCCCGACGAGGTGGGGCCACCGGAGCTCTACGCCTGGCTGCACTATGACCCGATACCCACCCGCGACGACCTCGCCAAGGCGCTGATCGCTTATTTCACCGGGCATCTGGGCATCTCCACCACCATGCGGGCACATGCCGGGATCGGCACCAGTCAGTCACATCTGACGGTGTCCACCGCCCCCATGACGGTCACCGTGAGCTTCCACGAACCGGTGCGCTGGGACGGCTGGATCCTCTACAGCCATGAAAGCACCCAGGTGGGCGCAGGCATGTCCTACGTTCGCGGCACCGTGCACACCGAGGACGGCGCCCTGCTCGCCTCGTTCGCCCAGGACGGCCTGATCCGGCCGCTGCGCGCCAGCGACAACAAGATCGCCGAGCACTCGCGGCTATAGCCGCGGGCGCCCGGCCGGCGTGGGCAGTTCGGCGAACCCGCCGACGCGCGCCAGATCAAAGCTGAAAAGACCAGCGATGGGCACACTCTCGGGCAGCGGGTCCGGGTAGCTCCAGGCCACGTCCGGCACGACGGTGTCCCCGACGACCGCGGACCAATAGCGGGCGTAGCCCTTGTAGTTGCAGTAGGTCGACGTCGTCGATGCCTGCAGCAGATCTGTGCGGACGTGCTCCGGGGCGACATACAGCCGCGGCGCCAGCGCCGTCTCGAACAGGATCACGGTGTCGTCGGTGTCCACCAGGGTCACGCCGTCAACCTCGACCCGCAACGCGCGCCGAGTGGGCCGGCAATCGACCCGGTGATAGGGATTCGGCGGGTAGTGCACCAGCCGCCGGCCCTCTTCGAACCAGGCGTCCACGGCGTCCCACGCGACCTGGACGAAGCCGGGTGCCTCCGCGAGCGCCTGATGTGGAAGATCGCCGACGGCGTCGGCGGGGAAGGCGTAGGCCAGCGGCCGGCCCTGGCGATGCACCAGCAGCGCGCTTTCGGTGTCGATCACGGTGCACTCGCCACGGATCGCCTGCACGCGGCGCGGATGCGGTTCGACATACACCAGCGCGCCGGTGATCTCCGGAGCGAACCAGCCGGCGCGCTCGGTGCTCAGGGGGCCGTGCCCGGCAACCAGACTCATCTCACTCGCACCCTTCGCCGTCGGTCACGTTCCACCAATTCGCCTTTACAAATTTAGCTTCAAATGTAATATCTCGTTGGAACTGTGCTGCGTGGCGACGAGCTGGGATGATGCGATGACGAGTACCGCTGCGGCCCTGGATTCCCCGGCGCCGGACCACAACCTGCGTTACCGCCTCGATGTCATCGCCCCCGACGTCGCCGGTCTGGTGCAGGCGGCCGGAGGGTGGCTGTATCACCGGGCGGCGACCGGTTGGGACGTGCGGGTGCTGGTGCCGGCGCACCAGGATCTGCGGCCGTTGCAGATCCTGGGACTCACCACGGCAGACCTCGAGGCGGAACTGTCTGCCGCGCGCCCCGATGCGCCCGAACACAGCCTGGCGGTGGTGGCCGAGGCACTGATCGCCGATGCCCGGATCAGCGCACGGGTGCACCACGCGCTGCGCAGCAGCCTGACCGAGGTCGTGCTGTGGGGCCGGCGCTGGCCGCTGGAGGTCAGTCATCGGCTCAAGACCGTGGCGCACCGGCCCACCGTGGCGGGGCGGGCGTTCAAACGCCAAGCGCTGGCCGCTGCCGATGCCGCGCCGTTGGACGGCCCGGAGATATTCCGGAGCGACCAAAAACACTGTGCACCCATCAATTCCGACCTGGTTCCGGTCGGCTGATGCGCAAGCACTACGACCACACGCTGCTCTACCTGCACGAGACCATCGATCTGGGTCGCGGCCTGCGCGACGACTTCACCCGCAACTTCACCGATATCTATCAGCCGATGATGACCGAGCTGGGCGCCCGATTGTTCGGACTGTGGGAGAGCACCCCCTACAACGGGCACTGGCCGCAGGTCACGATCATCTGGGAGATCGACGCATTCGCCGACTACGCCCGAATCGGGCGGGCGCGCAGCCGCGGCGGCAGCCACGCCGAGCGCGCGGCCGAATGGTCGGCCTACCTCGCCGGCATCGGAGCCTCGGGGGAGGGCCGCATCATGTACCCGGGCCCGCACAACAAGACGCTGGCAGAACTGCGCGCGGCCGACTTCGACGCGACCGTGGTCATCCAGGAGATCATGCAGACCAAGCCCGGCCGCCAAGACGACTACATCCGGGAGCTGGAACGACTGTATGTGCCGTGGTCGGAGCGCACCGGCAAGCGCTGGCTCGGTTCGTTCACCACCACCTTCCGCTACAACGAGGTCATCCACTACTGGGCGCTGGACGGCGGATGGGACTGCTTCGCCGAGCACTACCCGTCGTGGAAGGACCACCCGCCGGCGGAGATCGTGACGTGGATGAGTGTGGCGCCCGCCCTGCGCGACGGCTGGGAGGACACCATCCTGCAGGCCTTGGAGCCGTCACCGCTGCAGCGAGACGCCACGTGACAAGCGTTGCCGCACCGGAGTTCTCCTACGATCCGTTCGACCCCGCGGTGATGGCCGACCCCCTGCCGTACTACAGGGTGCTGCGCGATCAGCACCCGATGTACTACGTCCCGCAGTGGGACCTGTACGCGTTGTCCCGCTTCGACGACATCTGGGATGTGTTGGCCGTCAGCGACGGAACCTTCGTGGCTTCCGAGGGCACCCTGCCGGCGGCCAACGTGCTGGCGCACCACAACAGCGGTCCGGTCCCGGACCCGCCGCTGCACCCGCTGCCCTTCCACGCCGTCTTCGACAAGCCGATCTACGACGACATCCGCCGACTGCAGTCCCCGGCGTTTCGGCCCCGATCGGTGGCCGACTGGGAAGAGCGGGTCCGGGTGCTGGCCAATCAGCGGCTCGACGAACTGCTTGCGCGGGGCCACTTCGACCTGACCTGTGATTACGGCGGAGTCGTGGTGGCCCAGGTGGTCTGCGAGCTGCTGGGCATTCCGATCGACTGCGCCGCCGAGGTCTTGGCCTCGGTCAACGCCGGCAGCCTCGCGCAGGCCGGTGCCGGAGTGGACACGGCCGCGGCACGGCCCAACTATCTGCAGTACCTCGTCCCGGCCGTGCAGCGCCGGCGGGCTGAGCAGAGCCCCGGCGAGCTGCCGATCGTCGACGGGATGCTGGCCTACCGGCTGCCGGACGGCAGTGATCTCGACGACGTCGAAGCGGCTACCCAACTGCTGTGCATCTTCATCGGTGGCACCGAGACCGTGCCCAAGATCGTCGCGCACGGGCTGTGGGAACTGGCGCAACGGCCGGATCAACTGGCTGCGGTGCGGGCCGATCCGCACAACACAGTGCCGCGGGCACGCGAGGAGATGATCCGCTACTGCGCACCGGCGCAATGGTTCGCGCGCACCGCCCGCAAACCGTTCACCCTGCACGGGACGACGGTCAAGCCCGGCCAGCGCATCATCACCCTGTTGGCCTCGGCCAACCGCGATGAGCGTGAGTACCCCGATCCCGACGCCTTCCAGTGGGACCGGCCGATCAGACGATCCCTGGCATTCGGCCGCGGCCAGCACTTCTGCATCGGCTACCACCTGGCCCGGCTGGAAGTGACTGTCCTGGTGCAGGAATGGCTGCGCCGAGTCCCGGACTACCGAGTGCTCGACGAGGGTGCGACCAGGCTGCCGTCCAGTTTTCAATGGGGCTGGAACACCATCCCGGTGGAGGTCTGACACATGTGGGCATACCGATTGGTGGCGCCGTATCAGTTCGAGAAGATCGAGGCCCCCGACCCCAGCGAGCAGCAGGTCGGCGCGGGACAGGTGCTGCTGCAGTTCGTCGCCGCCGGGGTCTGCGGCAGCGATATGCCGGCCTTTCGCGGCGCGCAGGGCAGGCTGCCCGGTGACGACGGCGCCGCGGCCGCCGAGAAGCTCGGCTTCCCGATCCACGAGATCGTCGGCGACGTCATCGCCAGCCGCCACCCGCAGCACCGGCCCGGAGACCGAGTCGTCGGCTGGGCGTCGGGGTTCGACGGCCTGATGGAACAGGTGATCAGCGACGGCGACGGCCTGGCGACCTACGACCCGGCGCTGACGCCCGCTCAAGCCGTGGGCCTGCAGCCGCTGGCCTGTGTGCTCTACGCCGTCGAACAGCTGCCCGACCTCACCGGCCGGCACGTGGCGGTGATCGGTCAGGGCTCGATCGGTCTGCTGTTCAGCGCTGTCGCCAAGGCCGCCGGTGCTGGGCACGTCACCGGGGTGGACCCGGTTGATCGCCGAGAGGTGGCCGGCGCCTTCGGTGTTGACACGGTGGTGCAGGCGACCAGCGACCGCTGGGTGCGCCACCTAGAGGCGGGGGACCGCCCGGAGATCGTGATCGAGGCGGTGGGGCACCAGGTCGCCACCTTGGGCCACGCCGTCGAAGCAGTCGCACCCGGCGGCACGGTGTTCTACTTCGGCGTCCCCGACGACGACAGTTATCCGATCAGCATGCGCACCATGCTGCGCAACAATCTGACGTTGATCTCCGGAGTGACGCGGGACCGGCGGCGGATGCTGGAAGCCGCCGGCCGCTTCGCCACGCAGCATCCAGAACTGTTGGATAACTACGTGACTCACGTCTTCGGTTGCCATGAGGCCCAGGCCGCCTTCGAGCTCGCGACCCGACCCGTGCCGGACCGAGTCAAGATCGCGATGGTCGCATGACGTCGGCGCTGCGCACCGCACTGGCGTCCCGGGCCCCGATCTGGGGAGGCTGGGTCACCGGGCCCACCGTGCTGGGCCCGGAGGAATTCGCCCGCGCCGGTTATGACTATGTGGGTTTCGACGCCCAACACAGTTACCTCGACGACGCCGACATCGCCGCCATGCTGCGCCACACCGAACACCTGCCGATCGCGACCGCGGTCCGGTTGCCCAACACCGACGCCGCCGCCATCGGCCGGGTGCTCGACGCCGGGGCCGACGCGGTCATCATCGCGCTGATCGAGAACGCCGAGCAGGCGGCCTTCGCGGTGGCCGCCACCCGTTACCCCCCGGCCGGGATCCGCAGCTTCGGGCCGTTGCGGCCCGGGCTGGGCCGCGATCTGGCCGCGCTCGAAGCGCGAGCAGACGTGTTCGCCATGATCGAGACCGCCGCGGGGTTGGCCGACATCGAGCGGATCTGCGCCGTTCCCGGCCTGGCCGGCATCTATGTCGGCCCCGCGGACCTGGCGATCTCGATGGGTGTCGACGTCGCCCACGCCACCACGCACCCGGACCTGCTCGCGGCGATGACGCGAATCCGGCGTGCGGCAGCGCACGCGGGCGTGATCGCGGCGATCCACGGCGGATCGGGCGCGGCGGGGGCGGCCCTGGCCGGGCTGGGCTACCAGATGATCACGCTGGCCGCCGAGTCGCAGGCGCTGCGCCGCGGAGCGCTCGAGCATCTCGACGAAGCGCGGGGCCGATGAGCCCGCCCCGCGTAGCGCTGGTCACCGGCGCCGCCCGCGGCCAGGGCTGGGCCATCGCGCAACGACTGCGCGCCGACGGATTCGCCGTGGCCGCCTGCGACATCAACGACGCCGAACTCAACGCAGCGGTCACCGCGCGAGCCGACGACGCACTGATCGGTGTTCGGCTCGACGTGACCCGCCCCGAGCAATGGGAAGCCGCGGTGGCCACCACCGTCGAACGGTTCGGGGCGCTGACCGCGTTGATCAACAACGCCGGCGCCCTGCACCGCGCGGCGATCGCCGACGAGACACCCGAGGACTTCGAGAAGGCGTGGCGGGTCAACTGCCTGGGCCCGTTCCTCGGGATACAGGCGGCATTGGAGCAACTGCGCCGCCACGACGGTGCGGCGATCGTCAACACCTGCAGCACCGGGGCGATCCGCCCCTTCCCGCAGCACAGCGCCTACGGGTCGTCCAAGTGGGCACTGCGCGGCCTGACCCAGACCGTGGCCGCCGAACTGGTCTCGGCGGGCATCCGGGTCAACGCGGTGTTCCCCGGGCCGATCGCCACACCGATGCTCGACGACGTCACCCAACAGCGGCTGGCCGCGGTGTCGGCGACCGGCCGCCTCGGCCGGCCGGTCGAGGTGGCTGACGCGGTGGCGTTCCTGGTCTCGGAAGCCGCGTCGTTCATCACCGGCGCCGAACTCGTCGTGGACGGCGGCCAGTGCCTGCAGATCCGATGAGAACCCGCGAACTGTCGGTCGGCATCATCGGCGCCGGACCGGGCGGGCTCGCGTTGGGGATCCTGTTGCGGCGTGCCGGATTTGCCGACTTCACCATCTTCGACCGGGAGGACGGCGTCGGCGGCACCTGGCGGATCAACACGTATCCGGGACTGGCGTGTGACGTCAAATCACACCTGTACTCCTTTTCCTTCGACCTGAACCCGCACTGGTCGCGGCAGTGGTCGCAGCAACCCGAGATCTTGTCCTACTTCGAGCGCTGCGCGGCTGAGCATGGCCTGGACGCACATCTGCGGCTGCGCACCGAGATCCGCGCCGCCCGCTGGGAACCAGACCGGCGTCAGTGGTGTCTGAGCAGCAGCGACGGCGCGCAGCACCGGTTCGACGTGGTGGTCTCCGCCGTGGGGCTGTTCACCCAGCCGGTGCTGCCGGAACTGATCGAGGAAGAGCCGTTCGCCGGCACCGTGATGCACTCGGCGCGGTGGGACCACTCGGTGCCGATCGCCGGTGCGAAGGTCGCCGTGCTGGGGACGGGTTCGACTGCGGCGCAACTGCTGCCGGAGTTGGCGCAGGTCGCCGAGAAGGTGTATTCGCTGCAGCGGTCGCCGACCTGGATTCTGCCCAAACCGGACCGCCCCTACACCCCACGGGAGCGGTGGGCCTTCGCCCGCATCCCGTTGGCCAAGCGCCTCTACCGGATGCGTCTGTGGCTGCGCAGCGAGGCGAACATCTCGGTGATCGAGCACGGCAGCGACAAGACCCGCGAGTTCACCGACACCGCGCGAAAACTCCTGGAGCGCTCCATCGCCGACGATCAGCTGAGGGCGGCGCTCACCCCCGATCACCCGTTGGGCTGCAAGCGACTGGTGTTCTCCTCGGACTACCTGACCGCACTGGCCCGACCCAACGTCGAAGTGGTGACCAGCCCGGCCCGGGCGCTGCGGACCCGATCGGTGGTCACCGAGGACGGCACGGAATGCGAGGTGGACGTGGTGGTCTGCGCCACCGGCTATGCCGCCGCGGACTACCTCGGTCAGATCGAGGTGACCGGCGAGGACGGCACCACACTCAAACAGGCCTGGCGCGACGGGCCGCGGGCCTACCTGGGCATGGCGATGCCCGGCTTCCCCAACTTCTTCATGCTCTACGGGCCCAACACCAACGTCGGCTCCAACAGCGTCATCTTCGTGCTGGAAGCCCAAGCGCGCTACATCGTTCGGGTGCTCAAACACCTGCGGCGCACCCGCAGGTCCTACGTCGCGGTGCGGCCCGCCGCCCTGGCCGACTTCATCGCCAAGATCGACCGGTGGATGCACGGCACGGTGTGGACCACCCGCTGCAGCAACTACTTCCGCGCCGCCAACGGCCGGGTGGTCACCCAGTGGCCGCGCAGCGCCGGCGCTTTCTGGGCCATGACCCGACGGTTCCGGGCCGCCGACTTCGCCTTCGAACCGGATAAACCCGTCAGTGCGCAGCGAACGTGATGATCTGACGCACCGCGGCGCCGTCGGCGAGCTGATCCATGGCCTCGTTGATCTGCTCGAGGGGCACGGTCGCCGAGACCAGCCGCTCGACGGGAAGCCGGCCGGCTCGCCACAGCCCGACGAACCGCGGAATGTCGCGCGCGGGAACCGCCGAGCCCAGATAGCTGCCGATCAGCGCGCGGCCCTGCGCAACCAGACCCAGTGGGGACACGCTGATGCGGGCATCCGGCGGCGGTAGGCCGACGGTGATGGTGCGCCCACCCGGCGCGGTCAGCCCGATCGCCGTCTCGAGCGCGGCGGGATGACCCGCGGCCTCGATCACCACCGGGGCGCGCACGCCGGCGTCGAGCGCCTGCTGCGGGGTGTAGGTGAGCGCAGCGCCCAGCGCGGTCGCGGCGGCCAGCTTGTCCGGCAGGCGGTCGATCGCGATGACCTGCACGCCGTCGTGGGCCAGCGCGGTGAGCACCGCGGCCATGCCGACTCCGCCGAGCCCCACCACCGCCACGGTGTCGCCCGGCGCCGGACGGCCGACGTTGAGCACGGCGCCGCCGCCGGTCAGCACCGCACAGCCCAGCAGGGCGGCCACCGTCGGCGGCACGTCATCAGGCACCGGGACCACGCTGGTCTGGCTCACCACCGCATGAGTGGCGAACCCGGAGACCCCGAGGTGGTGGTAGACGGCCTGGTCGGCGCGATGTAGCCGCATCCCCCCGCCGAGCAGGGTGCCCGCGCCGTTGGCGGCGCTGCCGGGCTCGCACGGCGCCAGGCCGTCGGTGGCGCACGCCGCGCAGTGGCCGCAGCGGGGCAGGAAGGTCAGCACCACACGCTGGCCCGGCCGCACCGCGGTGACCCCGGCGCCGACCTCTTCGACGATGCCCGCGGCTTCGTGGCCGAGCAGCATCGGCACCGGACGCACCCGGTTGCCGTCGACCACCGATAGGTCGGAGTGACACACCCCGGCGGCCTCCACCCGCACCAGCAGCTCGCCCTCACCGGGCGGGGCCAGCTCCAGCTGCGTCACCGTCAGCGGGCGCGAGACGGCATAGGGGCGCGGCGCCCCGATCCGCTCCAGCACCGCCCCGCGGATGGTGGTCATGCTGGAATACAACCATGAGTGGCCACGCACCGGTTCCGCCCGCGCCGGAAGGGTTGACCAGCCAGGACTTCCCGGTGCACTGGCCGGTGCTGACCCGCTGGGCCGACAACGACATGTTCGGCCACCTCAACAACGCGGTGTACTACCAACTGTTCGACACCGCGATCAACGGCTGGATCGCCGAACATGTCGACATCGACCCGGTCGCGACGCCGGAGCTGGGGGTGGTCGCCGAATCGGGGTGCCGCTTCCTGGGCGAACTCGCCTTCCCGGAGCGGCTCGCGGTGGGGCTGGCCGTCACCCGGTTGGGCCGCAGCAGCGTCACCTATCGGCTCGCGCTGTTCCGGGCCCCGGGGGATGCCGGCGCCGTACCCCTGGCCGCACTCGGGCATTGGGTGCACGTCTACGTCGACCGCACCACCCGGCGGCCGGTGCCGATCCCCGACGGTATTCGCGCGCTGTTGGCCACCGCCCAGGTTTAGCGCGGCGGCTGGCGCGCCGGTGGCTATGCTCGGCGGGTGCCGCTCGTGAGCAAGACCGTCGAAGTCGCCGCCGACGCCGCAACCATCATGGGGATCGTTGCCGATTTCGAGGCGTACCCGCAGTGGAATGAAGAGGTCAAGGGGATCTGGGTGCTGGCCCGCTACGACGACGGCCGGCCCAGCCAGCTGCGGCTGGACGCCTCCTACTCCGGGTTCGACGGCACCTTCATCCAGGCCGTCTACTACCCCAGTGAGACCCAGATCCAGACCGTCCTGCAGCAGGGCGACCTGTTCAGCAAGCAGGAGCAGCTGTTCTCGGTGGTGGAGATCGGCCCGACCACGCTGCTCACCGTCGACATGAACGTCGAGACGGAGATGTCGGTGCCCAAACCGATGCTCAAGAAGGCGTTCAACAACGCCCTGGACTATCTGGCTGACAATCTCAAACGCCGCGCCGAAGCACTGGCTGCGGGCTAGCACGAAGCGGGAGAACCGAATTGAGCCACGAACCCGTCGATCCCGCCGAGCAGCCCTACCGGGCTCGTCGACAGAACTGGGTCAACCAGCTGGACCGGCACGCGCTGATGCAGCCGGATGCCCCGGCCCTGCGATTCCTGGGCCAGACCACCACCTGGTCGCAGTTGCGTGCGCGGGTCGGCGCGCTGGCCGATGCCCTGAGCCGCCGCGGGGTGCGCGCCGGTGACCGGGTGATGATCCTGATGCTCAACCGCACCGAGTTCGTCGAGGCAGTGCTGGCCGCGAACATGCTGGGCGGGATCGCCGTTCCGGTGAACTTCCGGCTGACTCCGCCCGAGATCGCCTACCTGGTCACCGACTGCGAAGCCCGAGTGCTGATCACCGAACCGGCGCTGGTGCCGATCGCCACCGGTGTGCGGGGGCTGACCGATCTGCTGGAGACGGTGGTGGTCGCCGGCGCTCCCAGTGACAGCGATGCGGGTCTGATCGGCTACGAAGAACTGATCAGCGAGACCGGCGAGCCGCACGAGCCGGTGGACATCCCGAACGACTCGCCGGCCCTGATCATGTACACCTCGGGCACCACCGGTCTGCCCAAGGGAGCGGTGCTGACTCACACCAACCTGGTCGGCCAGACGATGACCGCCCTGCACACCTCGGGGACCGGCACCTCCGACGTGGCCTTCATCGGGGTGCCGTTCTTCCACATCGCCGGGGTGGGCAACCTGCTGCCCGGCATGTGGCTGGGCATCCCGACCGTCATCAACCCACTCGGCGCCTTCGATGCCGCGCAGCTGCTCGATGTGCTGGCCGCCGAGCGGGTCACCGGGATCTTTCTGGTCCCCGCCCAGTGGCAGGCTGTCTGCGCCGAGCAGCGGGCCAACCCGCGTGACATCTGTCTGCGGACCATGTCGTGGGGAGCCGCACCGGCCTCCGACGCCCTGCTGCGGGAGATGGCGGAGACCTTCCCCGGCACCAAGATCCTGGCCGCGTTCGGGCAGACGGAGATGTCCCCGGTGACCTGCATCCTGCTCGGTGAGGACGCCACCAGAAAGCGCGGTTCGGTCGGAACCGTCATCCCGACGGTCTCGGCCCGAGTCGTCGACGAGGAGATGAACGACGTCCCCGTCGGCGAGGTGGGCGAGATCGTCTACCGGGCGCCCACCCTGATGAGCGGCTACTGGAACAAACCCGAGGCCACCGCCGAGGCCTTCGCCGGGGGCTGGTTCCACTCCGGTGACCTGGTGCGGATGGACGAAGAGGGCTACGTGTGGGTGGTCGACCGCAAGAAGGACATGATCATCTCCGGCGGCGAGAACGTGTACTGCGCCGAAGTGGAGAACGCACTGGCCGACCACCCCGACATCGCCGAGGTGGCCGTCATCGGTCGCCCGGACGAGCGCTGGGGCGAGGTGCCGATCGCGGTCGCCGCGCTGTCCCGCGACGGCTTGACGCTGGCCGACCTCGACGACTTCTTGACTCAGCGGCTGGCGCGCTACAAGCACCCCAAGGCCCTCGAGGTCGTCGAGGCCCTGCCGCGCAACCCGGCCGGAAAGGTGCTCAAGACCGAACTGCGGGCCACTTACGGGGCGGCTCCGGGATCCGCGTAGGCCTCGATCGACAAGAGTCGCAAGCCATGCCGCCGGAAAGGCCGAGGGGTGAGGTGGCGGCACGTTACTCTCCGGTAGGAACCCCCTGTGGGTTCGATCCGTTCGACGCCCTTCTCACGGAGTCATCAGGTATGGTCCGAGGGTCGCCAAGGGCACTTCGGGTCGCTAAGGTGACGCGGGTCTCGCTGATCGACGGACGGGAGAAGACACTGTGCGACGCGGTTCCTTGCTGAGTCGTGCGGCGGGATTTCTGGTGAGGGGGGTGGAGTGACGGCTCCAGCACGTCCCCGCGTCACCGACTTCCTCCGGGATCGGGTCCTGCCGCCGCTGGTCATGGTCGGCGGATTCTTCCGCATGTGTGCGCTGACGGCACGCGCGCTTTTCGTACGGCCGTTCCAATGGCGTGAGACGGTGCAGCAGGGCTGGTTCATCACCAGCGTCGCCATCATTCCGACCATCGCGGTCGCCATTCCGCTGACCGTGCTGCTGGTCTTCACACTCAATATTCTGTTGGCGCAGTTCGGTGCTGCCGACGTGTCGGGTGCCGGCGCGGGCATCGCCGCCGTCACCCAGCTGGGCCCACTGGTGACCGTGCTGGTGGTCGCCGGCGCCGGGTCCACCGCGATCTGCGCCGACTTGGGCGCCCGCACCATCCGCGAAGAGATCGACGCGATGGAAGTGCTCGGCATCGATCCGATCCATCGGCTGGTGGTGCCCCGGGTGATCGCCGCGACCGTGGTGGCCCTGCTGCTCAACGCCTTGGTGATCGTGATCGGCCTGACCGGAGGCTTCCTGTTCGGCGTTTACCTGCAGAACGTGTCGGGCGGGGCCTACCTGTCCACCTTGACTCTGCTCACGGGGCTGCCCGAGGTCATCATCTCGACGGTGAAAGCCAGCGTGTTCGGACTTATCGCAGGCTTAGTCGGTTGCTACCGGGGGCTCACCGTCCGCGGCGGCTCCAAGGGCCTGGGCACGGCGGTGAACGAAACAGTCGTGCTGTGCGTGCTCGCGTTGTTCGCCGTGAACGTGGTGCTGACCACCATCGGCGTGAAGTTCGGAACGGGGACCTGACATGTCGACATCGACAGTTGTTCGGGGCCGCTTTCCCGGGCTGGTTGCGAACTACCAGCGCTACGTCGGGATGGCCGGCCGCGGGCTCGAACGCAGCGGTGCGCTCGGCTGGTTTTCGGTAACGGCCCTCCGGCAGATTCCCTGGGCGCTGCGCCGGTATCGCACCGAGACGCTGCGCCTGGTCGCCGAACTGGGCATGGGCACCGGCGCCATGGCCGTGATCGGCGGCACCGTCGCCATCATGGGCTTCGTGATGCTGGCCGGCGGCTCGCTTATCGCCATCCAGGGCTTCACGTCGCTGGGCAACATCGGCGTGGAGACCTACACCGGTTTCGCCGCGGCCCTGGTCAACGTCCGCGTGGTCGGCCCGGTCAACGCCGGTATCGCCCTGGCTGCGACGGTCGGCGCCGGCGCGACCGCCGAACTGGGCGCGATGCGCATCAGCGAGGAGATCGACGCCCTCGAGGTGATGGGCATCAACTCGATTGCCTACCTGGTGTCGACCCGGGTGGTGGCCGGATTCACCGTGATCATCCCGCTGTACGCCCTGGCGCTGATCATGGCGTTCGCCGCACCGCAGATCGTCACCACGTTGTTCTTCGGGCAGTCGTCGGGTACTTACGAGCACTACTTCCGAACATTCCTACGACCAGACGATGTGTTCTGGTCGTTCATCGAGACCATCCTGATCGCGGTGGTGGTCATGGTCACGCACTGCTACTACGGCTTCAACGCCAGTGGCGGTCCGGTCGGCGTCGGCGCCGCCGTGGGCCAGTCGATGCGCCTGTCCCTGATCACGGTGCCCACCGTCGTGTTGCTCGCAGCGTTGGCGCTCTACGGCGTCGACCCCAACTTCAACCTAACGATGTGACGCGCATGGCAACCGGGAAGCAGAACAGAGTGCACAACCCGCCGTACCGGCTCGCGGGCGTGGTGACCTTCGCGGTCCTGGCATTGATCGGTGGCCTGGTCTACGGCCAGTTCCGTGGCGCCTTCACCAAGACGACGTCGCTGACCATGGTCGCGCCGCGGGCCGGTCTGGTGATGGACCCCGGCGGCCCGGTGACCTACAACGGCGTGCAGATCGGGCGGGTGGCCGCCATTGAGCCCACCGAATACGAGAACAAGCCGGCCGCCCAGTTCACCCTCGACGTGAACCCCAAGTACCTCAAGCTGATTCCGTCCAACGTCAAGGCCGACATCTTGGCCACCACGCTGTTCGGCAACAAGTACGTGTCGCTCACCGCGCCGGAACACCCGGCGCGGGAACGCATCACCAGCAAGAACATCATCGCGACCTCGGTGACGACGGAGCTCAACACGCTGTTCGAGACCATCAACAACCTCTCGGAGCACGTCGACCCGATCAAGCTGAACCTGACGCTGCACGCCGCGGCCGAGGCGTTGACCGGCTTGGGCGACAAGCTCGGCGAATCGCTGGTCAACGGCAACAAGATCCTCGACGACGCCAACGAGCGGATGCCGTCCTTCCGTCGTGACCTCAAGGGGTTCGCGAACCTGGCCGAGGTCTACGCCGATGGAGCACCGGACCTGATCAACTTCTTAGACACCTCGGTCGTCACCGTCCGGACGATCACCAACCAGCAGAAGGAACTGGACGCGGCCCTGCTGGGGGCCGCCGGGGTGGGCAACCTCGGGGCAGATGTCACCGAGCGGTTCGGACCGTACTTCCGCCGCCAGTTCTCCGACCTGGTCCCGGTGTCGGCGCTGCTGGACGAGTACAGCCCGGAATTGTTCTGCGCCATCCGCAACCTCGCCGAGGGGGCGCCCAAGGTCTACGAATTCCTCGGTGGCGACGGCTACGCCCTCGACACCGTCAGTGAGCTGGTGGGCCCGGCCAACCCGTACATCTACCCGGAGAACCTGCCCCGCATCAACGCTCGCGGTGGCCCCGGCGGTGCGCCGGGCTGCTGGCAGAAAATCACCCACGACTTCTGGCCGGCGCCGTACCTGGTGGCCGACACAGGAGTCAGCCAAGCGCCGTACAACCACTTTGATACCGGATCGCCCCTGGCTGTTGATTACATCTGGGGTCGCCAAGTCGGGGATAACACGATCAACCCATGAACATCACCAGAACCGCCCTCAAACTCGGCGCCGTCGGCTCGGTGCTGCTGCTCTTCACGGTCGGCCTTGTCGTGGTGTTCGGTCAGGTTCGATTCGACCGGACAACCCGCTACTCCGCGGAGTTCACCAACGCCAGCGGCCTGCGCCCCGGCCAGTTCGTCCGCGCCTCCGGGGTGGAGATCGGCAAGGTCAAAAAGGTCCGGCTGGTCGACGGCGGCCGCCGGGCCGTGGTCGACTTCGAAGTCGACCGGTCACTGCCGCTGTACCAGTCGAGCACCGCGCAGATCCGCTACGACGACCTCATCGGCAACCGCTACCTGGAACTCAAGCGGGGCGAGGGAGAAGGCGCCGACCAGCGGCTGCCCGCGGGCGGATTCATTCCGGCTTCCCGCACCGAACCGGCGCTGGACCTGGACGCGCTGATCGGCGGCTTCAAGCCGGTGTTCCGGGCGCTGGACCCGGAGAAGATCAACACCATCGCCTCGACCATCGTCACGGTGTTCCAGGGTCAGGGCGGCACCATCAACGACATCCTGGAGCAGACCGCCCAGCTCACCGCGCACATCGCTGATCGCGATGCGGCCATCGGGGAGGTCGTGCGGAACCTGAACGTGGTCCTGGACACCGCGGTTCGCCACCGTCAGACCTTCGATGAGACGGTCGACAACTTCGACAAGCTGGTCCAAGGCCTCAACAGCCACGCCACCGGCTTGGCCAACGGCACCGCGGAGTTCGGCAACGCCGCGGGCAACCTGGCGGACCTGCTGGCCGACAACCGCACCGCGTTGCACAGCCTGTTCCCGGTGGCGGGTCCCGAGCCGCCGGACCGGCTCAACGACGTCGACGAGCTGTTGCAGAAGATTCCGAAGGCGCTGAAGCTGATCGGGCGCACCGGTGTCTACGGTGACTTCTTCAACTTCTACATCTGTGACGCGACCATCAAGCTTCCTGGCCTGCAGCCCGGTGGACCGGTCCGCAACGTCCGGTTGTGGCAGCAACCGACGGGGAGGTGCACGCCGCAGTGAGGACCCTCGAACCGCCCAACCGGGCACGGATCGGCATCATCGGCGTCGTCACCACGGCGCTGGTGACCCTGGTGGGGCAGAGCTTCACCACGGTGCCCATGCTCTTCGCCGAACCGAGTTACTACGGGCAGCTCTCCGACACCGGTGGACTGACCCCCGGTGACAAGGTGCGCATCTCCGGTGTGGACGTCGGCAAGGTCCAAGACCTGTCGATCGAGAATGACCATGTGCTGGTGAAGTTCTCGGTCGGGGCCAACCCGATCGGCACCGACAGCGTGATCGGCGTCAAGACCGACACCATCCTGGGCCGCAAGGTCCTGGCGATCGAGCCCAAGGGCGAGCGGCGGATTGCGCCGCAGGGTGTGCTGCCGCTGGGCCAGAGCACCACGCCCTACCAGCTCTACGACGCGGTTTTCGACGCCACCAAAGCCGCCTCCGGCTGGGACATCGACACGGTCAAGAAGTCGCTGAAGGTGCTCTCGGAGACGGTCGATGAGACCTACCCCGACTTGAGCGCCGCCCTCGACGGGGTCGCGAAGTTCTCCGACACCATCGGCAAGCGTGACGACGAGATCACCCACCTGCTGGCGCAGACCAATCAGGTCGCCAGCGTGATCGGGGACCGCAGCAACCAGATCGACGCCCTGCTGCGCAACACCCAGACCTTATCGGCAGCGGTCAACCAGCGCAGCCAGGCGATCTCGGCGTTGCTGGGCAACATCGCCTACTTCGGCGAGCAGGTTCAGGGCTTGGTCCGTGACAACCCGGGCCTGGATCTGAACCACGTGTTCGAAGAGGCCTCCAACATCACCGACATGCTGGTGCGGCGCAAAGATGACCTGCGCGAGATGAACACCATCCTGGGCAGGTACCTGACGATCGTGAACGACGCGATCGCCTCGGGGCCGTACTTCAAGGTCTCAACTCTGAACCTGGTTCCGTTCTGGATCCTGCAGCCGTGGGTGGACGCGGCCTTCAAGAAGCGCGGCATCTCGCCGGAGGAGTTCTGGCGCAACGCCGGCCTGCCGGAGTTCCGCTACCCCGACCCCAACGGCACCCGGTTCGCCAACGGTGCACCGCCGCCTGCTCCGCAGGTGATCGAGGGCACCCCCGAGCACCCCGGGCCGGCGGTCGCACCCGGAACGCCGTGTTCCTACGCGCCGGCTGCGGGCATGTTCCCGACCCCGGCCAACCCGCTGCCCTGTGCGAACCTCGACCCGAACTCCGGGCCGTTCGGGCCGAGCGGCCCGTACCCGGGGCCGACCGACGTGTTGTTCTCGCCGCCGAACCCCGACGGCCTGCCCGCCTCACCGGGCGTCCCGATCTCGGGCCGCCCGGGCGAGGCCCCGCCGGTGGTGCCCGGTACCCCGGTTCCGCTGCCGGAGGGCAACCCCGGTGCGCGTACCGAGCCGCTGGGCCCGGTCGCCGGTCCGGCTCCGGCCAACCCGGGCGCGGCCCCGCCACCGGCACCTCGGGCACCCGGTCCGCCGGCTCCGCCCGGACCCGGCAACCAGCTACCGGCACCGTTCATCGCTCCGGGCGAAGGTGGTAACAGCCAGCCCGGTGGCGGCGGTGGCGCAAGAGGGAGTGAGCGGCCGTGAGTACCGTCTTTGATGTTCGCAACGTGCGACTGCCGGAGCGGTCGCGTGCGACGGTGATCATCGGCTCCCTGGTGTTGGCGCTGGCCCTGGTGGCTGCCTTCGGGGGAGTGCAGCTGTTCCGCAAGCTCAACAGCAACAGCGTCGTCGCGTACTTCCCGCAGACCGACGCGCTGTACCCCGGTGACGCGGTGCAGATCATGGGTGTCCGGGTGGGCGCGATCGACAAGATCGAGCCGGCCGGCGACAAGATGAAGGTCACCCTGCACTACAACAACAAGTACAAGGTGCCCGCCGACGCCAAGGCGATCATCTTGAACCCGACGCTGGTCGCATCACGGACCATCCAGTTGGAGCCGCCCTACCGGGGCGGCCCGGTGCTGGGCGACAAGGCCGTCATCCCCGAGGAGCGCACCGAGGTCCCGGTCGAATGGGACACGCTGCGCAACGACGTCACCAACATCATCAACAAGTTGGGACCCACCCCCGAGCAGCCCAAGGGGCCGATCGGCGAGGCCATCGAATCGTTCGCCGACGGGCTGGCCGGCAAGGGCCAGGAGATCAACACGGCGTTCGACAGCCTGTCGGATGCGTTGACCGCCCTGAACAAGGGCCGCGGTGACTTCTTCGCGGTGGTTCGCAGCCTGGCGCTGTTCGTCAAGGCGCTGGACCACAACGACCAGCAGTTCGTCGCGCTGAACCGGGATCTGGCCAAGTTCACCAGCAACCTGAACAGCACCGATCAGGCGCTGGCGACGGCCACCGACCAGTTCTACGCCACCATGACGATCGTCAAGGCGTTCCTCAACCAGAACGCCAAGCCGCTGGTCCAGAGCATCAACAACGTCGAAGAGGTGACCACCGCGATCACCCAGCCCGACGCACTGGACGGCTTCGAGACCGCGTTGCACATCCTGCCGAACGTGTTGGCCGGCGTGGACGAGATCTACCACCCGGCGCAGGGCATGGTGCTGGGTTCCCCGGTTCTGGTGAACTTCGCCAACCCGATGGAGTTCATCTGCAGCGCCATCCAGGCAGGCAGCCGGTTGGGTTACCAGGAATCCGCGGAGTTGTGCGCGGAGTACCTGGCTCCGGTGGCCGACGCGATCAAGTTCAACTACCTGCCGTTCGGTATCAACATCTGGACCAGTGCGTACACCACGCCCAAGGAGATCGCCTACTCCGAGCCGCGGCTGCAGCCGCCGCCGGGATACAAGGACACCACCGTCCCGGGCATCTGGGTGCCCGACACCCCGACCGCGCACCGCAACACCCAGCCGGGCTGGATCACCGCGCCCGGGATGCAGGGTGTGGAGCCCGGTCACGACACCGCCCGGCTGCTCACCCCCGAATCGCTGGCGCAGTTGATGGGCGGCCCCGACCCGGCCCCGGTCGACTCGCAGTTCCAGACGCCGCCCGGCCCGCCGAACTCCTATGACGAGTCCGCCGGCCCGCTGCCGTTCATCGGTCAGCCTCCCGGCGTGGCGCCGATACCGCCGCCCCCGCCGGCCGCCAACGTGATCCCAGGACCGGTGGCACCGCTTCCGCCGCGAGGTGACGGCTGATGAGACGGAGGACAGGGATGAAGACGGTCAGCCGACGCGGCTGGCAGGCTCTGGTGCTGCTGATGGCCGCCCTGACGCTGTCGTCGTGCAGCAGCTGGCGCGGTATCGCCAACGTGCCGCTGCCCGGCGGCCCCGGCGGCGGCAAGGGCGCCTACACCGTGTACGTCCAGGTGCCGGACACGCTGGCGCTCAATGGAAACAGCCGAGTCCTGGTGGCCGATGTCTTCGTCGGCGCCGTCGAGCGGATCGAGCTCAAGAACTGGGTCGCCACGCTCAAACTGAAGCTGAACAAGGACGTTCACCTGCCGCGCAACGCCACGGCCAAGATCGGCCAGACCAGCCTGCTGGGTTCGCAGCACATCGAGTTGCGCTCCCCGGCTGACCCGGTGGGCGAGCTGCGCGACGGCGACACGATCGGTCTGGACAACTCGACCTCCTACCCGACCATCGAACGCACGCTGGCGGGGCTGGCGCTGATTCTGCAACGCGGCGGGTTGTCCGATCTGGACACCATCACCACAGAGTTCGCCGCGCTGGCCAACGGGCGGGCCGACCAGATCCGGGCGTTTCTGACCAAGCTGGACACGTTCATCGGCAACCTCAACGACCAGCGTGAGGACATCACCCGGGCCATCGATTCGAGCAACCGGTTGCTGAGCTACTTCGGTTCGCACAACGACAGCATTGAGAAGGCCCTGACGGACTTCCCGCCGTTGTTCAAGTACTTCAACGAACAGCAGGCGGTCTTCATCAACGCCGTCGACGCGCTGGGCGCCATGGGCACTCAGGTCAACCAGCAGATCGCGCCCGCGCGGTCCGACCTGCACAAGGTCTTGACGTCGTTCCAGTGCCCGGCACGGGAACTGCGCAAGGCGTCGCCGTACCTGCCTGACCTGATGCAGGTGATGATCACCGCGCCGTACCACGTCGACGGTGCCTTCAAGGCAGTTCGCGGTGACTTCATCAACACCTCGCTGGTGGTCGACCTCACCTACGCGTCCATCGACAACGCGATCCTGACCGGTACCGGTTTCTCCGGAATGCTGCGAGCGCTGGAGCAGTCGTTCGGCCACGACCCGGAGAAGATGATCCCGGACGTTCGGTACACGCCGAACCCGGCCACCGCGCCCGGCGGTCCGTATGTGGAAAGGGCTGACCGGAATTGCTGAAACCACAGATCAAACGACAGCTGGTCATCTTCAGCATCCTGACGGCGGTGTCGCTGCTGGTGTTGGGCGTCTACTACCTGCGGTTGCCTACCCTGGCAGGTCTGGGCCAGTACACGCTGAAGGCGGATCTGCCCGAGGCGGGTGGTCTGTACAAGACCGCCAACGTCACCTACCGCGGCACCATCATCGGCCGGGTCACCAGCGTCGAACCGACCGAATCCGGTGCGCAGGCCACGTTCCAGATCTCCAGCAAGTACAAGATTCCGGTGGACGCGAGTGCCAACGTGCATTCGGTGTCGGCGATCGGTGAGCAGTACCTGGACCTGGTGTCGACCGGTAACCCCGGCCAGTACCTGAAGGAGGGCCAGACGATCACGACGGGCACCGTCCCCTCTGCGATCGGCCCGGCACTCGACACCGCCAACCGTGGGCTGGCGGCGTTGCCGGCCGGCAAGATCTCGTCGCTGCTCGATGAGACGGCGACAGCTGTGGGCGGGCTGGGCCCCTCACTACAACGACTGGTCGATGCCACCCAAGCGATCGTCGGCGACTTCAAGGCAAACCTCGACGATGTCAACGACATCGTGGAGAAGTCGGCGCCCATCATCGAGAGCCAGACCGACTCCGGCGACGCCATCCATCAATGGGCCCGGAACCTGAACATCCTGTCCAGCCAGGCCGCCAGCCGGGAAGACACGGTGAAGCACATCGTCTCGGACCTGCCACCGCTGATCGATCAGGTGCACACGGTGTTCAACGACACCAAGGACAGCCTGCCGCAGCTGATGGCCAACATGGCGATCTTGACCGATATGTTCAAGCGCTATAACCGGAACACCGAGCAGGTGCTGGTCTTCCTGCCCCAGGCCGGCTCGATCATCCAGACCGTGAGTGCGACCTACCCGGGGCGCGCATCTCTGGGCGTGGCGCTCGGGGCGTTCCCCGGCCCGATCTTCCCGGTGCCGATCCCGGGCCTGAGCCTGAACTACCCGGCACCGTGTCTGACCGGCTACCTGCCGGCTTCGGAGTGGCGTGCCTTCGCCGACACCAGTCCGGCCGAACTGCCGGATGTCTCCTGCCGCATTCCACAGGACACACCGGCCAACAATGTTCGCGGCGTCCGCAACATCCCGTGTGTCGACGTGCCCGGCAAGCGTGCCCCGACACCCAAGGAATGCCGCAGCGACAAGCCGTACGTTCCGCTGGGCACCAACCCCTGGTACGGCGATCCCAACCAGATCCGGAACTGCCCGGCGCTGGGCGCGCGCTGTGATCAGCCCGTCGAGCCGGGTCACGTGATCCCGGCACCGTCGGTCAACACCGGCCTCAACCCGCTACCGGCGGACATGGTGCCGCCGACTCCGCCGCCGACCAGCGACCCGCTGTCGCGGCCGGGGACGGGTAGCGTGCAGTGCAACGGGCAACAACCGAACCCCTGCATCTACACCCCCGGTGGCGGACCGTCCGCGATCTACAATCCGCAGAGTGGCCAGGCGGTGGGGCCAGACGGCGTCGAATACTCCGTCGAGAACTCGATGAACATAGGAGACGACGGATGGAAGGGGATGCTGGCACCGTTCCGCTGAGCACGGACGAGGACCAGCAGACCACAGATATCTCGGCTAAGGACACCGAAGACGCGGTGACGGATGCGGAGCAGGAAGCTCCGCAGGAGTCGACCGACTCGGCACCGTCGCGTCTCGGCCGTCGCCGGCAGGTGGGTATCTGTGTGCTGTTGTTGCTGTTGGCCGCGGGTTTGGTGGCCGCGGGCGTACTCGCCCTGCGCGACCACGCGGCGAGCCAGCAGTTGGCCCGTGACAATGCCGTGGCGATAGCGGCGGCCAAAGAGTGCGTGCTGGCCACCCAGGCTCCGGACGGGCGGGACATCGCCCTGGCCCAGCAGAAGATCCTGAACTGCACGACGGGCGAGTTCCGCACCCAGGTGGCCCTGTACGCGGAGATGTTCGTGCACGCCTATCAGGCGGCGAAAGTCCATGCCGACGTGACCGAGATGGGCGCCGCGGTGGAGCGCAACAACCCGGACGGGTCCGTCGACATCCTGGTGGCGTTCCGGGTGAAGATCAACAACATCGAGACTCAGGGCAAAGAGGTGGGCTACCGGCTGCGGGCCCAGATGGTTCGCGAGGACGGCGAGTACCGAATCGCGAAGCTCGACCAGGTGGCCAGGTGACCGAACCAGTGGCCGACGCGGTGGCCGATCCGGCGGGCGACACGGTGGTCGAACCGGTGGCCGACGCTGCGCCTCCCGAGCCGGCCCGCTGGCAGACCCGCGCCACGGCGATCGCGATCGATCTGCTGCCCGGTTCGGCGGTGATGGCCAGCACCGGCATGCTTGCTCTCAGCCTGCCGTCCGACAGCATCTGGCGCTGGCTGGTGTCGGGAATCGCCGGGCTGGTGTTCCTGGCGACCGAGGTCAACCGGATTTTCCTGCCGGCGCTCAAGGGATGGAGCCTGGGTCGCGCGTTCACCGGAATCGAGGTGGTGCGCGGTGCCGATGGCGCGGCCCCCGGAGCGGGCCGACTGTTGCTGCGCGAGGCCGCGCACCTCGTCGACACCGTGCCGGTTCTGCTCGGCTGGATCTGGCCGCTGCGCGACCGGCGGCGCCGAACGTTCGCCGACCTGCTGACCCGTACCGAAGTGCGCCCGGCGGCGCAGCGGCAGCCACCGGCCAACATCCGGGTCGTGACCGCACGGGTGTTCGTGGCCGCGGCCGCGGCGAGCCTGATCGCTGCTGCCACGGCATACGGCGTGGTCTACCAGAATGACCACAACTCGGATCGGGCCCAGGCTGAGATCACCCGACAGGGGCCGAAGATCGTGGCGGACATGTTGTCCTACGACCCGGAGACCTTGGCGGAAGACTTCGAACGCGCGCAATCGTTGGCCACCGAGAAATATCGCCAGCAGCTCGTTCCCCAGCAGGACGCGATCCGCGACTCCGAGCCGGTTCCGAACTTCTATCGGGTGACCGATGCCGCGGTCCTCCACGCCTCTCCGCACCGCGCCACCATGCTGCTGTTCCTGCAGGGCCAGCGGGGAACACCCGGTAAGGAGAGGCTGATCAGCGCCACCGTCGAGGTGGCGTTCGTGCAGGAAGCGGGAACCTGGCGCGTCGACGATCTAGATGTGGTCAGCAAGCCGCTGCCGGTCCAGGGGGAGAAATGAGCCCGCGCCGCCGCGTGTCCACCGAATCGCAACCGCTGTTCGCCCAGGCGGCGGTGCCCCGGCGCCGACGGCTGCCGATAGTGATCGCGACGTCGCTGGTGGTGACCGCCGCCGCCATCGCGGTGTGCGCGATGACGCTGATCACCCACGAACAGCACCGGCGTGCGGCGGTGCGCAACGTCGAGGCGCGGGACGCGGTCGAGTCGTTCATGACGATGTTCACCTCGCCGGATCCATTCCACGCCAACGACTACCTGGCCAATGTCATGGACCACGCCACCGGTGACTTCGCTCAGCAGTACCAGGAGAAGGCCAATCAGATCCTGATCGCGGTGGCGCGTAGTGAGCCGACCACCGGCCTGGTCAGGGCCGCCGGAATCGAGCGGTGGAATGACGACGGCAGCGTCAGCCTGCTGGTGGCCGTAGAGAACAGCAGCAAGTCGCCGGACGGCAAGCACGACATCAAGGTGGCGAGTCGTTGGCTGGCGACAGCGCAGAAGGAAGGGGACCAGTGGAAGATCAGCAATCTGAACCAGGTGCTGTGACCGAGTCCTCCGGGGCCGACGAGGGCGAGGCGGTGGTCGACGAGGGCGCGGAAAGGCCGGACGACGTCGACTCCGTAGCCGACGAAGACGCTTCCGCGACCGATCAGGCAGCGGCCAAGCGCCCCCGGCGCAAGATCGGTGTGCGCCTCGCGGTGGCGGTGTCGGCTGCCGCATTCGTGGGTGCCGCCGGATTCGCGGCGGCCGCAGCGCAGCCGTATCTCCTCGACCGGGCAGAGGTGGCCATCAAGCTCGACATCGCCAGGACCGCGGCCCGGGCGATCCACACGCTGTGGAACTACACCCCGGAGAACATGGACTCGCTGCCGGATCGGGCATCGGTCTATCTCAGTGGCGACCTGGAAGCCCAGTATCGCAAGTTCATCGACGCCATCGCCGACAGCAACAAACAGGCGAAGGTCACCGACACCACCGAGATCGTCGGTGCGGCAGTGGAGTCCCTCGATGGTCCCGAAGCGACGGTGATCGTCTACACCAACACCACGGCGACCAGTGAACTGAGCAAGTCGATCCCGCAGATCAAGTACCTGACCTACCGGCTGCACATGAAGCGCGACCACAACCGGTGGGTGGTCACCAGGATGCCCACCATCACTTCGCTGGACCTGACCCCGCGCCTGCAGGGCTAGCGCAGGCCGGGCAGGGTAGCGGTAAGCATGCCGATCGCGTCGCCGTTGTCGCAGCGGCGCACCGTGATCGCCCTACTGCTGCTGACCTTCGCCACGGGACTGGTCGACGCGGTCAGCGTGTTGGTGCTCGGCCGGGTGTTCGTGGCCAATATGACCGGCAATGCGATCTTCCTGGGATTCCTGTTCGTCCCGGGCTCCGGATTCGATCTGACCGCCGCGATTGTGGCGGTGGCCGGATTCCTGCTGGGCGCGATCATCGGCGGCCGGCTGTTCCGGATATTCGGGGACCAGCGGCCCCGGCACTGGCTCACGATCGCCCTGGGTCTGGAGGCGGGGCTGCTGCTGATGCTGGCCGTGCTGGCCGGGATCGGCGTGATCAGCTACGACGGGACCAGCAAACTGCTGTTGATCGCCGGGCTGGCGGTCGCCTTCGGCGTGCAGAACTCAACCGCTCGCCAATTCGGCATCCAGGAGCTCTACACCACGGTGCTCACCTCGACGATCATCGGCATCGGGGTGGACAGTCGACTGGCCGGCGGGACCGGTGAACGCGAAAAGCTGCGTTACGGCGTCGTTTTCGTGATGATCCTCGGCGCCGTCGTCGGCGCCACGTTGACCCGTGTGGTGGTGGCGCCGGTGATCGCCCTGGGCGGGGCAGTGGTGCTGGCCACCCTTGCCCTGTTCCGCTACGGCTAGCCGGCCGCCCCGCCGTACTCCGGGCGCAGGATTGAGGCCAGGGCCGACAGCGGGATGTGCGCTTGAACGTTGCCGCCGTCCATGAACCACTGCATCTGGTCGTACTGGATCGGACTGTCGTGGCTGACCGGGTAGTCGGGCATGTACAGGATCAGCTCATCGCCGGTGAGGGCCCACGAACGGTATCCGCCGGAGAAGACCTTGTCGGGGGTGAAGCGTTCCGGGACAAAGGGGTAGTCGCCGGGCCGATGCTCCCAGAACGCACGGTCCAGTGCCTCGACGATGTAGGGCTCGCCCAACTGCGGGATCGACACCAGCGGATCGATTCCGGGTTTGGTGATATCGGCCAACTGCAGCTGCCGGCCGCCGGGCCCCATGTCGAAGGTGAAGGTGCGGTAGGCGTTGTTGATGTAGGGCCCCTCGGCGTGGTAATCCTCGTGGAACACCACGGTCAGCGCGTTGCCGTGGTGGAAGATCTCGTAGTTCTCGTTGCCCCAGCTGTCGATGACCATCGACACGCCTTTGGTGCGCCAATTGGTGAACAACTTCGACAGGTATTCGCGGATCGGGGGACCGGCGACCGGGTGGTCGACGAGGTCGCCGGGCACCGCCATCCGGATGTAGCGGGTGGCCAGCCGTTCCGAGTGCACGTCAGTACTGCAGAAATGGCCGTCCCAGTTGCCGCCCAGGCGGTCGCAGAACGACGGCGCCGAAGCGCCGGCGATCGGCGCCCCGGACGCCGTAGCCACCGCAAACGTTGCGGCAAGCACGCCCGTCAGTAACCGGGTCGCCCACATAGCTTGCCTCCTAAGGCAATTCCACTTTGCTCGCCAGCCACCGGCCGTCGACCTTCTCCATCGTCATCTTCATCCGGCTGCGGTCCACCCGCGGGTCCGGGCGGGTGGTGTTGGTGATGGTCTGATCCACCATCAACAGCACCACCACTTTGTCCGGCGAACCGGACTGCACCGCCGACTCCACCACGGTGCCGTGGGCCGTGGCCTTGTTGTCGATCAGCAACTGCCGCAGCTGCACACTGGCCTTGGTGTAGGTGTCCTTGAAACCCCCGGTCGCACCGTTGAGGACCGCGTTGAAGTCCTCATCGACCTTGCTGGAGTCGATGCTGGTCAACACCTGGGCGTAGTCCTCGGCGGCGTGGCGCCCGGCGGCCTCCGCCGAGGAGAGCCGATGTTGTTGCCACAGTTGCCAACTGAAAGCGATGACCAACCCGAAGACCACCAGATAGGTCCCCGCGATGGCCACACGCCGCCAGAGCGCCGGACGCTTCCCAACCGGCGTCGGGGCAGCCGCAACGACCGCAGTGTCCTCCACCGGCTCCACAGCGGTCGACTCCGGCTCGCTCGCAGCGGATTCCGCGTCTTCGGTGCGGTCGGGCGCGGTCGGTTCCTCAGCGGTACTCACCGCGGTGTCTCCTTGAACATCAGCGGGGCGGGTCGATCAACAGCGGTGGTCCGCCGTACTCGGTCGGAATCGTGTACCGGCCCTTGGGGGTGGGATCGGTGGTCGCGGCGAGGTCGGCGCCCGGGGGTGGTCCTGCGGTGTCGTCTCCCGGTGGCCGTGGCGCATTGTGGGCACCGCGCACCAGCACCGACTGATCGGTGTCGCGGCAGTACCCGTACAGGAACGGTTCAGGGAAGTCCGCGGCTGACGGGGGGCGCCGTGGGGTGCCATAGTCGCAGGTGTAGCGGGGGTAGGCATCCACGGTGGACCACATGCCGTCCTCGCGGATCACCGAGCTGAGCGCCTCCAACGTCGAACCGCGGTAGTTGGGGAACAGCGCATTGAGCGCCGGTACGCGGACGTAGAGCAGCTGAGACACGGTGGCCAGGTTGCCCAGCAGGCCCACCATGACGTCGGAGTTGTCGTCGAAGACGCTGTCGACGCCCGCCAACATTCCGGGTGTCTGATCGAGCAGCCGGTTGTACCCGCCGATCATCGGAGTGATCCCCCGAAACACCTTGTCCAGGTTCGTCGCGGTCGTAGCCATACCGTTGTTGACGTCGCTGAGCATGGTCAGCACCACGCGGCTTGACTTGAGCAGGCTCACCGTCTCCGGCAGCACCGAATCCAGGGTGGACAACAGGAAGGACCCACCGTCAACGATGTCGGTGAGCTTGCGCGGGCCTTCGTCGGAAAGGCTGAGCTCCTTCTTGATCAGCTCCATCTTGCGGGTGTCGGTCTGCGCGAGCATGCCGTCCGCGTCGGCGAGCAACTGCGAAATCGGGATAGGCGTGGTGGCGCGATCCTTGGAGACCACGCTGCCCCGTGTCAGATAAGGCCCGGAACTCGACGGCGGCTCGAAGTCGATGTATTGCTCACCGGCAGCCGAGAGGCCGGAGACGCGCACCGGGCTGTCGGCGGGGATCTTCACCTTGGAGTCGATGTTGACGACCGCGTCGACGCCACCGCTGGTGACGCGCAGCGACTCGATGCGGCCCACCGGCACACCGCGCACCGACACGTCCTGGTTGGCCAGCAGGCCGCCGGAATCGGGCAGCGCGATGGTGATCTGGTAGGTGGACCGCGCCGGATTCACCCGCAGTGCGCCCACCAGGAGATACCCGGTGGCCACCACCAGGGTCATCGCGAGCGCGATTCCCGACAACAGGTTCTTACGGCGATATCCGGCCCGGACCAGTGCGACGATCCGACGGCTCAAGGCGTCGATCATGGCCGCGGCCCCTGTTCGACCAGACCGGCCTGTGCGGCCTCCATCTCCAGCTCTGCCGGCGTAGGCGGCATCGGGGGACCGATCGCGGTCCACGGCGCCTGTCCCATATCGGTGTCCGGTCCGCGGCCCACCACACGTTCCTGCAGCCGCCACAGCGCGTATTTGATCGAGCCGGCCAACTTGGCCCAGTCATAGCGCTTCGGGCCGTGGAACGCGGGGTCGCCCTTGAACCCGGCGTCGGGCATCGAACCCCACACCAGGCGATCGATGCTGGCGTGCATGGCCGCGCCGGTGCCCGCCGTGATCTTGATCATCGGTGCCATCAGCCGGTTCAGTGCGTACAGGCTGAGGTCGGGATCGGTGGCCATGTCGTTCCAGGCGCTGGCGAGGATGTTGGCGTCCTTGACGAAACTGTGCCCTGAGTCGTCGGTTCCGGCGATCGACGGGAACCGGGCCAGCTGCCGGCTGGTGGCACCGAGTTGTTCGACCAGGTCGGCGATCTGGGTGGTGTTGTCGACCATCGTGTCGGTGGCCGGGCCCGCCGCGTCGAGCACGTCTGTGAGCGCCGCGCTGCGGGCGTCGAGGCGCTCTGCGAGCTGGCTGGTTTCGCGCAGCGACGACTCGATCTCACCCGACCGGGCGTTGAGCTTTCGCAGCAGGTCGTTGGACTGGCTGATCAGTTTGCCGAACGCCTGGCCCTGGTCACCGGTCGCCTTTCCGGCGCCGTTGATGACGTTGGTGAAGTTCTGCACCGCACCGCCATTGACCAGCAGCGCAGCCGAACTCAAAACCGACTCGACGGTGGCCGCCGAGGCGGTGGACTCCAGGCCGATCGTGTCGCCGTCGGTGAGCAGCGGTGCCGACGGATCGACCGGCACCGGCGGTTTGATCGCCACGAACACGTCACCGAGCGGCGTCGCCGAACGCAACTCGGCGGTGCTGCCTGCGGGAATCTGGACACCGTCCATGATGCGCAGGGTGGTGACGGCGGTGTAGTTGCGGGCGACCATCGTCTCCATCTGACCGACGTCGGCGCCGGCGAGCTTGACCTTGGCGTGCCCGGGCAGGTTCAGGGCGTTGGCGAACACCGCGGTGATCAGATAACCGCCGCGCCCGATCCCCGGCGCCGGCAGTGGCAGGCTGTCCAGGCCACTGGTGCCGCAACCGGCCACCGACGAGGCGATGACCGCGCCGCACAGCAGCGCCACGGCGGTCCTCGGTGCCCTTCTCAATCGTGATGTCACGTCTACTGTCCCATCATCGAAAGTCCGTCGAGGATATAGGTGAGGCCGAAGTCCGGACCGTAGTCGGCCAACGTTCCAGTGCTGCAACCCAACTGCCGAAGGTGCATCATGTTGCACAGTTCTTTGGTGCTTTGGGTCTCGACGAGAATCTTGTCCACCAGTGCGTGCAGGCGGACCGCGCCGTTGTTGGTGTCGACGGCGTTGTAGAGGTTCTCCAGCGTCAGCGGCAGCACATCGACGAGCTCGGACAGTTCGCGCCGCTTTTCCGCCATGGTCGTCAAGGCGATGTCACCGTTGATCACACTCTGCTTGAGGTGGTCCCGATTGGCCTGGATCAGCGACGTCGCCTGGGTCACAACCTCGTTGAGCATACGGCCGGTGCGCCCGGTCCCGAAGTCCTCATCGGCGAGCATCTGACTCAACTGCCTGGTGGTGGAACCGAATTGCCGCAACTTCGCGTCGTTGCGAGCCGCCGCGTCCATCAGTGAGCTGAGGTTGGTGATGATCGTCGTCAGCTGATCGCCGGTCGCCTCACCGCGGTCGGAGCTGAGTTGCAGTGCGCGCGACAACTCACTCAATGCCGACTTGATCTGCTCGCCGTTGCCGTCGGCGATGTCGGCGCCGGCATTGATCACGTCGGCCACCGGGCCGTTGCCCTTGCCGTCGCCGCCGAGGGACTTGGAAACCTTGTCCAGCATGTCCAGAACGCGGTCGAACGCGACGGGCGTCCGGGTGCGGTTCAGTCCGATGGTGGAGTGGTTCGGCAGAACGGGTCCGCCGGTATACGCCGGGGTCAGCTCGACCTGACGCGCGGTCAGAATCGAGGTGTTGATGGTCACGGCGTTCACATCGGCGGGAATCTTCACCCCCCGGTCGATGCTGAGCTCCGCCTCGACGTATTCGCCCTTGGGAGTGACCTTCTTGACCTTGCCGACCGGCATGCCCAGAACCGCTACCACGTTGTCCTCGTAGAGCCCTGCGGCGCTGTCGAATTGGGCGGTGACAGTGATGTGTCCGCCGAATGGGTTGAAGTGGTAGGCGGCCACCGCGCCGGCCACCAGTGCCCCCGCGACCAGCGCTGTCACCAGCGCCTTGACTCCGCGCCGGCGTACGCCCGAAGGCTGCGGTGCCGCAGGCGTGGGCGCTGTGTCGGCGGGCTCTTCGATCGGGTCGTCGGCGGTGGTCGGCGGCGCGCTCATTTGCAGTCCTTGAAGTACTCGATCATGCCGAACTGCTTGGCACGTCCGCTGATCGCACACATCCACGCGTCCATCAGCAGCCCGTTTCCGGCGAAGAATTCGATACCGGGCCCGTAGCCGGTCGCATTCGTCGCGCCCCGCAACGCGGGTGGTGCGGCTTGCAGAAGGCTGCGCACCAAGTCGTCATGCTGGCCGAGCATGTCGGACAGCGCACGAATGTTGGCCAGCATGTCGTCGAGCATCGATCGGTCCTTGACCACAACGTTGTTGAGTTGGCCGGCCAGAGTGGTCAGGGCCGACAACATGGCGTGGAACGTGTTCTGGCGCGCCACCAGTTCCCCCAGGAAGTCCTGGCTCTGATCGACCAGATTTCCCAGGCTTGTCTGCTGGTTGTGCAGCGTATTGGCCACCCGTTGGGTGCTGGCCAACAAGGTGCCGAGTTCGTCGCGTCGATCGGCGGTGATCTTGGCGAGTGCGTGCAGATTGGCCATCGCCTGCGGAACCACCGGCGGGAGGCCGCTCATCTGTCGCCCGAGCACCGCCAGAGACTGGGCGAATTGGTCGGAGTCGATCTGGTCGAAGGTGGTGGTGGCGTCCTCTAACAGCGATTCGAGGTCATAGGGCACTTCGGTGTGGGCCAGGGGAATCCGCTTGCCGGGCAGCGAGCCGGGACCGTCGGGCTCCAATCTCAGATACCGCGAGCCGAGGATCGTCATCACCTGGATCTTCGCCCGGGTGTCCTTGCCCAGTGGGACATCGTTGCGAACTGTGAGACCGGCCTCGACGTGGTCACCGGCGAGCCGCATGCTCGATACCCGACCCACCTCGATGCCGGCCACCATGATCGGGTTTCCGGGGCTCAGTGCGGCGGCCTGGGCGAACTCCGCGGTGTAGCGCGTGTAGCCGACGCCGAGGACTTTGACGAACAGTGCCGCAGCCACGACCACGGCCACCACCGCCAGTGCGGCGAACCCCATCCACGTGGTGTTGTAAGACTCCAGGGGCCGGCTGCGCCATTGACCGATAAATCGTTTGATGCTAGCCATGGACGGTGTTCCTGCATCTCGGGGTGAACCAGGCAAGGTTCTCGGCTGTGAGAGGGCGGGCGTTGCCGGGAGTTGCGGCGTTGGTGATCATCGTGTTGATGTCGTTGAAGCCTGGCATGAAGCCCGTGGCGTTCAAGTCGCACAGGTAGGCGATGCCGTAGGCCCCTTCGCCGAACATCCGGCCGAAGCCCTTGAGCAGCAGGGGCAGGTTGGCGCCAGTGAATGCCAGCTGCGGTTCGATGCTGGCAAGGTGCTTGGTGAAACCGGGTTCCCGGTTGATCATCTCCTCGAAGGACGGGAAGACCTCATCGGTGATCTTCGCCAGTTGTCGCGTCACCTGGGCCAGCGACCCGACCGAGGACTGCAGCGCCGGTCGCCGGGCGTCCAGGTCGGCGACTGCCCGGCGTGCCTGTGTCAGCGCGTGATCTAACTGATCGTTCTGCCCCGCGATGGTTCCGGTCACCTTGTTGAGGCTGGTGATGAGGTCGCCGAGTACCTCGTCGCGCCCGGCCAGCGTCGCGGTGAGCGTTGACGACTGTTCCACCAGTGCGGTCATCGAGGACTGGTCGCCTTGCAGCGACTGAATGACGCCCTTGGTCAGATCGTCAGCCTGTTGGGGGTCTAGCAGCGACATCAGCGGTTTGAAGCCGTTGAGCAGGGTGCCGACATCGAAGGAGGGGTCGGTCTGCTCCACGCCGATCACGCTGCCGCGGGGCAGTTCTTCGGTGTTCTCGTTGTGGCCCAGCGACAGGCCGAGGTAGCGCTGGCCGATGATGTTCTGGTAGGTCACCGACGCGACGGTGTTGCCGTACAACTTCTGGTCGCTTTGGACGATGAAGGAGACCTTCGCCAGCTTTCCTTCCAGTGCGACCTTCTCCACCCGGCCCACCCGGACTCCGGCCATGCGGACGTCGTCGCCTTCGCGCAGCCCGAAGACGTCGGTGAACATCGCGGAGTACGGCGTCGTGGCTCCGGCCACGTCGCGGCGCAAGGTGGCATAGACCAGCCAGGTCAGGGTCAGCGAGATGACCATGAAGACAGACAGCCCGATCAGGGGCCCCCGGGTTCTCATCTGTTGCCACCTGCTTTCGGCGGGGCGGCGTCGGCCGCCGACGAGACGGAGACGAGATTGCCGCGAGCGACCGGGCCGAGCAGCAGCTGAGTCGCCACCGATGCCGGCCCGCCCTGTCCGGTGAGCAGGCCGAGCTGGGCGCGTTCGGTCTGACTGCCGACGGGACCCACGTTGCCTCCGTAGGAAGCGGGGGCCACCGGCGGAGCCGGCTGCCACTCCGGTGCATGGGGTTGAACCGGAATAGGCGGGCTCGGTGGGGGCGGGGGAGCCGGGTCCAACGGGTCAGCGGTGCCGCCAACGCGCGGGAACGGCCCGGTCCACCACGGCAGCGGCGGGTTGGTGTCCTCCAGGCTGCGATCCGGGTTGATCACGGGCGGCCCGACCGCATGCAGGTTTCCGTCGGAGCCGATCTCCGTACCGGGCGGTGGTTCCAGGCCGGCGGGGAAGCGGTAGTTCTGCGGCAGCAGGTTCTCCGGCAGTTCGGGCCGCACGGAGATCATCGGCGCGGTGAAGCAGCTCGGTCCCTTCACCTCGCCGTACTGCGGGCAGTCCGCTCTGGTGTAGGTGTGCAGCGGGGTGAACGACAGGTTGGCCCGCATGTTCTTGGTGATCAACTTGGGGTGGTAGAGCTGCTCGAAGAATTTGTCGCTGAGCCCGTTGACCCGGCTGAAGATCGGGACGAACTTGTCGGCGTTGTTGGCCAGCACGCCCACCACCGGAGTGAAGTCGTGGGTGATCTGAATCAACTGGTCGATGTGGTTGTCGAACGCCTGACGGGTAACGCCCACGGTGTGCTGACCACCGGTGACCAGTGCGGCCAACTCGGCGCGCTTCTCGGCGAACGCCCGCATCGGTTCGACGGCCTGGTGCAGTGCGTCGACAAGGTCGGGCGCGGTGGCCTGCAGGCCGTGGGTGGCCTCCAGCAGCGCCGAGACGGTGGACGGTCCCGGCTCGGTGGCGACGATCCCATTGAGCTGATCCAGCAGCCGGGACATGTGCGCACCGGCGTTGAGCAGCTTGACGCGCCGGTTGTCGGTGGCCGCGCCGACGGCGGCCAGGATGCCCAGACTGTGATCTTCGCGCCCGCGCCCGGTGGCGGCCAGGATATCCCGCAGTTTCGAGACGGTGGTCTGGAAGATCACCGTGGACAGCTCGCCGTTCTCGGCGATGTGGGCTCCGCTGCGGATGGTCGGCCCACCGTCGCCGGAGTCCACCAACTGAATCGAGGAAACGGCGAAGACGTTGGACGGCACCACCCGCGCGGTTACCGAGTTCGGGATGTCCTTGGCGTATTCGGGCTTGAGGTTGATGTGTACGTAGTTCGGCTTGCCGTAGGCGGCCGGGATCACATCGGTGACGCTGCCGACCAGCAGCCCGTGATATTTGACGTCGGATTGGGCGGGCAGCCCGTCGCCGACATTGATCAGGTCGGCGATCACCCGCACATAGGAGTTGAGCATTCCGGTGGACTTGGCCAGCAAGCCCGCGGTGGTCAGTGCTATCACCAGCAAGACAGCGATGCCCGCACCCAGCAGCTGGTTCTCGGAAGGACCACGGCCGTCGGGGTCCAGCGAGTTTCGCATCTCAGCCTCCGAACCTTGCGCCGGCGTCGATGCTCCACAGCGCCATCGTCAGCAGCATGTTGACCATGATCACGATCGTGATGCTGGCACGCATGGCTCGTCCGGCGGCCACCCCGACGCCTTCGGGACCGCCAGAGGCGTAGAAGCCGTAGTAGCACTGCACCGTTGAGGCCAGCCACACGAACACCACGCACTTGAGCACCGAGTACAGGATGTCCTGGCCGCTGAGCATCATGGTGAAGTAGTGCAGGTAGGGGCCGATCGAACCGCCGCCGATCAGGCCCGTCACCAGTTGGCAGGTCAGGTAGGTGATCGCCAGACAGGCAACGTAGAGCGGGATCACCGCGATGGTCGAGGCCAGCAGTCGGGTGGTGACCAGAAACGGGATGGGTCGGATGGCGATCGATTCGAGTGCGTCGATCTCCTCGGCGATCCGCATGGCGCCGAGCTGTGCGGTGAAGCGGCAGCCGGCCTGCATCGCGAACGCGAGTGAGGCCATGATGGGCGCCAGCTCGCGGGTGTTGACCAGCGAGGAGATGATGCCGGTCGCCGGCCCGAGCCCCAGCAGATTCAGGAAGTTATAGCCCTCGATCGCCACCAGGGCCCCGGCGGTGAAGCCGAGGACCACCGCCACGCCCGCGGTGCCGCCGCCGACCACGATGGAGCCGTTGCCCCAGGCGATGTCGGAGAGCAGGCGCACGAACTCCTTGCGGTAATGGCGCAGCACGGTGGGGACACCGGCTGCGGCGCGGCCGAAGAACACCAGCATGTGGCCCAGCCGGATGGTGGGCTCGGACGCCAATCGATACAGGCGGACGAATGGGCGCGCGAACGCAGGGACATACGCAGAAGCTGTCATGTCACAGGCCCGTCCGCGGGAACAGCACGTTGTAGAGCTCGCTGATGCCGACGTTGACGATCATCAGCACCAGGATCGACTCCACCACCGAAGCGTTCACGGAGTTGGCCACCCCGGCCGGCCCGCCACGGGTGGACAGTCCCTTCTGACACGAGACCACCGCGACGATCGCGCCGTAGATCACGGCTTTGATCAACGCGACGATCATGTCGCCGGTGGTGGCGAACGAGGAGAACGTCGCCACGAAGCTGCCGGGCGCGCCCTTCTGGAAGTACACGTTGAACAGGTAGCTGGCCAGGAAGCCGACGAAGCAGGTGATCCCGGTCAGCGCCACGCCGATCATGATCGCCGCGGCGAAGCGGGGGACCACGAGCCGGCGGATCACCGAGACGCCCATCACCTCCATGGCGTCGGTCTCCTCGCGCATGGTGCGCGAGCCCAGGTCGGCGGTGATGGCCGACCCGACGGCGGCGGCCATCAGCATGGCGGCCACCAACGAGGCGGCCTGTCGGATGACGGCCAGCCCGGCGGCGGCGCCGGCCAGCGAGGTGGCGCCGACCTGGTTGGCCAGCAGCGCGAACTGGACGGAGAGCGTGACCCCGATCGGCAGCGCCACCAAGATGGTGGGCAGCACAGCGGTGTTGGCCATGAACGCGCTCTGCCGGACGAACTCGCCCCATTGGAACCGGCCGCCGAACAGGTCGGAGAAGAAGTACTGCACGGTGCGCACTGCCAACACGCACTGCTCGCCGACGGTGGTCAGTGAGGCGAGCGGGTGGCGGTTGACGTAACCGGCGGTCCAGTCCTGAATTGCTGCCACACCGTCGAGCGATTCCGGCGCGGCAATGTCGCGGTCATCCTGGGTGGTCATCGGTCGCCGATCGTGGTCGTGAGGTCACCGTCGGTTGCCGATCGCGTGCACGGCCGATGATCCATGGCGGTCACCATAGTCAGGGTTCTTACTCCGCGGTAGGGTTCCGAAGTTCTCGGACCAACTGGTGGGTAGACAGAAAGGATACGCAGGCCGTCCATTGGGTAGAAGCTCATGGGGTGCCGACGCGACCTTTCATTCCGGACATGATGTCGGACACAATGCCCCGACAATGGTGCTTCGGGCAACATCACTGCGGTTATGGCTGAGTTACCCGCCAGTAGCACGGGTTTTCGCGGTTTTGGCGTCCGGATTCGGGCGTTGCGGGCAATACTCGACCGGGACATGTGCGACAGACGGAAGGAACCCGGGACGGTGCGAATGCGGGGAAGATGGACCCAGATCGCTGCCGCGGTGGGCGCTGCACTGGCAGTCGCAGCCGTGCCGGCACCGGGCTCCGCGCTCGCCGATCCGGACCAGACGCCGGCGCCTCCGGGCTTCACGCCGGGGCCCACGGACTGGTCTCCGCGGATGGACATCTGGCCGTTCAGCACCTTCACCTATCAGGTGACGCCGGAGATGATCGGCGGCATGTCGGATTCCTGCCAATGGTTCAACTCCCAGTTCGATCCGCTGATGGGGCAGATCACCGCCTTCAACCGCAACTTGGCAGACCATCACGACGTCTACGCGAGCGTGCAGTCGCAGGCGGATGCGGTGCTGGCCGGCATCGACGGAGCGACCGGGTTCCTGGGCCCGCGTGTCAAGCCGCTGACCATCCGAAACACCCCGGACAACTTCGGCCCCTACTCGCCGCTCTACGGCGGGGAACAGATGACCGAGGTGCTGTTCCAGCTGTCGCAGACCGCCGAGAGCATCCGTAAGAAGCAGCCGGCGGGCTTTACCCGCCCCTACATCGACGCCGCGTTCGGCTGGGGCGACGCGTTGCGGAATTCCGGGGCCTGCACCTAGGTGCCCGCAGGCACCGGAATGGGGGGTAGGTTCGGGGTGCGCTGCGGCCGGACGGCCCCGCGCAGCGATGACGAGAGGTAGTTCAGGGTGCCGGACCGTGAGGACCAGCCAGCGGCCGACGACGTCGAACCGGCAGTTGAGGCCACCGAAGCCGAGCCTGCCGAGTCCACCAAGGACGAAGAGTCCGCAGCAGACAGCGAGTCGGCTGCGGAGTCGGTCAAGGGCGGTGATGAAGCCGAGCCCACCGAGGACAGCAAGCCCACCGACGTTCAGGTCGCTGAAGACGCCGCGGGGCCGGCTCGCCCTTATCGGCGGTGGATCGCTGCGGCGGTGCTGGCGCTGGGCGTGATCGGAGCGGGCTACGAGGGCTGGCTGCTGTATGCGCACCACCAGCGCACCGTGGCCGCCGCGCAGGCGCTGGAGACGGCCGAGAAGTACACCCTGGCGCTCACCAGCGTGGACCCCGCTGCGATCGACCAGAACTTCGCCGAGATCATCGACGGAGCAACCGGCGAGTTCAAGGACGTCTACAGCGCATCCAGCGAACAGCTGCGCCAGCTGTTGATCGAGAACAAGGCGTCCGCACACGGCACGGTCATCGACTCGGCGGTGAAGTCGGCCACCAAGAACAAGGTCGAAGTTCTGCTGTTCGTCGATCAGGCGGTGAGCAACAAGGCGCTGTCGCAACCGCAGATCGACCGCAGTCGCATCGTGATCACCATGGAGAAGGTGAACGGCCGCTGGCTGGCCGCCAAGGTCGACATGCCTTGATTGCGTAGGGCTTAACGGCCCAGCTGGGTCTGCATCCCCCAGATCAGCACTTCCGACGACGCACCTGCCGTGAGGCGATGACCGCCGCCGGCGGTGAAGCGGACCGCGTCACCGGCTCCCAATGCGCCGACACTTTCCAGCTTGACGCTGCCCAGCGCGACGAACAGGTGCAGGTATGGCGCGTCTGGCACCGTGACGCTGTCGCCCGGTCGCAGCCGCGCGGCATATAGGGTCGCGCCGGCGTTGCCGAGGGTGATTACGGCCTCGGGGTCACGCCCTGAGGCGACGGTGATCAGGCGCCCGCCCGCCAGTGCGTCACCGATGTCGCGCTGCTGATAACTCGGCGTTCGGCCCGGGGTGTCCGGCATGACCCACATCTGTACGAAATGCACCGGCTCGCAGGAAGAGTCGTTCTTCTCCGAATGCAAGATGCCGGTGCCCGCCGACATGCGTTGCGCCAGTCCCGGATGGATGACGCCGGCGTTCCCGATCGAATCGCGATGGCTCAGCGCACCGGACAGCACCCAGGTGACGATCTCGGCGTCGCGGTGCGGGTGGGTGTCGAAGCCGGCGCTCGGCTCCACGATGTCATCGTTGTTGACCAGCAGCAGCCCGTGATGGGTGTTGTCGGGATCGTAGTAATCGTTGAACGAGAACGAATGCCGCGAGGTGAGCCACGGTGCGCGGGTGACCGCGCGGTCCTCCGCTCGTCGCACATCGAGCAGGCCGGTCATGACCGCCAAGGCTAGCGCGCAACACGGTCGGTGCCGGTAGTCTCACTGCAACCGCCGAGACATACGGAGGTAGCACGCGATGTCCGTCGAAACCGGCGCGTGAGTCGTCCGACACTGCAGTATCTGCAGATCGGCGGGCTCATCTCCCAGGCCGGCGGTGATCCGTGGGCGGTCGATGACAGCCTGCAGGCCGGCAGCCCCACCCAGATCGACTTCCTGGCGCAGGCGTTCCATTCGGCCGCCGGATCGGCCACCTCGGCCGAGGAAGCCTTCGTCACCGCCCGGCAGCACTTCGAGCAGTACAACCGGGAGAACGGCGAGCAGCCGATCAACAACAGCGCCGAGGTCCAGCGGGTCAGGGACGGTCTGCATGCCACCAATCAGCAACTCGGTCAGATCGCGGCCGACCTGGAGACCATCGCCGCCACCTTGGCGCAGGCCCACGCCGCCTCGCTGGCCAACATCACCGCGCTCAACGCCAACCTGATGGTCCTCGACGCCCGTATCGGGGTGTACCTGGAGCAGGAGAGGCAGGGCCACGACCACGGCGCCGACATTGCCCAGTGCCGTGAGTTGGCCGAGGCCGACACCGAGACCGCGCTGCACAATGCCACCGTCATCCGCAACGGCTACTCCAAGACCCTGCAACAGGCGCTGACCGATCTGCGGGTGCGCGACGGATACGACCCCGACGCTGCGCTGGGCGAGTTCGACGCGGACGCGCCGGCACCGCCACCGGGACCGGTCCCCGACGATCCCCAGCAGTTCAACGACTACTGGAACAGCCTGACGCCCGGGCAGAAGGACTGGCTTTACAACGCCGACCACAACATCGGCAACCATCCGGGCATGCCGTGCGACCCGCCGGATCACCTGGGCTACGACCACTACAACAAGCTGCACCTGGCGGACGAACTCAGCCGGGCCCGGGGTGCTGCCGCGCAGGCCGAGGTCTTGAAGAACCAGCACCCGGACTGGGCTGCCGGCAATGACATTCCGCGTCCTAATGAGCCGGGGGCGATCTTCGACGACCGCGTCGCCTACGAGAACTGGCAACGCCAATATTCCGCGGCACGCGACGGCGCCAGATACCTGCCGGATCTGCAGGCCGTGGACGCCGCGGTCCGCGCCAGTCCGGACCGCAGGCTGATGCTGCTGGACACCCAGAGCGGCACGCAGGCGCGGGCCGCCATCGCGGTCGGGGATCCGGATAAGGCCACCCACGTGTCGGTCACCACCCCGGGACTGAACACCACGGTGCACGGCGGCATCGGGGGAATGACCGAAGAGGCGACCAACCTCCGGCAAGAAGCCCTGCGGCAGTTGGGACTTAGCCCCGGGCACGCAACAGATTCCGTTTCGGCGATCGCATGGATCGGTTACGACCCGCCGCAGGTGCCCGGCTTCGACGACAAGACGGCTTCCCTGTCCGGAATCTGGGGCGTCACGCACGACGACCTCGCCCGAGCCGGGGCCCATGACCTGGCCCGTTTCTATGACGGGATACAGGCGTCGCACCTGGGCGGTCCCGCCGACCTGACCGCGATCGGGCATTCCTACGGTTCGCTGACCACCGGCCTGGCGTTACAGGAGCCCGGTGATCACGGGGTGTCCCGCGCGCTGTTCTACGGGTCCCCCGGGATCGCAGCCTCCACACCGGAGCAGCTGCAACTGCACGCCGGGCAGGTCTACGCGATGGAGGCCCCCGATGACCCCATTCAATGGGTCTACGACGCCAGGGCGGTGGGTCAGGGCATCCCGATCCTGGGCACCTACCTCAACAACGAGTTGGGCGATTTCGGATCGAACCCGGCCACCAACCCCGAATTCACCCGACTGGCCACCGGTGCCGCGAGCGTGCCCGACGGTCATGGCGGAACCATCGTGCTGCAGGAAGCGCACGGCCACAGCGATTACCCGCGTTTCCCCGACGGCGGAGGCGTTCGGACGACCAACTACAACATCGCCGCGGTCCTGGCGGGTCTCGGCGACAAGGCGGTTCGAGGAAATTGACGTATCACCACATGTCCCCACCCCAGCCGCGACGATGCCTGTCCGCTGTCTTGGCCATCGCCGCACTAACCGCAGGATGTCACGTGTCCCAACCTTATGAACCCACTCCGCCCAGCGTCGCCGCCGAGGCCTTGGACGTGCTCAGATCTCTGCCGTCCTTCGAGGAGACCCAAACCCTGGTACAGGCGGCGATGGACGAGATCACCACGGCCGCAAGCCAGGTCATCCCAGCTGCCCGGTGGGAGAGAATCCACGAGGGTTCGGGCGGTCGATGCGAGCGGCCCTATGAACAGACCGACGGCAAACGCTACTTCCTGCCCGACGTCATTGCGCAGGATGTCGACGTGTCAGAGCAGGCCTGGGCGAAGCTCGAACAGATCGCCAGAGCGGCGGCTGCGAAGCTGGACGCCACCGAGGTGCAGGTGATGGCGAACCAGCCGGGCAACCACGACGTCGGTTTCTACGGCCCCACCGGGCTTTTCATCAAAATCGGCTACCGGGGCAACCTCGTGGTGTCCGGTTACACCGGCTGCCGGCTGCCCCGAGAATGACGGGCTACCAGTCCGATTCGTCGTAGGTGATGACGCCGCGGATGTTCTTGCCGTCGAGCATGTCCTGGTAGCCGGTGTTGATGTCTTCGAGCTTGTAGGTCGTGGTGATCATTTCGTCGATCTTGAGCAGTCCCGACTTGTAGAGGCCCACCAGCCGCGGCGTCTCGATGTGCGAGCTTCCGCCGCCGAAGATGTTGCCCTTCAACGTCTTCTGCAGCATGGTGAACAGGAACAGGTTCAGCTTGACGTCGAAGTCGACCATGGCGCCCATGCCGGTGACCACGCAGGTTCCGGTCTTGGCGGTCAGCGTCAGCGCCTCTTCGATGTATTCGCCCTTCATGTCGCCGACGGCGATGATCACCTTGTCAGCCATCAGGCCCCAGGTCTCTTCCATGACCGGCATGAGCGCCTCGGCCATCGACGGGTAGACGTGGGTGGCGCCGAACTTGACGGCCGCCTCTCGCTTGAAGGGCACCGGGTCGATCGCGATGACCCGCCGGGCGCCGGAGATCACCGCGCCCTGCAGGGCGCTCATGCCGATACCGCCGACACCGACGATGATGACGGTCTCGCCCGGTTGAACTTCAGCGACGTTGGTGGCCGAACCGAATCCGGTGGGCACGGCGCAACCCATGATGGCCGCAGCCTCGAACGGCACGTCCTTGTCGATCTTGACCACGGAGTCCTGGTGCACAGTCATGTACGGCGAGAACGTACCCAGCAGGTTCATCGCCGAGACCTCGTGCGAACCGGCGTGGATCCGGTTGGTGCCGTCGGCGATGGCCTTGCCGCCCAGCAGCACCGCGCCGCGATCACACAGCGAGCGGAAACCCTTCATACACGGCGCGCAGGAGCCGCATGCCGGGATGAAGGCCATCACGACGTGGTCGCCCTCTTCCAGACCGGTGACGCCCTTGCCGACCTTGGTGATCACCCCGGCGCCCTCGTGGCCGCCCAGCGCCGGCAGGCCCATCGGAGTGGCTCCGGTGGTCAGGTGGTAGTCCGAGTGGCACATGCCCGCGGCGTGCATCCGGACCTGTACTTCGCCTTCGACCGGGTCGCCCAGTTCGATCTCGTCGACCCGCCACGGCGAGTTCACTTCCCACAACAAAGCGCCCTTGGTCTTCATGACCGGCATCATAGAACACGTTTCAGAAGCACTCCCGATGGGTGCTTTCAGCTGCGGGAATGCTGCCCTAGCTGGTCTTGTGTGGAATGCCCACAGACAGGCCGCCGTCGATCACCAGATCGGAACCGGTCATGTACGACGACTCGTCGGAGGCCAAGAAGACCACCGCGGTGGAGACCTCCGCGGACTTGGCGCCCCGGCCCATCGGAATCTGCAGGGAGTCGTCGGGGATCGCGATCGTCATCCGGGTGCGAATCAGCCCGGGCAGCACACTGTTGATCCGGATGTTGTGCGGAGCCAGTTCCACGGCGGCGGCTTTGGCCAGCCCGCGGACCCCCCATTTCGACGCGACGTAGCCGTACAGGCCGGCGGTGCCCCGCATCCCTTCGACCGAGGAGATGTTGATGATGGAGCCGCCGCCGGCGGCCTTCATCGGGGCGACCGCGGCATGCATGCCCAGCATGGTGCCGGTCAGGTTGACATCGATGACCTGCTGCCAGACGGCGGGATCGAAGTTCTCCAGCGCGTTGTACTTCGCGATCCCGGCGTTGTTCACCAACACGTCGAGGCTGCCGAAGGCGTCGACCGCAGTCGCGACGGCCGCCTGCCATTGGTCGGCCTGGGTGACGTCGAGCGGCACGAACCGGGCGGTGTCGGGTCCCAACTCCTCGGCGAGTCTGCTGCCCTCGTCCTCGAGGACGTCACCGATCACGATCTTGGCGCCCTCAGCTGCCAGCGCCCGGGTGTGTGCGGCACCCATGCCCCGCGCCCCGCCGCTGATCAGCGCGACTTTGCCTTCGACTCGTCCCATGGCTGGCGAGGTTACCTGGGCAGCGCTTTGCCCGTTACGCTGCCCTGATGGCAGTGACCCGCATCGAGCGAACCTTCCAAGGTCAAGGCGCGCGGGAGGTTCCGATCGTCTACGACACCTGGACGCCGGACTCGCCGCCGCGCGCCGTGGTGGTGCTGTCACATGGTTTCGGCGAGCATGCCCGTCGCTATGACCACGTCGCGGAGCGGTTCGGAGCAGCGGGGCTGGTGACCTATGCGCTCGACCACCGCGGCCACGGACGCTCGGGTGGCAAGCGGGTGCTCTGCCGCGACATCGCGGAATACACCGGCGACTTCCACACGTGCGTGGGTATCGCTGCGCGCGAGCACCCCGGGCTGCCGCGCGTGGTGCTCGGGCACAGCATGGGCGGGGCGATCGTGTTCAGCTACGGCGTCGACCGCCCCGACGACTACCAGTTGATGGTGCTGTCCGGACCCGCGGTGGGCATGACCGAGACGGTGTCGCCCGTATTGGCATTCGTCGCCAAGGCCCTCGGGGCCATCGCGCCGAGCCTGCCGGTGGAGAAACTCGACAGTGCCCTGGTCTCGCGTGACCCCGCGGTGGTGCGCGCCTACAACGAGGATCCACTGGTGCATCACGGTCTGGTACCGGCCGGCGTGGCGCGGGCTCTGATCAAGGTCAGCGAGACCATGCCGACGCGGGCGCAGGCACTGACTGCCCCGCTGCTGGTGGTGCACGGTGCCGAGGACGGTCTGGTGCCGGCGCAGGGCAGCAGGCGGCTGGCGGACAGTGCCGGTACCAACGACGTGCAACTGATCGTGTATCCGGGGCTCTACCACGAGGTGTTCAACGAGCCGGAGCGAGCACAGGTGCTCGACGACGTGGTGGGCTGGATCGACGCGCACCTGTGAGTCGCGGTCGGCGTGGTGTCGCCGATGTCGGTTAGCGTGGCGGCCATGAGCACCGACGACAAGATGTTGGCGCGGATCGCCGCACTGTTGCGCCAGGCCGAGGGCACCGACAACCCCCATGAAGCCGATGCGTTCATGGCGGCGGCGCAACGGCTGGCCACTGCGACCTCCATCGACCTGGCGGTGGCTCGCGCGCATTCGGCCACCCGGACCGCGGCCACCACGCCGGTGCAGCGGACCATCACCATCGGCGAGCCGGGCACCCGCGGGTTGCGCACCTATGTGCAGCTGTTTGTGGGGATCGCCGCGGCCAATGACGTGCGCTGCGACGTGGCGAGCAATTCGACCTATGTCTATGCCTACGGTTTCGCCGAGGACATCGACGCCACCCACGCCCTCTACGCCAGCCTGGTCGTTCAGATGGTCCGGGCCGCGGACGCCTATATCGCCACCGGCGCGCATCGGCCCACCCCGACCATCACCGCTCGGTTGAACTTCCATCTGGCATTCGGCGCTCGAGTCGGCCAGCGGCTGGCCGAAGCCCGTGACGAGGCCCGACGCGATGCGGAGAAGGATCGGAGTCGGCCACCGGGAACGGCGATTGCATTGCGCAACAAGGAAGTCGAGCTGCACGACTTCTACCGCGGCACATCCAAGGCACGGGGCACGTGGCGGGCCACCCGGGCCTCGGCGGGCTATTCGTCGGCGGCACGACGGGCCGGGGACCGGGCTGGGCGTCGAGCCCGACTGGGCGACAGTGCTGAGCTGTCGGTGGCGCGGTCCGCGCTGGAACGGTGAACGACAACGCTGAACAGCGCGATGCTCAGCGCGCCAAGGTCTACGCCGCAGAGCTCTTCGTCCGCACCCTGTTCGACCGCGCTGCCGAGAGCGGCAGGCGCAGTGTGGAGTTCTTCGGCACTGAGCTGACGTTGCCGCCCGAGGCGCGCTTCGGCTCGGTCGCCGCCGTCGGGCGCTACGTCGAGGACGTCATGGCGCTGTCGACGGTGCGCGCGCGGTGGCCGGACGCGGCGGAACTGACGGTGCGCGCTCGCCGAGGCACCACGGCGGCGCACTACGAAAAGCTCGGTGCGGCAGGGGTTATCGCCGTACCGGATCAGCGTGGTGTGGACTGGGCGTTGCGAGAACTGGTGGTGCTGCATGAGATTGCGCACCATCTGTGTGATGGGCGGCCGCCGCACGGACCGGAATTCGTCGCCACATTCTGCGAACTCGCCGAGATCGTGATGGGCCCCGAGTTGGGGTATGTGCTGCGGGTGGTGTTCGCCAAGGAGGGTGTGCGACAGCGGCGGGAGCCACTGGCGTGATGATCGGCTGTCGGGCGATCCTCTAAGGTGCGACAGTGAACACCTTCGTCCCGGTGCCAGAGTTCGCCAGTCTGGACGCGTATCTGGGGGAAGACGAATTCATCCACGTCACACAGCCGGCGGTCTGCAACCTTGCCCGGGAATTGCGGCAGTCTGCGGGCGGTGACGTGGCGTTCGCTCGGGCCGCGTTCGAATGGGTGCGCGATCAGGTCGCTCACTCCTACGACGTCGCAGACCCTCGAGTAACGCTGACCGCGAGCGAGGTACTCGAGCAGCGCGTCGGACTCTGTTACGCCAAATCCCACTTGCTGGCAGCGCTTTTGCGATCAGAAGGTATTCCCACCGGCCTGTGCTATCAGCGACTTGTGCACGGTGAGGGACATGTTCTGCACGGACTCGTCGCGATCTATCTGGGGGGAGCCTGGCACCGCCAGGATGCGCGCGGCAATAAGCAGGGCGTGGACGCGCAGTTCTCCCTCGGCTCGGAGAGGCTCGCGTGGTCCGTTGACACGTCTGTCGGAGAGGTCGACTACCCGCAGATCTTTGCTTCGCCCGTGCGGCCTGTCATCAACACACTGCGCGACACGGAGGACATCCTGGCGATCTACGACACCGGCCTGCCGACTGGGCTGGGTGCCGACGCCCGCTGAGCGTCCCGTACACGGGAGGCGCCGGTGACGCTACGAGGTGGTCCGTCACCGGCGCCGTCCGTCGTCAGCTGGTGACGGCCACCAATTCGTCGCCGCAGGTGCATCGGTAACTCACGTCCGCTCCGGAGCAGTGGCACGCCGTCTCGATGCGTACCCGGCAACCGCAGCCGTCGTGGCCGCAGGTCAGCACAGTTCCCTCTTCGTAGTTGGTCATCTGTCACACCTTCCTTCGTGGTCCCCGGCGGGCGCCGGGCTGACCCGACTATATACCCCATAGGGGTATGGGGTAAAGGAAAATCTGCGCGGGGTTGCCGGCTAGCCGGTTGGCGCCGAATTCTTCGTTGCTGGCAAACAGCGGCCGGGCGTAACCTCTTGTCAGATGGATGGGTGCAACTGGCACCAAATCGCCTGTTGCATAACAGAAAGGTCACGAAATGAGTACAGTCCATTCATCAATCGAACACCACCCTGACCTGTTAGCTCTGCGGGCGCGGTACGACCGCGCGGCCGAGTCGATGACCGCTCAGGGAACCTTCGGATTGACGCTGCTGGCGGCTGTCTACGGGGCGGTGTCCCCGTGGGTTGCCGGATTCGACGCGACCACCAGATTGGCCGTCAACAACCTGGTCGTCGGACTCTGCGTCGCTTTCCTGGCGTGCGGGATGGCGGCGGCGCTCGACCGCATGCACGGGCTGGCGTGGACCCTGCCGGTCTTCGGGGCGTGGTTCATCGCCTCGCCCTGGATCCTGACCGACGGATCGCCGAGCACCGCGATGATCTGGTCCAACGTGATCACCGGCGCGGTGATGACGGTCCTCGGCCTCAACGCCGCGTACTTCGGTATGCGGGCGCGCAGTGAGTCAGCCCGGCACGCCTAGGCAGACTCAGCGCGCGTAGCCCGGGCTAGCCGCAGACGGCACCGTTGGCGGCGGAGCCCACCAGCTTGCGGTACTTGGCCAGCACGCCGGTGGTGTAGCGCGGCGCCGGCGGGGTGAAACCCTGTGCGCGGGCGGCGAACTCGTAAGGATCCGCCACCACGTCCAACGTCGCGTTGGCTACGTCGAGGCGGATCTTGTCGCCGTCGCGCAGGAACGCAATCGGGCCGCCGTCCACCGCTTCGGGGGCGATGTGGCCGACGCACAGGCCGGTGGTGCCGCCGGAGAACCGGCCGTCGGTCAGCAGCAGAACGTCTTTGCCCAGACCGGCGCCCTTGATGGCCCCGGTGATCGCCAGCATCTCCCGCATGCCGGGTCCGCCCTTGGGCCCCTCGTAGCGGATCACCACGGCGTCGCCGGCGCGGATCGTGCCGTCTTCCAGCGCATCGAGCGCCGCCCGCTCGCCGTCGAAAACCCTTGCGGTGCCTTCGAACACGTCGGTGTCGAAGCCCGCGGACTTGACCACCGCGCCCTCGGGGGCCAGGGATCCGCTGAGAATGGTGATGCCGCCGGTCGGGTGGATCGGGTTGGTCAGTGCGTGGACCACTTTGCCGTCGACGACCGGGGGATTGAGCTCGGCGATGTTCTCCGCCATGGTCTTGCCGGTGACGGTCAGGCAGTCGCCGTGCAGCAGCCCGGCCTCCAGCAACGTCTTCAGCATGACCGGCACGCCACCGATCTTGTCGATGTCGTGCATGACGTGCGCCCCGAACGGCTTGACGTCGGCCAGGTGCGGCACCTTGGCGCCCACCCGGGAGAAGTCGGCCAGGGTCAGATTCACTTCGGCCTCGCGAGCGATCGCCAGCAGGTGCAGCACCGCATTGGTCGATCCGCCGAACGCCATCACCACGGCGATCGCGTTCTCGAACGCCTCCTTGGTCAAGATGTCGCGTGCGGTGATGCCCCGGCGCAGCAACTCGACCACGGCGGCCCCGCTGGCGCGCGCATACCCGTCACGGCGCCGGTCGACCGCCGGCGGAGAGGCGCTTCCCGGCAGCGACATGCCCAGCGCCTCGGCGGCACTGGCCATGGTGTTGGCGGTGTACATGCCGCCGCAGGCGCCTTCACCGGGACAGATCGCCCGCTCGATGATGTCGACGTCCTCTTGGGACATCAGGCCGCGGGAGCAGGCGCCCACCGCCTCGAACGCGTCGATGATCGTCACCTCACGCTCGGTGCCGTCGGACAGCTTCGCGTAGCCGGGCAGGGTGGAGCCGGCGTAGAGGAAGACCGAGGCCAGGTTGAGGCGCGCCGCGGCCATCAGCATGCCGGGCAGCGACTTGTCGCAGCCGGCCAGCAGCACCGATCCGTCGAGACGCTCTGCGCACATCACGGTCTCGACACTGTCGGCGATCACCTCGCGCGACACCAGCGAGAAGTGCATGCCCTCGTGGCCCATCGAGATGCCGTCGGAGACCGAGATGGTGCCGAACTCCAGCGGGTAACCGCCGGCCTGAAGGACGCCCTCTTTGGCGGCCTTGGCCAACCGGTCCAGCGAGAGGTTGCAGGGTGTGATCTCGTTCCACGACGAGGCCACACCGATCTGGGGCTTGGCGAAGTCCTCGTCGCCCATGCCGACGGCCCGCAACATGCCGCGGGCGGCGGTCTTCTCCAGGCCGTCGGTGACGTCACGACTGCGCGGTTTGATGTCGGCGGACGCCGCGGTGGTGTTGTTGCTCCCAGAATTCACCAGCTCAGTATGCCGCTAGGGCCGGACCGGGCAAAACGAATAAATACCCCGCGGGGGTATGCGCTAAAGTAGCCGCATGAGGTCGGTTGTTCCCGTCGTCGCCGCGGCCATTGTCGGCATGGCCGTCGGCGGCTGCCACCACGCGCCCAGCCCGGCGCCGCCAGTGTCGACGACCGCCGCGGTGGGAATGAGCACCGGCAGCCCCACCGACGTGAGGTTTTTAGAAGACATCGTGATCCACCACCAGCAGTCCCTGGAGCTGACGGCCATGGTGTACAGCCAGAGCGGCGATCCGGCGCTGGTGGCGTTCGCCGACCAGAGCGCGGCCCAGCAGCGCACCGAACTGCAGGGCTGCCAGGCGCAGCTGCTGCAGTGGGAGGTCCCCGGCGAGCGCTCCGAGAAGGACCGTGCCGCCGACATTCCGGGCATGGTGGACAAGGCCACCATCGACAAGCTGCGCAGTGTGCGCGGCCCGGCGTTCGACACCCTGTGGCTGCAGACCATGATTGCCCATTACCGTGGCGCGATCACCATGGCGCAGAACGAGATTCAAAACGGCGAGAGTCCCGAGGCGATCAGTATCGCGCAATCGCTTCTGCCGTTCCAGCAGGCCGAGATCAATCAGATGAACCAGATGTTGGGAGCGCCATGACGACCGAGGCTCCGGGGTACTCCCCGCGCAAAGACAACTACGCCAAACGGCTGCGCCGTATCGAGGGCCAGGTGCGCGGCATCGCCAAGATGATCGATGACGACAAGTACTGCATCGACGTGCTCACCCAGATCAGTGCGGTCAACAGTGCGCTGCGGTCGGTGGCGCTGAACCTGCTGGATGAGCACCTGGTGCACTGCGTCAGCGGGGCCGTCGCATCCGGCGGCGCGGAGGGCGACGCGAAGCTGACCGAGGCCTCGGCGGCAATCGCGCGGTTGGTTCGCTCCTGATCTTCGCGCCGTTACCATGTGATCCAGCAGTTACCGGGAGCGCCATGCGCCACCACCACTGGACGCTGCCCCCACCACATGACTGTTGAAGCCGGAGAAGCCCGATTGAGGCCGTGGACGCCACAGACCACGGCGCGGTTGGCGATCCTGTCGGCCGCGGCCTTCATCTACGCCACCGCCGAGATCCTGCCGGTCGGCGCGCTGCCCGCGATCTCGGCCGGCCTGGACGTGAGCGAGGCGCTGGTCGGGACACTGCTGGCCTGGTATGCGGTGGTGGCAGCGGCGACGACGCTTCCCCTGGTGCGCTGGACCGCATTCTGGCCGCGGCGTCGGGTGCTGGTGCTCACCCTGGTCTGCCTGACCGCCTCCCAGGTGATCTCTGCCCTGGCCCCCAACTTCGCCGTGCTGGCGGCCGGCCGGGCGTTGTGCGCCGTCACGCACGGCCTGATGTGGTCGGTGCTGGCGCCCATCGCCACCCGACTGGTGCCACCCAGCCATTCGGGCCGCGCCACGACGGCGATCTACGTCGGCACCAGCCTCGCGCTGGTGGTCGGTATTCCGCTGACCTCGGCGATGAGTCTGCTGTGGGGGTGGCGGCTGGCCGTCGTGGTGATCACGGTGGCGGCGGCGGTCATCACGGTGGCCGCCCGACTCGCGTTGCCGCCGCTGGTGCTCAGCACCGACCAACTGGCGCTGGTCGGCAATCATCACCATCGCAACGGGCGACTGGTGGCGGTGAGCACGCTGATGCTGATCGCCGTCATCGGGCACTTCATCTCCTACACGTTCATCGTGGTGATCATCGAAGACGTGGTCGGAGTGCCGGGGGCTCGACTGGCGTGGTTGCTGGCCGCGTTCGGTGCTGCGGGGCTGATCGCGATGCCGCTGCTGGCGCGGCCGGTGGACCACCGGCCCAAACTGGTCACCGGCGGTTGCATGGCCGCGATGTCGGCGGCATTCGTCGTCCTGGCGGCACTGTCGATCGGCGGACATCACAGCACCGGCACGACGGCGGTGGGGGCGGCCGCGATCGTGCTGTGGGGGGCGATGGCGATGGCGGTCTCGCCGATGCTGCAGTCGGCGGCGATGCGCACCGCGCCCGACGATCCCGACGGCGCGTCGGGGCTCTACGTCACCGCGTTTCAGGTCGGCATCACCGGCGGCTCGCTGGCCGGCGGGCTGCTGTTCGAGCGGGCCGGGACCTCAGCCATGCTCACGGCTTCGGCAATGCTGGTCGGCGTCGCCGCGGTCGGCATCGCGGCCAGTAAGCGCTTGTTCATCGTTCCCTGACGCATTCGGGCCGGTAACGTTGGCCACTGGGGCTGACAGTCAAAGACGCTGGTCAATGGCGTTAGGCCGTGCGGCGTGCGTCGCTGTTTCCCCGCTTGGCGAGTTAGCTGGCGGCCGTCCTGTGAGACAATGGAATCACGTTTGTGACCGGAGGTAGGTAGATGTCGGGATGGAAGCGCGCGCAACTCGGCGCGTGGCTCAGCACCGCTGGCTTGGCCGCGAGCCTGGTACTCGGGTGTGGTTCAGCACTGGCCGACCCGCCTCAGCAGCCCGGCGACCCGGCCGGGGCGGAGGCCGGCCCGGTTGATCCGTTCGGGCCGCCGCCGGCACCGCCGTTCCCCCCGTTCCCGTGGGAGCTGCCCCCGCCGCCGCAGGGCGAGCCGGTGGCGTTCCCGCCGCCGCCCGCGGAGCAGCTCGCGCCGGGCCTGCCCGCCGCGCCCGAGGGCGTCCCGCCGGGCCCGGACCCGCAGGCAGTTGCGTCCGAGCCGACAGACCCGGCAGCCCCCACGGAGCCCGGCGCGGTGTCGGCCGCGGCCGCTGGACCGGTGGTGGGGCAAAACCCCGAGCCGTTCACCGGTACGGCGCCGTTCCAGCCGCCGACGTTCAATCCGGTCAACGGCTCGACGGTGGGTGTCGCCAAGCCGATCATCATCGACTTTCAGCGGCCGATCGTCGACAAGGCGGCGGCCGAGGAGGCCATCCACATCTCGTCGACCCCGCCGGTGTCCGGCAAGTTCTACTGGATGACTCCCAGTCAGGTGCGGTGGCGTCCGCTGAACTTCTGGCCCGCCCACACCGTCGTCAATATCGACGCCGGCGGCACCAAGTCGAGCTTCCGCATCGGTGACTCGCTGGTGGCCACCGCCGACGACAAGACGCACCAGATGACGATCACCCGTGACGGCAAGGTGGAGAAGACCTTTCCGATCTCGATGGGGATGAGCGCGGGCGGTCACGAGACCCCCAACGGCACCTACTACGTGTTGGAGAAGTTCCCCACGGTGGTGATGGACTCCTCCACCTACGGGGTTCCGGTGAACTCCAGTTGGGGATACAAGCTCACCGTGCAGGATGCGGTCCGGATCGACAACAGCGGCGGGTTCGTGCACAGCGCGCCGTGGTCGGTGGCCGATCAGGGCAAGCGCAACGTCAGTCACGGCTGCATCAACCTCAGCCCGGCCAACGCCAAGTGGTTCTACGACAACTTCGGCAGCGGTGATCCCGTCGTGGTGAAGAACTCCGTCGGCACCTACACCCAGAACGACGGCTCCCAAGACTGGCAGTTATAGGTCAGTTTCTCCCCCGCGAGCAGACGCGAAAGCCCCCATTTCAGCGTGAAAATGGGGGCTTTCGCGTCTGCTCGCCCGGGAAAGGCGCGGGGAAAACCGGCGCTCAGTTCCAGATACGGACCCGCGCGGCCGGCTCGAGATACAGGGCGTCGTCGGGTGTGACGTCGAAGGCGTCGTAGTAGGCGTCCATATTGCGGATCACGCCGTTGCAGCGGAACTCCGGAGGGGAGTGCGGATCCACCGCCAGGCGCCGGATCGCCTCGGCCTCACGTGATTTCGTCCGCCAAACCTGCGCCCAACCAAAGAAGACGCGCTGGGTGCCGGTCAAGCCGTCGATCACCGGTGCCTCGGCGCCGTTCAACGACAACTGGTAGGCGAGCAGAGCGATGGACAGCCCACCGAGGTCGCCGATGTTCTCCCCGACGGTGAACGCACCGTTCACGTGCTTGTCGGGCGCCAGCCCGCGCGGCACGTAATTCTCGTACTGGGCGATCAATGCCGTGGTGCGGGAACCGAATTCGGCGCGGTCGGCGTCGGTCCACCAATCGATCAGGTTGCCGTCGCCGTCGTACTTGGCGCCCTGATCGTCGAAACCGTGCCCGATCTCGTGGCCGATCACCGCGCCGATACCGCCGTAGTTGGCCGCATCGTCGGCGTCGGCATCGAAGAACGGCGGTTGCAGGATCGCGGCGGGGAAGACGATCTCATTCATCCCCGGGTTGTAGTAGGCGTTGACGGTCTGCGGCGTCATGAACCATTCATCACGGTCCACCGGCTGGCCCAACTTGGCCAGTTCCCGGTCGTAATTGACCGCATAGCCGCGCAGGTAGTTGCCGTACAGGTCGGCGGGGTCGGTGACCAGCCCCGAGTAGTCCCGCCACTTTGCCGGATAGCCGACCTTGGCGGTGAACTTGTCCAGCTTGGCCAGCGCTCGCTCCCGCGTCGCCGGGGTCATCCAGTCCAGGTTGGTGATGCTCACCCGGTAGGCCTCGCGCAGATTGGCGACCAGCTCGTCGATACGCGCCTTGGCATCCGGCGGGAAATGCTGGGCCACATAGAGCTTTCCGACGGCATCGCCCATCAGGGATTCCACCACCGACACGCCCCGCTTCCAGCGGTCACGGATCTGCTCGGTGCCCGAGAGCCGACGGCCGTAGAACTCGAAGTCCTCGGCGACCAGCTCGTCGGTGAGCAGTCCGGCGCGCGCGTGAATGACCCGCCACCGAGCCCAGTCCTGCCAGTCGGCGAAGTCCGCACTCGCCCACAGTTCAGCAAACGCGGTCAGGTAATCGGGTTGCCGCACCACCAGCTCGGCCAGCTCGCCCGAGGCGGCCGGCGGCAGGCCCAGAGCGCTCACCCACCCTGCCCAGTCGAAGCCGGGCGCCTCGGCCGGCAGCTCGGCGAAGGTGCGCAGGTTGTAGGTCAGCTCGGCGTCGCGACGCTTCACCACATCCCAGTGCGCGCCCGCCAGCCGGGTCTCCAGCGCCACAATGCGTGCCGCGGTCTCGGCGTGCTGTTCGGTTTGTCCGCCGTAGACCAGTGCGAACATCGCCGCGATATGAGCCGGGTAGGCCGCCAGGATCTCGGCGTGCTGCTCCTCGCGGTAGTAGGACTCGTCAGGCAGCCCGATGCCCGACTGGCTCAGATGCAGCAGGTAGCGGCTGGAGTTCTTCGAATCGGTGTCCACATAGAGCCCCACGCCCCCGCCGACCCCGGTGCGCTGACCGGCGGCCACCACCCGGGCCAGGGCGTCGCGGTCGACGGCCGCGTCGATCGAGGCCAGCTCGCGAAGCAGCGGCGCAACCCCGCGGTCGCGGACGGTCTGCTCATCCAAGAAGCTGGTGTAGAGGTCGCCGATCCGGCGCTCGTCGGTGTCGGGCGCAGCCGTACCCGCTGCGGCCGACTCGGCGGCGGCGGTGAGCAGTTCGCGGACTTGGCTCTCGGCGCGGTCGAACAGCGCGCGGAAGGCTCCATCGGTGGCGCGGTCCGGTGGCATCTCGTAGCCGTCGAGCCAGCGGCCGTTCACATGACCGAACAGATCGTCCTGAGGGCGGACACCGCTATCTACATAGGTGAGATCAAGGCCAGAACGGATGGCGGGTGAGGTCACCGTCCCATCCTTCCACGGCGAACCGCATAGCTCTGCGGTAGCGTCACCGCCATGCCTGACGAGGAACAACCTGACATCTCCGACGAGATGGACGACGGAATCATCGAACCCGGCGCCGACACCACCGAGAGCGCCGCGGACCAGGTCGCGGACAAAGCGGACGAAACCGCGGACGAAGCGGACGAAGAGGTCCGCGAAGAGGCCCCGGCGAAGGCCGCCAAGAAGAGCACCCACAGCAAACCGGCTAAGCCCTCGGGCGGGGGCCTCTCGGGCTACGGGTGGGGGTCGGTGGTCCTCGGTCTGGTCGCCGTGGCCGCGCTGGTCTTCAGCCTGATCACCTGGAAAGTGCACCACGACGACGTCAACGAACGCGGCTACCGCAGCCGGGTGCTGCAGACCGCCGCCAGCTGGACCAGCGTGCTGATCAACCTCAACGCCGAGAACGTCGAGAAGGGCATGGTGCGGCTGCGCGACAAGACCGTGGGTGAGCTCAACGCCGAGTTCGACGCCGCCTTGGCGCCCTACCGCGATGTGGTGCAGCGGATCCAGTCGCGCAGCAGCGGCCGGATCGAGGCCGTCGCCATCGAGTCGGTGCACAACGAACTCGACGAGCAGTCCGAGACCGTCACCGAGGAGCCGTCGAGCCCGGGTCGCACCGACCCGGTGATGGTGATCGCCACATCAATAGCCGAGAACGTCGGCGGCAGGCCGCAGACCGTGCACTGGGCTCTGCACCTCGACGTCACCGACGTCGCCGGTGACCTGATGATCTCCCGATTGAGGTCGATTCGATGAGCAAGCTGGATGTCGTGAAGTCGCAGTCACTGTGGCGGATGGTGGCCGTCGACGTCGCCTCGCCGCTGGCCGCGGTCGGCGGTCTGCTGCTGGTGGGGCTGACCCTGGACTGGCCGGTCTGGTACGTGTCGCTGTGCTCGGTGCTGGTGCTGTTGATCGTCGAGGGCATGGTGGTCAACTTCATGCTGCTGCGCCGCGACAAGGTCACGGTCGGCACCGACAACGAGCGCCCCGGCCTGCGGTTCGGCGTCGTCTCCCTGGCCGCGGCGGCGCTGGTGGCCGCGGCGGTGCTCGGGTACCTGCGGTGGACCGTTCCGGACCGCGAGTTGGAGGCCGACTCGGGTGAGGCGGTCAAGGTCGCGGTGGCCATGGCCGAAGCGGCGGCCACGGTTTCGCCGGCCGACCCGAACGCATCGATCGAGAAGGCAGTGACCTACATGGTCCCGGACCGGGTCAACGCCTTCCGGGAGAGCATCGGCCGGACGGCCAACGACATGGCCGAACGCAACATCGCGGTCGAGGCGCAGACGGTCAGTGCCGGTGTCGAGGCGCTCGGGCCGTCGGCGGCACGCGTCGCGGTCGTGATGCGCAGCGTCCAGACAGTCGCGAACCAACAGGTCAAGCAGTCGATTGTGCCGGTGCGGGTCACGCTGACCAAGCGCGGCGGGGAGTGGCTGGTGCTGGAGATGTCCCCGATCCACGCCCGCTGACGCACCCGGCGTCAGACGACGTCGGGCGCTTCGCGGGTGTGCAGCTTGACGAAGCGGTCAGACAGTCGGCGCATCCGGATCATCAGGGAGGCCGGCGGGCTGACCGTGGCATTGAGGTATTCACCCAGGGTGTCGGCGGGAACCCCGATCCGGGAGGCGAACTCCTGCTGGCTCAATCCCGACCGCTCGATCAGCACCCGCATGTGACGCGCGACCTCCGCGCGCTCATTGGACTCCAGGTGGGCCCGGGTGCGACTGAGAACCTCCGAGAGCGCCTTGGCGATACCGAGGGATTCGGTGCCTTCCAGCACCTCTTCGACCTGGCGCGCGGTCCGGCCGTAGGGATCGCGCTTGAGTGCCACCACGATCTGCTGCCAGGTGGCGATGTCGCCGGACTGCAGCGCAGCGCGGATAGCCGACGTGGGCCAGAACTCGACCGGCCGGTCGGTGTCGCCGGACGGCTGCCGGGGCAGCGACCCACGACGTCGATCAGCGGCCAACGTCACCTCGCCTCCTCCAGCATCGCCACGGCAACTGCCAGGCAGCGCCCTTGGACGTGTTCCCAGTCCGTACTCGCCCCAAGCGCATCGTCGCCGGAGGTGTAGTCGCCGCGTGCGGTGGGCTCCGGATCGGCGAGTCGACATACCAGCTGGGTGGCCATCCAGTGTCCGTCGGCTGGTTGACCAGAGTAGTACGCATCAATGGCGCAGAGCGCGTCAGCAACGGTTTTAGGACCCAGTGCATCGGCGAGCTCGGCGAGCGCGGCGTAGTCCCGGCGGCTGTTGCGTGCCAGCACGAGGTAGCCCGCCAACCGCAGGGTTTCGGCCCCGGTGGGGATCTGCAGGCGGTCACCGGTGGGAAGCTGGACAGCGGCGGCTTCCATCGGACGGCATCGGGTCAACGGGGGTATGTCAAGCCCGATCTCGGTGGCTGCCCAGGACTCGGTTTCCAGCGCGTCGAGGGCAATGGCGAGCCGGCGCCGCCACACGGTGACCGGGTGAACCGGACGGATGGTGCGCGGCTGGGCGCGGTCGGTACCGGTACGCGACTGCCAGCCACCGGTCAGCCGCGCCAGCGCCTGGCTGACCACTCTGCCGCCGGCCGGCGCGGGCGCTGTCGCCGACCCGGTGTCGGCGGGCACCGCCTGCAGCCTGCTGGTGGCCATCTCCGCGACGCCGCAGCCGCGCAGCGCCAACGGGTCGCTGACACAGACCACGTCGGGGGCCAGCCCTTTGAGCCGGGCGGCCGACTTGACCACCACGCGAAGGTCGGCACTGGGAGTGATCAGGGCGGAGATGTCGTCCGGTATCACCACGACGTCGCCCAGATCCACACTGGGAAGCGGCTTTTCAAAGTCGACCGAGGGCAGGATCCGGGCCAGCCAGCGGGGCAGCCACCAGTTCCACTCGGCGAACATCGCCATCAGCGCGGGTACCAGGACCAGGCGCACCACGGTGGCGTCGACCGCGATCGCCACCGCGCAGGCCACCCCCAGCTCGGCGACCAGCGGCATTCCGGCGAACGCGAATCCGATGAACACCGCGATCATGATCAGGGCGGCGCTGGTGATGGTGCGCGCGCTGGTGCTCACCCCGTAGGCGACGGCGTCGTGGGTGTTGCCGGTCTGCAGGAAGCGCTCGCGGATGCGGGTCAGCAGGAAGATCTCGTAGTCCATCGACAGGCCGAACGTCATCGCCAGCACGAGCGGCGGGATGAACGTGTCGATGGAACCGGTCGATGCGAAACCGAATCGTTCGAACCAGCCCCACTGGAACACCATCACCAGACTGCCGTAAGCCGCCGCCACCGACAGCACCGTCATCACGACGCCCTTGAGCGCCAGCAGCACCGACTGGATGGACACCAGCAGCATCAGGAAGGCGATCAGCGCCACGAAGACCAGCACCATCGGTTCGGCGGCCTCGACGCGGTCGTCGAAGTCCTTGATCAGCGCCGTCGGTCCGCCGACATACACCTGCACCGCCGGCGAACCGGCGGCCTGCGGCAGGTGTTCACGCATCCAGTCGACGGTGGTGCGGGCCGCCATGTCCTCGGGGTCGACGGACAGCACCGCAGACAGCAGGCCACTGTTGTTGTCGTCGCCGAAGACTGGCGGGGACACCGAGGCGATATTGGGCGCCTGCGCCATCTCCTGGCGGATCGCTGCGAAGGTCTCGGCGTACTTCGGTGCCGATGCATCCTCGCCGGGAATGGTCACCAACACCCGGACCGGTCCCAGCGCGCCCGGACCCAGGGCCTGGGCCGCCGCGGCCACCCCGCCCCGGATCTCGTGGGAGGAGTCGAACTGGCGGAGCATGCTGTTACCCAGCGACAGCGACAGTGCCGGCGCCGCCAGGGCCAGCAGGAATCCCGCGGCCAACAGGGCCGAGACCCAGGGGCGGCGCATCACCGAAGCCGTCCAACTGGTCCAGAATCGTGATTGGGCCGTCTGCGGGCTTCGTGCCCAGTGCAGCAGCGCCGACCGTTTGGCCACCGCCCGGCCGAATACGGCCAGCACCACCGGCGTCAGGCTCACCGAAGCCAGCACCGCCACCGACACCGACAGGATCGCGCCGGTCGCCATCGACACCAGCACCGGTGTGTTGATCAGATAGATCCCGGTCAGGGAGGCAACGACGGTCAGACCGGAGAGCACCACGGCCAGCCCGGACGTCGCCATCGCCGCATCGACGGCCTCCTGCGGCTGGCGTCCGGCGCGCAGTTCCTCTCGGTAGCGCATCAGGATGAAAAGCGAGTAGTCGATGGCCAACGCGATCCCGAACATCGACACCGTCGAGGTGACGAACACCGACATCGTGGTGAACATGGACAGCAGGTAGACCAGCCCCATCGTGACGATCACCGTGCCGATCCCCAGTGCCAGCGGGATGGCGGCGGCCGCCAGCGAACCGAACACGGCCAGCAACACGATCAACACGATCGGCAGATTCCACTGCTCGGCCGCGCCGATATCCTGCTTGGTCTTCGCCGAGGCGGCGGCGCCGAGTGCGCCCTGCCCGATCACGTAGAGGTTCACCGAACCGTTCTCGACCCGGCCGGGATGTTCGCCTTCCACGCCCAGCTTCGTGCGCAGCTTCTTGGCGACGTCGACCGCGCCGGTGTTGTTGAAATCCACCCGCAGGGACACCACGTAAGGCCGGTCCGGCCGGGGCGGCGGCTGGGTCGTGTCCGGCAGCACCGTCACGCTGGGAACCTCGCCGGCGGCCCGCTTGAGCAGCGCGACGGCATCTTTCATGTCGCGGTAGGTGGCGTCGGCGCGGGGCGCGGCGACCAAGGCCAGCGGTGAGGCGCCCTGCTCAGGGAAGTGATCCTCGAGCTCGTACTGCACGTGCAGCGACTGCGATCCCCGGACCTCGAAGCCGCCGCCGGTGAGGTGACCGGACTGCGTGCCGGCCAGGTAGAGCGACGGGATCACAGCAAGTAACCACCCTGTGAAGACCACCCAGCGGAATCTGCGCAGGTTGCTGCTGAAGCGCATCATGAACTGCTGGATTTCGTCTCTCCCCGCTCTCGCCCGCACCGGTGCGTCGCGTTTGCGAGCCTACCGCAGCAACGTGTGGAGCCGACCGTTTCAGTCGCGCTGAGCTGCTCCGATGCCGTCCGGGGACCATGCTGTGACCAGGTCGATCTGCGCTCGGGTGGCGGCAACAGGTGGTTACTGTCAGGATGTTGGAAAAGGCTGGCTTTCGATCTGCCGTTGCTGCCGGGGGGCATCGCACGCGCACCAGACCATCGTCGAAGCGCGTCATCCGCACCGTGGCGGGATTCTCCGGGGCCGATCGGAGATCTCGCCCATCGTGAGGAGAAATTCGTGCGCATCACCCGTCGCAGTCTGTCCGGCAAGGGCGTCCTTGCCGCCGTGCCGGTCGTGCTGGGCGGGGCCGTCGCGGGCGTGCTGCTGGCCACTCCGTCGGCACCCTCGGCGACCGCAGCCAAAGACCCCTGCGTGGCCAGCGAGATAGCCCGAACCGTGGGCAAGGTCGTCACCGCGACCGGCGACTACCTGGACTCGCACCCCGACACCAACCAGGTGATGACGGGTGCGCTGCAGCAGCAGCCCGGCCCGCAGACGCTGGCGAACCTCAAGGCGCACTTCGACGCCAATCCGAAGGTCGCAGATGACCTGGCCAAGATCGCCGCGCCGGTTCAGGAGGTGACTGACCAGTGCAAGCTGGCGGTCAGCCTGCCGCAGGTGCTCGGGCTACTGCAGGCCGTACAGGCTCAGGGCGGGCTGCCAGGAGGCGGACTGCCGGTGGGCGGCCTGCCGGTGAGCGGACCTCCGGCCGGTGCGGTGACGCAACCGGTCGCGATTCGCTGAGGACCGGCGCGTACTCGTCGGTCGCGTGGTCGGCTGCGTTGTCGGCGCGGAACACCAGGCAGAACACCACCCACCCCACCGCCGATATCAGCACCCAGCTGATCAACCGGTAGATCAGCACCGCCGAGATGGCGTCCGGCAGGGTCAGCCCGCTGGACACCAGGCCCGGGACCAGCACGGCCTCCACGACCAACAGGCCACCGGGAATCAGGGGAATCGTTCCGGCGGCGCGGGCGGCGGCGTAAGCCACCGTCAATCCGGCCACCGACGCCCGTCCACCGGTGGCGTAGGCGGCGCACGCCAGGCAGGCGACGTCGGCGACCCAGTTGTACAGCGACCAGCCGAACGCCGTTGACAGGTCGCGGCGGCCCAGGCTCACCGACTCCAGTTGGCTCAGCAGCCGGCGCCAGGTCGTGATCCCGGCGTCCGCGGGACGGGTTCGCAGCGAGTTGAACCAGGACAACGCCCGAACGCCGATGCCGTCGATCAGCTCCGGGCGCGAGGCGACCGTCTGGGCCAGCATCAGCAGCGCGAGGAAGCCGCCGAGGGTCAACACCAGTGAGATCGGGTTGTCACGGGCGCCGAGGAAAAACGCGCCGCCCAGGCCGAGTGCGGCCAGACCGATCGCCTGCAGCACCCCCGACATCACCAGTTGCCACGACGCCACCACCGGGGTCGCGCCCCAGCGGCGTTGCTGCCGGTACAGGAAGGTCGCCGACAGCACCGGGCCGCCGGGCAGGGTGGTACTGAGCGAGTTGGCGGCGTAGAAGGCGGCCTCGGACTGCTTCTGCGAGACGTGTACACCCGCCGAACCCAGCAGCGTCCGCTGGATCTGCGCGAAGCTGTGCATCGACGCCGCCGCGGCCACCACCGCCCCGACCAGCCAACGGGCGTCGGCCCGGCAGAGACTGCACCACGCGGCAGCAACCTGGTCCCACACCAGTACGACTTCGACGGTGAGCACCGCCGCGACCAGACCCACCAGGACCCGACGCACCCACCAGTATTTGGGGCGAACGGCGACGCCGGGGGCGACGCAGTCGTGAGAAACGGGGGCGGGGGGCACGAATTCACAGGTTAGCCGCGGTCCGACGAGATTCTCACTACCTGATGTGCACCCGCTGCGGCATCGTTACGCTACCGGAATGTCAGCCAGCGCAGACGAATCCGTACATCCGACGGTGCGCAAGGCGGCGGCGTGGGCCTGGCGCTTGCTGGTGCTGTTCGCCGCGGCACTGCTGGTGCTGCTCATCATGCGGCGCCTCGAGGTGATCGTCGTTCCGGTGGCGATCGCGATGATGATGTCGGCCCTGCTGCTGCCCGGCGTGGACTGGCTGTCCCAGCACGGCGTGCATCGGGGGCTGGCGGTGTTCCTGCTGTTGCTCAGCAGTCTGGCCGTGCTCGCCGGGTTGCTGAGTTTCGTCGTCGACCAGTTCATCGACGGGGTGCCCGAACTGGTGGAGCAGGTCACCCAGGTGGTCAACTCGACCCAGCACTGGTTGGTCGAAGGACCTCTGCACCTGAGCAGAGACCAAATCGACAGTGCGGGCGACAGCCTGGTCAGCGGCCTGCGCAACAATCAGGCCAAACTGACCAGCGGCGCGCTGTCGACCGCCGAGGCCATCACCAAGATCATCACCGGCGCGTTCGTCGTGCTGTTCACGCTGATCTTCTTCCTCTACGGCGGCCGCGACATCTGGCAGTTCACGGTGAAGATCTTTCCGAGCCGGGTGCGCGCCACCGTGCACGCGGCCGGCGTCGCGGGATTCGAATCACTGATCGGCTATGTGCGCGCCACGTTCCTGGTAGCCCTGGTCGACGCGCTCGGAATCGGCATCGGCCTGGCTGTCATGGCCGTGCCGTTGGCGCTGCCGCTGGCGTCGCTGGTGTTCCTGGGGGCCTTCATCCCGTTGGTCGGTGCGGTGCTCACCGGACTGCTGGCGGTCCTGGTCGCCCTGATCGCCAAGGGATGGATCTACGCTCTGGTCACCCTGGGGCTGATCGTCGCGGTCAACCAACTGGAAGCCCACGTACTGCAGCCGCTGGTCATGGGGCGTGCCGTCTCGATCCACCCGCTGGCGGTGGTGCTGGGCATCTCCACCGGCGGCATCCTGGCCGGCATCGTCGGTGCGCTGCTGGCCGTCCCCCTGATCGCCTTCATCGACCGGGCGGTGCGGGTCCTGATCGCAGACCCGGATTCGGCCACGCCGGACGCCGCGGATGCCGCAGAGCCCGATACGCCGGACCCGGAAGCCGACGACGTCAGTACCGGCCCTCCCGACGCAGCAGTTCAGCAGCGCTGAGACCGCCGGCGGCACCGCGCCGCTTCGGGCTCTGCGCATCGTCCGACGCGTCGTCGCCGGGTTGCTCGCCCACCGCGGTGAACTTCTCGGTGGCCGGGTTCTCGTCGGAGGAGTCGGCCGGGTCGGAGGGGGAGCCCTGAGCCGGGATCGCCGTGGTGGGGGCGTTCCCAGTGTCCTCCGCCTCCGGTTTCGGCAGGGACCGGGTCCGCTCGTCGGACGCCTCCGGCTCGGATTCACCCTGCCGGCCGCGTCGAGCCTGCGCCGCGTCACGGCTGCCGCGCAGCTCGCCCAGCCAGGACTCGATCTCGCGTTCCTCGCCGGGGGCCGCGGATTCCTTGCGGGGGGACGCCACTCGTTCGGTCGCCGGGTCGGCTGCCGAGAATCGGGTGGTCGGCGGCTCGGCCGGGCCGGTGCTGATCCGATTCGTCCGGGCACTGGACGGGTTGCCGGTGACCGGCCGCGTCGGAAGCTGTTCTGCCGGATGCCGTGTCGGGACAGCGCGCCCCGGGGCGGGGTGGGTGGGGTCGTGCGTCGGGCGCGGGGAGGCCACCCCGGCCCCGGCCGGCGCGACGGTTGCCGTCGCGGGCCGGCGGGACACCCGGCGCCGCTCGTCGGGCAGCCGGATCTCGCCCAGACCGATCCGGTTCTGCAGACGTTTCATCCAGCGCGGCGCCCACCAGCAGTCGTCGCCCAGCAGCTTCATCACCGACGGCACCAGGAACATCCGGACCACGGTGGCGTCCAGCAACAGCGCCGCCATCAGACCGAACGCCAGGTACTTCATCATCACCAGGTCGGAGAAGACGAAGGACGCGGCGACCACCGCCAGGATCAGCGCGGCCGCGGTGATCAGCCGACCGGTTGTGGCGGTGCCGATCCGGATCGCCTCGGTGGTCGACATCCCGGATTCTCGTGCCTCCACCATTCGGGAGACCAGGAACACCTCGTAGTCGGTGGCCAGACCCCAGCCCACCGCAACGACCAGCGCAATGACCACCACCATCAGTGGGGTTGGGGTGAAGTTCAGCAGCCCGGCCCCATGACCGTCGACGAACATCCAGGTCAAGATGCCCATGGTCGAGCCAAGCGTGAGCGCACTCATCACGGCTGCCTTCAGCGGCAACACCAGGGAGCCGAACGCCAGGAACATCAACAGCGTCGTGGTGATCAACAAGATCGCCAGCATCAACGGTCCTTTGGCGACCAGCGCATGGATGCTGTCCTGCTCGAGCGCCGGTGTCCCGCCGACCAGCACGTCCAGACCCTTGGGTGTGCTTATGGCGCGCAGCGCCTTGATCTTCTGCGCGGCGTCGTTGCGGTTGACCAAGCCGTTCTCGATCACCCGGACGGAGTTGTCCTTAGAGGCCCCGGGAAGGTAGGGGCGCTCCTTCCACATCTCGGACGGATCGTCATCGGGCACGACGAACCCGTTGATCGCCATCGCGCGGTTGCGGATATCGGCGACCTGCTGGTCGGTGACCGGTTTGTCCGATTCGCTCTTGATCACCAGCGTCAGCTTCTCGGTGCGGAAGCCGGGGAAGATCTCGTCGAAGTGCTCTTGGGCCACCCGGGCGGTGTTGTCCGGTGGCAGATACTTCTCGCTCATCCCGCCGAACGACAGCTTCCCCAGCGGGATGATCAACAGGATCATCGCGATGATGATCGGGATCGCGAACGCCAGCGGCCGCTGCATCACGAAGTTGACCAGCTTGCCCCAGAACCCCGCCTCGACTTCCTCGCGGGTCTTGGTCTTCTGGGTCTTCTCGGCGAACCAGGCGATGATGCGGTTTGAGAACTCCCACTCCCGCAGGATCGGAACCCGGTAGAGGGTGCGCACCCCGAGCGCGTCCACGTTCTTGCCCAGCACACCCAGGATGGCGGGCAGCAGGGTGATCGACAGCAGCGCGGCCAGGCCCACCGAGGCGAAGATCGCGTACGTGATCGCCTTGACGAAGCCCTGCGGCAGCACGAGAAGGCTGGCACCCGAGACGATGATCAGCACCGCGGAGAACACCACGGTGCGACCGGCCGTCATCACCGATCGGCGGACCGCCGCCTCGGTGTCATAGCCCTCGGCGATCTCCTCACGGAATCGGCTCACCACGAACAACCCGTAGTCGATCGCAATACCGAGACCGATCAGCGACACCACCGGCTGGGCGAAGAAGTTGATGGGCCCGAACATGGCGGCGAACCGCAGGATGCCGGTGGCCCCGGCGATGCTCAGCCCACCGACGATCACCGGCAGGCTGGCCGCGACCACCCCACCGAACACAAAGAACAGCACCACTGCGACCAGCGGAAGAGCCAGCACCTCCATACGCTGCTGGTCGGTGGCGATGGTGCCGGTCAGCTCACTGGCGATCGGCTGCAGACCGCCGAGTTCGACCTTGCCGCCGTCGAGCTCCTTCAGGTCCGATTCGGCGGCCTGGTAATTCTTCAGAATGGTGTCGTCGTCGTCGCCCTTGATCTGAATCGAGGCGAACGCGTGCTTCTTCTCCGGGTCGGCCATGTTGGCCAGTGCCTCGGGATTGGTGAAGTAGCCCACCCAGCTCATGATCTGGTCGGGGTGATCGTTCTTGACCTTGTTCAGCCCGCTTTTTATGCCGTCGAACCACTTCTGATCGTCGACCGTCTTGCCCTGGGGCGCGGTGAAGACCGCCACCACGTGGCTGGTGCGGTCGCGGCCGTAGACCTCGTCGCCGACGATCGACGCCTGCACCGACTGGCTGCCCTCGTCGTAAAACCCGCTCTGGGTGACGTGGTCGCCCAGGCTCATCCCGTAGACGCCGCCACCCAGGCAGAGCGCCACCATCACACCGATTACGATGAATCGGTAGCGGTATACAGTTCGACCCCACCAGGCGAACACCTATGCGCTCCTAACTAAGGTCTGGGGAGACATCTATCGGACCCGCGCGTCCCTGACTTCAGGTTCTCCAGTTGTCACTCTCGCGAGGTCAGCAGTGAACTCAACGGCCGGAACGGCTGGAGCCACGCCCCCTGTTCCGGCAGCGAATCCAGGCTGATCCGCGGCAGCCGCTCCCGAAACACACCAGGGATGTCCTCCAGGTCGACGAACTCCAAGGTATCCGAGGCTAGCGCCCAGCTCGCATGTTCGCGAAATCCGAGCACGCCGGCCGAGATGCCGAGACCGCAGAGCTCTTCCAGCGGTTCCCGGAACGCCTGACCATCGGCGGAGGCGACTACCACCGCCACCAGTCCCTGCTCTTTTCGCAGCGCGATGTGTTCGAGCATGTCGGAGTCGACGTCACTGTCCTCGTCGATCTTCGGCTTGGCGAAGACCGCAAAACCCACGTTACGCAGTGCCTCGACCCAGGGCCGGACCACGTCGGCGCTGCCAGGGGCGATGTTGGTGAACACCGTCGCTTCAGGCTCCACCCTGACGTCCGGGTGTGCCGCCGCCACTTCCGCGGTGCGGTGGAGCAGCCAGCGACCCAGCGCGTCGAAGCGGGGGCGCTCCACGCCGGTCGGGCGACGGCCCAGGATCGCGCCCAGGCCCATGTCCAGATTCGGGGCGTCCCACACCAGCAACACCCGTCGCGTGGGTGGTTCGAGTGTCGGATCGGTCCCGGTCGGCTCGACGTCCGCTCCGGCGTGCAGATCGGTGCTGGTCATCAGACCCGCACCCAGACGAACTCGTTGATCACGCTGCCCGCACTGCGGCCCTTCGCCTCGTACTTGGTGGTGGGCCGGGCGATCGAGATCGGTAGGCCGGCGTCCCCGGCGGGATCGGTCACGCGGCGCAGCCGCGGCTCGCCGTCGCCGGACTCGGCGATCTGCTCCGCATAATCGGCATGGTCGGTGGCCGCGTGCAGCACCCCGCCCGGTTGCAGCCGATCGGCGATCAGGGCCATGGTGGCCGGCTGCAACAGCCGCCGCTTGTGGTGCCGGGCCTTGGGCCACGGGTCGGGGAAGAAGACCCGGACCCCGATCAGCGATGACGGGGCGATCAGGTACTCCAGCACGTCGAGGCCGTCACCGCGCAGCAGCCGGATGTTGCCGATCTGCTCGCGGTCGATCGCGCACAACAGTTGAGCCAGCCCCCGCTCGTAGATCTCGACAGCGATCACGTCCAGGTGCGGTTCGGCCTGTGCCATCGCCACCGTGGAGGTACCGGCTCCGCAGCCGATCTCGAGCACCACCGGGGCGTCGCGGCCGAACCACCGTTGCGGGTCCAGGGGCTGGGGGCGGTCGGGGCCGTCCGGCGGCACCACATCGGCGCCCAGGTCGGGCCAGAGCCGCTCCCAGGTCTGGCGCTGACCGTCCGACAGCGCAGAGTGCCGGTAGCGGACGCTGAAGGCGCGGAAACGGCGGGGAGCCGTGGTGCCGACGCCACTGACGTCTGATGCTGACTCGACGTCGCGCGGCGTATGCATGCAGTCAATGGTCGCTCATGGACGCATCTGTACCCACGTCGCGGTCCACATTGATACCCAACAGTTGCTTAGCGCGGCCCGATGAGTACGGCGGTGACTCGCGTCGTGGACAGGCAGCTGACACCATGGCCCCCTGGGCCGATTGCGGGGGAGGCACGGGCGTGACACAGGGGCACCAGCTCTTTGCCGACGAGCTGAGGGTGCTGGCCACGCAGAACTGCGACCCGCGCCTGGCGATGATCGCCGCGGCCATCACCGCGCCGCTGCAGGTCGCGGTGTACGGCCGCCGCGGTGTCGGACGGCGCACCGTCGCCGCAGCACTGACCGCGGCCGGGGTGAACGTCGCCGAGCGGCCTGCGGGAGCCGAACCAGACCTGGCCGTGTATGCCGTCACCGAGGTCGTCAAGCCCGAGGACATCGCCGCACTGCGTGCCGAGCGCCGGCGACCGGTGCTGGTGGTGCTGAACAAGTCCGACCTGCGCGGCCACCACGTCGAGGCAGTGCCGGTCGAACCGATGTCGGCCCTGTTCGCGCTGGCCGCGCTCGGCGAGGGGCTCGACGAGCGACTGTGGGAGGCACTGAGGCGCGTGGCCGCGCAACCCGCCGACCTGTGCTGCGCGGAGCAGTTCGTCAGCGCACCGCACCCGGTGTCACGAGCGGACCGCGAGCGGCTGTGCGCCACCGTCGACCTGACCGGGGTCGCGGCACTGCTCGACCTGGCCCGACGCGACGCCACCCTGGGGCAGGCCCGCGCCCGACTGCGCCGCCTCAGCGGCATAGACCGCATCGCCGCCCGGCTGGAGGCCAACGGCGCTGCCGTCTACCACCGGCGGATGTCGGAGGCGCTGAGCCGACTGGAGGCGATGGCGGTCGGGGACAGCCGCATCGACGAGCTCCTGGCCCGCGACACGACCGTCGCCGCCCGGCTGGACGCGGCGACGGCCGCGATCGACCCACCGGATGAACCGGCATTGGCGCAGGCCCGCCGCTGGCAGGCCCACCGCCACGCACCCCTCGACGCCGCCCACCGGGCCTGCGCCGCCGACATCGCCAGGGGATCGCTGCGGGCCTGGGCCGCGACGCGGGGCCGCCCATGAGCACCCCGGGTGCACCCTCAGCCGATCCGGACCCCATCGCCGGGGTGGATGCCCTGGTCACCCACGTCGCTCCCGACGTGCACCCACCGGCGGTGCGGCGCTGCGACGTGGTGGCGGTGACCGGTCCGTGGCTGGCCGGGGTCAGTGCGATGACCCGGGCCCTGGCCGACCGGATGCCGCAGTGGCTCGTGAGGGAAGCCTCCGACCTGGCCCCGGGGGAGGTGCCGCTGGCGGTGGTGTTCGTGGTGTCGGCGGCCGCCGCGCTGACCGAATCGGACTGTGTCCTGCTCGACGCCGTCGCCGCCCACACCGATGTGGTGATCGGCGTGGTCTCCAAGATCGACATACACCGGCAGTGGCGCGAGATGCGCGCGGCAGCAGGGGAAACCCTCGCCGGCCACGCGCACCGCTACCGCGGCGTGGTGTGGGTGGGGGCCGCCGCGGCACCCGAATGCGGCGACCCGCAGGTCGACGATCTGGTCGCGGAACTGACCACGCAGCTCGAGGTTGGTGATGCCCACCGACGTAACCGGCTGCGTTCGTGGGAGTGCCAACTGCGTGCCGACATCGACCGCATCGAGCGCGACGCCCGCGCGGAAGGGCGCCGCGCCCGGGTGACGCAGCTGCAGGAGCAGCGTGCGGAGCTGGTGAGCCGGCGCAGAATGTCGAAATCGGAGCGCGTGATCGCGCTGCGCAGCCGTATCGCCCAGGCCCGCGTGCAGCTCTCCCACTTCGCCGGTAAGCGGTGCACCTCGGTGCGCAGCGAACTCAGCGAAGACGCCGCAGGCATGACACGGCGCCGGTGGGCCGAATTCGAGGCCTATGTCCACGATCGGCTGACCGACGTGGTGGGCGAGGTCGATCAGGGGATCACCGAGCACTTGGCTGACATCGCCGGAGAACTGGGGCTGGCCACACCTGAGGTGTCGGCGACGGTGCCGCCGGTTGACACCGGCAGTCCACCGGTGAAGTCCCGACGATCAGAGACGCAATTGATGGCGGTGCTGGGGACCGGCTTCGGGCTGGGCGTGGCGTTGACGTTGAGCCGGGTGTTCGCCCATCTGGCGCCGGGACTGGCAGCGGTGGGAGCGGCCGGCTGCGTCATCGCCGGCGTGGTGGCCACCGGGTGGGTGGTCAGAATCCGGGGGCTGTTGCGCGACCGGGTGGTGCTCGATCGCTGGGTGGGCCAGGCCACCAGCGCGGTGCGGTCCTCGGTGCTGGAGTTGGTGGCCGTGCGGGTGGTGGCCGCCGAAGCGGCGCTCACCGCCGAACTCGCCGGACACAATGAGGCCGAGGCTGCTCGCGTCGCCGACCGGGTCGCCGCGCTGGACCGCGAACTGCGCGAGCATGCGGCCGCCGCGTCGCGGGCCGCAGCGGTAGGCGAACGCAGGCTGCCGGCATTGCGTCGGGCGTTGGAGAATGTGTGCGCTGAGCTGGGTGAATCAGGCCGGGCCGATGCCACGGTGAGGGGCGACAGCTAGCCCGCGTTGCGATTGTTTCGATCCGTGTAGCTATTGACGGTAATCTCTTATTTAATGACGGTATAAGAGGGTGACAGCGGCGCGCATACTGCGACAACGCCACCGAGTGACATAGGTTACACAGGAGAGCTCAATGACCTCAGCGACCATTCCCGGTCTGGACGCCGCCCCCACCAAACACAGCGGGTTGTTGGCCTGGGTTCGGGAGGTCGCGGAGCTCACCCAGCCCGACCGGGTGGAGTGGTCCGACGGTTCCGATGAGGAGTGGAACCGGCTGATGGGCCTGCTGGTGGAGTCGGGCGCGGCGGTCAAGCTCGACGAGGAGAAGAAGCCCAACTCCTACCTGGTGCTGTCTGACCCGGCCGATGTCGCGCGGGTCGAGTCGCGCACCTTCATCTGCAGCCACACCCCGGAAGGCGCAGGCCCCACCAACAACTGGGTGGACCCCGACGAGATGCGGGCCACCATGACCGAGCTGTACCGCGGTTCCATGCGGGGTCGCACCATGTACGTCATCCCGTTCTGCATGGGCCCGCTGGGCGCTGAGGACCCCAAGCTCGGTGTCGAGATCACCGACTCGCCCTACGTGGTGGCGTCGATGAAGGTGATGACCCGGATGGGCACCGCCGCGCTGGAGAAGATCGGCACCGACGGCGCCTATGTCAAGGGCCTGCACTCGGTCGGGGCCCCGCTGGCCGAGGGCGAGAAGGACGTGCCGTGGCCCTGCAACACCGAGAAGTACATCACCCACTTCCCGGAGACCCGTGAGATCTGGAGCTACGGCTCGGGTTACGGCGGCAACGCGCTGCTGGGCAAGAAGTGCTACGCGCTGCGCATCGCGTCGGCGATGGCCCGCGACGAGGGCTGGCTGGCCGAGCACATGCTGATCCTCAAGCTGATCTCGCCGGAGGACAAGGCCTACTACGTGGCGGCCGCGTTCCCCTCGGCCTGCGGCAAGACCAACCTGGCGATGATCCAGCCGACCATCCCCGGCTGGCGGGCCGAGACCCTCGGTGACGACATCGCCTGGATGCGGTTCGGCAAGGACGGCCGGCTCTACGCGGTGAACCCGGAGGCGGGCTTCTTCGGCGTGGCGCCGGGCACCAGCCGCAGCTCGAACCCCAACGCGATGATCACGCTGGAGCGCGGGAACACCGTCTACACCAACGTCGCCCACACCGACGACAACGACGTGTGGTGGGAGGGCATCGACGGGGAGACCCCGGCGCACCTCACCGACTGGAAGGGCAACGACTGGACGCCCGAGTCGGGCACCCCTGCCGCCCACCCGAACTCGCGGTACTGCACCCCGATGTCGCAGTGCCCCATCCTGGCGCCGGAGTGGGACGACCCGCAGGGCGTGCCGATCTCGGCGATCCTGTTCGGCGCCCGCCGCAAGACCACGGTGCCGCTGGTGAGCCAGGCCCGCGACTGGCAGCACGGCGTCTTCATCGGCGCCACCATGGGCAGCGAGCAGACCGCCGCCGCCGAGGGCACGGTGGGCAAGGTGCGCCGCGACCCGATGGCGATGCTGCCGTTCATCGGCTACAACGCCGGCGACTACATGCAGCACTGGATCGACACCGGCAAGCACTCCGATGAGTCCAAGCTGCCGAAGGTGTTCTTCGTCAACTGGTTCCGCCGTGGCGAGGACGGCCGCTTCCTGTGGCCGGGCTTCGGCGAGAACAGCCGGGTGCTGAAGTGGATCATCGAGCGGGTCGAGGGCAACGCCGGCGGCCAGGAGACCCCGATCGGCACGGTGCCCAGCGCCGCCGACCTGGACCTGGACGGGCTGGACGTGAGCGCCGCCGACGTGGACCAGGCACTGGTGGTCAACGCCGACGAGTGGCGCGCGGAGCTGCCGCTGATCGAGGAGTGGTTCGAGTTCATCGGCGACAAGCTGCCCACCGGCCTGCGGGACGAGTTCGAGGCCCTCAAGCAGCGCCTGGGCTAGCAGCCTTCGAGTACTTCCCAAGAACCGCACTCAGGGGGATTTCCCTGGGTGCGGTTCTTTTGTGCGGAAGATTTCAGGACAGCGCGCGTGACTGCCGCCCCCACTTGACAGCCGTCAAGTTTGGCCCCAGTACAGTCAGCCCATGCAGATTCGCGAACACCTCGATGCCGAGAACCCGGCCATCATCCTGCACCCCTCCGGCGTGGTCATCACCTTCGCTGAGCTGGAAGCCCGGGCGAACAGGCTGGCGCACTTCTTCCGGGCTAACGGGCTGGTGGAGGGCGACGTCGTCGCGATCATCATGGAGAACAACGAGCACATCCACGCAGCGATGTGGGCGGCGCGGCGCAGCGGCCTGTACTACGTGCCCATCAACACCCATCTGACCGCCGCGGAAGCCGCGTACATCATCGACAACAGCAACGCCAAGGCGATCATCGGCTCGGCCGCGCTGCGCCAGACCTGCGCTGAGCTGGCCGATCACCTGCCGGCCGGCCTGCCTGATCTGCTGCTGATCGCCGACGGTGACCTGGACGGCTGGCAACGCTACCCGGAATGCGTTGCCGACCAGCCGGATACACCCATCGACGACGAAATCGAGGGTGACCTGCTGCAGTACTCGTCGGGTACCACCGGACGGCCCAAGGGCATCAAGCGCCCGCTGCCGCACCTGCCCCCGGCCGAAGTGCCGGGCCTGATGGCGATGCTGGTCTCGGTGTGGATGGGCCCGGGTTCGGTCTATCTGAGCCCCGCGCCGCTGTATCACACCGCGCCGTCGGTGTGGTCGATGCAAGTGCAGGCGGCCGGGCTGACCACCGTGGTCATGGAGAAGTTCGACGCCGAGTCCGCGCTCGACGCGATCCAGCGTCACGGCGTCACCCACGGGCAGTTCGTACCCGCGCACTTCACGCGGATGCTGAAACTGCCCGCCGAAGTGCGGGAGTCGTATGACGTGTCCAGCCTCAAGCGGGTGATGCATGCCGCCGCACCGTGTCCGGTGGAGATCAAGCAGCAGATGATCGACTGGTGGGGGCCGATCGTCGACGAGTACTACGCCTCATCGGAGGCGCACGGCTCCACGCTTATCAGCGCCGACGAATGGCTCAAGCATCCCGGCTCGGTGGGCAAGGCGATGTTCGGTGCGGTGCACATTCTCGATGAGGACGGCAACGAGCTGCCCGCCGGCCAGCCCGGCGAGATCTACTTCGAGGGCGGCAACGCCTTCGAGTACCTCAACGATCCGGACAAGACCGCGAAATCGCGTCACCCGCAGGGCTGGACGACGGTCGGCGACGTCGGCTACCTCGACGACGAGGGGTATCTGTACCTCACCGACCGGCGCCACCACATGATCATCTCCGGCGGAGTCAACATCTACCCGCAGGAAGCGGAGAACCTGTTGATCACGCACCCGAAGGTGTTGGATGCGGCGGTCTTCGGGATCCCCGACGACGAGATGGGGCAGAGCGTGAAGGCGGCCGTGCAGACGGTCGACCCGGCCGACGCCACGCCTGAGTTCGCCGCGGAACTGCTCGAGTGGGTGCGGGAGCGCTTGGCGCACTACAAATGTCCGCGATCGATCGCCTTCGAGGAGCAGTTGCCGCGTACCGACACCGGCAAGCTCTACAAGAACGAATTGGTGGCCAAGTATTCGAAGTAGCGGGCTGGGCCCGCGGGCGGGCTAGATGCCGCCGCGGGCCACCAGTTGCGCCGCGATCACGTTGCGCTGGATCTCGTTGGTGCCCTCGCCGACGATCATCAGCGGCGCATCGCGGAAGTAGCGTTCCACGTCGTACTCGGTGGAGTAGCCGTAGCCGCCGTGGATGCGCACCGCGTTGAGCGCGATCTCCATGGCGGCTTCCGAGGCGAACAGCTTGGCCATGCCGGCCTCCATGTCGCAGCGCTGCCCACTGTCGTAGCGTTCGGCGGCGTACCGGGTGAGCTGGCGGGCGGCGGTCAACTTGGTCGCCATGTCGGCCAGATAATTGCCCACGCTCTGGTGCTTCCAGATCGGCTGCCCGAAACTCTCCCGCTGTTGGGCGTAGGCGAGCGCATCTTCGAGCGCGGCCGTGGCCACACCCAAGGCCCGCGCCGCCACCTGGATGCGGCCGGTCTCCAGTCCCTTCATCATCTGGGCGAAGCCGCTGCCGGGCGTGCCGCCGAGCACCGCAGCCGCCGGTACCCGGCAGCCGTCGAAACTCAGCTCGCAGCTCTCCACCCCCTTGTAACCCAGCTTCGGCAGGTCCCGTGAGATCGTCAGTCCGGCGATGGGGTTCTCCACCAGCAACACCGAGATGCCGCTGTGCCGAGGGGTGGCCTTCGGATCGGTCTTGGCCAGCAGTGCGATCAATCCGGAGTACCTGGCGTTGGAGATCCAGGTCTTGGCGCCGTTGATCACCAGGTCGTCGCCGTCGGGCAGGGCCGACGTGGTCATGTTCTGCAGGTCGCTGCCGCCGCCCGGTTCGGTCAGGGCCATCGTGGCGCGCAGTGCTCCGGTGGCCATGGCGGGAAGGTAACGCTGCTTCTGCTCGTCGGTGCCGAACAGAGTCAGCAGCTTGGCCACCACGGTGTGGCCGCCCATGGCCCCGGCCAGGCTCATCCAGCCGCGAGCCAGCTCCTGGGTGACCAGGACGTAGCACGGCATCGACACCGGTGTGCCGCCGTATTCCTCGGGAACGGCCAGCCCGTAGATGCCGAGGTGCTTCATCTGCTCGATCCACGCCTCGGGATAGGTGTTGGCGTGCTCGACGTCGCGGACCGTCGGCTTCACCTCCCGGTCGATGAACTGCCGCACGGTTTCGACCAAGATCGACTCTTCGTGGTTCACGGGTTCACCGTATGCCAGGATTCTTCCGTGACCAGCGGCCCCTACTTCGACGACCTCCAGGTCGGCCAAGTGTTCGACGAGGCCCCCGCGATGACGCTGACGGCCGGTGCGGCGGCGCTGCACCAGGCGATCCTCGGGGACCGGCTACGGCTGCCGCTGGATGCCGAACTGTCCCGGGCGGTCACCGGGGCTACCGCGCCCCTGGCGCATCCCGGCCTGGTCTGCGATGTCGCGATCGGGCAGTCCACCGTGGTCACCCGGCGCGTCAAGGCCAACCTCTTCTACCGCGGCCTGGCCTTCTTCCGGTTTCCGGTGATCGGCGACACCATTTTCACCCGCACGGAAGTCGTTGGACTGAAGCAGAATTCAGCCAAGCCGGGGCGAGAGCCCACCGGGCTGGCGGCACTGCGGATAACCACCATCGACCAGGTGGACCGGCTGGTGCTCGACTTCTACCGCTGCGCGATGCTGCCGCTGTCGCCGGGTGCCTCCGACACCGGCCACGGCGACGACCTGTCGGGCATCGGCGCGGGGCTCGCGGCGCCTGCGGACGTGACCGCAGACTGGGATGCGGCCGAGTTTCGGCAGCGGGTGCCGGGGCCCCACTTCGACCCGGATCTCGTGGGTACCGTGCTGACCAGCACCGGCGACGTGGTCACCTCCGCCCCGGAGCTTGCCCGGTTGACCCTCAATGTCGCTGCCACTCACCATGATTCGCGGGTCGCTGGCCGGCGGCTGGTCTACGGCGGGCACACCATCGGGCTGGCACTGGCGCAGGCGTCGCGGCTGCTGCCGAACCTGGCCACCGTGCTGGGCTGGCAGTCGTGCGATCACACCGCGCCGGTGCACGAAGGCGACACCCTCTACAGCGACCTGCACATCGAGTCGGCCCGCGACAATGTGTTGGGGCTGCGCTCGCTGGTCTATGCCGCCGGCGTCGACGGTGAATCCGACCGTCAGGTGCTGGACTGGCGTTTCACCGCCCTGCAGTTCTAGGCCCGTTCTTCCCCGCGAGCAGACGCGTAAGCCCCCTAAAACCCGCGGAAATGGGGGCTTTCGCGTCTGCTCGCCGGTGGTTTAGTGCGGTAGGTCCCGGAACGGGGCGTCGCGGTAGGGGTCCGGTTCCTTCGGCAACCCGAGCACCCGCTCGCCGATGATGTTGCGCTGAATCTGGTCGGTGCCGCCGCCGATCGAGGTGAAGTAGGCGTTGAGCGCCCGGAAGGTCACCCCGTCGCCGACCGGATTGTCCGGACCGCTGAGCATCGACTCGACGCCGACGATCTCGGTCTGGACCCGGGCGGTCTCGTGCAGAATGCGCGACATGGCGATCTTGCCGAGCGCCAGCAGGGTGGCCGACTCAGCGAAGTCCTTGCTGGTCTTGGCGCGCTGGTTGTTCCACCGGTTCACCGTCGTCAGCGCCTGGATACGGGCGATCTCCTGACGAATATGCGAGTCCGAGAGGCGACCGGCGTCGCGGGCGAAGTCGACCAACCCGCTGGACTTCTCCTTGCGTCGGGCGGTGCGCGCGACATCACCCATCAGACGCCGCTCGTAGCCCAGCGCCACCTGCAGCACCGACCACCCCTCGCCGGGTTCGCCGATCCGGTTGGCGTCGGGAACCCGGGCGTTGGTCAAGAACACCTCGTTGAACTCCGACTCACCGGTGATCTGGTGGATCGGCCGGATCTCCACGCCGGGCTGGCGCATCGGCAGCATGAAAAACGTGATCCCGCTGTGCTTGGGCACATCCGGGTTGGTCCGCGCCACCAGCAACCCGTAGTCGGCGGTGGTCGCAAACGACGTCCACACCTTCTGGCCGTTGACTACCCAGTCGTCACCGTCACGCTCGGCGCGGGTGCGCAGACCGGCCAGGTCAGATCCTGCGCCGGGCTCGCTGTAGAGCAGGCACCATTTGCTCTCCCCGCGCAGCGCCGGGGGCAACAGGCGGCGCTTCTGCTCATCGGTGCCGCGGTCGTGGATTGTGCAGGCGAACAGGTCGGCTCGGTCATGGCCGCTGCCGGGAGCGCCAGCCGCGGCGAATTCGGCTGACACCAGGCGGGATTGGCGATCGGTCAGGCCCCGGCCATACCATTCCGGCTCCCAGCTCGGAACGGTCCATCCGGCGGCGAGCACCGCCTCGGCGAACGTGGCACGGTCGGTGTCCGGTGACCAGTTGGCGGCCAGCCATTCCCGGACTTCCTGGCGAAGGGCATCGTCGTCGCGCGGGTCGGGACGCGTCATCTCTAGGCTCCGATCTCTTGCAGGTGGCGCTCACGGTGCCAGGAGGGGCTGCCGAAGAGCTGGGCATCGCTGCGCGCCCGGCGCAGATACCGGTGCGCCGGGTGTTCCCAGGTGAACCCGATTCCGCCGTGCACCTGAATGTTGGTGGCGCCCACATAGACGAAAGCATCCGAGCAATAGGCCTGAGCCAGCGCCAGATCCGCGGTCCAGTCCGCAGCTCCCTGCTGGCCGGCGGCAGCCACATGGCGAGCGGCCGACACCGCCGACTCGGCCTCCAACAACATGTCGGCGCACATGTGCTTGACCGCCTGGAAACTGCCGATGGCACGGCCGAACTGGAACCGGGTCTTGGCGTAGTCGCGGGCCATCTCCAACGCGAACCGGGCCGCACCGGCCTGCTCGCCCAGCAGCGCCACCGCAGAACGGTCCAGGGCCGTGGTCAATGCGTCGACCCCACCACCGGCCGGACCCACCAGGGTCGCCGGGGCGTCGTCGAACCGGACGCGACACAGCCGACGAGACAGGTCGACCGTGGTCAGCGGTTCCACCGTCACGCCCGGGCCGGCCGGGTCGACGGCGAAGATCCCGGCACCCTCCTCGGCGTCGGCCAGCACATAGAGCCGGTCGGCGGTGGCCGCGTCGAGCACGAACCGCTTCTCACCGGAGATCGTCCCGCCGCGGGCGGTCGTGGCCGGGGCTGCGGGCGGGCGGGCAGAATCGCCCTCGGCGAAGGCGACCGCGACCCGGGTGCGTCCGGCTGCGACGGCCGGCAGCACTGCCTCGGCCTCTTGCTGGTCGTCGAGGGTCAGCAGCAGATTCACGCCCAGCACCGCTGTTGACAGGTACGGGCCGGGGTAAAGCACCCGACCGAGCTCCTCGGCGACCACTTCGACCTCGACCAGTCCGGCTCCGGCGCCGCCCAACTGCTCGGGCACCAGCAGGCCGAGCAGACCCATTTGGGCCAACTCGTTCCAGACGTCGTCGTCGGGTGAGCGTTTGCTCATCAGCTCGGCCACTGCGCTGCGCAGCGCCTGCAGCTCTTCCCGGGTGGATCCAGACACGTCTCAGCCTTTCTCGTAGGCGTTGCGCAGACTCGCGCATTGGCTGGCAAAGAACTGTCGCGAGACAGGCGCCTTCGGCATCAGCAGGTCGAAACCATGGAAGGCGCCGGACACGACCTCGACGTCGCAGGGCACGCCGGCTTGGCGGAGTCGCTGCGCGTAGGCCAGGTCTTCGTCGTGGAACAGATCGAAGGTGCCGACCCCGATCCAGGCCGGGGCCAGCCCGCTCAGGTCGGCGCGCCGTGCCGGCACCGCGACCTGCGGATCCGCGTCGCCCAGATAGGCGGTCCAGCCGAACAGGTTGCTCCGCGGCCCCCACAATCGGAAGCCCCGATGGGCCGGCAGCGCCGCGCTGCGATCGTCGAGCATCGGGTACACCAGCAGTTGCAGGACGGGGGAGACCTCGCCGCGGTCGGCGGCCCACTGCGCCAGGGCGGCGGCCAACCCGCCGCCGGCACTGGCACCCCCGACGGCGATGCGCGCGCTATCCACCCCGGGCAGACCGGCCAGCAGGGTCAGGGCTGCCCAGCAGTCCTCCAGCGCGGCGGGGTAGGGATGCTGGGGCGCCAGCCGGTAGTCCACCGACGCCACGGTGGCGCCCAGTTCGGCGCTGAATCTGCGGCACAGCCGATCATCCTGGGCGGCCGTGCCGATGACGTAGCCGCCACCGTGGATCCACAGCAGTGCCGGCGCGGGGCCGGCTGGCGGATTCTTCGGCCGAAAGATCCGGACCGTGGCCCCCGACGGCAGGCCCAAGACTTCGACGTCGGCCGGTGTGCGCCGGCCCTGTAGTTGCGTGAGTCGGCGCACGACGGGCATGGTTGCCGGCCCGACCCCGCCGCGCGGCAAGACGCGGGCGGCGCGACGCAGATCTGGATGGAACCCGATGCTCACCACCGGCTCAGTATCGCGGGCTCCGGTTTCGCCCGGACAGCAGCCCACCCGGTTGCGGTCGCGACCGCCTCGAACGCGGTACCCTGCGCCAATGACGGGAAGCTCGCAGACCCCGGTGACCGGACTCAACCTGGCCGGCCGGCTGCGTTGGCTCAGGCGAGCCCGGCCGACCGACTACCTGCTGGCGCTCAGTGTGGCCTCAGCGTCGTTGCCGGTGGTCGGGAAGCACCTGGAACCCCTGGGCGGGATGACCGCGATGGGGGTGTGGGGCACCCGCCATATGCCGGAGTTCTTCTCCAGCGCCGCCAAGTCCTGGCTGGCTCCCGGTGCCGCAGCCATCCGCAGGCAGGAGCGCGAGCAGACCCAGGTGGTCAGCGATGCCGCGCTACGCCCGGTGGTCTCGGCGGCCGACCTCGACATCGACTGGCCCGAGCCGGAGCAGGCTCCGCCGGTGGTCAAGGCGTTGCAGCACCGTCGGCACATCTACCGCTCCGGGGTGCGGTACGGCAGCGACCCCGCACAGGTGCTCGACGTGTGGCGGTCCCGTGACCTGCCGAGCGGGCCTGCGCCGGTGCTGATCTACGTCCCCGGCGGCGCCTGGGTGCACGGCAGCCGCATGCTGCAGGGGTATGCGCTGCTGTCCCATCTGGCCGAGCAGGGCTGGGTGTGCCTGTCGATCGACTACCGAGTCGCACCGCACAACCGGTGGCCCAGCCACGTCATCGACGTCAAGACCGCGATCGCCTGGGCTCGCGCCAACGTCGACAAATTCGGTGGTGACCGTGGCTTCGTGGCCGTGGCGGGCGCTTCGGCGGGCGGTCATCTGGCCGCCCTGGCCGGGCTGACCGGAAGCGCGGACCGTGACGCCGAATACGCCGACCATCTGCCCGCCGGTGGGGACACCTCGGTGGACGCCGTGGTCGGGATCTACGGCCGCTACGACTGGGAGGACCGCTCCACCGCCGAACGGGCCGCGTTCGTCGACTTCCTGGAACGGGTGGTGGTGGGTCGCTCGATGCGTCGTCACCAGGACATCTACCGGCAGGCCTCGCCGATCGCGCGGGTGCATTCGGATGCGCCGCCGTTCCTGGTGGTGCACGGCAGCGCCGACACCGTCATCCCGGTGCAGCAGGCCCGCAGCTTCGCTGATCGACTGCGGGAAGTGTCGCGCGCCAAGGTCGGCTACTTGGAGCTGCCGGGCGCCGGGCACGGTTTCGACATGACCGACGGTGCCCGCACCGGTGCCATGAGCACGGCAATCGGTTTGTTCCTCAACCAGATTCACCGCGACCGCGTCACAGTGGGGAGCAAACAGATCATCTGAGCCCGCACGCCACGGTAGGGTCCGTGCATGGCGAGGGGTGTGGGGTGAAGCGGCTCAGCGGGTGGGACGCGCTTTTGCTGTACAGCGAGACGGCGAACGTGCACATGCACACCCTGAAGATCGCGGTGATCGAGCTGGACGCCGACCGCCAGGGGTTTGACGTCGAGGCCTTCCGGCGGGTGATCCACGGCCGGCTCTACAAGTTGGATCCATTCCGGTATCAGCTGGTGGACATTCCCGGCAAATTCCACCACCCGATGTGGCGGGAGAACAGCGAAGTCGATCTGGCGTATCACATCCGGCCGTGGTCACTGCCCGCTCCGGGCGGTCGCCGCGAGCTCGACGAGGCCATCGGCGAGATCGCCAGCACGCCGCTGGACCGTAGCCGGCCGCTCTGGGAGATGTACTTCATCGACGGGCTGGCAAACAACCGGATCGCGGTGGTCGGCAAGATCCACCACGCCCTGGCCGACGGGATCGCGTCGGCGAATCTGATGGCCCGCGGTATGGACCTGGTGGCCGGCCCGCAGCAGGAACTCGACTCCTACGAACCCGACCCCGCCCCCACCGGCGGACAGTTGGTGCGCTCTGCGTTCCGCGACCATCTCCGGCAGATGGGCAAGATCCCCGGGACCATCCGCTACACCGCAGCCGGCATCGGACGAGTCCGGCGCAGCAGCCGCAAGCTCTCCGCCGATCTGACCAGGCCGTTCACCCCGCCGCCGACCTTTCTCAACCACGTGCTGACGCCGGAACGCCGCTTCGCCACCGCCACGCTGGCGCTGGCGGACATCAAGGTGACCAGCAAGCAGTTGGGGGTCACCATCAACGACCTGGTCCTGGCCATCTCTGCCGGGGCACTGCGCACGCTGCTGCTGCGCTACGACGGGAAGGCGGATCACCCGCTGCTGGCGTCGGTGCCGATGAGCTTCGACTTCTCCGCCGACCGGATCTCCGGCAACCGGTTCTCCGGGGTGCTGGTGGCACTGCCGGTCGATGTGGCCGACGTCCGGGAGCGGGTCGCCCAGGCCCGGGAGGCGGCGGATCTGGCCAAAGAGGCCCACCACCTGGTGGGGCCGGAGTTGGTCAGCCGGTGGTCGGCATACCTGCCGCCGGCGCCGGCGGAGTCATTGTTCCGCTGGCTGTCGGGTAAGGACGGTCAGAACAAGGTTCTCAACCTCAACATCTCCAATGTTCCCGGCCCGCGCGAGCGCGGCAGGGTCGGCGGTGCGTTGGTGACCGAGATCTACTCGGTGGGGCCGTTGACCGCCGGCAGCGGTCTGAACATCACCGTGTGGAGCTATGTGGACCAGCTCAACATCTCGGTGCTGACCGACGGCGCCACCTTTGAAGACCCGCACGAGGTCACGACCGCCCTGGTGAACGAGTTCGTCGACATCCGCCGTGCCGCCGGACTTTCCGAGCAGCTCACCACCGTCGAAACGGCGATGGCCCCGGCCTGAGCTCAGTCGGACGCGGCCAGCGCCTGAAGTTCGCGACGCAGCACCTTGCCGGTGTTGTTGCGGGGCAGCGCATCCATGATGGTGATGTCACGCGGCACCTTGTAGCCGGCCAGATTCTCCCGGACGTGCTGCTTCAGCTCGTCGGGTGACGCGGAGGCCCCGGGCGCCAGCACCACAAAGGCCACCAGCCGCTGTCCGTAGTCGGCGTCGTCGACCCCGAGCACGGCTGCTTCGGCGACCGCGCCATGTTTGATCAGCGACTGCTCGGTCTCGATCGGGTAGACGTTCTCGCCCCCGGAGACGATCATCTCGTCATCTCGGCCGACCACGAAAAGCCTTCCGGTGCTGTCGAAGTAACCCAAGTCGCCGGACGCCATGAAGCCGTCGTGGAACAACTTCGAATCACCGCCGGTGTAGCCGTCGAACTGTGAGGAGTTGCGGACGAAGATCTGCCCGGTCACGCCGTCGGGAACCTCCGCGAAATCGGCGTCCAGGATTCGGATTTGGCTTCCCGGAGCCGGACGGCCGGCCGTGTCGGGCGAGTAGCGCAGGTCTTCCGGCGTGGCCAGTGCGATCATGCCGGCTTCGGTCGCGTTGTAGTTGTTGTAGACCACGTCACCGAAGGTGTCCATGAACGCCGTCACCACGGCGGGATGCATCCGTGAACCAGAGGCCGTCGCGAACCGCAGTGACTTGCATGGGTATTGGGCTCGAACCTCGTCCGGCAACGCCATGATCCGGTCGAACATGACCGGCACGACGCACAGTCCGGCCGCGTGGTTGGACTCGACCAGCGCCAGGGTCGCTTCGGGATCGAACTTCCGTCGGGTGGCGATGGTGCAGGCCATGGTGAGTGCCAGTGCAAGCTGGGAGAACCCCCAGGCGTGGAACATCGGGGCGGCGATGACCACGGTTTCCTCGGTGTGCCAAGGGATTCGGTCGAAGATCGCCTGCAGGTCGGCGATCCCGCCTCCGCCGCGTCCGGAGCGCCGTGCGCCCTTGGGGGTGCCGGTGGTTCCGGAGGTGAGCATGACCAGCTTGCCGTTTCGGGACGTCTTGTCCGGTCGGCGTCCGGCGTTGGCATCGATCAACTCGTCTGCCGTCAGGCCGGTGACCTCAATGTCGGTCCAACTCACCACCCGGGTGCATCCCGAATCGGCAGGCACCGCCAGATCGACTGCGGCGGTGAACTCTTCGTCGTAGAAGATCAGGTCGACACCTTCACGGGCAACCACTTCGGCCAATGCCGGCCCGGCGAAACTGGTGTTGAGCAGCAGCACGTCGGCGCCGATCCGGTTGGCGGCCGCCAGTGCCTCGATGAAGCCGCGATGGTTGCGGCACATCAGCGCGATCGCCTGCGGCGTCCGTCCCGGCAGCTGTTGCAGGCCGGCGGCCAGCGCGTTGCACCGCCGGTCGAGTTCGGCGTAGGTGCAGGTGCCGTGCTCGTCGATGATCGCCGCGCGGTCACCGCACCGCCTCGCGGCCATAGCGATACCGGTAGTGGTGGTGCCGCCCTCAGCGGCCGCCGCGAGGGCGATCCGGAGGTATTTGTCCGGGCGCATGGGCGCCAACAGCCCGGCCCGGCTGAAGGTGGCCAGCATGGAGCCCACCCGGCTGAGGGTGTCGAACAGGCCCATCCCGCTCAGCCCAGGACCGGCAGACGGCGTTCGTCCGCGAGCTTGTCCAGCGCCTTCTGCATGACAGACCGCACGTGTGCGTCGACGACGTCGATGTCGGGATCCTCGCCGAACTCGGCGACGATATCGATCGGCTCGCAGACCTGCATGACGATCTTGGTCGGCAGCGGCAGGTTGACCGGCAACACTGCGGACAGGCCGAACGGGAAGCCGAACGAGATCGGCAGGATCTTGACCCGCATCAGCTTGTCCAGTCGCAGCGCCTTGGCCAGCCCGGTGCCGCGGGTCAGGTAGAACTGGCTTTCCTGCCCGCCGATCCCGACCGTCGGCACGATCGGCACACCGGCGTTGATCGCGGCGCGGATGTAGCCCTTGCGGCCGCCGAAGTCGATCTTGTTCTCTTCCAACGTCGGCCGGTAGACGTCGTAGTCGCCGCCGGGGAAGACCACCACCACGCCGCCCGAGCGCAGCGCCTCGTCGGCGTTGGCGTGGTTGGCCGGGATGAACCCGGTCTTGCGGAAGAAGTCGGCGGTGAAGCCGGTGAAGATCAGGTCGTGGCTCAGCGTGTAGACCGGCCGCTCGTAGCCGAACTTGTCATAGAAACCGGTGGCGAACACCGGGACGTCCATCGCGAACAGGCCACCGGAGTGGTTCGACACCACCAGGGCGCCGCCGTTGGGGAACGACTCCAGGCCGCGCACCTCGGCCCGGTGGTAGCCCTTGATGAACGGCCGCAACAGGCCCATGACCCGTTCGGTCAGGCTCGGGTCCCACTTCGTGATGGGCCGTGGCTGGTTGTCCGACCAGTCGTCGTCCGGTGTGTCCACCGCGGCCCCCTCAATTGAAACGTGTTCTAGTTTTGTCCATGTTACCGGCTCAGGGCCGGTGGTGGATACCATCAGCGCACTGTTGACGAGTAGTCGAGGGGAGCTCCGCATCGATCTGCAGGCGTACTTCGACCGCATCGGCTATCGCGGTGGCACCGAGCCGACGCATGAGACGCTGACCGCGCTGGTGTCCGCGCACGTCCGTCGCATCCCCTTCGAGAACCTCGACCCGTTGATGGGTGTGCCGGTGATCGACCTCAGTCCGGCGGCACTGAGCGCCAAGCTGGTGGCGAAGCGCCGCGGCGGCTACTGCTACGAGCACAACAACCTGATGCGCGAGGTGCTGTGCGCGCTCGGTTTCGCAGCCGAGCGGCTGGCCGCGCGCGTGGTGTGGATGAGTCCCGAGGGACTGGACGGGCCGCCGTCTCCCCAGACCCACCAGGCCCTGGCGGTGACGATCCCAGGGACGGGCCGCCCCTATCTCGTCGACGTGGGATTCGGCGGGCAGACGCCCACTGCGCCGATCCCGATGGTTCCCGGCGAGGTTGCGCAGACCTCCCACGAGCCGTTCCGGCTGTCCAGCCGGGGCAGCGAGGCGCAGGAATTTGTGCTGAAGACGCTGATCGGCCAACGTTGGCGGCCGCTGTACATCCTGGGACTACAGCCCCGGCCGCTGATCGACATGCAGGTCGGCAGTTGGTATGTGTCCACCTACCCCGAATCGAATTTCGTCGCAGGTCTCAGCGCTGCGCTGGTGACCGACGAAGCCCGCTGGAACCTGCGCGGTCGCAATCTCGCGATCCACGCCAGCGGCGGAACCGAGCGGATTCGGTTCGACGACGCTGCGCAGGTGTGTGTGGAGCTGACCGACCGTTTCGGCATCGATCTGACCGGTTTGGGTGATGTCGAGGCAAAAGTGGCGTCGGTGCTGGACAGCTGATGGTCAAGTTCGCGTCGGTGGGCGCTGTCGCGGTCGCAGGACTGGCCTTGGCGGGTATCGCGTCGGCCGCGCCGATGCCGGGTATCGAGGTGCTGGACGACAACAGCAGCTGCACGGCGGGCTTCGTCACCCAAAACGACGAGGGCGACTACTACCTGCTGACCAGCGGTCACTGCGACTCCCATGACGGCGCGGAGTGGACCGACGCCTTCGAGACGCCGCTCGGCCGGATCACCGCCAGTGAGAACAACGGCGAGGATCGCGACGCCGCGATCATCCGGCTCGACCCGGCCGCCGGCCGGCCCAACCCCAAAGTCGGCGGCCGTTATTCGGTGGCCGACGTGCTGAGCGCCGATCAGATTCACGTGGGGATGACGGTCTGCAAGATCGGTGCCCAGACCGGTGAAACCTGCGGTGAGGTCGCCGCCATCATCGGCAACCTGGTGGAGACCGACGTGTACAGCTCCATCGGCGACAGCGGCAGCCCCGGCTATGTGGTGAACCCGGACGGCACGGTCAGCGCGGTCGGTCTCCTGATGGGCGGACCGGTGGACGACGAGTACTCCACCGACTTCGTCCTGCTGAATCCTTTCCTTCGCCAGTGGGGTTTACACGTAGTGCGTTAGAACGTTGCGATTTTGGCGACCTGCGCTTCGTCAAGGTGCATGCTGGAACCTATGGGTCACTACAAGAGCAACGTGCGCGACCTGGAATTCAACCTGTTCGAAATGCTGGGGCTGGAGCAATGTCTGGCCGACGGCGCGTTCGGAGATCTCGACGGCGACACCGTGCGCCAGATGCTGGCCGAAGCCGCCCGGCTGGCCGAGGGCCCGGTGGCCGAGTCCTTTGCCGACAGTGATCGCCATCCGCCGGTGTTCGATCCGACCACCCACCACGTGACACTGCCCGAACCCTTCAAAGAGTCGCTGCGGGCCTGGAAGGAGGCCGAGTGGTTCCGCATCGGGCTCGACGAGGCGGTCGGCGGGGTCCCGGCGCCGGCGATGGTGGCCTGGGCGATCAACGAACTGGCACTGGGTGCCAATCCCGCGGTGTTCATCTTCATGGCCGGCCCGATCTTCGCCAACATTCTCTACGGGCTGGGCAACGAGCAGCAGCGGCACTGGGCTTCCATGGCGATCGAGCGGAACTGGGCCGCCACCATGGTGCTCACCGAGCCCGACGCCGGCTCTGACGTCGGAGCCGGCCGCACCAAAGCCATCGAGCAGCCCGACGGCACCTGGCACATCGAGGGCGTCAAGCGATTCATCACCAACGGCGACACCGACGACGTGTTCGAAAACATCATGCATATGACCCTGGCCCGCCCCGAGGGCGCCGGCCCGGGCACCAAAGGACTCAGCCTGTTTCTGGTGCCCAAGTTCCTGCCGGATCCCGAGACGGGGGAGCCGGGCGAGCGCAACGGGGTGTTCGTCACCGGGCTGGAACACAAGATGGGACTGAAGGTTTCGACCACCTGCGAACTGACCTTCGGGCAGCATGGCGTCCCGGCGACAGGATGGCTGGTCGGCGACAGCCGCAATGGCATAGCGCAGATGTTCCATGTCATCGAATACGCGCGAATGATGGTGGGAACCAAGGCGATCGCCACGCTGTCCACCGGCTACCTCAATGCGCTGGAATACGCCAAGACCCGTATTCAAGGGGCCGATCTGACCCAGATGACCGATAAGACCGCGCCGCGGGTGACGATCATCCACCACCCGGACGTGCGGCGCGCCCTGATGATGCAGAAGGTCTACGCCGAGGGGATGCGGGCGCTGTACCTCTACACCGCCGCCCATCAGAATCCGCAGGTTGCCATGCAGGTGTCGGGCGCCGACGCCGAGATGGCCGAACGCGTCAACGATCTGCTGCTTCCGATCGTCAAGGGCGTCGGTTCGGAACGGGCCTACCAGTACCTGACCGATTCACTGCAGACCTTCGGCGGCTCGGGCTTCCTGCAGGACTATCCGATCGAGCAGTACATCCGTGACGCCAAGATCGACTCCCTCTATGAGGGCACCACGGCGATTCAGGCGCAGGACTTCTTCTTCCGCAAGATCGCCCGCGACCGCGGTGTGGCGCTGGCGCACCTGGTGGCCCAGATCGAGGCGCTGCTCGACAGTGCCGACGGACATCAGGAGCTGGCCGACTCACGCAAACTGCTGGCCGCCGCGCTCGACGATGCGCGGGCGATGGTGGCCGCCATGACCGGCTACATGTTCAGCTCGCAGCAGGATGCCCGAGAGCTCTATCGGGTGGGCTTGGGTTCGGTGCGTTTCCTGCTTGCCATGGGCGATCTGGTGATCGGCTGGCTGCTGATGCGCCAGGCTGAGATCGCGTGCAAGGCGCTGGATGACGGCGCGTCCGGGGCCGATCAGCACTTCTACCAAGGAAAGGTCGCCGCGGCAAAGTTCTTTGCGGCCAACGTGTTACCTCGCCTCGGTGCGGATCGAGGCATCATCGAGAGTGCGGATCTGGCGTTGATGGATCTCGCCGAGGACGCCTTCTAGGGGCTGCGCCGCTGCCGGACTTTGTAGGTCGAGGGCCACGACACCCGGGTGTCGTCGCCCAAAAGCGGTGTTCCCTTGGTGCCGACGGTGACGCCGTAGGCCTCCTCGCCGGGGCCGACCTCACGGTTGGCGTGTTCGGTGGCCAGGTAGTACAGCTGATCGATCTCCAGGTCGACGAAGGCCACGAAGCTCGTCTTGCGGACCGCGTCCCCGAAGCCGGCGGTCATGCGATCCGACACGATGTGTGATGCGATCACCGCTGCGACCAAGACGCTGAACGGAATGACCCAGTCGCACAGGTAGATCAGCGGACGGCTGTCGTGCAGCGCGGCGTCCGGCAACGCGATCGGCGGTACGATCACCGCGGCTAACGCCGCCGTCACAGCGCCCAGCCAGATCCCTGTCACCCGCTTGACCACCGGGCCGAACAGATCGGACTGCGAGACCGCAGCCGGCAGATCCGCCTTCACGACGGCCTCCACCACCGATCTGCCCAGCGCCATGCCGGCGAGCAGCGTCGTCAACAGCCCGGCGAAGCTCAGCGCCAGCACCCAGCGCTGTGCGCCGGTGAACGCCAGCGGTAGCACGGCCAGCACGGCGAACGTCACCAGCGCCCCGATGCCCAGTGGGGACACCGGCCGGGCCCGGCTGCCGATCACCACGGTGAGCGCAACGGCCAGCGCCAGGGCGGCCGCGATCACTGATGGCGTATTTCCCACCAGCACCCAATACACCGCCCAGGGTGCAAACCACACCAGCACGCCCACGGACGGCAGTATAGGGGCTTACCGTTGCGCCAACGGCAAAGGTGAGCTGATCGAAGCGCGCTCCGGTCAGGCGTCCAGCGTGTAGCCCATCGGCATCAGCACGCTCTTCTGCTGGGTGAAGTGCTCGACGCCCTCTTTGCCGTTCTCCCGGCCGATGCCGGAGTTCTTGTAGCCGCCGAACGGGCAGCACGGGTCAAAGGCGTACCAGTTGATTCCGTAGGTCCCGGTGCGGATCTTCTTGGCGATCTCGATCCCGCGCGGCACGTCCGAGGTCCACACGCTGCCCGCCAGCCCGTACACCGAGTCGTTGGCGATCGCGACGGCGTCGTCCTCGGTGTCGTAGGCGATGATCGACAGCACCGGCCCGAAGATCTCCTCCTGGGCGATCGTCATGGAGTTGTCCACGTCGGCGAACACGGTCGGCTCGACAAAGAAGCCCTTGTCGAGTCCCTCGGGCCGGCCACCGCCGCAGACCAGCCGGGCGCCTTCCTCGATGCCCTTGGCGATGTAGCCCTCCACCCGCTCGCGCTGCTTCTCGCTGATCAGCGCGCCGATCTGGGCGCCCGGGTCGTCCGGCAGGCCGACCGGCAGGGCGGTGACGAAGTTCTTGACCGCCTCGACGATCTCCTCATAGCGCGAGCGCGGCGCCAGGATGCGGGTCTGGGCCACGCAGGCCTGCCCGGTGTTCATGATCCCGGAGAACACCAGCATGGGGATCGCCGACGCCAGGTCGACATCCTCGAGCACGATCGACGCCGACTTACCGCCGAGTTCGAGAGTGCAAGGTTTGAGCAGTTCCGCGGCGCGCTTGCCGATCTCCTTGCCGACGGCCGAGCTGCCGGTGAAGGAGAAGATGTCCACGCCCGGGTTGGAGGTCAGTGCCTGGCCGGTCTCGGCGCCACCGGGCACCACCGACAGCACGCCTTCGGGCAGGCCCGCGTCGGCAAAGGTCTGCGCCAGCAGGTTCGCGGTGAACGGTGTCTCGGCAGCGGGCTTGAGCACCACGGTGCAGCCGGCCAGCAGAGCCGGTCCCAGCTTGTTGACCGCCAGGAACAGCGGCACGTTCCAGGCCACGATCGCACCGACCACGCCGATCGGTTCGCGGCGCACGATGGACTGGCCGTAGGCGCCGGTGCGGACCTCTTCCCAGCTGACCTCGTCGACGGCCGGGCCTGCGAAGAAGTTCAGGGAGCCCAGCGAGCTCATCCAGTGCATCGTCTCGACCCCCAGCGGAGGCTGGCCGGTCTCGGCGCCCAGCAGCGAGGTGAACTGGTCCTTGCGCTCTTCCATCAGCTTGATCGCAGCGGCGATCACCGCGGCCCGCTCCGCCGGCGGGGTCGACGGCCACGGGCCGGAGTCGAACGCGGTGCGGGCGGCGGCGACCGCCGCATCCACGTCGTTCTTGGTCGCCAGCGGCACCTTGCCGACATACTCGCCGGTGGCCGGGCTGTGAACTTCGATCACCCGATCGGTGGCCGGGGCGGTCCACTTGCCGCCGATGAAGAGGGTGTCGTATTCGGTGATGCTGGAGTCGGTCATGGGCGCCACCCTACCTAGCCGGCGGGCTGAGTAGAACACGTTGCAGTCATTCCGCTATCTCGGCTGCAGCACCAGCACCAGATTGCTCACCCCGAACTCGCGGATGCCCGGCACTTTCGTCAACGACCACGCCCATCGCGGGTGATAACGGGGGAAAGCCGCGACCAGGGCGCCGGTGTGGCGGGCCCAGTCCAGCCCCTCGGCGGCGGACACCGCGAACAATGACGAGCCGTAGTTGTTCTTCGGCGGGTGGCCGTGCCGGCGGGTGTAGCGCGCCGCGGCGCGCTGCCCGCCCAGATAGTGCGTCAGACCCATCTCGTGCCCGCCGAACGGGCCCAGCCAGACCGTGTAGGACAGCACCGCCAGCCCGCCGGGCCGGGTGACCCGCAGCATCTCGTTGCCGAGCTGCCACGGCCGCGGCACGTGCTCGGCGACGTTGGACGACAGGCAGATGTCCACGCTGGCATCGGCGAATGGCAGCGCCATTCCCGAGGCCCGCACGAAACTGCCGGGGGAAGTCGCCGACCCGGCCGCATGCATGGCGTGCACTTCGGCGGGGTCGGGTTCCACACCGATGTAGCGCAGTCCGGCGTCGGCGAACGCGGTGGCGAAGAAGCCGGGCCCGCCGCCGACGTCCAGCACGGTCTTGTCGGCCGGATCGTCCCCGCCCAGCCCCCGCCACAACTCGGTGACCATCGCGACGGTGTCGTCGGCCAGCGCGCCGTAGAACCGGGCCGGCGCGGTCTGTTCGTAGCGGAACTGCGACAGCAGGCGCACCGCACGAGCCAGCGTCGCGCGTCGCGCGAACAGGTCGGTGGCAGCCACCGCGCCAGCCTAGAACCCGTCCCGGATACAGGCGGGCGCACGATGGGGCCGAACGTGCCGCGGCATCAGTCTCGACGGGGCGGCAAACCAGCCGACTACGCTGGTCGGCGTGTCTGCTGTGCGCTCGGTCCTGCTGCTGTGTTGGCGTGACACCGGGCACCCACAGGGCGGGGGCAGCGAGACCTACCTGCAGCGCATAGGAGCGGAGCTGGCCGCCGCCGGCGTGGCGGTGACCCTGCGCACCGCCCGCTATCCGGGCGCGCCCAAACATGAGGTCGTCGACGGCGTGCGGATCAGCCGGCGCGGGGGCCCCTACACGGTGTACCTGTGGGCGCTGGCCGTGATGGCCGCGGCGCGTATCGGTCTCGGTCCGCTGCGCGGAGTGCGGCCCGACGCCGTGATCGACACCCAGAACGGGCTGCCGTTTCTGGCCCGGCTGATCTACGGACGGCGGGTCGCGGTGCTGGTGCACCACTGCCACCGCGAGCAGTGGCCGGTGGCCGGGCCGGTGTTGAGCCGGATCGGCTGGATGGTGGAGTCGAGGTTGTCGCCCTGGCTGAACCGGCGCAACCAATACCTGACCGTGTCGTTGCCCTCGGTGCGCGACCTGATCGAGCTGGGGGTGGACCCGGAGCGCATCGCGGTGGTGCGCAACGGCCTGGATGAGGCGCCGCCGGCAACACTGACTCACCCTCGCTCGCCGACGCCGCGGGTGGTGGTGCTGTCGCGCCTGGTGCCGCATAAGCAGATCGAAGACGCGCTGGACGCGGTCGCGTCGCTGCGTGCCCGGGTGCCGGATCTGCACCTCGATGTCATCGGCGGCGGCTGGTGGGGTGACCGGCTGGTGCAGCACGCCGCGGAGCTGGGGATCACCGACGCGGTCACCTTCCACGGCCACGTCGATGAGGTCACCAAACACGAACTCGTGCAACAGGCGTGGGTGCATGTGTTGCCGTCCCGCAAAGAGGGCTGGGGACTGGCCGTCATCGAGGCGGGCCAGCACGGTGTCCCCACCGTCGGCTACCGGGCCTCCGGCGGGTTGTGCGACTCGATCGTCGACGGGGTCACCGGGATGTTGGTCGATGACCGCGACGAGTTGGTCGAACAACTGCGGCGACTGCTGGCGGACCCGGTGCTGCGTGAGCAGCTCGGCGCCAAGGCGCAGGACCGCAGCGCCGAATTCTCCTGGCGACAAAGCGCCGAGGGGCTGCACACCGTGCTGACGGCGGTCCGGGAACGGCGCCTTGTCAGCGGCGTGGTCTGAGTTTCGCGCTCCCTCAGCAGTACGCGGCCACGGTTGGAGCTGCCCGCCGCCCGCCGAGCCGGAATTACGCTGCACGACACGCGGTGAGTGCGTCGCGAGATTCCGGCTCGGCGGACAGCGGGCCGGTGTCGGTGTCCTGCCGGATTGCGGACTGCTTCATACTGGCCGAAGGGGCTGCGCACACATGTGGAGGTGCACCGGATGACCGACGACCGAGCTCCTGTGCTGCTCTACGACGGTGTCTGCGGAATCTGCAATCGGTCCGTGCAGAGCATTCTCCGGTTCGACCGGCACGGCACCCTGCGGTTCGCGGCGCTGGAAAGCGACTTCGCTCAGGCCGTCATCGAGCGCCATCCCGAGCTGCGGGACATCGACTCGATGGTCTTCGTGGAGAACCCCGGCCGGTCTGATGAGCGCATCGACGTCCGGTCGGCGGCGGCGCTGCGGGTGCTGAGCTATCTGGGCGGGCCCTTCCGGCTGCTGCTGGCGGCCCGCATCATCCCGGCGGGACTGCGTGACTGGCTCTACGACCGCTTCGCCGCCGTGCGCTACCGGTGGTTCGGCCGGTACGACACCTGCCCCATCCCGGGGCCCGACGTGCGTGCCCGCTTCCTGGATGCCTAGGTGCCCGTTCGGGCTTTTGTAGTCGACACGTTCACGGCGGTCAGGTTCCGGGGGAGCCCCACCGCCGTGGTGCTGCTGGACGCGCTGTCCGACACCTCGTGGATGCAGGCGGTGGCAGCAGAGTTCAATTGCCCGGCAACAGCATTCATCGGGCCGGCTCAGGCGGAAGCCGGTCCGAGAGCCCTGCGGTGGTTCAGCCCGGTGGCCGAATTGGCGTTGTGCGGCTCAGGCACCCTGGCCAGCGCTCACGTCCTGGGCGGGGATCAGTCTTTTCAAGCCGGCGACCGGTTGCTGTCCTGCACGACTGGCTCTGATCGTGCGATCAGCATGGAGTTTCCGGCGGACCCGGTGCGCGGAGACGCGCCGACAGCGGCGTTGGTGGCGGGCTTGCCGGGAGTGAGCATCCGTTCGGTGTGGCGGGGAAGCATGGACGTGGTCGTGGAAGCCAGATCTGCTGCCGAAGTCCGTGCGCTGGAGCCGGACATGGCGTCGCTAATGAAGGTCGACGCCCGCGCTGTCGTGATCACGGCCGTTGGTGACGGCGACGCCGACATCGTGAGCCGGGTATTTGCGCCTCGCTTCGGGCTGCCTGAGGATCCGGTGACTGGCTCCGCGCACTGCACGCTTGCCGCGGTGTGGGGCGAGCGTCTTGGGGTCCACGAATTCTCCGCTGAGCAGGCCTCACCGCGGGGCGGGCAGTTGCGGGTCCGCCCTGATGGCGACCGTGTCCTCTTGATCGGTCACGCCGTGACCGTCTTTCGCGGGGAACTTGGCTAGCGCACGCGCCGTCGCAGTGACTCGGCGGCCATGCCTCCCGCGCCCACCACCAGCATCGCCAGCCACACCAGGTGGGCGGCCAGCGCGGCCCGGCGCGTTCCGGCCGACGTCTTCGGCGCGCGGCCGCCGACCCGGTAGAGGGTCAGGTCGGAATCCTGGTAGACGACGGGAAGGCGGGTCAGAGTTTTTTCCGCAGAACCGATTTCGCCACTCTCATCGGATTCCCTGACGACCCAGCCCACGCCTTCGACTCCGAGCACGGCCGGCTCAGCCCCGGCCAACAGCGCCTCCTGCACCGCGCGGGCGTGGCTGCCCTCGCCGGGCACGATCAGCACGCCAACGGTCAGGTCACCGGTCATGAGCACCTCCGCGCGCACCCACCGCGGCAGCGGATCGAGCACCGGGGCCGGCCCCGCCCATTCGAAGCGGCGCAGGGTGTCGGCCGGCAGTACGGCCACCGGCCGCGGATCGGCATTGATCCTGGCCGCGACCTCCCCCCAGCCTGCCGGGTAGTGCACCGGAACGAGACGTCCGGCCACTCCGACGGCCAAGTCGGGCAGGACCACGATCAGCGCGACGCAGCACACCAGCGCCGCGCGCGCCGGTGGCAACCGGTCCCGCAGCCTCAGGACCGCTCCCGCCCCGGCCAGCAGGTAGCCCGGCACCGCCAGCGCCACCCACTTCTGGCCGTCGCGCAGCACTCCCAGCCCCGGTGCGAAGTCCGTCGCCCAGCGCAGCAGCGAGATCCCGGTCCCGGTGGCCAGCAGCGTGAACACCAGCACCGTCGCGCCCGCAAGGATCAACAGCGGACGCACCGCGGGAAGGTGGCGCACCGACGACCAGCCCAGGCCCAGCACCCCGAGGAACACCGCCGTGGCCAGGAGCGCGAAAGCCGTCTGCCGCGAACCGGGCACCGCGTCGGCGTTCCAGATCCCGCCGAGCCCCGCGAGGCTGCCCAGGGTGCCCAGCCCGGGCTCGGCGCGGGCCGCGAATGCCGCCACCCCGGACGACTCGCCCTGCGCCGACGCCGTGCCCACCACCACCGCCACCAGCCACGGCAGCGCGGCGGTGACCGCGATCGCCATCGCGCTGGCCGCGCACCACCACCGCGGCGGCCCAGAACCCGGTGCCGCCGTACATACCAGCGCCACCACTGCCGCCAACAGCAGCCCGGTGGGGGTCAGGCCGGCCAGTGCCAGAAAGAACACCAGGCCGAACAGTCCGGTTGCGCCGGCGCGCAGCCCCAGCATCGCCGCGGCCACCCACGGCAGGCAGCCGTAGCCGACCAGCAGGCTCCAATGGCCCTGCAACAGCCGCTCGGCCACATAGGGATTCCAGATCGCCACGGTGATCGCCACCAACTGCCCGGGCAGCCCCGCCTCCGGCAGGACTATCGCCACCAGCCGTGCTGCGCCGCATCCGGCCAGCCACAGCCCCAGGAACAGCAGCGCCTTGACCACGGTCCCGCCGTCGATCAGATGCGACGCGATGGCCACCGCGAAATCTTGGGGCAGTGCCCGGGGTGATGCTTCGCCGAGTCCCAGGGCCGTGTCACTGAGGTAGGACCGCGGCGTCGAGACCGCGTCTCGCAACAGCAGATAACCCGGGCGCAGCAGGGGCGCCAGGATGAGCAGCGTCAACCCGAGTGCATAGCACGGCGCGATCCAGCGCCTGGCTCGCACCACCGCGCGGTTACGGCTGGTTGGGTGCCGCACCGCCGCGGTCCGGTGCGCCCGACTCCGGTGGCGTCACCGGGCGATCCAGCTGAGGTCGTTGCGCCGGCAGCTTCTCGGTCTCGGCCTCTGCTCCGGACGGGCGGTCGGCTGCGGGCGCCTTGGGCACGAAACCACCGAAGAAGCCACTGTCGGAGCCGAGCTCGGACCGGCCCAGCGCGGCCTCGGCGGGCAGGCTGAACCAACCGACCAGGACACCACCGATCAAACAGATCAACCCGGTCGCGGTGAAGCTGATCGGCAGAATCCGCGACCACAGCGCCACCCGGTCACGTTCGTTGCGGGCCGCGTTGACCTGCGACTCGATGGTCTCCTCGGAGCTGGTGACCGTGTAGTCGGCCAACGCGATCTCCGGCTTGAGCGCATCCCGCGCGTAGTAGTGGTTGGCGTGCACCTTCGACTTGACGATGGTGCCCGAGACGGGGTCGACCCACATCGTGCGTTGCGCGGCGTAGTACCGCGTCATCGTGATTTCCTCGTCGGGGTCGGCGTCTTCGATGTCCCACAGGCGCGCGGGCGCGGTGATCTCACCGTCTTCGTCGTGGCCGTACAGCGACGGGTAGCGCACCGGCTCCGCCAGGCGGCCCTCGCCGTCGTAGCCGACGTTCTGGACGAACCGGTAGGTGGTCAGCCCGTTGACGTCGTCCTCGCCCTCGTAGTTGGCCTCGTAGGCCTTCTGCGCGATCGGGTCGAAGTACCGGTAGGACTGCTTCTTGGTGTCGAACGGGAACCGGTAGGACAGTCCCTCGTGCGGCAGCGCAATGTTGGTGGGCGGGCTCTCGTCGTCAAAGTTGCGCGGCCGCTGCACCGAGCCACCCGGGTGGGTGTCATCAGAAACCGCCTCGGCGGTGGTGCGGTTCAGCGTCACGGTGTCGACGATGGCCAGCAGCAGCCCGGTGTCCTTCTGCCGGTCCGCGCGCCGCAGCGACGAGCCGACCTGCAGGGTCACCACGTCGGCGTTGGCGGGCGATTCGACCCCGACCTGTTGCTGGGACACCAGCGGCACGTCCTGGTCGACGACGGCGTGCTCGCTGCCGAGGGACTCCGGGTCCAGGGCGGCGCCGCTGCCGTTGCCGATCAGCGTCACGTCGAGGTCGAGCGGGATCTTGGCGATTTTGCCCGCGGTATAAGTGGACAGCAACAGTGCCGCGACCATCAGGGCGGCGCCGAGGCCCATGACTGCGCATGCCGCGATACGCATCATGATTGCTCGGTTCACGTCGCCGCATCCTCCTTTTGTGACCCCGTACCCAAATTTGTTTGACCCTAACAGCAACAGGTGCAGCAGCTACTGTGTGTCCATCGATGCCGCGGTAGGAAATCAGATGAGTCAGCAGGTGGGTGGCGTGCGCAGCTTCCTGCCTGCCGTCGAGGGTATGCGTGCCTGCGCGGCCATCGGGGTGGTGATCACGCACGTCGCCTTTCAGACCGGGCACTCCTCGGGGATCAGCGGCCGGCTGTGGGGCCGGTTCGACATGGCCGTCGCGGTGTTCTTCGCGCTGAGCGGATTCCTGTTGTGGCGGGGTCACGCAGCTGCCGCACGCGGGCTGCGTCCGGCGCCGCCGACCGGGCACTATCTGCGGTCGCGCCTGGTGCGGATCATGCCGGCCTACCTGGTGTCGGTGGTGGTGATCCTGGCGCTGCTGCCCGACGCCGGGGGCGCCAGCCTGGTGGTCTGGCTGGCCAATCTCACGATGACGCAGATCTATGTGCCGCTGACTCTGACCCCGGGCCTGACCCAGATGTGGAGCCTGGCCGTGGAGGTCAGCTTCTACATCGCCCTGCCGCTGTTGGCGCTGGCGGCGCGGCGGCTGCCGGTGCGCGCCCGCATACCGGCGATCGCGGGCGTCGCGCTGCTCAGCCTGGGCTGGGGGTATCTGCCCATCCACACCCCCTACGGGGTGAATCCGCTGAACTGGGCGCCGGCCTACGGCTGCTGGTTCGGTGCGGGCATGTTGCTGGCGGAGTGGGCCTACAGCCCGGCTGGGTGGGTGCATCGGCTGGCCCGTCGGCGGCTGCCGATGGCGCTGCTGACACTGGTGGCATTCGTCGTGGCGGCGTCACCGCTGGCCGGGCCGGAGGGGCTGACCTCAGCCACCGTGGAGCAGTTCATCGTGCGCACCGCGATGGGCGGCGTGTTGGCGTGGGCGTTGTTGGCGCCGCTGGTGCTGGATCGGCCCGACACCCCGCACCGATTCCTGGCCAGCGCGCCGATGGTGACGCTGGGCCGCTGGTCGTACGGGATCTTCATCTGGCATCTGGCAGCCCTCGACATGGTGTTTCCCGTCATCGGCCGATTCGCGTTCACCGGAGACATGGCCGTGGTGCTGGCACTGACGCTGGTGTTCACCGTCGCCATCGCCGCGGTCAGCTATGCCCTGGTGGAACAGCCGTGCCGGGAGAAGTTACGGGGCTGGGAAACGCGGCATCGCCGGCCCGATGGCGCTCAGGCGGCCTTGCCGGACGGGGTGTATTCGGCGGAGTCGCTGGTGAACTCTGGTGTGCCGTAGGCCTTCAGCCGCCGCTTGAGCAGCCGGAGCACGTAGGCCCGGGTCAGCCGGCGCAGGCCCGGGGTCCGCACGGCGCGTTGAACCACCAGCATGCGGCCCGCCACGAAGGGAGCCGTCAGCGCGACCCGCGCATAGTCGCCCGCCGTGAGCGTGACGCTCATCTTCTTGGCCACGTCAAGCTTTCCGCCGCAGAAGTTCTTGACGAAGAACATCTTGCTGTAGCTCTTCTCGACCGCATCGGCGATGCGCTCACGCCAGGTGTCCTCCTGGCGCAGGTAGGCCGCCATGGTCGAGCGGACCAACTCCCCACAGGTGGAGTCGTCGAAGTCGTCGCGCAGCAGCGCGGCGCGGGCGCTGAACACCCGGATGATCTCCTCGGGTGTGGTCGGCAGCAGCTCCTCGGGGAGGCCGAGCAGCACGCAGCGGTAGCGGGTGAACTCCACCTGAGCGCGCTCGCTCGGGGTGAACTCGGTGCGCCCGTGGCGCCGGGCATCCATCGCCAGCACGTAGAGGTTGATCATCCCGGCCGGCATCTGGTCGAGCTGCGGAATCGGCAGACCGTAGACGCCGATGTCCCACTTCGGGGAACGCTTGAGCGCGTTGAAGCGGACCATCGAGTGCATCAGCCGCACCATGGCCGCTGCCTCGAAGCCGGGGCCGTAGCGGTCCAGTGCGCCGGGCAGCGTGGTGACAGTGAAGAAACTGGTGGTCTCGTTGACCCGCGCGGCGGCACGCTTGCCCGACAGCGCCCCGGTCAGGGCCATCGGCAGCGCGGCGTAGGTGTTGAGGAAGGTTGCGATGAAGGCCCCGCGGACGACGAACGGCGCCAACAGCGCCATCGGGACTCGGGAGTGCTCTGCGCCCTTACGGACCAGATCCATATCCAGCCAGTCCGGGGTCTCCTCCATGTCGGCGATGAACGCGGCCAACTCCGGCGGCGCGTCGGGCACCGAGTCGATTCCGTGCCGGCATGCCTGTTTGAGCATGCTGATCAGGGTGCTGACGCTGTATTGGCCCATCAATGCGGCGTAGGAGTCCGACACCACGTCGCCCAGCCAGGTGGCCGTCGTGATCAGCTCGACGGCGGCATCGTCGGCCAGCAGCTTGGCCCGGGTGGCCGGCTTTCCGGGCAGCGACGAGACGTCGTCGGGGGCCAACGCCGTGCGGTAGGGCTGCACATCGAAGTCCAGGTCGCCGTAGAGCTCCGGCAACAACTCGGCCTGACGGCGGACACGCTGGTACAGGTCGGGGTAGTGCGTGGGCATCCGAGACCTCCGAAATAAATAACCGATTGTCCGCACAATGGCACAAACTCATGTAATTGTGTCACGATAACACGTGGGAAAACCCGCCGGCAGACTCGACGGCCACCTCACGTCGGCCCAGCTACCGCGCAGGATGGCAGGAGGAACGACATGGCCAGCCCGGCATCCGTCCAGCTCGGCGGCCCCGTGACCGGCACTGCGGCAGCCATCCTCGACGCCGCTCGCGTGGAGTTCGCCCGGCATGCCTTTCGCCGGGCGAACATCGATGCGGTGGCCCAGCGCGCGGGCGTGAGCCGCCGCACGCTGTACCGGCACTTCCCCACCAAGGAAGCACTGTTCGAGCAGCTCGTGGAGATCGACACGCAGGCCCTGTTCGTCGAGCTCGGCGACGCCGCCCGGGCGCAGGATGCCCGCGGCGCGATCGTGGAATGCTTCACCCTGGCCATTCGCCGCATCACCGAGAGCCCGTTGGCCACCGCGGTCATTCAGAGCGAGCCGGAACTGCTCATCGGCGTCAACACACCCAGTGGGGAGAAGGCACTGATACGCGCCAGCCATCTGGTCGCCGCGACGCTGCGGCTCTGTGGCGTCACCATGCCCGACGAGGCGGTCCTGACCACCGCGGAAATTTTGGTGCGCCTGGTCGCGTCCCTGCTCACCAACCGGGCAGGGGTCCTCGATATCAATGACCCGGTCGCCGTCCGCGACTACGCCCAGACCTACCTGGCCCGTCTGGTTTGGTAGCGGCGCGTCAGCGCACTACGCCAGTTGCCCCGACGGGGTGTAATCGTTGACGTCACTGGTGAATTCGGGCTTGCCATAGGTGGTCAGCCGGCGCTTGATGAGCCGCACCAGGTAGTCGTCGGTGATCTGACTCAGTGCCGGGATCCGGCTGGCGCGCTGCACCACCGCCACCCGCCCCATGATGAACGGTGCTGTCAGGCCGATCCGCAGATAGTCGGCCAGCCCGATCGAGACGCCCTTCGTCTTGGCGACCGCGCGGTCGCCGTGACAGAAAGCCTTCGTGAAAGCGGCCTTGCTGTAGCTCTTCTCGACGGCATCGGCGATGCGTTCCCATCGGGTGTCGACGGGCCGCAGGTAGGCGGCCATGGTCGAGCGCACCAACTCCCCGCAGGTGGCGTCGTCGAAATCCTCGCGCAGCAGCGCTGCGCGGGCGTGGATGAGGTGGATGATCTCGCCAGGGGTGGTCGGCAGGAGTTCCTCGGGCAGACCGAGCAGAAACGCCCGGTATCGGGTGAATTCGACGACGGCGCGCTCGGTGGCGTTGAATTCGGTACGCCCCTTGCGCTCGACGTCGGTGGCCAGCAGATACAGGTTGATCATGCCGGCCGGCAACTGATCGATCTGGGGCACCGGGACGCCGTAGACGGCGGGGTCCCATTTCTCGGAGCGCTTGAGCGCGTTGTAGCGAACCATCGAATGCATCAGGCGCACCATGGCGGCGGCTTCGAAACCCGGCCCATAGCGGTCCAGTGCCCCGGGCAGCGTGGTGACGGCGAAGAAGCTCGCGGTCTCGTTGACCCGCCGCGCCGAGCGGCGGCCGGACAAGGCGCCGGTCAATGCCATCGGCAGCGCTGAGTAGGTGTTGAGGAAGGTGGCGATGAACGCCCCCCGGGTGACGAACGGCGCTATCAACGCTGCCGGAATGCGCGAGTGTCGGGCGCCCTCACGCACCAGGTCCATGTCGAGCCACGGCGGCGTCGCCTCCATGTCGGCGATGAATGCCACCAGTTCGGGCGGTGCGTCGGCTACCGCCCCGATGCCCTCGCGGCAGGCCGACCGGAGCATGTCGATCAAAGCGGTGACGCTGTATTCGGACATCAGTGCCGCATAGGGGTCGGCCACCACGTCGCCGAGCAGGGTTGCGGTGCAGACCAATTCGACGGCCCGCTCGTCGGTCAGATAGGGAGCGCGATCGGCGACCCACTCCGGCAGGGATGAGACGTCAGCTGGATCGGTGGTGGTGCGGAAGGGCTGAGTGTCGAAGTCGATGTCGCCGTAGAGGCCCGGCTGCAGCTCACGCTGACTGTGGACACGGCGCGCAAGCTCGGGGTAGTGCGTGGGCATCAAGCCTCCCGGTAACTGACATCTTGTAAGTTACACGGGTAGCAGACGGTTAATTATGCTGTCAACTATGGCTTTGGCGCAGTCGCGGCGACGGATGACGGCGGAGGCCAGGCGTCGCCAGATCCTCGATGTCACCCACGCGATCGTGGATGCGGAGGGATTTCATGCCGCCACTCCGAACCGGATAGCCCGTGAGGCAGGGATCAATCGATCGCTGCTCTATCAGCAGTTCGGTGACCCCACCCGCCTCTTCGTCGCACTGATCGACCGGGAAGCCGCGCGGGCCGGTGCCCAATTCGCTGAGGCCATCGCGGCCGAACCGGGCGAGGAAAGTGACCTGGTCAGCAGATTCGACAGCGTGGTCCGCGCCGCCGACGCCTTCCCGGCGACCTGGCGGCTGTTCTTGTTCCCCCCGCAGGGCGCGCCGCCACAACTGCATGAGCGCCTGGCGCAGGCGCAGGAAGTCGTGCGTACCTACCTGACGGGCGAATTGCTGCGCATCTATCCCGACCTGCCCGACCCGGACTACACCGCCCGCATGCTGCAGGCGGCCGCTCGGGAACTCCTGCAGTTGCGCCTCAGCGATCCCGCTGCCGCCACCCGCGAGCGGTTGCACGCGTTGGTCCGGTCGTTGGCGCTACGCGTTGCGGTGCCGGCGCGATGAAGCCCGTGCGGCCTCAGTAGCCACCGGAGTGCTCAAAGATCTTGCGGGGGTTGTCGACCAGCATGGTGCGCAACTGCTCCTCGGTGACGCCGCGCCGGCGTAGCGCCGGAATCACATCATTGTGGATGTGCAGATAGTGCCAGTTCGGCGCGACCACCGAGCTCAGGTCGCCCGGCAGCGCATCGAAATAGCAGTTGGCGTCGTGGGAGAGCACCATCTTGTCGGCGTGGCCGCGCTCGCACATGGCTGCGACCGTGTTCACCCGATCCTCGAACGGCAGGAACAGGTCGATGCCGAAGCGGTCCATGCCCAGATACGATCCCGCCGCGATCAGTTCCTCCAGATAGCCCAGATCGGTGCTGTCCCCGGAGTGCCCGATCACCACCCGGGACAGGTCGACGCCCTCCTCTTCGAAGATGCGCTGCTGCTCCAGGCCGCGGCGGGTGCCGGCGTGTGTATGGGTGGAGATCGGGACGCCGGTGCGCCGATGGGCGTTGGCCACCGCGCGCAGCACCCGCTCGACGCCGGGAGTCACGCCCGGTTCATCGGTGGCGCACTTGAGGATTCCCGCCCTGATCCCGGTGTCGGCGATCCCGGACTCGATGTCACGGACGAACATGTCGGCCATGAGCTCGGGTCCGTCGAGCATGGTGCCGGGTCCGCGGAACTCGTAGAAGAACGGTAGGTCGTTGTAGGTGTAGATGCCGGTGGCCACCACGATGTTCAGGTCGGTCCCGGCGGCAACCCGGGCGATTCGCGGGATGTAGCGGCCCAATCCGATCACGGTCAGATCGACGATGGTGTCGACTCCAGCGGCCTTCAATTCGTTCAGTCGGGCGATCGCGTCGGCTACCCGCGCGTCCTCGTCGCCCCAGGCGTCCGGATAGTTCTGGGCGATCTCGGTGGACATGATGAACACGTGCTCGTGCATCAGGGTGACGCCAAGGTCGGCGGTATCGATGGACCCGCGCGCAGTGGGGCATGGCGGCATGCCTCGATGTTAGGGAGATCGGCGCGGCGGTCGGCTGACTTCGCCGAGAATGCCTAGTGGTGCTCCAGCAGATTGTCGCGGATCCGGGCATAGGAGTGGGTGAACAGTTGCACCTCGCGCGGACTGAGTGAGTCGAACAGGCCGGCCCGCACCGCCCGCACGTGACCGGGCGCTGCCGCACGCAGCTTGGCCATGCCCGAGTCGGTGAGTTCGGCGTATTGGCCGCGTTTGTCTTCCTCGCACTTGACCTGGTGGACCCAACCGGCGTCGGTCAACCGTTTGACCGCCCGGGAGACTCCGCTGCGGGTCGTCACGGTGATGTCGGCCAGCTCGTTCATCCGCAGGCGGCCGTCCGGGGCCTCGGACAACAGCGCCAGGATTTCGAAGTCGGACAGGCTCAGCCCCGAGTCGCTGATCAATTGCCGGTCCAGGGCGCGTAGCAGCAGGCGGGTGCTGTCGAGGTAGCCCCGCCACATCCGCTGCTCCTCCTCGTTGAGCCACTGCGTCTCCATAACACCCAAATATAGTTGACGAAACCACAAACATCCAGGCGAATACCCGCATCAAACAGCCAACACGCACGGGAATGAATACAACACCTAGTTGCGTTAGCAACTATCAGCTAGAGTGGCCATCAACCAACGAGGAGGCCTGGCGTGACGAACACCGGTATGCAGTTCGGCATCTTCACCGTCGGCGATGTGACCGTCGACCCGACCACCGGCCGCGCACCCACCGAAGCGGAGCGGATCCGGGCGACCGTGGCGATCGCCAAGAAGGCCGAGGAAGTCGGTCTGGACGTCTTCGCCACCGGCGAGCACCACAACCCGCCATTCGTGCCGTCATCGCCGACCACCCTGCTGGGCTACATCGCGGCGCAGACCGAGCGCATCCAGCTGACCACCGCCACCACGTTGATCACCACCAACGACCCGGTGAAGATCGCCGAGGACTACAGCGTGCTGCAGCACCTCGCCGACGGCCGGGTGGACCTGATGCTGGGACGCGGCAACACCGGACCGGTGTACCCCTGGTTCGGCAAGGACATCCGGGCCGCGCTGCCGCTGACGGTGGAGAATTACCAGTTGCTGCGGCGACTGTGGCGCGAGGAGGTCGTCGACTTCACCGGCGAGTACCGCACCCCGCTGCACGGATTCACCCTGGCGCCGCGTCCGTTGGACGGCGTTCCCCCGTTCGTCTGGCACGGGTCCATCCGCACCCCCGAAATCGCCGAGCTGGCAGCGCATTTCGGTGACGGCTTCTTCGCCAACCACATCTTCTGGCCCGCGTCGCACACCAAGCGGATGGTGCAGCTCTACCGCCGGCGCTTCGAGCACTACGGCCACGGCGGCGCCGACCAGGCGATCGTCGGTTTGGGCGGACAGGTGTTCCTGCGACCCAACAGCCAGGATGCGGTCAACGAGTTCCGGCCCTATTTCGACAACGCCCCGGTCTACGGTCACGGACCCAGCTTGGAGGAGTTCAGTGCGCAGACCCCGCTGACGGTCGGCTCGCCGCAACAGGTGATCGACAAGACCCTGAGCTTCCGGGACTACGTCGGCGACTACCAGCGCCAGTTGTTCTTGGTCGACCACGCGGGTCTGCCGTTGAAGACGGTGCTCGAACAGCTCGATCTGCTGGGTGGGCACGTGATCCCGGTGCTGCGCAAGGAGTTCGCCATCGGGCGGCCCGCGCACGTTCCCGGTGCCCCGACGCACGAGTCCCTCCTCGCCGCGGCGCGGCATTCCGAGATCCAGGAGGCGTCATGACGTTGATCGTGATCAGCGGCGGCCTGCGTGAGCCGTCGTCCACCCGGCTGTTGGCCGATCGGCTCGGGGCCGCGGTTCGAGCTGAGCTCGGCGCGCACGACATCGACGTCGACGTAGAGGTCATTGAGTTGCGTCACCTGGCCCGGGTGATCGTCGACGCGATGCTGACCGGGTTCGCCGCACCGGAACTGGAGGCGGTGTTCGACGCCGTCGCGGGCAGCCAGGGCGTGATCGCGGTGACGCCGACGTTCAACGCGACCTTCAGCGGGCTGTTCAAGTCGTTCTTCGACGTGTTGCCCGAACAGACCCTGGCGGGCACGCCGGTGTTGATCGCGGCGACCGGTGGTACCCAACGCCACTCGCTGATGCTCGACCACGCCCTGCGCCCGATGTTCAACTACCTGCACGCCCAGGTATCGCCCAGCGGGGTGTTCGCCGCCACCGCGGACTTCGGCGCGGGCGGTTCCGACTCAGGCCTGACCGAGCGGATCACCCAGGCGGCCAGGGATTTTGCCCGACAGTTGCGGGCGAGTGGCCCAGGGCCGCACCGAGACCAGCTCGACGACGAACTGACCGAAATCCAGGGCCTGCTGTCCGGCGCGCACTGACTGACACCACACAACAACCAAAGGAGACAAGGCAATGACGAAGTTGGCGGTTATCTACTACTCGGCCACCGGGCACGGCACCAAGATGGCCGAACGCGTGGCCCGGGCGGGCGAGGCAGCGGGTGCCGAGGTCCGCCTGCGCCACATCGAGGAGACACGTGACCCGCAGACCTTCGCACACAACCCGGCGTGGAGCACCAACTACGCGGCAACCAAGGACCTGCCCGCGGCCACCGGCGACGACATCGTCTGGGCGGATGCCGTTATCTTCGGGTCACCGACCCGATTCGGTTCCCCCGCAGCGCAGTTCCGAAACTTCCTGGACGGGCTGGGCGGGCTGTGGGCCAAGGGTGAACTCGCCGACAAGGTCTATGCCGGCTTCACGTCGAGCCAGACCGCCCACGGCGGGCAGGAGGCCACGCTGCTGAATCTCTACGTTTCCCTGATGCATTTCGGTGGCATCCTGGTCCCGCCCGGCTACACCGACCCGATCAAGTTCGCCGACGGCAACCCCTACGGCGTCGGGCATGTCACCGGACCGAACAACCAGAACGAGTTGGACGAGGCCACGCTGGCCGCACTGGACCACCTGGCCACGCGGGTGGTGGGCGTCGCCGACAGACTCGCGGCGTCCTGATCTGTTCGAGTCAGGCCACCCACACGGTCTTGAGGTTGCAGAACTCCCGGATGCCGTGGGCGGAGAGTTCCCTGCCGTAGCCGGAACGCTTGATCCCGCCGAACGGCAGTTCCGGGTACGACACCGTCATCCCGTTGATAAAGACCTGGCCGGCCTCGATCTCGTCGACGCACCGCCTGATCTCGGCTTCGTCGCGGGTCCAGGCATTGGACCCCAGTCCGAACGGGCTGGCGTTGGCGATCCCGATCGCCTCGTCGATGTCGGCGGCGCGGTACACCGATGCCACCGGGCCGAACACCTCCTCGGTGAAGATCGGCATGTCACGGCTGATGTCGGTGATCACTGTGGGCGGATAGAACCAGCCCGGCCGGTCGAGTCGCTTACCGCCACAGCGGATCACCGCGCCGCCGGCTGCTGCGGCATCGACCTGCTGCGCGACCTCGTCGCGGCCCGACTCGGTGGCCAGCGGTCCGACGTCGGTGTCCGGGTCGGTCGGGTCGCCGACCCGCAGCGCGGACATCTGACTGACGAACTGGGTGACGAAGTCGTCGTAGATGTCAGTGTGGACGATGAATCGCTTTGCCGCGATGCATGATTGACCATTGTTCTGCACCCGTGCGGTAACCGCCGTGCGCACGGCGGCTTCCAGATCGGCCGAGGGCATGACAATGAACGGGTCGCTGCCGCCCAGTTCCAGCACGGTATGTTTGACCTCGTCGCCGGCAACCGCGGCGACGGAACGGCCGGCCGGTTCGCTGCCGGTCAGCGTTGCCGCCGCCACCCGAGGGTCGCGCAGCACCCGCTCGACAGCGCTCGAGGAGATCAGCAGGGTCTGGAAGCAGGCATCGGGGAAACCGCCACGCGCCAACAGGTCGGCGAGATACAACGCGGTCTGAGGCACATTCGAGGCATGTTTGAGCAGGCCCACGTTGCCGGCCATCAGCGCTGGGGCGGCAAATCGCACCGCTTGCCACAGCGGGAAGTTCCACGGCATCACCGCCAGCACCACGCCGAGCGGCTGGTAGCGGGCAAACGCCTTGGACGCGTTGACCTTCGACGCGTCGGCGACCTCGTCGGCCAAAAACTCCGCGCTGTGGTCGGCGTAGTAGCGGAAACCCTTGACGCACTTGAGCGCCTCGGCCTTGGCTGAGGCCAACGTCTTGCCCATCTCAAGGGTCATCAGTGCGGCGACCTCGTCGGCTTCGGCCTCCAGCAGATCAGCGGCGGCGTGCATCCATTGGGCGCGCTGAGCGAAGCTGGTGCGACGGTATTCGACGAAGCGATCCGCCGCGCGCGCGATGGCGGCGTCGACTTCGGCGTCGCTGGCGGCGGTGAACGTCTTGACCGTTTCGCCGGTGGCCGGGTTGGTCGTGGCTATCGGTGTTGCGGGCACGCGGGCCTCCTTCGGGGCACTGCGGTGTGGCTGCAATGTGAGACTGCAGGTCCAGCCTGCCACTATTGGACCGCGTAGGCTCGCCACGAGCCGGCGTCAGTACACCGATACGGGAGTTGCCCGATGCGTTTCAACCCACCGCCCAACTGGCCTCCTGCGCCACCTGGCTGGGCACCGGATGCCAACTGGGCACCGGATCCGACGTGGCCGCCCCCGCCCCCCGGCTGGCCGCTGTGGGTGGAGGACGACGCTGCCGGCGGTTACCCCCCTCAAGGTGCGCCGTGGCCCGCCCCCGGTCCCCAGCCCAGGTCACGGAAGGTGTTGTGGCTGTCGCTGGCGGGGGCGGCGCTGGTGGTCGCGGTGGTAGCCGGTCTGGTTCTGGGCCTGGGCGGCCGACTCACCGCCGAGGACAAGCCGTCGCGCAAACCTGACATCACCGAACTCACGTCGGACATGCTGGTGGAGCGGTCGTCCTTCCCGGACCCGTCCGGCGGGAAGTGGATCAGCGGGCTGAACAGCGCCGGTGAGGACCCCTCGGACACGCCGAATATGACCGTCGACCCGCCCGAGTGTGCTGACTTCTACTCCAGCCCCACCTCCGCCACGCAGACCGCGACGGCGACGCTGGCCAAGTTGGAGCCCGGCGGCCTGCACACGATGCGGGTGCGGTTGGCGCTGACGCCGGACCACCCGAATCTCAAGCGGTTCGTGGAGAAGTGCCAGACGTTCAAGCAGACCATCGAGCAGGGCGGGCGTTCGGTGACCACCGACATCGAGATGAACCCGCTAGAGGTGGACGGCGTGCCACCGTGGGCAGTCGCCACGGTGATCACCAGCGCCAACAAGTCCGCCATCCGGTTGCCGATCTCGATCACCGCCTCCACCATCTCCGGCTACTACCGGGGGGTGCTTGTGGTGGTGACCAGCAACGACGTCGGGTTGGGTATGGAAAGCGACGGATCCGTGGACGCCGCGCACGCCGAGGATCTGGTGAAGCTGTTCAACACGCAGATCGAGAAGCTCGAAGCCGCGGAGTAGCCGCAGCCGGACGGTGCTGCGTCTATTCGCGCTGGCCCGCTGCCCTCGACTCCGTCGAGGTTGCGACCACCGCGGGCGACCAGCGCTGGAGTCTATTCGCGCTGGCCCGCTTCGCCCGACTCCGTCGGTCTTGCGACCAGCGCGGTCGCCGCGAGGACTGCCACCGAGACCAGGGCCGCCAGCTGCACGCCTGCGGAATGGCCGGCATAGCCGTCCACCGACCGCCAGGGATGTCGGCCCAGCATCGCGCCCGCCGTAATGAGCCCGCCGGCGCTCAACCCCAGCCGGGCCACATCGAAGACACGCTGCCGATGCCGCAGTGCGAACAGCAACATCAGTGCGGCTACGAACACCGCCGCGCCGGTTACGCCGGCGATCAAGGAACCGACGGTCAGCGCACCGGTCGCGGCCAGGCGGCGGCCCGGCCCCCAAGGCTGCGCCGCCGGGCCGGGATCACGGGTGCGCCGCACAGGCCACCAGGCCAGCAACGCCAGCAGGGGCAGCAGAGCCAGTCCGCCGGCCATCCCGACCCGGTACATCCGGTTGGGACCGAATACCAGCGTGATCGCGCCGTCGGTGCCCTCGGGCAGCACAAAGCCCTGCTGCCATCCGTTGACCGCCACAGGCGCCAGGCGCGTGCCGTCCGAGGTGCGTGCCACCCACCCGGCGTTGATGCTCTCCGGAACGACCAGTACCCGAGCGGCCGCCGCGGGCGGCACGCTCACCTCACGCCGGTCGGCGCCCCACGCGCCGATCTCCGCGGGCGTGGTCGGGGCGGCGTCCGCGGTGGCAGCCGCGCCGGTCAGCGTGGCGCTGTCGACCACGAATGCCGGTCCGGGGCTGACCATGAATTCCTGTGCACCGGGCGGCAATTCGAGTGGACGCGTGTCGCATGCCTGCGCCGCCACCGGCTCGTCATCGAGCAGCGCGCCGACAGTGGTGGTGATCGAGGTGTGTACGAAGCGGCCGGCGATCGCAATGATCGGCCCGTGGAAGCAGTCCACGTGGACCGTGCGTGCCCGGTTGCGGGCGTGGTCGGCGGCGGCAACGGGACGTCCGTCGGCGCCGAGCACAGTGACCTCTGCCAGCCCGGGCGGCTTGAGCTGGTCGAAGCCGATCGCGGTGCGGTCGATCACGTCCTCCCACCCCAGCAGGCTGATCGTGACCTTGTCGGTGACCCGTGGCAGCAGGCGCACCCGGTCGTCGGATTCCGACAGCTCCCGGACCTGAGGACCGGAGCCCAGGTCCACGGCCACCAGCGTTGGACGTGCCGGCAGCGGGGATCGGCTGGGAGACAACCGCAGGCCGGCCACCTTGACCGGGCGGGGCAGCGTGATGGTCAGGGTCGGCGGGGATCGGTGCGCGACTACTCGCTGCGACGCCGTCCACGCGGTGCCGGGGTCACCGTCGGCCGCGGCATACGCCGACCCCAGCACGTCGAGCACGTCGGCATCCCCGTGGGCCCGTAGGGCACCCGGTTCGGCGATCAGGTCGACCAGGTTCGGGCCCTGACGCGGTCGCACCCAGACGGTCGGGGTCACCGCCATCGGTCGTGGCACGTTCAGGGTGCGGCTGAAGGTGGCGGGTTCTTCGGGCTCGAGCATCATCGACGCCGCGCAGCGCACCGCACCCTCGACCGGTGCGCAGCCCGCCCGGCCCGCCAATCCGGCCCCCAAGTCCCACTGCGCCACTTGAGCACCCGCGGGTGGCGCGGGAACCAGCGCCGTGTGGCGCAGGTCGACCGGATGCGCGAATCCGGAAGCGTCGTACTGGGTGATCGCCAAATCGGTGATGCCGAACTGCACGCCGGGCGAGCCGTCGTCGGTCCCCGCGGCGGTGATCCGCACCCAGGGTGTCTCGCCATAGGGCAGGGCCGCGATCAGGGGCTCGCCGGCGCGGTCGAACCGCAGCGTTGTGGTGCCGTTGACGGTGGAGATCTGAATGCGCCGCACCTGCGCCCCGACGGCCGTTGCGCTGGGCGTCACGGTGATGGTGCCGTTGGTCAGTGGGTGATCGAAGTCCACCTGCAGCCATTGGCCGACCGCCGACTGCAGGGCGTTGGACACCCAGGCCGTTCCCGAGTCGCCGTCGATGGCGGCGGCCGGTGAGGTCGAGGGCGCGACGTCGGGCAGGGTGGTGGCGTCCGACGACGAGCTGGACGCGGTGAGCCGGCCGCCGAGCCAGCCGCCGAACACGGTGCTGGCGCCGGGGGTCGGATAGTCGGGCACCCGGCTGTGGGTGTGCCGGGCGTCGCCGGCCGCCCGGATGGTCGACGAATTGTTGTCGACCCGGCCGTAGTCGGTCTCGCGCGCCAAGGGGGTGTCGGTGACGGTGACCACCGGCGTGCCCACATCCGCGCGCCGGGCATCGGCGGTCAGCAGCACCGGGCCCAGCGCGGGCTCATCGCGCAGGCGACGGTGTTCGTCGAGTCGCAGCAGCACCTCCGGGCCTCCGGCGACCCGCGGCATCGTGTCTAGGTCGGTCAGATACGGCGCCCCCGGATTGGTGTCCGTCCCCGGGTCGACCCGGTAGATCTCGATCGCCGGATAGGCCGGACGCAGCCCGCTGTCGGCGACGAAACCCGGAACAGTGCCCGAGCCGACGGGTTCGCCGAACTGGGCCACCCGCCGCAGACCCGGTGAGCCGTCGACCGCACGGTGGACCAGCAGTGGCCGGGCCGACCGGGAGGTGTCGGGGTCCAGGTCGTTGCGCACCACCAGGTAGGAGATGCCTTGTCTGATCAAGGTGTCGGCCAGGCCGGCGGACGGGCGGCCGGCGGCGAACAGGCGCTGCACCGAGTCGAGCGCCCGAATGGTCTGCGGCGGGGTCAGCGGAATCGAGTCGCGCACCCCCCACGGGCCGACATCGAGGACCTGCAGCGGTTCGTCGTGGCTGTTGCCCCAGGTCTGGGTGGCAAACGGTGCCCCCGGTGCCACCAGCACCCGACCCGGGGTGGGGCCACCGCCGTTGTGGTCGCGCAGCCAAGCCGCGGCCTCGCGCCAATACTGCGGCAGTGCGGTGAATGTTCCCGGCGGGGTGAGCCGCCCGGTCCAGGCCAGTGAGGTGGAGACCATCAGCGCTGTCAGGACCACCAGAGCGACCGCGGCCGATTTGTGGTGTTCGGGGTGGACGAACGCGCGCCGCCACACCGGCGCCGGAGCGCTGCCCGGCAGCGGTATGCGGCCCAGCAGGTGGGTGAGTCCCAAGACCACCGGGATTCGGAGCACCGACTCGAGTTTGTGCAGGTTGCGCAGCGGCGCACCGGCCCCGTCCAGAAAGGTCTGCACTGCGTGGGCCAGTGGTGAGCCCAGCCCACCCGCATAGCCGATGGCCAGCAGCGTCACCCCGATCAGCAGCATGGTGACCAGCCGACCGGCGCCGGGCGAGCGCCGCGACAGCATGCCGGTCAGTCCGGCCAGCCCGCCGGCCGCCACCAAGACGGTGCCCAGGATCATCACCGGGCTCGTGACCAGCGGCGCCCCGGCCGTGGCATTCGGCGCCACGAACGGTGTCCAGCTGTGGGTGCCCCGCAACATTTCGGTCAGCGACGTCCACCGGGTGGTGACGCCGGCTGATTCGATGAAGTCCAGGAACGGTGGGCTGACCCGACCCAGCAGCAGCAGGGCCACCACCCACCAGGTCACCGCCAGCGCGAGCGCCAGCAGCCACCAGCCGGTGAACCGCCACCAGCGTCGGTTCGGGCGGTGACACAGCCACCAGATGATCGCCGGCAGGCACCCCGCCAGCGTCGCGACCGCGTTCACGGCGCCCATCAACGCAACCGCGACCCCGGCCTGCCCGGCCAATACCCGGGTGGGTCGCTCCGGGGTGTCCGGGCTGGGCTCACCCGGCACGCCCAACGCCCGGATGACCGGCAGCAACACCCAGGGGGCCAGCATCATCGGCAGCGTCTCCGACGAGATGGAACCCAGGGTGGTGAGCACCCGCGGCGACAGGGCGAACGCGGCAGCGCCGATCAGTCGCGCCGTCGGAGTCCCGATCCGCAGCGCCTCGGCGACCCGCAGCAGGCCCCAGAACCCCGCGGTGAGCAACACCGCCCACCACAGCCGCTGAACGATCCAGCCGGGCAACCCCAGCAGATCACCGGCCAGGAAGAAGGTGCCGTGCGGAAACAGGTAGCCGTACGCCTGGTTCTGCACCTGCCCGAACGGCAGTTCGCTGCTCCACAGGTTGGCGGCACGAGCCAAAAACCTCAGCGGCGCGATGGTCAGATCGAGTTTGGTGTCCGGCGAGATCCGTCCGGGTGCCTGCAGCAGGCTGAGAATCAGCGCCACGGCACCGACCACCCACAACCAGCGTCGAGACAACGGTGTCACAGCCTGCGGCTTAGCCGGCGGACGCTCAGGTGTTGCCGGCGTCCGCAGGTCAGCCGCGGTTGCCGTACTCCACCCTGTTCAACACCGAGGACTGCGGGTCGCCTCCGGCGATCTGGGGCTTGGTGTCTTGTTGCACCATCAGGGTGACCCCGAAGACGGCCGCCGCGCCCAGCAATACGCCCACGACGATGCTTATGGCGGCCGGCACCACGAACCGAGGCATCGTCTGGCTCCTTCTGCACTCACGTGACGTAGATCGGGGGCCGCCAACATCAGCCCCCGCGTGGACCCCGCCCGCCAACGTAGCACGCGAGGCTCGCATGAGCCGGGCGGTTCCGCCCGTGACAGCATGGTGCGATGCCTGGACCGCTGACTCGACCACTGCCCGGTCTGATGCTGGCCGCCGCGCTGTTGCCGGCACTCGTCACCTCCTGCTCGCACCCTGGCGAGTCGCCCACGCCGTCGTCCGATGCCGCGGCGGCGCCGACAGCTACAGCGTCTGCATCGCCGGAGGAGTCGGTGTGCGAGCAGCTGTCGGCGCTGTCGCTGCGCGACAAGTTGGCACAACTGGTGATGGTGGGGGTCCGTGATGCGGCTGATGCCCGCGCGGTGGTCACCGATCACCACGTCGGCGGCATCTTCATCGGCAGCTGGACCGAGTTGTCCATGCTCACCGATGGGTCACTGACGGACATCAAGGAAAGCCAGGCGTCCACCGGGCCCCTGCCCCTGGCGGTCAGCGTGGACGAGGAGGGCGGCCGGGTATCGCGGCTGTCGTCGCTGATCGGGAAATCTTTCTCGGCGAAGGAGCTGGCGCAGACCAGCAGCGCCGCGCAGGTTCGCGAGCTGGCCGCCGACCGGGGTCGCAAGATGGCTGAGCTGGGCATCACCGTGGACTTCGCGCCGGTTGTCGACGTGGTGGACGAGGACACCGACGACGACACCGTGATCGGTGACCGGTCGTTCGGCTCGGACCCGGCCAAGGTCACCGAGTACGCCGGCGCGTACGCGCAGGGTCTGCGGGACGCCGGGCTGCTGCCGGTGCTCAAGCATTTCCCCGGCCACGGCCACGGTTCCGGCGACTCGCACACCGCCGGCGTGGTGGTCACGCCGCCCTTGGCGCAGTTGCAGGACAACGACTTGGTGCCCTACCGCACCCTGGTCACGCAGGCGCCGGTGGCGGTGATGCTGGGTCACCTGGAGGTGCCCGGGCTGACCGAGGATCCGGCCAGCCTGAGCCCGGCGGCGGTCACCCTGCTGCGCACCGGCACCGACTACCGCGCGCCGGCGTTCGACGGCCCGGTGTTCAGCGACGACCTGTCGTCGATGGCGGCCATCACCGAGCACTACGGGGTCGCCGAAGCTGTGCTGCGCAGCCTGGCGGCCGGCGTCGACATCGCGCTGTGGGTCACCACCGACGAAGTGCCGGAGGTGCTGGATCGGCTGGAGGAGGCGGTGTCCGCCGGTGAGCTGAGGTCCGAGGCCGTCGATGCGTCGCTGGCGCGAATCGCCGCGGTCAAGAAGCCGGGTGTGCACTGCCACGGGTGATTCCGGCGGCGCGGACAGCACACAAGTTACTCTTCGGTAAGATCGTGCCGAGGGGGAGCGCGGAAGGACCTCAAGGCGATGGCAGCTGGTAGCAAGCGGTTACCGAGGGCCGTGCGTGAACAGCAGATGCTCGACGCCGCGGTGCAGATGTTCTCGATCAACGGATACCACGAGACCTCGATGGATTCGATCGCCGCAGCCGCCCAGATCTCCAAGCCGATGCTCTACCTGTACTACGGCTCAAAAGAGGAACTCTTCGGGGCCTGCCTGGACCGGGAGCTGGGGCGTTTCGTGGAGTCGGTGCGCACCGCGATCGACTTTCAGCAACCCCCGAAAGACATGCTGCGCAACACGATCCGAGCCTTCCTGCGTTACATCGATGCCAACCGCGCGTCGTGGATCGTGATGTATACCCAGGCCACCAGTTCGCAGGCCTTCGCGCACACCGTGCGCGAGGGCCGCGAGCGAATCATCGAGCTGGTCGGCCGGCTGCTGCGGGCCGGGACGCGTAAGCCCGAGCCGGGTGTGGACTTCGAGTTGATGGCGGTGGCGCTGGTGGGCGCCGGCGAGGCGATCGCCAGCCGGGTCAGCACCGGTGACACCGGCGTCGACGAAGCCGGTGAGCTGATGATCGACCTGTTCTGGCGTGGCCTCAAGGAAGCCCCCGGGGGTCGCGACGGTGCCGAGGCCGCCGCGGCCGGGTAACTCCGACGCGGCCTTTAGGCCGTGAAGAGATCCTGGATGGTCGCGGTGATCTCTGCGACCGCACCGTTGAGTGCGAGGAACTCGAAACCGGCTGCCAGCGTTCCCAATCCGACAACTCCGGCAATCGGCAGTCCGATGGCGTCGATGAGGTCGCCCTGGGCCAGTTCCTGGGCGAACACCTCGAATGCATAGGCCGGCGCGGTGGTGAGCAGGGCGTTGAGGATGTCGGCAGTGGGAAGCAGCGTCGCGTAGGCCGACGCGGCGATGCTGCTGAACGCGTTGGCGAGTTCGCTGAGGCTGGGCAGCGCGAAGGTGACGTCATCTGCCGCGGCGCCCAGGAAATCGGCTGGACTGGGGAAGGACAGATTCGCCAGATCGTCGACGAAGTCGTTCCAGCCCTCTTGGGCTCCTGCGCCCAGCGCGGTCAGGACCTCACCCCAGTCGAGGTCGGTGGGGAACAACTCGAACGGCGCGGCCACGTTGGCCGGGCCGGCGGACCAGCCTTCGGTGATGCTGCCGTAGCCGAGGTTCACCAGGATCCGCATGCTCGGTTCCAAGAGGTCGTAGAGCGGTTGGCCGATCAGCGGGATCGATTGCAGCGGCATCAACAGCGGCAGTATCTCGCTGGGAATCATGAAGTACTGGGTGCTTCCGTCGTAACCCTCGCTCATCGGCAACTCGATGGCCGTCGCCAGCTGTTCGGGGGTCAGGCTCGGGTAGATCGTGTGCTCGTAGATGATGCCCAGGACTGCGTTGAGGTCGGCGAGGAAATTGATCGGGTACTTCGGAAAGTCGGCGTAGCCGTCGTATTCCAGCGTGTAGACCGACGTGTCCCACGGGGTGCCGTCGGGGATCGCGCCGTTGAACGTGATGCCCAGGCTCGGGATGGTGGGGTAGCTGCCGTCGGTCAAGACGTCGAAACGTTCGAACAGGCCGCCGTTGGGGTTGTTGGGGGCGCCGAGCAGCACAAAGGACAGTTGGTCGGCCGTCGGCTGTAGCTCGGGAGCCAGCGCCAACAGATCGCGCATCACCAGTGTGGAGATGGTGCTGCTCTGCGAGTAGCCCAGGATGACGAGGTTGTTCCCCTCGGCGATCTGTTCGTTGATCGTGTTGTGCAGGATGGTGACGCCCTGGGCGATCGAGGGATCCAGCTCCAGGCTCTTCACGCCGCTGTTGGGGTAGAGCCCCTCCGGCGTGAACAGGGGGTTCACCGCATCGACCGGGTAGCGGGGCTGGCCGTCGAAGAACGGGGTGGCGGGGTCGATGTAGCGGGCGAAGATCGCGTCCATGTAGCTCGGGGGCGGGATCGGCAGGCCGCTGCCGCCCATGATCCACGCTTCGGTGTCGAGCAGTTTTACCTGGGCCGCAACGGTTTTCCACCCGATTGTCGGTCCCGGCTGCAGTGCCGGGGACACGGCCAGGGCGGCGGCGGAGGTGACGGCCAGCGGTACCGCCAGCGCGTGCAGCGGCCGACCGGTCTTTTTTGGACGAAACGTGAACGCCATCGAGCGTTTCCTTACAATTGCCTCAGGGCAAGGTCTTCAGGCCTGAACAGCGGAAATGTCGACCGAGCACGGGTTGACTGTTCATCTGATCAGCCAGATTAGCTGTGTCTGGTCTGTTAACGCAATAGGGGAATCCCAATGAAAACTGGCACGCGAGCCGAGCAGCGTGTCGCCACGCGACAAGCACTGGTGGCAGCAGCGGTCCAGCAGTTACGGACCGAGGGCATTGCCGCGGTGACGACGCGCCGGGTGGCCGGTGCCGCGGGGGTTTCACAGAGCACGGTGATGTACCACTTCCCCTCGCGCGATGACTTGGTGACCGCGGCTGTTGCGCAGATCGCGCTCGAGCTGGCGGATCAGGCCCGCGTCCACTTCGAGGAGACCGCCGCGACCACCACCCTGGACCTGAGCGGATTCCTCGACCTGATCTGGCGCGAATTCACCACCCCCCAAGCGCTTTCGGTCGCTTACCTGTGGGCTGCGTGCTGGACGGATCCGCAGGTCGCCGAGACGGTGAAGTCGTTGGAGAAACACATGTTCAGCCTGGCCGTCGCCGCGGCCGAAGCGCTGCCCGTTCCCGCCCCGGGCTTCGACCCGGCGGCCTTCATGGACACCGTGGTGGTCCTGATCCGTGGCCTGGTGATCTCGATCCCGGTGTGGGGTCTCGAGTTCATCAGTGCCCATTGGGAGATCAGCAAGGCCAACCTGTTGAAGGTGGCCGGCGTCCCCGCCGAGTTATAGCGGCCGCACCGAACCGGTCAGGTACGGGTAGCCCTTGGCGATATTGCGCAGCGCCAGATCCCAGCCGCCGTCCACCTTGTCGATGTAGAGGCCGGGGCTGGCCGGCAGCAGCATCGGCTTGCCGAAGCGCACCGTGTAGTCCACGGCGTCCGGAATGGCACCTTCGATGTTGGCCAGGACCGTTGCCGCCGAAAACATCCCGTGTGCGATCGCGGTGGGGAAGCCGAACAGCTTGGCACCGATCGAGCTGGTGTGGATCGGGTTGTGGTCGCCGCTGGCCGATGCGTAGCGCCGAATCTGTCCCGGGGTCACCCGCAGCACCGCGTTCGGCGGGCCCAGCTTGGGCTGCTTCGCCGGTGCGGGCTTCGGCTCGTCGGACAGGCTGGTGCGCTGCTGGTGCAGAAACGTCGTCACCTGATGCCAGGCGGGGTCGTTTCCCACGTTGATGTCGGTGACGATGTCGACCAGCAGACCCTTGCGGTGCTCGCGCAGGTTTTCCGCTCGCACAGTCACTGCGACGGTGTCGGTGACCGAGATCGGGCGCAGCCGGGTGATCCGGTTTTCGGTGTGCACCGACCCCATTGCGGCGAACGGGAAGTCGAACCCGGTGGCCAGCTCCATCACGGTGGGGAAGGTCAAAGCGAAGGGATAGGTCAGCGGAACCTGATCCGCGAAGCGCAGCCCGGTGACCGCCGCATAGGAGGCGACGTGGTCGGCATCGATAGCCAGGTTCTCGACCCGCAGCGTACGGTTCGGCAGGGTCTGCGTACGCGGAATGAAGGGCAGCGCGCCGGCGACCGCACGCACCATGTTTCTCATGCCGCTGGGTTGAGACATGCGTTTCACGCCCCCAACATGGCCTGGCCGCAGACCCGGATCGTGTTGCCGGTCACCGCATTCGACGCCGGGCTGGCGAAGTAGCCGATCAACTCGGCGACGTCGACGGGCTGACCGCCCTGGAACAGCGAGTTGAGCCGACGGGCGACCTCGCGGGTGGCCAGCGGGATCGCCGCCGTCATCTCGGTCTCGATGAACCCGGGGGCTACGGCATTGATCGTGATGCCCTTCTTGGCCAGCGTCGGAGCCAATGCTTCGGTCAGGCCGATCATGCCGGCCTTGGTGGCCGCGTAGTTGGTCTGGCCGCGGTTGCCCGCGATCCCGGCCATGGACGACAGGCCGATCACCCGGCCGCCCTCGCCGATGCTGCCGTTGGCGACCAGTCCTTCGGTAAGACGCTGCGGTGCGAGCAGGTTGACGGCCAGAACCGCGTTCCACCGGGCGTCGTCCATGTTGGCCAGCAGTTTGTCGCGAGTGATGCCGGCGTTGTTGACCAGTACGTCGGCCTTGCCCCCGTGGTGTTCGGCGAGGTGCGCGGTGATCACCTCCACGGCGTCGTCGGCGGTGACATCCAGCGGCAGCGCGGTCCCGCCCACCCGCGAGGCTGTCTTCTCCAGCGCCTCGGCGGCCTGCGGCACGTCGATCGCCACCACCTTGGCGCCGTCACGAGCGAACACCTCGGCGATGGTGGCGCCGATACCGCGCGCCGCACCGGTGATGATCGCGACCCTGCCCTCCAACGGACGGTCCCAGTCGGCGGGGGCGGTCGCGTCGTCGGCACCCACGTAGAACACCTGGCCGTCGACGTAGGCCGAGCGGCCCGAGAGGATGAATCGCAGTGTCGATTCCAAGCCGGTGGCCCCCGGCTTGGCGTCCGGCGACAGGTACACCAGTTGCACCGTGGCGCCACGCTGCAGCTCCTTGCCCAGGGAGCGGGTGAACCCCTCCAGCGCTCGCTGGGCGATCTGCTCGTCGGCGCTGCCGGCTGCGGCCGGGGTGGTGCCGACGACGACCAGCCGGCCACAGCGGCCCACATTGCGCAGCAGCGGGGTGAAGAACTCGTGCAGCTGGGTCAGTTGCGCGGGCGTGGTGATGCCGGTGGCGTCGAAGACCAACCCGCCGAACGAGTCGGCCCACCGGCCGCCGAGATTGTCACCGACCAGCTCGTAGTCGTCGGCCAGAGCGGCCCGCAGCGGCTCGGCCACCCGGCCTGATCCGCCGATCAACAGCGGTCCGGCCAGTGCGGGCTCGCCGACCCGGTAACGGCGCAGGGGCTCGGGCTGCGGAACGCCGAGCTGCTTGGACAGGAACGATCCGGGAGTGGAGTTGAGAATCTGGGACAACAGGTCCGAGGAGAGCTTGGGAGCCTTGGGGGCCATCGTGCTGCCTTCCTTGTGAGGACGTGCCTGGTGCGGGCTACGGTGTCGACAACGAACTTACTCCAGAGTAAGAATACTGGGTAGCATCAGCCCGACGGTCCCCGGCAATACCGGGGACCCACCATCAGAGACGAGAGATCGTGGCACCTGCATCTGCTGCTCAACCCGCCGAGGCAACCGCCGGCTCGCGACGCCGTGTCGCCGTCCTCGGAGGCAACCGCATTCCCTTCGCGCGCTCCGACGGCGCCTACGCCAACGCGTCCAACCAGGACATGTTCACCGCGGCGCTGGGCGGCCTCGTCGATCGCTTCGGCCTGTCCGGCGAGAAGCTGGACGCGGTGATCGGCGGGGCGGTGCTCAAGCACAGCCGCGACTTCAACCTGATCCGCGAATCGGTGCTCGGCTCGGCGCTGTCGCCCTACACGCAGGCCTTCGACCTGCAGCAGGCCTGTGGCACTGGGCTGCAGGCGGCGATCTGCGCCGCCGACGGGATCGCCGCCGGTCGCTACGAGGTGGCCGCCGCCGGTGGCGTGGACACCACCTCGGATGCACCGCTGGCCGTCGGCAACGAGCTGCGCCGCACGCTGCTCGCGCTGCGCCGGTCGAAGTCCAACGTGCAGCGCCTCAAGCTGGTCGGCAAGTTGCCCGCCGCGCTGGGCGTGGAGATCCCGGCCAACAAGGAATCGCGGACCGGTCTGTCCATGGGTGAACACCAGGCCATCACCACCAAGCAGATGGGCATCAAGCGGGTCGACCAGGACGAGTTGGCCGCCGCCAGCCACCGCAATATGGCCGCCGCCTATGACCGCGGCTTCTTCGACGACCTCGTGACGCCGTTCCAGGGGCTCTACCGTGACGACAACCTGCGGCCCCAGTCCAGCCCGGAGAAGCTGGCCACGCTCAAACCGGTGTTCGGCACCAAGGCCGGTGATGCCACCATGACCGCGGGCAACTCCACCCCGCTCACCGACGGGGCGTCGGTGGCGCTGCTGGCCAGCGAGGAGTGGGCGGCCGCGCACAACCTGACTCCGCTGGCGTACTTCGTCGACGCCGAGACGGCCGCGGTGGACTATGTCAACGGCGCCGACGGGCTGTTGATGGCCCCCACCTACGCGGTGCCGCGGCTGCTGGCGCGCAACGGGCTGACCCTGCAGGACTTCGACTTCTACGAGATCCACGAGGCGTTCGCCTCCACGGTGTTGTGCCACCTGGCGGCGTGGGAGTCCGAGGAGTACTGCACACAGCGGCTGGGACTGGATTCGGCGCTGGGCGCCATCGACCGGACCAAGCTCAACGTCAACGGCTCGTCGCTGGCGGCGGGGCACCCGTTCGCGGCCACCGGGGGACGGATCGTGGCGCAGGCGGCCAAGCAGATCGCCGAGGCCAAGCAGGGCCGTAAGGGTGCCGCCAAGAACAAGCCGGTGCGTGCGCTGATCTCGATCTGCGCCGCCGGAGGCCAGGGCGTGGCCGCCATCCTCGAGGGATAAAGGCGACGATCCGACGTTTGGCACCCGCCGACTCGGGGTAATTCAGACACCGGTTCGCTTCGCGACCCGCGCGCCCCGGTGGCAGCGCGCGAAGCAGGCTGCCCGGTCCGCCGCTGAACTGAGGGGATTCAGCGGCGGACCGTTTGGCTTCGCCGGTTGCGCACCGCGCCGATCGCCTGGTCCCACAGCAACAGCGCGCTGGCCTTCAATTGGGCAGGCTTCGCCAGCTCCTTGGCCATCAGCGCGGTGGCCGCTGCCTTGGTCTGCACCGATGCCTTCGAGGTGTGGCCGGAGTCGAATGGTGGCTGGGGGTCGTATTCCATCGACAACTGGATCGCCTTGGCCCGGCCCTCGCCGCCGATCTGGCCGGCCAGCCACAATCCGAGGTCGATACCGGCTGAGACTCCCGCGCAGGTGACGATGTCCCCCTCGTGCACGATGCGCTCGTCACCGACGGCGGTGGCGCCGAACGTCTTCAGCGCCGGCAGTGCCATCCAGTGCGAGGTGGCGCGCCTTCCGGTGAGCAGCCCGGCGGCGCCGAGGATGACCGACCCCGAGCACACCGACGCCGTCCACGTCGCTGTGCGGTGAGCGGCTCGGACCCAGTCCAGCAGCTTCTCGTCGCGGGCGTGTTCGATGGTCGTCATCCCGCCGGGGATCAGAATCACGTCGGGCGTGGGCGTCTCGTCAAACGAATGGGTTGCCCCGACCACCAGTACGCCGGAGTCGGCGGTGATCGGTCCCGGCTCGTGCCACACGAAGCGCACCTGGGCATCAGGAAGCCAGCGCAACACCTCGTAGGGGCCGATGAAGTCCAGGGAGGTGAATCCGGGGTAGAGCACGATTGCGATCTGCATGGCGTTTTCCTTTCAGGCGAAGGTCTTGCGGTAGTGATCGGGTGAAATGCCGAGACGGCGGATAAAGGTGCGCCGCAGTGTTTCCGCGGTTCCGAAGCCACAGCGGCCGGCGATCGCGACCACGGTGTCGTCGGTCTCCTCGAGTTGCCGGCGGGCGGCCTCGGTGCGCACGCGCTCGACGTACGCGCCCGGAGCCATCCCCACTTCGTCGGTGAAGACCCGGGTGAAATGGCGCGGACTCATCGAGGCGCGCGCCGCCAGTTCGTGGATGCGGTGCGTGCGCCCGGGCTCGGATTCGATCAGCTCCTGGACGGCGCGGATGGGCGCGCGCCGCGAGCGCGGCAGCCACCCGGGCTCCGCAAACTGGGACTGGCCGCCGGGGCGCCGCAGATACAGCACCAGCCAGCGGGCGGTGGTCTGCGCCACCTCGGTTCCGTAGTCTTCCTCCACCAACGCCAGGGCCAGATCGATGCCGGCGGTGACCCCGGCCGCGGTCCACACCGTCTCCGAACTGCGCACGAAGATGGGTTCCGGGTCGACCGTGACCGCGGGGAACTCACGGGCCAGCGCATCGGCGAACGCCCAGTGCGTGGTGGCGCGGCAGCCGTCGAGCAGACCCGCCCGTGCGGCCAGGAACGCCCCGGTACAGACGCTGACCACGCGCCGGCAGTGGGCCGAGGCGCTGCGGACCCACTCGACGGCTTCGGCGTGGGCCGTGTCTGCGCCGGCGCCGCCGGGCAGCACCAGGGTGTCGACGGACTCGGTCGGTTGGGGAAGGGGGCTCGGCAGCAGCGCCAGCCCGCTGCTGGTGGCGATCGGCGCGCCGTCGACGCTCGCCACCGTGACCCGATAGCCGCCCGCACCACGTCCCTGACCGTGCAGCACGAGTGTCGCGGTCGCGAAGACCTCGGCGGGCCCGAAGACATCCAGTGACTGGATGCCGGGGTAACCGAGGATGACGACGTGGCGAGGCACGTCCTCAGTGTCCGACGCCCACCCGGATGGCGTCTACGCCATGCATCCCACAAATCAGGACAAACCTGACCTGGCCCCGTCAATGCAACAGGCCCCCAAGGGGTCTCCCCGGGGGCCTGCGCAGTCTGTGCTCAGCGTTTAGAACGCCGCTTCGTCGAGCTCCATGATGTCGTTGTCGATGTTCTCGAGCACCGAGCGAGTGCTGGTCAGCAACGGCAGGAAGTTCTTGGTGAAGAACGATGCCACCGCGATCTTGCCCTCGTAGAAGGAGCGGTCGGCACCCTGCGCGCCGGCGTCGAGCTTCTCCACAGCCACCGCTGCCTGGCGGGTCAGCAGCCAGCCGATCAGCAGGTCGCCGACGCTCATCAAGAAGCGCACCGAACCCAGGCCCACCTTGTAGATGCTGGAGATGTCCTCCTGCGCGGCCATCAGGTAACCGGTCAGCGTCGCCGCCATGCCCTGAACGTCCGCCAGCGCGGTGGCCAGCAGTTCCCGCTCGGCCTTCAGCCGCCCGTTGCCGGTCTCGTTCTTGATGAAGGTCTCGATCTCGCCCGCGACGTGGCCCAGCGCAGCGCCCTTGTCGCGGATGATCTTGCGGAAGAAGAAGTCCTGCGCCTGAATCGCCGTCGTGCCCTCGTAGAGCGAGTCGATCTTGGCGTCACGGATGTACTGCTCGATCGGGTAGTCCTGCAGGAAGCCCGAGCCGCCCAGAGTCTGCAGACTCTCGGTGAGCTTGGCGTAGGCCTGCTCGGAGCCGACGCCCTTGACGATCGGCAGCATCAGGTCGTTGATCCGGACCGCCAGGTCGGCGTCCACGCCGTGCAGCTTCTCGGCGACCACCGCGTCCTGGAAGCTGGCGGTGTACATGTACAGCGCCCGCAGACCCTCGGCGTAGGCCTTCTGGGTCATCAACGACCGGCGGACGTCCGGGTGGTGGGTGATGGTCACCCGCGGCGCGGTCTTGTCGGTCATCTGGGTCAGGTCGGCGCCCTGCACCCGCTCCTTGGCGTACTCGAGTGCGTTGAGGTAGCCGGTGGACAGCGTGGCGATGGCCTTGGTACCGACCATCATCCGGGCCTGCTCGATCACGTCGAACATCTGCGCGATGCCGTCGTGCACGTCGCCCACGAGCCAGCCCTTGGCCGGTACCCCGTGCTGGCCGAAGGTCAGCTCACACGTGGCCGAGACCTTCAGGCCCATCTTGTGCTCGACGTTGGTGACGAACACACCGTTGCGCTCGCCGAGTTCGCCGGTTTCGAAGTCGAACAGGAACTTGGGCACGAAGAACAACGACAGGCCCTTGGTGCCGGGCTTTGCGCCCTCGGGGCGAGCCAGCACGAGGTGGAAGATGTTCTCGAACAGGTCGTCGGAGTCAGCCGAAGTGATGAACCGCTTGACGCCGTCGATGTGCCACGAGCCGTCCTCCTGCTGGATGGCCTTGGTCCGCCCGGCGCCCACGTCCGAGCCGGCGTCCGGCTCGGTCAGCACCATGGTCGAGCCCCAGCCGCGCTCAGCGGCGAGGATGGCCCACTTCTTCTGCTCTTCGGTGGCGATGTTGTAGAAGATGTTGGCGAAGCCGGCGCCGCCGCCGTACATCCACACCGCGGGGTTGGCCCCCAGGATGTGCTCCTGCAGCGCCCACATCAGGACCTTGGGCATGGGGATTCCGCCGAGCTCCTCGATGACCCCGACGCGGTCCCAGCCGCCTTCCAGGTGGGCGCGCACGGACTTCTTGAAGGACTCGGGCAGTGTCACCGAGTGAGTGGCCGGGTCGAACACCGGCGGGTTGCGGTCACCGTCGACGAAGGACTCCGCGATCGGACCCTCGGCCAGCCGCACCATCTCGCCGAGCATTTCCTGAGCGGTGTCGACATCCAGGTCGGCGTAGTCGCCCTCGCCGAAGACCTGGTCCAAGCCCAGCACTTCGAACAGGTTGAACACCTGGTCACGGACATTGCTCTTGTAGTGGCTCACTACTTCCTCCTCATGGAATGCCACCTGTGGTTGGGTACTCAGGCTTAAGTTACCCACCAGTAACGTAACCTGAAATATACTCGCCAGTAGCCATAGCGCAAGCTGATGTGACCTACGTCCTGTATTCGGTAACCAACCGGTTGGTCTCGGGCCGCGAATTCGGTCGCTACCGGCCGATATGCCGACGTTGGGACGCGGCTAGTAGGGTCTTGGGCGACCAGACCAGACCAGACGAGGCGAATGAGTCCCCGGTGAATCCCCACGTGAGTTCCGCGAGCAACCTGACCCCGTTGACCCCGTCAGCGCTGAGGGAAGCCTTTGGGCATTTCCCCTCCGGTGTGGTGGCGGTGGCGGCCGAAATCGACGGCGTTCGGGTCGGCCTGGCCGCCAGCACCTTCGTGCCGGTCTCGTTGGAGCCGCCGTTGGTGTCCTTCTGTGTGCAGAACACCTCCACGACGTGGCCCAAACTCAAGGACTCACCCCGGCTGGGCATCAGCGTGCTCGGAGAGGCGCACGACGCTGCGGCGCGCACCCTGGCCGCCAAGACCGGCGACCGCTTCGCCGGATTGGAGACGGTGACCAGCGACGGAGCGGTCTTCATCAAGGGCACCGGCGTGTGGCTGGGCAGCTCGATCGAGCAGTTGGTGCCGGCGGGAGACCACACCATCGTGGTCTTGCGAGTGTGCGAATTGACCGTCGACCCGGAGATCGCACCGATCGTGTTCCACCGCAGCGGTTTTCGTCGACTCGAGGGCTGACGTCGGCGTTGCGGCAGTTGTCGCGGGATGCGACGAGTGCCGCGGATGTGTTGCTATGGGGCTATGGCGCCCAGTGGTAGCGACCCCGTGCAGTTGAGGACCACCGCCGAGGCACTGGTGGCTGAGGCCGCCGCCTTCGTGCGGCGTCGACGCGCCGAGGTGTTCGGCGCGGAAGGGATCGAGTCGTCCTCGGGCCTGGTCCAGACCAAGAGCAGTCCCACCGATCCGGTGACCGTGGTCGACACCGACACCGAGAGATTCATCCGGGAACGGCTGGCACGGCTTCGGCCCGGTGATGCCGTACTGGGCGAGGAAGGCGGAGGCTCCGGCGATGTCTCCGGCCAGGATCCGGGTGCCGTCACCTGGGTGGTCGATCCGATCGACGGCACCGTGAACTTCATGTACGACGTCCCGGCCTACGCGGTGTCGGTGGCGGCCCAGATCGGCGGGGTCTCGGTGGCCGGCGCGGTCGCCGACGTGGTTGGTGACCGGATCTATTCTGCCGCAGCAGGATCAGGCGCCCGAGTGACCGATGCGCAGGGGATTGTCAGCCTGCGTTGCACCGATGTGACCGAATTGTCGCTGGCGCTGCTGGGCACCGGATTCGGCTACTCGCCGGGGCGCCGGGCTGCCCAGGCCGCCTTGCTTGCGCGGCTACTGCCGCAGGTGCGCGACGTACGCCGGATCGGGTCGGCTGCGCTGGACTTGTGCATGGTCGCCGCCGGGCGGCTGGATGCCTACTACGAGCATGGGATCAAGCCGTGGGACTACGCCGCCGGAGCGCTGATCGCGGTGGAGGCCGGGGCGCGGGTGGTGTTGCCCGGGCCGGACATCGACAGCGGCGACCTGTGCGTCGCCGCAGCACCTGGCGTCGCCGACGCCTTGGTCGCGATGCTGCGGCGTGAAGGCGGCTGGGACGCTATTGCGCAGTAGCCCAAGCGGAAACCGCGGCCGTCAGTCGGCCTTGCGCCGGAAGATCTTTCGGCCGAGCCAGACCACGGGGTCATAGCGGTTGCCGGCCACCCGTTCCTTCATCGGGATGATGGCGTTGTCGGTGATCGTGATGTGCTCGGGGCAGACCTCGGTGCAGCACTTGGTGATGTTGCACAGGCCGAGACCGGCTTCGTCCTGGCCGAAGTCGCGCCGGTCGGCGGCGTCGAGGGGATGCATGTCCAACTCCGCGAGCCGGATGAACATGCGCGGCCCAGAGAACCGGGGCTTGTTCTCCTCGTGGTCCCGGATGACGTGGCAGACGTTCTGGCACAGGAAGCATTCGATGCACTTGCGGAACTCCTGGGAGCGCTCCACATCGACCTGCTGCATCCGGTACTCGCCGGGCTTGAGATCCGCCGGGGGCTTGAACGCCGGCATCTCGCGGGCCTTCTGGTAGTTGAACGAGACGTCGGTGACCAGGTCGCGGACCACCGGGAAGGTGCGCACCGGGGTCACCGTGATCGTTTCGGCCGGGTCGAACATCGACATCCGCGTCATACACATCAGCCGGGGAAAGCCGTTGATCTCCGCCGAACACGATCCGCACTTGCCGGCCTTGCAGTTCCAGCGCACCGCCAGGTCCGGGGTCTGGGTGGCCTGCAGGCGGTGGATGACGTCGAGCACCACCTCACCCTCGTTGACCTCGACCTCGAAATCCTGCAGTCCACCGCCGTCAACGTCACCTCGCCAGACTCGCAGGTGGGCGTTGTGTGTCATTACGCTCTCCGTCCCGGATGTTGCGCCAGCTCTTGGTCGGTGTAGTACTTCTCCAACTCGGAGATCTCGAACAGCTCCAGCAAGTCCTCACGCATCCCGGGCTGAGGCTCCGGCGTGACGGTGATGTCGGGAACGGCGCTGTGGTCCGCCACGCGGCAGACCAGCAGGGTCTTGCGCCAATTGGGGTCCATCCCCGGGTGGTCATCGCGGGTGTGTCCGCCGCGACTCTCGGTGCGTTGCAGCGCGGCCTTGGCCACGCATTCACTGACCAGCAGCATGTTGCGCAGGTCGACGGCCAGATGCCAGCCCGGGTTGTAGTGGCGTCCGCCGTCGACGGTGACGGCCGCAAACCGGGCCTTGAACTCCTCGATGCGGACCAGGGCCTGCTCGAGCTCGTCGGCATTGCGGATGATGCCCACCAGGTCGTTCATCGACTGTTGCAGATCGGAGTGCAGGGTGTACGGGTTCTCCGGTGTGCCGCCACCAGCCGGCCCGTTGAACGGCGCCAGTGCCAACTCGGCGGCGGCCTCCAAGGCAGCCGGCGTCACCGCCGGCCGAGCGCCCAGACCCTGCACATACTGCGCCGCGCCCAAACCGGCGCGGCGGCCGAACACCAGCAGGTCCGACAGCGAGTTGCCGCCCAGCCGGTTGGATCCGTGCATCCCGCCGGAGCATTCGCCGGCGGCGAACAGGCCGGGCACCGCCGCCGCACCGGTGTCCGGGTCGACCTCGATGCCGCCCATCACGTAGTGGCAGGTGGGGCCGACTTCCATTGCGTCCTTGGTGATGTCGACCTCGGCCAGCTGCATGAACTGGTGGTACATCGAGGGCAGCCGGCGCTTGATCTCCTCCGGCGTCAGCCGTGACGCGATGTCGAGGAACACCCCGCCGTGCGGCGAACCGCGTCCGGCCTTGACCTCGGAGTTGATGGCGCGGGCCACCTCGTCACGTGGCAGCAGGTCCGGCGTACGGCGGGCCGAGTCGTTGTCCTTGAGCCACTGATCGGCTTCTTGTTCGGTCTCGGCGTACTGGCCCTTGAACACCGGCGGGATGTAGTCGAACATGAACCGGGTTCCGTCGGAGTTCTTGAGCACCCCGCCGTCGCCGCGAACGCCTTCGGTGACCAGGATCCCCTTGACGCTGGGGGGCCACACCATGCCGGTCGGGTGGAACTGCACGAATTCCATGTTGATCAGCGACGCACCGGCTCGCAGTGCCAGCGCGTGGCCGTCGCCGGTGTACTCCCAGGAGTTCGACGTCACCTTGAACGACTTGCCGATGCCGCCGGTGGCCAACACGATCGCCGGCGCTTCGAACAACACGAAGTCGCCGCTTTCCCGCCAGTAGCCAAACGCACCCGAAATAGCTCCGGTGGCTTCGTCTTTGATCAGTTCGGTGATGGTGCACTCGTGGAAGATCTTGATCCGCGCCTCGTAGTCACCGAACTCGGCGTAGTCGTCCTGCTGCAGCGAGACGACCTTCTGCTGCATGGTGCGGATCAACTCCAGGCCGGTGCGGTCACCGACGTGGGCCAGCCGCGGATAGGTGTGGCCGCCGAAGTTGCGCTGGCTGATCTTTCCGTCGGGGGTGCGGTCGAACAGCGCGCCGTAGGTCTCCAATTCCCAGACCCGTTCGGGTGCTTCGCGGGCGTGGAGTTCGGCCATCCGCCAGTTGTTGAGGAACTTCCCGCCGCGCATGGTGTCGCGGAAGTGCACCTGCCAGTTGTCCTTGGAGTTGACGTTGCCCATCGACGCCGCGCAGCCACCCTCGGCCATGACGGTGTGCGCCTTGCCGAACAGCGACTTGCACACCACCGCGACGCTCAGGCCCTGTTCACGGGCTTCGATGACCGCGCGCAGGCCAGCGCCGCCGGCACCGATCACGACTACGTCGTAGGAGTGCCGTTCGACTTCAACCATGAATCCTCACTCGTCTAAGAGTTGACACGAAAACGCTTGTCAGCCGATGAATCGCAGGTCGCTGATGGTGCCGCTGGCGACCAGCATGATGTAGAAGTCGGTCACCATCAGCGTGCCCAGGGTGATCCAGGCGAATTGCTTGTGATGCACGTTGATCTTGCTGATCTGCGACCACATCCAGTACCGCACTGGATTCTTGGAGAAGTGCTTGAGCCGCCCGCCGAACACGTGCCGGCACGAGTGACAGGACAGGGTGTAGGTCCACAGCATGATGACGTTGCCGACCAGAATGAGATTGCCCAGCCCGAACCCGAAACCGTGTGGGCCGGTGTCGGAGTGGAATGCCCCGATCGCATCGTTGGTGTTGATGATCGAGATGACCGCGGCGATGTAGAAGAAGTAGCGGTGGCTGTTCTGGATGATCAGCGGAAACCGCGTCTCCCCGGTGTAATGGGCGCGGGGCTCGGGGACGGCACACGCCGTCGGCGACTGCCACACCGTGCGGTAGTAGGCGCCGCGGTAGTAGTAGCAGGTCAGCCGGAAAAGCAACAGGAACGGCAACGACATCGCCGCGTACGGCAGCCACCACACATCGGGCAGGAATCGTGGCCAGAATTCGCTGGCCTCGGGGAGACAACCCTGGCTCACACACGGTGAGTAGAACGGTGTCAGGTAGTGGTACTTCTCGACGAAGTAGTGGTTCTGCTGGAACCCGCGCGCCGTCGCATAGATCAGGAAGGCGGCAAAACCCAGGTCGATTCGCAGCGGGGAGAGCCACCAGCGGTCGGTCCGCAATGTCCGATTGGCAATCCGTGCGCGAGTCGCCGAGAAGACGCCGGGACGGTTCACGGCGGGTGCACTCATCTGGATGGGGTTCCCTTCGGCTCAGTTCGTCGGAGGGCGCCCCTTGGCCGCAAGCAGCACCCAGTGTTGGGTTAGTACCTGCCTTGGCCGCCGACGCCTTCGTCGTCGACGTCGCGCCAGAATTCGCTGTCGTATTCGGTGTCGGGGATGGTGATCTTCTCGGGCGCTCGCTCGGCTGCCCAGCGCTCCAGATCCATCTCTCCGGCGTCAGATTCGAGGAGTTGAACGTCAGTGAGGATGCGCTCAGCGTCCAATTCGATGCGGCGCATGCCGGGAATGTCGCCGAAGCGGGTCTTCAGCCCCAGCACGCAACGCCGCAGGTCCCCAATCAGGGTGTGCAGTTCGGCGAGTTCGGTAGTGCTCGACACCAGACCTCCTCGGGTGGTACGGATCACAGTACGTACACCCGATGCTAATCACATACGGAATGGAACGTGAGACAGATCACGTTGTACGCCGTCTGTGTTGAACGCCGAAAACCCCCACACACGGACGTGTGCAGGGGTTTTCGGGTCTGGTGGGAGTGCGGCCGCTACTTGGTGATGGCGATGGTCTGCGGCTGGGAGCCCGCGTACACGCCGGCTACCCGGACCGTGAGCACGCCGGCGTCATAGGACGCTGTCACGGCTTCGCTGGTGATATGCGCCGGAACGCCGAACGAGCGTCGGAACGCGCCGTAGCGCACCTCCCGCAGCGTGCGGTGGTTGTCGCCGTCGGTCTCGGTGTGCTCGTCGCGGCGTTCGCCGCGCACCACCAGGCGACCGCCGACGAGTTCGACCGTCACGTCCTTGTCGACATCGATGCCCGGCAGCTCAAGCCGGATCACCGCGTCGTCGCCGTCTTTGATGATCTCAGCGGCCGGCGAGAATCTGCTCGCCGCAGGCGTCCGCCAGTCGCTTGCCGTGGCCGGGCCGAAGAAGTCGCGGACCCAGCGGTCGGTGTCGAACGGGCGGTGCCACAAGGTCAGGCTGCTCATGGTGTCTCCTCGAATGAATACTGCGTGCCGGTCGGTTGCCGGTCCGTCACTGGGTAAAACTTGAGTCACCTCCGCTAAAGTTCCGTGTTCGCCGACAGTGAACGCGGACTCACCAAAGGGGTGCGGTGAGCGGCATCACGACCTGATCAGACAACCGTTCACACGGTTGTAACGTATGGCGATACACCGGCAATATCGGCTTCCTAACGTCTATTCCATGACCACGATCGAAACGCCGCGCGCCGTCAAAGACCTTGTCGTGGTCGGACACGGGATGGTGGGGCACCGCTTCGTGGAGGCGCTGCGCAGCCGAGCCGGTGGCGCCGACTGGCGGGTCACGGTGCTCGCCGAGGAGTCTGAACCCGCGTACGACCGGGTCGGGCTGACCTCCTACACCGATGGGTGGGATCGATCCCGGTTGGCGTTGCCGGGAAATGACTACGCCGGCGACGAGCAGGTGCGGCTGATGCTGAGCACCCGGGTTGAGAAGGTGGACCTGGCCGACAAGTCGGTGCTGGCCGCGGATGGACAGCGTTACGGCTACGACACCCTGGTGCTGGCGACCGGGTCGCGCGCGTTCGTGCCCCCGGTGCCCGGCCACGATCTGCCCGGCTGCCATGTCTACCGGACCCTGGACGATCTGGACGGAATCCGGGCCGACATCGAGTGCATGCTGGAAGCTGGTAAAACCCGCGCCGGTGTGGTGATCGGCGGCGGTCTGCTGGGGCTGGAGGCCGCCAACGCGCTGCGCGCCTCCGGCATCACACCGCACATCGTCGAGATGGCGCCGCGCCTGATGCCGCAACAGCTCGACGCCGCCGGCGGGGTGCTGCTGAGCCGGATGATCACCGATCTCGGTATCGCGGTGCACGTCGGCGTGGGCACCCAGTCCATCGAGCAACTGACCCATCAATACGGTTCGCCCACCCTGCGGGTGCAGCTCTCCGACGGCACCGCGATCGAGGCAGGACTGGTGATCTTCGCCGCCGGGGTGCGCCCACGCGACGAACTGGCTCGTGAGGCGGGCCTGGCGATCGCCGAGCGCGGCGGAGTGCTGACCGATCTGCGCTGTCAGACCAGCGATCCCGACGTATACGCGATCGGCGAGGTCGCCGCCATCGAAGGCGTCTGCTACGGACTGGTCGGGCCCGGCTACACCAGCGCTGAGGTGGTCGCCGACCGACTGCTGGACGGTGAGGCCGAATTCGGCGAGGCCGACATGTCCACCAAGCTCAAGCTGCTCGGTGTCGACGTCGCCAGCTTCGGTGACGCGATGGGGGCCGCCGAGAACTCGCTGTCGGTCGTGATCAACGATCCGGTGAAGCGGACCTACGCCAAGCTGGTGCTCTCCGATGACGCCAAGACCCTGCTCGGCGGGATCCTGGTCGGCGACGCCTCGTCCTACGGCGTGCTGCGCCCGATGGTCGGCGCCGAGCTGCCGGGCGATCCCCTGGATCTGATCGCCCCGGCCGGCTCCGGCGAAAGCAAGAGCGCCTTGGGAATCGGGGCGTTGCCGGGGGCGGCGCAGATCTGCTCCTGCAACAACGTCAGCAAGGATCAACTGTGCGACGCGATCGCCGGCGGGTGCCACGACGTGCAGAGCCTGAAGAGCTGCACCAAAGCGGGAACCTCATGCGGATCCTGCATTCCGCTGCTCAAAGAGTTGCTGGTCGCTCAGGGCGTCGAGCAGTCCAAGGCGCTGTGTGAACACTTCGCCCAGTCGCGCGCGGAGCTGTTCGAGATCGTCCAGGTCACCGGAATCCGCACCTTCTCCGGACTGCTGGAGCGGTTCGGCACCGGCTACGGCTGTGACATCTGCAAGCCCACCGTCGCCTCCATCCTGGCGTCCACCGGATCCGGGCACATCCTCGAGGGCGAGCAGGCGGCTCTGCAGGACACCAATGACCACTTCCTGGCCAATATTCAGCGCAACGGCAGCTACTCGGTGGTTCCGCGGGTGCCCGGCGGTGAGATCAAGCCCGAGCACCTGATCCTGATCGGCCAGATCGCCCAGGAATTCGGCCTTTACACCAAGATCACCGGCGGACAGCGCATCGACATGTTCGGTGCACGGGTGGATCAGCTGCCCGCGATCTGGCGCAAGCTGGTCGACGCCGGCATGGAATCCGGTCAGGCGTACGGGAAGTCGTTGCGGACGGTGAAAAGCTGCGTGGGCAGCGACTGGTGCCGTTACGGGCAACAGGACTCCGTGAAGATGGCCATCGATCTGGAGCTGCGTTACCGGGGTCTGCGGGCCCCGCACAAGATCAAGATGGGCGTGTCGGGCTGCGCCCGCGAGTGCGCCGAGGCGCGTGGCAAAGACGTCGGCGTGATCGCCACCGAGATCGGCTGGAACCTCTACGTCGGCGGCAACGGCGGTATGTCGCCCAAGCACGCCCAGCTGCTCGCCAGCGACATCGACACCGAGACCGTGTTCCGCTACATCGACCGGTTCCTGATGTTCTACATCCGCACCGCGGACCGGCTGCAGCGCACCGCACCGTGGATCGAGGCGATGGAAGGCGGACTCGATCACGTCCGCGAGGTCGTCTGTGACGACTCTCTAGGGCTCGCCGCGGAATTCGAGGAGGCGATGGCCCGCCACGTCGACAATTACACCGACGAGTGGAAGGGCGTCCTCGACGACCCGGAGAAGCTGTCGCGCTTCGTCTCCTTCGTCAACGCCCCTGATGCCGAAGACCCCACCGTCGCGTTCACCGTGCGTGACGGTCGCAAGGTCCCGTTGCCCGTCCCAGTCCTGCGTGTAGCTGAGGAGAAATCATGAACACCGACAACATCGACACCTGGATCACCGCCTGCCGCTACGACAGCATGATTCCCGGCCTCGGGGTGGGGGTCCTGCTCGCCAACGGTAAGCAGGCGGCGCTGTTCCGCCTTGACGACGGCTCAGTCCGCGCGGTGTGCAACATCGACCCGTTCTTCCGGGCAGCGGTGCTGTCCCGCGGGCTCGTCGGTGACCGTGGCGGCCGGCTCTCTGTCATCTCACCGTTGAAGAAGCAGGCCTTCGCCCTGGACGACGGCAGCTGCCTCGACGACCCGAGCGTCTCGGTGCGGGTGTACCCCACTCGAATCACTGAGGACGGCTACGTGCAGGTCGGCCAGCCCGTCGCCCAGCAGGCTGTCGCTTAGGCGGCCTGCCGGCCCACCTGGTCCACGGCCAGGTGATGGCCGGGCTGTCGCTCAGCCGGCTTCCTGGCCCACCTGGTCCACGGCCAGGCGATACCCCCGTTTGACCACAGTCGCGACAATGTTCTTGTCGCCCAGGGTTGTCCGAAGCCTCAGGACGGCCGTTTCTACCGCATGGGTGTTGGCGCCGTTGCCGGGCAGCGCCTCGAGCAGCGTTTGCCGTGAGACGACGTGGCCGGGCCGATGAGCCAGCGCTCGCAGCGTCGCCATGTTCGAGGGCGACATCTGCTTGGTCTCCCCGTCGACTATCACGCAACTGTTGTGGACTTCGATCCGATGCCCGGCGGCATAAAGGATGTGGGGACGCAGCCGGGGCAGCTCATCGATGATATGACGAGCCAACGCTCCCAAGCGCATTCGTCGGGGCGACGAGGTCGGGACGTTCAGCAGGGCCAGCGGTCGCGCCGTCAGTGGGCCGACGCACATGGCGTGTACGTCGGATCGCAGGGCGTGAATCAGCGCGTCGGAGATACCGAGGTCGGCTGCCCGAGACAGTGTCGCCATCACGGCGGCCGCCGAGGTGAAGCTGACGGCGTCGAACTGGCTCTGGGCTATCTGCGTGGTGAGCTGGTCGAATTCCCCGCCCGGCTGGGCCGGCCGCCATCGGTAGACGGGGATGGGCAGTACTTCGGCTCCCGCCTTGCGGAATTGGCTCAGCAGCTCGGGGGCGGGATCCCAGTCGCCGGTGGTGCCGTGCAGCTGTACCGCTATACGGGCACCGGCGATATCGTCCTTCAGGTAATCGACCAGGGCCGCTGACGATTCAGACTCAGGTGACCACTCCTCGGGCAGGCCCGCGGTGCGCAGTGCGCCGACAGCCTTCGGTCCACGGGCCACGATGCGGGCGGTGCTCAGGGCCGCGGTCAGCTGGTCGGCGATCCCCCATCCTTCGGCTGCGGCGATCCAGCCGCGGAAGCCCATGGCTGTCGTCACCACCAGGACGTCGGGTGGTGTCTCGATCAACGACTCGGTGCGCCCGCGCAAAACGATGTCGTCGGTCAGGTCGATCATGGTGATGGCCGGTGCCGCGCAGACCGAGGCGCCATGGCGCTGCAGCAGGGTGGAGAGTTCGCCAGCGCGTCGGGCCGACGTCACTGCGATCCGGTAACCGCTCAGCGAAGTGGACACGTTACGCCGGTGCCAGTGCCGCCCGGGCCGGTTGCGGAGCGATGAGCGGCCGACGTACGTACCTCAGCCAGGTCAGCGCCGCAGCTCCGACATAACCGATCAGGAAGATCCAGAAGGCCGTCGTAGCAGATCCACTGGTGATATACGACTGGCGCAGAGCCAGATTGATTCCCACGCCACCCAACGCACCGACTGCGCCGGCGAATCCGATCAGCGCTCCGGACCTGGCTCGCGCCCAGGGCCGACGCTCGTTCTCCGGCATCCCCATCCGGTGACTGCGTGCTTCGAAGATCGACGGAATCATCTTGTACACCGAGCCATTGCCGATCCCGGAGACGATGAACAGCGCGACAAAGCCGATGACGTAGCCGACCATGATGGCGCCGGACGTGGGCCCGGCGTGACTGCTGTCCACGGTGCTCACGGCGACGAGCAGTCCGGATGCCACGAACATTCCGCCGAAGGAAGCCAGCGTGACACTGTTGCCGCCGAGCCGGTCCGCCAGCCGTCCGCCATAGATCCGCGACAGCGATCCCAAAAGCGGTCCCAGGAAGGCGATTTGAGCAGCGTGCAGCGAGGCCTGGGCGGGAGTCTGTCCGCCGCCCACGAAGCTGATCTGCAGCACCTGGCCGAAGGCGAACGAGAAGCCGATGAAGGAGCCGAAGGTGCCGATGTAGAGAAGTGCGATGATCCACGTGTCGACCTCGGGCAGGATCGAGCGCATGGCGGTCAGGTCGGCCTTCTGGCCGTCGAGATTGTCCATGAAAAGCGCTGCGCCGACAGCGGCTACCGCGAGGAACACCAGGTAGATCGCGCACACCCAATACGGCTGCCGGTTACCCGCGGTGGCCAGCACCGCCAACCCGACCAGCTGGATCAGCGGAACACCCAGGTTGCCGCCGCCGGCATTGACCGCCAGCGCCCAGCCTTTGAGCCGATGCGGGTAGAACGCATTCACATTGGTCATGGAGGCGGCAAAGTTACCCCCGCCCAGGCCGGTGAGCGCAGCGCACAACAGGTAGGGCCATAACGGCAGGCCTGGATGGGCCAGCAGGAACATCATTCCGACAGTGGGGATCAGCAGCACCAGCGCCGAGAAGATCGTCCAGTTGCGGCCACCGAAGGCCGCGGTGGCCAGCGAATACGGAATGCGCAACACGCCGCCGGCGAGCGTGGCCGTGGCTGCCAACAGGAACTTGTCGCCGGCGCTGAAGCCATACACCGACTCGGGCATGAACAGCACCATCACCGACCAGATCGACCAGATCGAAAAGCCGGCGTGCTCAGCAATTGTCGACCAGATCAGGTTGCGTCGCGCGATCCTGTCATTGCCGGATTCCCAGGCCACGGTGTCTTCGGGATCCCACTGGGTAATCAGATGTGAACGCGCCATACGGCCACGGTAGGAATCGCGCGTTACCGCTGTGCTGCACGAGATGACTCGGCCGTGAACTTCTCCTCACGGTGCACCCAGACGCCTGTGAGGAGAAATTCGGCTCAACGGGGCCGGGGGACGGGCTGCGAAACACCGGTCAACACGGCGTTGCCAGAATGAAATTCGTTGGCGAGATCGCCGGCGGGGCGCTCATCGATACGGCCCCTGCAGAAACTGGGTCAGCGCACCGGGATTCGGGTGCAGGCGGTGATGACCCGGTCGGCGATCACGCGCGCGATCCCGGCATGCGCGCCCAGCGGCTCGGTCACCAGATCTGCGCCTGAATTGCGCAGGCGACGCTGGAAAAAGCCGTCGGCCAACAAGTATGACGCGACCACCACGCGGCCGGCGCCCTGGTTACGCAGGGTTGTGACAGCGTCTCCGACGCTGGGGCCACCGGTGGCGGCGAATGCTGCGGTGACAGGCGAGCCGATCAGGCCGGACAGCATCTGCGCTGCCTGCTCGACGTCGGACTGGGCAAGGGGGTCTGATGAGCCGGCGGCGGCGAGCACCACTGCGTCGCTTGGGCGCCAGCCTGATTCGGTCAGCCGATCCGCGACCACCTCGGCGACCCGGGGGTCGGGGCCCAGTGCCGGAGTGATGGTGACATCAGGATGACCACTGGCCGCAACCTGGACGGGCACGTCGACACCCACGTGGTAACCGCGGGCCAGGAACGCGGGGATGAGGACGGCCGGGCGGCCGCTCTGCGCCTCAGCGGCAAGTATCTCAGCGGGACTGGGCCCCAGCACGTCGATGAATGCCACTCTGACCGGCTGCGCCAACAGGGCACCGACCCGCTCGGCGAGTTCGCCGATCATGACCACCCCGTGGGGCGTACGGGTGCCGTGCGCAACCAGGATTGGGATCACGCAACGCCCTGCTCGCTGTCAACGGCCAGTCGATACCCCCGCTTGACGACGGTTGCGACGATCTGGCTGTCGCCCAGCGCTGTCCGCAGGCGAAGAACGGCGGACTCGACGGCGTGCATACTGTTTCCCCGTCCCGGGAGGGCGCGCAGCAGAATGTCCCGTGCCACCACGTGGCCCGGACGGTGCGCCAGGACACGCAGGGCAGCCATGCCGGCCGGAGAGACCGGCCTGACCTCCCCGTCCACGAGGACCTGGTTGTCTTCGATCTCAATACGGTGACCGGCGGCTTGGACGACGGTACTCATATAGAAAATTTTGGCGCTGACCCGTGTCCTCCGTGTTAACAAGCGATTGCGGGGCCGTTGCCCTATAGCCCGATGTTGCGGGTCACGCGGAGATCTTCGCGGTGTCGGCCGGAATTGGGGCATTTCGGCTGCCTCGCGGTCGGCGTACGTACATCAGCCAGGTCAATCCCGCCACGGCGCAATAGGAGGCCAGAAAGACCCAGAACGCCGGCGTCTCGGTTCCGGAGCTGGCGTAGGCCTGGCGCAAAACCAGGTTGATGGCGACCCCGCCGAGCGCACCGACCGCGGTGGCGAACCCGATCAAGGCGCCGGAGTGCGACCGTGCCCAATGCCGCCGCTCGGTTTCGTCGGCGTCCAGCGAGCGGCTGCGAGCCTCGAAGATCGACGGGATCATCTTGAGCACGGATCCGTTGCCCATCCCAGCCAGGATGAACAGCACCATGAACGCGGCGATGTAGATCCCGATCGTCGATGTGGTTGCGCGGGTGTTGTGATCGTCGATGGTGCTGGTCACCGCCAGGACGGCTGACGCCGCGATCATGCCGAGGAACACCATCAGACTGACTCGGCCCCCGCCGCGGCGGTCGGCCACCCGGCCGCCGTAGATGCGGGCCAAGGCGCCCAGCAGCGGGCCCAGGAATGCGATTCGCGCGGCGTAGAGCGCCGCCTCGGCGGGGCTGTGGCCGGCTTTCTCGAACGTGACGTGCAGAACCTGGGCGAAGGCGAATGCGAAGCCGATGAATGAGCCGAACGCTGCGCAGTACAGCGCCGAGATGATCCAGCTGTCCGGAACCGACAGGACCGATCGGATGCTGCCCACCTCTTCCCTGCCGTGGTCGAGGTTGTCCATCCACAGTGCTGCGCAGACGCCCACCACGGCGAGCAGGACCAGGTACACCGAGCAGACCAGTTCTGGCTTGGTGTTGCCCACGGTGGCCAGAATCATCAGACCCACCAACTGGATGGCGGCCACGCCGAGGTTGCCGATACCACCGCACAGGCCCAGGGCGACACCCTTGAGTCGCTGGGGGTAGAAGGCATCGACGTTGGCCAGCGACGCGGCGTAGTTGCCGCCGCCCAGGCCGGTCAGTGCAGCGCACACCACATACATCCACAGTGGCTGGCCGGGCTTGATGAGCAGCAGCAGCGTCCCGGAGGTCGGGATCAGCAAGATCAGCGAGGAGGCCACTGCCCAGTCCCGGCCACCGAACTTCGCGGTGGCCCGGACGTAGGGCACGCGGACGCAACCGCCGACCAGAGTGGCGACCGCGCCCAGCAGCAGCTTGTCGGCGGCGTTGATGCCGTAGACCGACTCGGGCATGAACAGCACCACCACCGACCACAGTGACCAGATCGAGAACGCCACATGCGTACTGGCGGTAGACCAGATCAGGTTGCGCCGCGCGATGGCGGCATTGCCGGCTTCCCAGGCTGCGCAGTCCTCAGGATCGAAGTTGGTGATACGGCCGTTCGTCATGCGATCTCCTCGGGCTCTGGGCCACCGTCACGCGCGGAATCTCGCATCACGATGGACGGAGTGCGAACCTACCCACCAGATCTGGCAAGTGGCAGTAAAGAACCTGAAAACGTCGTGGGTGCACGAACCGCGAGTGGTGCACCTCACGTATCTGCCGCGCGCACAGGATATTTCACCTGGTGGTCCGGCCAAGTGGAGAAACGTTGCGTTGGGTTGGAAACCGCTGTCAGCTAACTGGGAGTCAGCGGTAGACCTGCAGTGGCGCGTTACTACCAGACGTGACCGTCACGCCAGTCGCACGTCAGCTCGGCCGTGGTGTCCAACTCGATCCCGACCGGCATGACGAACACGGTGCCGTCCGCCTCGGGGGTGCGCACCGGCCCAGTCGGGGACAGGACGGCAGTGGGGCCCCGCCACGGCAACCATCCGCGCGCGGTGTAGAGCCGGCGGCTGATGCTGGGCGAACTGAGAGCGCCGAGTTCGAAGGCGCCACGGATCACCTGTTCGCACGCCCGCAGCACCGCGGTACCCAGGCCCCGCTCCCGGTAATCGGCGCGTACGGTGACGGCCTCTACATAGCCGCATCGCAGCGATCTGCCGCGATAGAGCAGTTGGCGCCGGATCACAGCACCGTGGGCGATCAGCACACCGTGATGCCAGATCAATGCGTGCATGCCGCCGAGCGCGTGCTGCCAGTCGGCGTCGGACAGCGTGCCCCCGGATGCTTCGGTGACCAGTCGGTGGGCTCCGCGGCGGGTCTCGTCGTCCAGATCGCTGGTGTGAATCAGGCGGGCCTTGTGAACCTGGCCGGGCACTCCAGTGGCCTACCAGGCCGCGGGCGAGGCCGGGTGCTGGCGGGGCCGCGACCAGTGCATCCGCACGGTCTGCCCGGGCCGTACCTGCGCCAAGGTGTCGATGTCCTCGTCGACCACCACCCCGACGACCGGGTAGGCGCCGGTCACCGGATGGTCGGGACCCAGGATTATCGGAAAGCCGTTCGGCAGGATCTGGATTGCGCCCCGGTCGGCGCCCTCGGCGGGCAATTGCCTGTCGGGCCAACGGTATTCCAGCGGCATCCCCACCAGGCGCATGCCGACGCGGTCGCTGTGGTTACTCACCAGCCAGTTGGTGCGCACCATGATGTCGGGGTCGACGAACCAGTCGTCGCGTGGGCCCGGCATCACCCGCAACTCGACCACGTCATCGGCGATGGTCGCCACCGGCGCCAGGTCGATCTCCGGGAAGTGACCGGTCGGTTCGCCGATCTCCAGTACGTCGCCGTCGCGCAACGGGGCCGGGCCGATCTCGCCCATCACGTCGTAGCTGCGGGAACCCAGCACCGGCGGGACATCGATGCCGCCCCGCACCGCCAGGTAGCTGCGCAGCCCCGACCGGGGACTGCCCAAGGAGACCACCTGGCCGTCCCGGACGTGCTGAATGCTGTTGGTGCCGAAGCTGACTCCGTTGACATTCGGATCGGTGTCGGCGCCGGTGACTGCGATGTCGATGTCGCCGCCGTGCACCCGCACGGACAGCCCGCCGAATGCCACCTCGATGCTGGCTCGATCGTCGGGATTGGCCAGCAGTCGATTGGCCAACTTGTGCGAGCGACGGTCGGCGGCGCCGGACGGGCTGACGCCGAGGTATCCCATCCCGGTCCGGCCCAGATCCTCGACCAGGGCCAACGGGCCGGTGCGCAGAACTTCCAGGGAGGTGGTCATGGCGGTCACGCAGCCCGGAACTGTACCGACAGGCCCGGCGTCAACAGCGCCGGCACGGGACGGTCCAGGTCCCACAACACGGCCTCGGTGTGGCCGATCACGTGCCAACCGCCGGGCCACTGACGCGGATAGATGCCGCTGAACTGACCGGCCAGCGCGACGGACCCGGCCGGGACCGTACGCAACTCGGGGCGCCGCGGCACCTGCAGCCTCCGATCATCGCCGAGCAGGTAGGCAAAGCCCGGCGTGGATCCGCCGAAGCCCACCAGCCAGGGTGTCGCGGTATGGGCATTGATCACCTGGGCGACGCTCAGACCGGTGTGCTCGGCCACTTCGGCGAGGTCCGGACCGTCATAGACGACGTCGATCACCACGTCCGCCGGGCCGTCTGCGGCGCGAGTCCGGACCGCGGCGGGGTCGACGGCCAGGGTCGCCAGGCGGCGACGGACACCGACCCGATACCTCGGTGCGCTCAGTTTCACCAGCACCGTGTGGGATGCCGGGACGATGTCGACCACTCCGGGCAGCGCGGCGGCGTGCAGCGCTGCGGTCCAGGCCAGCACGTCGGTGGTGGAGTCGAACTGCAGCAGCAGGGCACTGTCGCCGTAGTCGAGGACCACATCGGTCTTGGCCAGGTCCGTGAAATCCAATGCCACGCTCATGTCTCGACGGTAGCCCCGAACCGCTCCGAATAGTGACGCAGACCACAATTCTGCGGGGTATGCCAGACGCGTCTTACTGAACGTGCAGAGTTGGCCTAACCGGTGATCTTGGCGATCAGTTCCGGCAGCTGCCCGGCAACAAACGGGTAGCTCAGCGGGGAGGCGAAGGCGATCGCTCCCGCCTGCTCCTTGCTGGTGAAGACGCTGCGCGACTCGAACCCGCCGATGTCGGGATCGGCCAGCAGCGCCGTGCGCTCGTCGTCGCTCTCGGTGGTCCAGATCAGCACGTCCGCGTCGCCGAGGACCGATCCGATCCGATCGCGCTCGATCACTGCGGGCGCCTCGGCGACGGTCAACCCCATCTGGGTCAGAAACGCGGTTCGCCAGCCGGTGGCGGCACTGACAGCGTCCTGGTCCAGCCGGCCGGCCAGCAGGAGCACCCTCTTGCCCGTGAATCCGGGATGTGCGGCGGCCACGTCGGCGAACGAGCGGTCGACACCGTCGATCAGCGACTGCATCTGCGGGCCGCGATGTACCGCCTTGCCGATGGCGGCGGCCTGCACCTTCCAGGGCTCGAAGAAGGCGTCACCACCGGACTGCGGCACGGTCGGCGCGATCGCCGACAGCTTCTGATAGGTCTCGGCGTCCACTCCGGCGTTCGTCGCAATGATCAGATCCGGCTTGAGTTCGGCGATCTGTGCGACCTCAATCCCGTTGTCCAAGTTCAGCACCACCGGTTTGGCGTCCCCGAGCTGCCGCTGCGCCCAGGGCCAGACGGCCAATGGTTGGTCGCCGAACCAGTTCGTCACCGCGATGGGAACGACACCGAGCGCCAACAGGTCGTCCTGGCCGGTGTAGCCGGCACTGACCACCCGGCTCGGTGGCTCCGGGATGGTGGTCTCACCGAAGAGGTGGGTGATGGTGACCGGTCCGGGTGCGCCCCCGTCGGGATGCCTGTCCGCCGAACAGGACGCCAGAAGGACGGCCGCACCGGCCGCGCCGCAGAGGCCGAAGAAACTGCGCCGGCTCTGGTCTCGCATGGCGTGAGATTAGCCCGCGATCAGGCGGGCTCGCCATACCCGCCGCCCCCGGGAGTCTCGATCACCAGCACGTCGCCGGGCCCAAGGTCGGTGGAGTCGCAGCCGGCCAACTCGGTCACGGAGCCGTCCGAACGTTCCACCCGGTTACGGCCCAAGTCGCCGGTGTGGCCGCCGGCCATCCCGTAGGGGGCCACTCGCCGGTGCCCGGTCAACACGCTGACGGTCATCGGCTCCCGGAACTCGATCCTGCGCACGCCGCCATCGCCGCCGCGCCAGCGTCCGGAACCGCCGCTGCCGTGCCGGATCGCATACTCGCGCAACAACACCGGGAAGCGCATCTCCAGCACTTCAGGGTCGGTCAGTCGCGAGTTCGTCATGTGGGTCTGCACTACGGGTGCGCCGTCGAAGCCTTCGCCCGCGCCGGATCCGCTGCCGAGCGTCTCGTAGTACTGGTGCCCGGCATTGCCGAACGTCACGTTGTTCATGGTCCCGGAGCCTTCGGCCTGCACCCGCAGCGCGGCCAGCAGAGCCCCGGTGATGGCCTGCGAGGTCTCGACGTTTCCGGCGACCACCGCAGCGGGGTAGGACGGCGACAACAGCGTGCCGTCGGGGATCGTGATCCGAATCGGGCGCAGGCACCCGTCATTGATGGGGATGTCGTCGGCGACCAGCGTGCGGAACACGTAGAGCACCGCGGCGGTGGCCACCGACGACGGGGCGTTGAAGTTTGTCGTCAGCTGCGGCGATGTCCCGGTGAAGTCGATGGTGGCAGTACGCGCCGCCCGATCGACGGTGACCCGCACCGCGATCGTCGCGCCGGAATCCATCTCATAGCGGTACTCGCCGTCGTCGAGGGAATCGATGACTCGGCGCACCGCCTCCTCGGCGTTGTCCTGGACGTGGCGCATGTAGGCCTGTACGACATCCAGACCGAAATGGGAGATCATCGAACGGATCTCGTCGATGCCCTTCTGGTTGGCGGCCACCTGCGCACGCAGATCGGCGAGGTTGGTGTCGGGACTGCGTGAGGCGAACTCCGCGCCGGTGAGATGCTCCCGGGTCTGCGCTTCGCGGAAGTGGCCGTCGTCGACCAACAGCCAGTTGTCGAACAGCACGCCCTCCTCGACAACCGACCGGCTGTCAGCGGGCATGGAACCCGGTGTTGTCCCGCCGATTTCGGCATGGTGGCCGCGCGAGGCGACGAAGAACAGCACCGGGTCGCCCGGGCTCGCCGCTTCGGCGTACACCGGGGTGACGACGGTGATGTCGGGCAGGTGGGTGCCACCGTGATACGGGTCGTTGACCGCGTAGACCTGGCCGGGACGCATGGTGCCGGCCCGGCGGGCGATCACCTCCTTGACGGTGGCGCCCATCGATCCCAGGTGCACCGGGATATGTGGTGCATTGGCCACCAGGTTGCCGTCGGCGTCGAACAATGCGCAGGAAAAGTCCAGCCGCTCACGGATATTCACCGACTGGGCGGTGGCCTCCAGTCGAGTGCCCATCTGCTCGGCGATGGCCATGAACAGGTTGTTGAAGATCTCCAGCAGAACGGGATCGGCCGCGGTCCCGGCAGCGGCCGGGGCGGTGGTGGCCCGCCGTTGCAGCAGCAGCTGACCGTCGGCGGTGAGCTGGGCCTGCCAGCCGGCATCGACGACGGTGGTGGCGTTGTCCTCGGCGATGATGGCGGGCCCGATCACCACGTCGGTGATCGAGTCCCGCTGGAGCAGGGGCGCGTCGTGCCAGGCGCCACCGGCATACAGGCGCACGACCTCGCCGGCCGTAGGCGTTGCGCCGACGTCGCGGTTGCCGAACAGTTCGGGCTGCTCGGTGAGACCGGTCGCCTCGACCGAAACTGCCTCGGCGATCAGCGCACGGTCCATCAGGAAGGAGTACATACCGCGGTGGACTTCTTCAAAGGCCCTCGTCATCTCGGCGATGGCGCCCAGTTCCACCGGTATTGAGGTGTCGGTGCCCTGATAGCGCAGGTGCACTCGGCGTATCACCCGGGTCTGCTCGGCCGGAATGTGCTGGGCGGCGAGCGCTTCGCGCGCCTGGCGCTCCAGGTCGTCAGCGACGTCGACCAATCCGGTGCGGGCGGTGGGAACCAGCTCGGTCTCGACGGCGCGCTCGCGGATCACGGTGGTGTCGGCCAGTCCGATTCCGAGGGCGGAGAGCACGCCCGCCATCGGCGGCACCAACACCGTCCGGATGCCGAGCTCGTCGGCGACTGCGCACGCATGTTGGCCGCCGGCGCCGCCGAAGGTGGTCAGGGCGTACCGGGTGATGTCGTGGCCCCTGGCCACCGAGATCTTTTTGACCGCGTTGGCCATGTTCGCCACGGCGATCCGCAGGAAACCTTCGGCGACCTGCTCGGGGCTCCGGTCATCGCCGGTGGCCGACAGGATCTCGCCGGCCAGCGCGGCGAAGGAGCGCCGGACAGTTTCCGCGTCCAGCGGCTCGTCGCCGGCCGGCCCGAACACGGCGGGGAAGTGGGCGGGTTGGATGCGCCCCAGCATGACGTTGGCGTCGGTGACGGTCAACGGTCCGCCGCGCCGATAACAGGCCGGGCCGGGGTCTGCACCCGCGGACTCCGGGCCTACGCGATACCGGCTGCCGTCGAAGTGCAGGATCGAGCCGCCGCCGGCGGCGACGGTGTGAATGTGCAGCATCGGCGCGCGCAGCCGCACACCGGCGACTTCGGTGGTGAACACCCGCTCGTATCCGCCTTTGGCGGTGTAATGCGAAACGTCGGTGGAGGTTCCGCCCATGTCGAACCCGATCACCGAGTCGAAGCCCGCCAGCGCCGACATTCGCACCATGCCGACGATTCCGCCGGCCGGACCGGACAGGATCGCGTCCTTGCCACGGAAGTGATCTGCCGCCGCCAGCCCACCGTTGGACTGCATGAACATCAGTCGCACGCCGGCGAGCTGGTCGGCCACCTGGGCCACATACCGGCGCAGCACCGGGGACAGGTAGGCGTCGACGACGGCGGTGTCGCCGCGGGGAATGAGTTTCGGCAGCGGACTGACCTCGCAGGACAGCGAGACCTGGGTGAAACCGATGTCGCGGGCCAGATCGCCGATCGCCTTTTCGTGCACAGGATTTCGGTAGCTGTGCACGCATACCACGGCTAACGCGCGAATGCCGTCGGCGTGAGCGGCACGCAGCTGTCCGGCCAAGGCCTCCAGATCCGGTGCCCGCAGCACGCTGCCGTCGGCGGCGATGCGTTCATCGACCTCGATGGTGCGTTCGTAGAGCTGTTCGGGCAGCACGATCTGCCGATCGAAGATGTGGGGCCGATTCTGATAGGCGATGCGCAGTGCATCGCCGAAGCCCCGGGTGATGACCAACAGGGTCCGTTCACCGGCGCGCTCCAGCAGCGCGTTGGTGGCCACCGTGGTGCCCATCCGTACCGCATCGATCAGGCCCGCCGGAATCGGCTCGTCGTCGCCGAGCTGCAGCAGGGCGCGGATTCCGGCCACCGCCGCATCCCGGTACTGCTCCGGATTCTCCGAGAGCAGCTTGTGCGTGAGCAATCGCCCGTCGGGGTGGCGCGCCACGATGTCGGTGAAGGTGCCGCCCCGGTCGATCCAGAACTGCCATGTAGCCGACACGGGTCACATTCTGCCGTTGGGTGCCGCCGCGGGGGAAGCCAGTCCGGGACTGCGCGGCGTGGTGAGCAGAGCGACCGCGAAATCGGCGTACGTGCGTGCGGTCTCCTCGGGGGTGGCGGGACCGTCGGCGTTGAACCACTGCGGCAGCGAGGTGCACATCGTCGTGATGGCGCGCCCGGCGATCCTGCGGTCGAGGAAGTCGGCGACGTCGGTGTCGGACTCCCGCACGCTGCGGTCGATGGCGGCGTCGAGGATGTGCTGGAGTTGATTTCGCGAGTCGGCGATACGTTGCCGATTCATCGCGGTGAGACTGCGCATCTCGCTGGCCCCGATGAAGGCCAGCTTTTGACGGTGGGTGTGGAACAGGGCCAGGGCTTCGACCACCAACCGCACTTCCTGCAGTCCGGTCGTGGCCTCGGCGCGGGCCGCGGCCACCCGCCAGTGCAGTTCTGTCATGGTCAGGTCGAGTATCGCCACCAGCAGTGCCTGCTTGTCGGGGTAGTGGTGGTAGATCCCCGGCACGCTCATACCCGCACGTGCGGAGACATCCCGCATGGAACTGCCGTGGTAGCCGGTTTCGACGAACGTATCGATGGCCGCGGCCAAAACACTGTCCAGGGCCAACGGCGGAAACCGACGCCAGTCGGATGGCACGGAGTCGATCTGCTGGGCCTGCGGATGCTCCCGGTGCGGCATGGCTGCCGAGACGGTGCCCGCCAGGATCTGGGCCGGTGTGACGCCCAGGGCGCCGGCGCACTCCTGCAGGCGCGACACCGAGATCCCGGTCTTGCCGTTCTCGATGGCGCTGACCGTGGCGGGGCTGACACGCAGATGCTGCGCGAGGTCGCGCACAGTCAGACCCCGGGCCCGGCGGGCGGCGCGGATCGCCAGGCCGCACTCCGGCGATCCCGCCATGGCCACCTCCGGTGTTCAGAATTACTGAACTATAACGCACGAAGTGGCGTGTCTCCGCCGGGCGGATTTTGACGTGAAATGCCCGGTTGTGTCACAGTCCGTAGTGTTCGGGCCGAGTGATCGGTCGGTCATTGCGAGAGTGGTGATGAGGTGTCATGGCGATCGAGTTGAGCTACTCGCCGGAAGTGTCGGCGCTCGTCGAGAAGACGCGGGCGTTCATCGAAGACGTGGTTCTGCCCGTGGAGGACCGCTTCGGCGGAGACATTGCCGCCGCGGGCGGGGACACCGCGGTACGGGAACTGCAGGCCGCGGCCCGCGAGGCGGGGGTGTTCGCGCCGCACGCTCCGGTCGAATACGGCGGCCTGGGCTTGAACATGTCCGACCGGGCACCGGTCTTCGAGGCCGCCGGCTATTCACTGTTCGGCCCCGCCGCGGTGAACATCGCGGCACCCGATGAGGGCAACGTGCACCTGCTGGCAGAGGTGGCCAGCCCCGAGCAGAAGGCGCGTTACCTCGCGCCCCTGGCGGCCGGCGAAGTGCGATCCGCGTTCGCGATGACCGAGCCGGGACCGGGCGCGGGTTCGGACCCGGCGGCGTTGACGACCAAAGCCGAACGCCGGTCCGGTGATTGGTACATCAGTGGCCGCAAGTGGTACATCACCGGCGCCGATGGCGCAGCCTTCTTCATCGTCATGGCCCGCACCTCCGGGGAGCCCGGCCAGCGCGGCGGCGCCACCATGTTCCTGGTCCCAGCCGACACCGCGGGTCTGACCGTCGGCCGCCACATCTCGACGCTGGACCGGTCCATGGTGGGCGGCCACTGCGAGGTGTTCTTCGACGACGTTCGGGTCCCCGAGGATGCGGTGCTCGGCGAGGTGGACCGCGGCTTCGAATACGCCCAGGTGCGTCTGGGCCCTGCGCGTATGACGCACGTCATGCGGTGGCTCGGCGCCGCGCGTCGTGGCCACGACACCGCGCTGTCGCACGTCGCGACCCGTCAGGCCTTCGGCTCGACGCTCGGCGATCTGGGCATGATCCAGAACATGGTGGCCGACAACGAGATCGACATCGCCGCCACCCGTGCGCTGCTGGTGCGCGCATGCTGGGAACTGGATCAGGGCTCGCACGCCGGCGACGCGACGTCGATCGCCAAGACGTTCGCCGCCGAGGCGATCTTCCGGATCGTCGACCGCAGCGTCCAGATGTGTGGTGCGCTCGGCGTCAGCGAAGAGCTTCCCCCGGCGCGGCTTTCCCGCGAGGTGCGTCCGTTCCGGGTCTACGACGGCCCGTCTGAGGTGCACCGCTGGGCGATCGCCAAGCGGCGGGTCGGGGCTGCCCGGCGTGCTCTGAAAGACGCCGCGCAGTGACGGCCGAAGCCCTGGATCCGGTCGCCCTGCGGCAGTACCTCGTCGCCAACGGCGTTCCGGTTCAGGGTGAGCTCACCGTCGAGCTTATTGCCGGCGGCCGGTCCAACCTCACCTTCAAGGTCAGCGACGAGTCGTCGGCCTGGGTGGTGCGTCGGCCCCCGCTCGGCGGCCTGACTCCGTCGGCTCACGATGTGGGCCGCGAGTTCGTGGTCACCGACAAGCTCTACGGCACCGGCGTTCCGATCGCGCGTCCCGTGGCTCTCGACGCCGACGGCACGGTCTGCGGTGCCCCCCTGACCGTCACGGAGTTCGTGACCGGCCGGGTCTACCGGCACAAGGACGATCTGGACACGCTGTCCGACGCGGAACTGGCGGCCAACGCCTCGGCCCTGGTGCAGGTTCTGGTGGACCTGCACGCGGTCGACTACCGTGCTGTTGGGCTGGAATCCTTTGGCAGGCCGGACGGATTCCTGGAACGCCAGGTGCGGCTGTGGGCGCGCCAGTGGGAACTGGTCAAGACGCCCGGCAACGCTGAGGCACTGTCCGACGATGTCACGAAACTGGCGGCGGCCCTGGCCGAATCGATTCCGCCGGCCGCGCAGCCCTCGGTGGTGCACGGTGACTTCCGGATCGACAACACCATCTGCGATCCAGATCGGGCGGATGTCATCCGGGCAGTCGTGGACTGGGAGCTGTCCACTCTCGGCGACCCGCTGACCGACATCGCCCTGATGTGTGTCTACCGGTCACCGGCATTCGACCTGGTGTTCGGCCACCCCGCCGCGTGGACCAGTGAACGCCTGCCGTCGCCCGACGCCCTGGCGCAGGAATACGCCCGGCTGTCCGGCCGGGACCTCGGCGACTGGAGCTTCTACCTGGCTTTGGCGAACTTCAAGATCGGCGTGATCGCCGAAGGAATCACCCACCGTGCCCAGCACGGTGCGAAGGACGTGCAGAATGCCGGTGCAGCGGCGCAGGCCACGCCGGAATTCATCGCTGCGGCGCGAAAAGCGTTGAAATAACTGAGAAAAGTCGAGAAAGGTGAGTCGGTGAGCGTACTGGACAAGTTCCGCATGGACGGCAGGGTCGCCGTGGTGACCGGGGCGTCCTCGGGCCTCGGCGTCTATTTCGCCCGGGCCTTCGCCGAAGCCGGCGCGGACGTGGTGCTGGCGGCCCGCCGGGTGGAGAAGCTCGAGCAGGCGGCCGAACTGGTCGCCGCGACCGGACGCGCAGCTCTGCCGGTGGCGACCGACATCGCCGACCCGGCGGCGGCGACCCGAATGGTCGAGGCGGCCATGGAGCGATTCGGCCGGGTGGATGTGTTGATCAACAACGCCGGCATCGGAACGGCGCACCCGGCCACCCGGGAAACTCCCGAGCAGTTCCGGGAGGTCATCGACATCAACCTCAACGGGGCGTACTGGGCGGCGCAGGCCTGTGGACGGGTGATGCAGCCCGGCTCGTCGATCGTCAACATCTCCAGCATCCTGGGCCTGACCACGGCGGGGCTGCCGCAGGCGGCGTACGCCGCCAGCAAGGCCGGCCTGATTGGTCTGACGCGGGACTTGGCTCAGCAGTGGGGAAGCCGTAAAGGCATTCGGGTCAACGCGATCGCTCCGGGCTTCTTCGAGTCCGAGATGACCGAGCAGTACCGCCCGGGCTACCTGGAGAGCGTCGCGCACCGGATCGTGCTGGGCCGGATGGGGGACCCGGAAGATCTCGCGGCCTCGGTCCTGTGGCTTGCCTCGGACGCCGGTGGCTACGTCACCGGGCAGACCATCGCGGTCGACGGCGGCTTCACGATCAACTGACGCCCGCGATAGCCTCGGCTGATGGCGGCTGATGCGCACTGACATCGCGGGGATGCTGCTCGAGCGCCTCGGTGACTCGCGTCTGGGCTTGCGCACCCGGCAACGGGATTGGACGTGGGACCAGGTGGTGCGTGAGTCTGCCGCGCGTGCCGCATTGGCGTCGTCGTTGCGCCGGGATGGACCGTTTCACATCGGCGTACTGCTGGACAACGTGCCGGATTACATTTTCTGGCTGGGCGCCGCAGCGCTGTCCGGCGGGGTGGTGGTTGGGATCAACCCCACTCGCGGCGACGCCGAGATGGCTGCGGAGATCCGGCATGCGGACTGTCAGCTGATCGTCACCGACACCGTCGGGATGGAGCGACTGACCGGCCTGGATCACGGCCTGGACCCCGGACGCTTCCTGGTGATCGACGAGCCCGGGTACGCCGCGCTGGTCGATGACCATCGGGTGGAGCCGGCAGCCGCCGACGGGGTGGGAACGGAATCGCTGCTGTTGCTGCTGTTCACCTCGGGAACCACGGGTGCCTCCAAGGCGGTCAAGTGCAGCCAGGGCCGGCTGGTCCGGATCGCCGAGACGGCCACCGCGAAGTTCGGCCATGTGCGCGACGACGTCGACTACTGCTGCATGCCGCTGTTTCACGGCAACGCGATCATGGCGCTGTGGGCGCCCGCGCTGGCCAACGGCGCCACCATCTGTCTGACACCCAAGTTCTCGGCGTCGCAATTCCTGTCCGACGTGCGCTACTTCGGGGCGACGTACTTCACCTACGTGGGCAAGGCGCTGGGCTACCTCCTGGCCACCCCCGAACAGCCCGACGACGCCGATAACGTCCTGGTGCGCGGCTTCGGGACCGAGGCGTCACCGCAGGATCAGGCGGAGTTCCTTCGCCGGTTCGGCGCTGTCCTGCATGAGGGTTACGGCTCCAGCGAGGGCGGCAACGCGGCGATACCCGACCCGGCGGCACCGCCGGGAGCGCTGGGCCGTCCGGCGCACGCCGGCATCGCGATCGTCGACCCGCAGACCCGCGCCGAATGCGCCATCGCGATCCTCGACGAGCACGGGCGGGTGACCAACGCCGACGAGGCGGTCGGCGAGATCGTCGACAAGACCGGGGCCCGTGACTTCGAGGGCTATTACAAGAACGACGCCGCGGATTCAGAGAAGATCCGCGACGGCTGGTACTGGACCGGCGACCTGGGCTATCGCGACGAGGCCAGCTTCCTGTACTTCGCCGGCCGCCGGGGCGACTGGATCCGGGTCGACGGCGAGAACATCTCCGCGCTGACCACCGAGCAGATCCTGCGCCGGCATCCGCTGGTAATCAGTGCCGCCGTCTACGCGGTACCCGACCCGCGCTCCGGCGACCGGGTGATGGGCGCTGTCGAGGTGGGCGACCCCGACAGCTTCGACGCCGCCGCCTTCGCCGAGTATCTGGCCGCCCAGCCCGACCTGGGGAGCAAGGGGTTTCCACGATTTCTGCGGGTCTCGGCCGGCCTGCCGGTCACCGGCTCGAACAAGGTGCTCAAACGCGAACTGCAGGCGCAGTGTTGGCACACCGACGAGCCGGTATACCGCTGGGCGGGCCGGGGAACCCCGGAGTACACCCGGATGACCCACGACGACAAGCGTGCGCTGGACGCCGAGTTCGCCGCCTACGGCCGGCAGAGCTACCTGCGAGGCCACGGGCTGTAGTCGGCGATCAGCTCTTCCTGGGGCGGGCGCTGCGCCTGCGCGACGTGCTGCAGGTTGATCCGGACCCGATACCAGATCGAACTCGGGCCGCGCATACTGTCGAGCAGAACATCCTCGGGCGCCAGCTGTTTCGCCGCTGCGGCGTGCCGGTCCCGCCAGACGTCGAGGGCCGCCATCGCCTCGTCACGAGTCTTGGTGCGGGCGATCTCGATCAGCGGCAGCGGTGAGGTACGGCGGCCGTCAACACTTTTGCGCGAGCCGCGCGGCGCCTTGGGGGCCGGGCCCTGCTCGGCGGCCAGCTCCAACAGCGACTCCAGCCCGCCGGCGGTGTCATTGATGCCCGCCCAGGGGTCACCGATCTGGGCGAGGCGGTCCGGCACCGTGTCCATCGTGAATGACGCCGGGTCCACGGTGGCCACCTCGTCCCAATGCAGCGGCGTCGACACCCGAGCGTCCGCAGTGGCCCGCACCGAGTACGCCGAGGCCACGGTGCGGTCCTTGGCGTTCTGGTTGAAGTCCACGAAGACGCCGTGCCGTTCCTCTTTCCACCACCGGCTGGTGGCCAACTGTGGTGCGCGTCTTTCGATTTCGCGGGCCACCGCCTGAGCGGCCAGTCGCACCTGCGCGAACTCCCAGTGCGGTGCGATCCGCGCGTAGATGTGCATGCCGCGTGAGCCGGACGTCTTCGGCCACGCCGTCAGACCGTGATCGGCCAGTACTTCGCGCGCCAGGAGGGTCACCTCGACGATCTCCGGCCAGCCGACGCCCGGCATCGGGTCGAGGTCGACCCGCAGCTCGTCGGGATGGTCGAGGTCGCCGGCGAGCACCGGGTGTGGGTTGAGATCCACACAGCCCAGGTTGATCACCCAGGCCAGCCCGGCGGCATCGTCGATGACGACTTCCTGCGCCGACCGGCCGGACGCGTAGCGCAGTTCTGCGACCGACACCCACTCCGGGCGGCTGGCCGGAGCACGCTTCTGAAAGATGGCCTCGGCGTCGATGCCGTGCACGAAGCGTTTGAGGATCATCGGCCGCCCGGCCACCCCGCGCAGCGCACCGTCGGCCACCGACAGGTAGTAGCGGATCAACTCGATCTTGGTACGCGGGGTGGAGCCTGGTCCGCCGGGAAACACCAACTTCTCCGGGTGGGTGACCGCCACCCGGTGTCCCGCGACCTCCAGCGACATCCCGCCGGCCATGAGGTCATGTTAGTGAGAGGCCGCCATCCGCCGCCCGACGGCGATCTGCGTCACATAAGGTTGTCCCATGGCTAAGCTCACTGACCTGCCCAGCCAGGCTGTCAACAAGCTCGGTCGCTACATCGAACGCGGTGGCGCCGAGTTGCATTACCTGCGCAAGATCCTGGAGTCCGGCGCTTTGAAGCTGGAGTCCCCACGGGTCATCGCCAGCGCACTCTCCGATGGAGCACGCTGGGGCGAGTTGGGGATGATTCCTGCGCTCAATGCACGTCGTGACCCGAACGGTGTCGCAGTGATCGACGACGACGGCAGCATCACGTTCAAAGAACTCGACGATGCCGTCAACGCGGTGGCCAACGGCCTGCTCGCGATGGGGGTCCGTGGCGGCGACGGAGTGGCGATCCTGGCGCGCAACCACCGCTGGTTCCTGATCGCCAACTATGGCTGCGCGCGGGTGGGCGCTCGGCTGATCCTGCTCAACAGCGAGTTCTCCGGACCGCAGATCAAGGACGTCTCCGAACGCGAAGGCGCCAAGCTGATCATCTACGACGACGAGTACACCGCCGCCGTGGCGCAGGCCGACCCGGTGCTGGGCAAATTGCGGGCCCTGGGCGTCAACCCGGACACCGACGAGCCGTCGGGCAGCACCGACGAGACCCTGGCGCAGCTGATCGCGCGCAGCAGCAAGGCGCCGGCGCCGAAGGTAACCAAGCACGCCTCGATCATCATCCTGACCTCCGGCACCACCGGCACGCCCAAGGGCGCCAACCGCAGCACGCCGCCCACGCTGGCGCCGATCGGCGGCATCCTGTCGCACGTTCCGTTCCGTGCCGGTGAGGTGACGTCGTTGCCGTCGCCGATGTTCCATGCGCTGGGCTACCTGCACGGCACGCTGGCCATGTTCTTCGGCTCGACACTGGTGCTGCGGCGCCGCTTCAAACCGGCCACCGTGCTCGAGGACCTGGAGAAGCACAAGGTGACCGGCGTGGTCGTCGTCCCGGTGATGCTGTCGCGGATCCTGGACCAGCTGGAGAAGACCAGTCCCAAGCCGGACCTGTCGAACCTGCGGATCGTGTTCGTCTCCGGCTCGCAGCTCGGCGCCGAGCTGGCGACGCGGGCCATGAAGGACCTGGGGCCGGTCATCTACAACATGTACGGCTCCACCGAGGTCGCGTTTGCCACCATCGCCGAACCCTCCGACCTGCAGTACAACCCCGCGACGGTGGGACAGGTGGTCAAGGGCGTCAAGGTCAGGATCCTCGACGACGACGGCAACGAGGTGCCGCAGGGTCAGGTCGGGCGGATCTTCGTCGGCAACTTCTTCCCGTTCGAGGGCTACACCGGCGGCGGCGGCAAGCAGATCATCGATGGACTGCTGTCGTCGGGTGACGTCGGCTACTTCGATGAGCGCGGGCTGCTCTACGTCAGCGGTCGCGACGACGAGATGATCGTCTCCGGCGGCGAGAACGTCTTCCCTGCTGAGGTCGAGGACCTGATCAGCGGGCATCCCGACGTGATCGAGGCGACGGCCTTGGGCGTCGAGGATAAGGAGTGGGGCGCTCGGCTGAAGGCCTTCGTGGTGAAGAAGGAAGGCTCCACCGTCGACGAGGACGCCATCAAGGTCTATGTGAAGGAGCACCTGGCGCGCTACAAGGTGCCGCGCGAGGTGGTCTTCCTCGACGAGCTGCCGCGGAACCCCACCGGCAAGATCCTCAAGCGCGAACTCCGTGACCTGTAGGACCTTTATCGCGAGCTTTATCGCGAGCTTTATCGCGAGATCCCACTCACGCAGGAAACGTTCGAGTAGCGACCTGCGTGAGTGGGATCTCGCGGCTTAGGGATCGCAGGGGAGCCCTAACAGCCGCGAGCAGACGCGAAAGCCCCCAATTCCACTAGGAAAAGGGGGCTTTCACGTCTGCTCGCGGGTGGGGGGTTAGGGATCGCGGGGGAGGCCTAGCAGCCGCTCGGCGATGATGTTGAGCTGGACCTCCGAGGTGCCGCCGTAGATGGTGGTGGCGCGGCTCATCAACAGGTACTCGGCCCACTTGCCGGGCAGCTGGTCGCGGTCGCCGATAGCGGCATCACCGCCGAACGTGCCGACCGCGAACTCCGCGTAACCCTGTCCGGTCCGCATCGACAACAGCTTGGACACCGCCGCCGCCGGCATCGGGTCCTTGCCCGCCAGGGTCAGCAGCGTCGAGCGCAGGTTGAGCAGCTTGGCGGCGTGCCCCTCGGCGATCAACTGGCCGGCGCGGCGCTGTTCGCCCACGTCGAACTGGCCGTCGGCAATGAACTGCACGAACCCGTCCAGGCTGGCCAGGAACGGCATCTCGGAGCCGCCGATGGACACCCGCTCGGCGGTCAGCGTGTTGCGGCTGACCTCCCAGCCGCGGTTGACCTCGCCGAGCACCAACTCGTCCGGGATGAACACGTCGTCGATGAACACGGTGTTGAACATCGCCCCGCCGGTGAGCTCACGCAGCGGACTGACCGTCACACCCTCGGCCTTCATGTCCAGCAGGAAGTAGGTGATGCCGTCATGCTTGGGCGCGCTCGAGTCGGTCCTGGCCAGCAGGGCTCCCCACGAGGAGAACTGCGCGGCCGAGGTCCAGATCTTCTGGCCGCTGATCCGCCAGCCGCCGTCGACCTTCGTCGCCTTGGTGGTCAGGCTGGCCAGGTCTGAACCGGCGCCGGGCTCGGAAAACAGTTGGCACCAGACCAATTCGCCACGGAACGTGGGCGGCAGGAAACGCTGCTTCTGCTCCTCGGTGCCGAACGCCACGATCGACGGGATGAGCCACGCGGCGATACCCATCGCCTGGCGGCGCACGCGGCCGGTGGTGAACTCCTGCTCGATGATGATCTGCTCGATCGGCTCGGCCGCGCGGCCCCACGGCTTGGGCAGGTAGGGCAACACCCAGCCGCCCTCGGCGATCGCGATCGTGCGCTCGTCATGCGGCAGGGCTTTGAGGGCGGCGACCTCGGCCCGGATCTCGGCACGCAACTTCTCGGTGTCGGGGTCCAGGTCGATGTCGATCTTGCGCATCCCGCCGGCGGTCGCGGTGTCGACGACCTGCTGGGGATACCCTGCGCGGGAGCCGAACGAGGCGGCCAGTATCAGCGCCCGCCGGTAGTACACGCCCGCGTCGTGCTCCCAGGTGAAGCCGATTCCGCCGTGCACCTGGATGCAGTCCTGGGTGCAGCGCTGCGCGGCGCTCGGCGCCAGCGTGGCCGCCACCGCTGTCGCGAACTGTACCGCCGAACCCGCGGCGTCCCAACCGTTTTCATTCGCCTCGTCGACAGCACGGGCGGCGTCCCACACGGCGGCCGTGGCCCGTTCGGTGTCGGCGATCATCTCCGCGCACTTGTGCTTGATGGCCTGGAACTGGCCGATCGGCCGACCGAACTGCTCACGGATCTTGGCGTAGTCCGCCGCGGTGTCGGTGGCCCAGCGTGCCACGCCGATGGCCTCCGCGGACAGCAGCGTCGAGATCAGCGCGCGGGCACGCTCCGAGGAGAGGTTCCGCAGGACCCGGCCCTGGTCGACCTCGACACCGTCGGCGCGCACGTGCGCGATCGGTCGCAGCGGGTCCACGCTTGTCACCGGCTCGATCGTGAGCTGGTCGGCGCGCAGCAGCACCCACGTCTCGGCGCCGTCGACCGCCACGGGCAGCACCAGCAACGACGCCTGCGCGGCGGCCGCGACAGCACGGGCCTCACCCTGGATCACCAGCCCGGACCCGGCAGCGGTACCGGTCAGCCCCGGATTGATTGTGTAGCTGGCGATCACCTCGCCGCCGGCCAGCCCACTCAGTTCGGCGGCGGCCGGATCGTTCGCGGCGATCAGGGTGCTGGCAATGGCGGACGGCACAAACGGCCCCGGCACCGCGCCGTAGCCGAACTCGGCGAGCACCACCGCCAGCTCCAGGATTCCGAAACCCTGGCCACCGGCTTCCTCGGCCAGATGCACACCCGCCAGGCCCTGCTCGGCGGCGGCCCGCCAGTACGGCGGCGGATTCTCGATGGGGTTGTCCATCGCGGCGTGCAGCAGCTCGGACGGCACAGCCCGGGCCACGAAGGACCGCACGGAATCGGCGAGGTCCTGATGTTCAGAAGTGATCGCTATCGGCATGGAGGCGCCTTTCGGTGTGTACGTGTAGTGAATCTAACAACCAGTGGGTTGGTTGACTACGTTGGTGAGGGGCAGACCGTCGCGAAGCCGGCGACAGTTGTCGACGGCGGCAGCCAGGTAGCGCCGCATCGTGTCGGCCGTGTACCAGCTGACGTGCGGGGTCAGCACCACGTTGTCGAGTCCGAGCAGCGGGTTGTCCGCGGTCACCGGTTCGACGGCGAACACGTCGAGACCGGCCCCGGCCAGCCGCCCGCTGCGCAGCGCGTCGGCCAGCGCGGCTTCGTCGACGATCGGACCGCGCGCGGTGTTGACCAGCACCGCCCCGGGTTTCATGCGCGCCAGGGCGGCCCGGTCGATCAGCTGGTGGGTGGCATCGGTCAGCGGAACGTGCAGCGAGACGATGTCGCAGGCGGCCAGGAGTTCCGGCAGGGGCCGCCAGCCTGGAGTGCCGTCGTCACGGGTGCTGGTGTGCAGCACCTGCGCACCCATGGCGGCCACGATCCCCGCCACCCGCTGGGCGATGCTGCCGAAGCCGACCAAGCCGACGGTGCAGCCGCCGATGTCGCGGCACTGCTCGCCGAGGTCGGGATCCGTCGGCCAGCCGCGGATCTCACGGGTGGCGCGATCCAGCGGCAGCAGTCGGCGCAACACGGCCAGCATCAGCAGTACGGCGCCCTCGGCGACCGATGCGGCATTGGAGCCGGGCATGTTGGCCACCGCGATACCGCGCTGTGTCGCGACGTCGACGTCGATGGTGTTGATGCCGACCCCGAACTTGTGCACCAGCCGCAGCCGCGGCCCGCGGCGCAGGTCGTCACCCGAGAGTGGCCGCAGCACATGCCAGAGCACTTCGGCGTCGGGCAGCTCGCGGTGGAACGTGTCGTCGTCGTCGGAGGCGCACCACCGGATGTCCAGCCAATCAGCCTCGGGTGCAACGAATTCCTCGACCTTGGGGCCGGGAATGAAGTGCGCCAGGACTCGCATGTTCAGGACTTCTCCTCGGCGTAGATGGCCCGATAGAACACGTTGGCCAGTGTGCGGATACACGCGGCATCGTCGGGGCCGTCGTCGTCGCGGGGCGTGGCGAGCTGGACATAGCAGAACTGGTTGAGCATCGACACGATCGCCACCGCGAGCAACGCCGGGTCGTCGTCGGTGCAGTAGCCCTCGGCCTGGGCGCGCTTCACCGTTTCGGTGATGTGGCCGACGGGAACCGCGCAGATCTCCGCCCAATACCGGGCGAAGTCCTCGTTGACCATCGCCAGCTGGGAGACGCCGACCATCTCGGCCAGCCGGTTGCGGTAGGTGTACCAGTGCGCGGCCGTGGCCTGCTCGATCCGCTCGCGGTTGGTCAACCCGTGCCGCACCATGCTGGAGGCGCGCTGGCCGGCCTCATCGCGGAAACGCAGCGCCCATTCGCGGACCATCGCCTCTTTGGAGTCGTAGTAGTTGTAGAACGACGCCGCAGATCGGCCGGCCTCGGCGGCAATGTCGGCGATGGTGGCGGCCAAGACTCCCTTGCGGGCGATCACCGCGCGCGCCGCGGCGTCCATCGCAGCCTGGGTGCGTCGGCCCCGGTGGGTGGGCAGCGGCTCGCGGTGGCCGGACGGCTCGGGGCTGGTCGACACCGGCACGCACTTCCTGTCTGGTCAGGTCTGGATCAAATCTGAATCTGATGTTAGATTCAGTTTCGGATCTTGACCAGAGGAGTGTCCGCGCATGATCAAGCCGCACGGTGTCAACACCGAATTCGAAATCAGCGGGATCAACCACGTAGCGATGGTGTGCGCCGATATGGAACGCACCGTCGACTTCTACAGCAACATCCTGGGCATGCCCCTGATCAAGTCGCTCGACTTGCCGGCGGGCATCGGTCAGCACTTCTTCTTCGACGCCGGTAACGGCGACTGCGTGGCCTTCTTCTGGTTCCGGGATGCCCCGGACGGGGTGCCGGGCATCTCCGCGCCGGCCCACATCCCCGGCATCGGCGAGATCACCAGCGCGGTGAGTTCCCTCAACCACCTGGCCTTCCATGTGCCGGCGGACAAGTTCGACGCCTACCGTCAGAAGCTGAAGGAAAAGGGCGTGCGGGTGGGCCCGATCCTCAACCACGACGAGTCCGAGTGGCAGGCGAGCCCCACGCTGCACCCCGGTGTGTACGTCCGCTCGTTCTACTTCCAGGACCCCGACGGCATCACCCTGGAATTCGCGTGCTGGACCAAGGAATTCACCGGCGACGAGGAGCAGGTCGCCCCCAAGACCGCAGCCGACCGCCGGGTTCCGGCCGGCACCTAGTGCCCTTGCGGTGCGAGGCTGATCACCCGGTCGAATTCGTCGATGCAGGCCTCGACGGCGGCGGTGAGCAGCGCCGCGTCACTCGTCTCTGACGCCACGGTGTGACTGCGCGCCGATGCCGCGTGCGCCGCAGCGGGAGTGGCCTCGTCAGCGGCCAGTGCGGCCGCCGCGGTGGCGAGCTCGCCGATCGCCGCGTCGACCGGCGCAAGCAGTGGCCGGTCGATCTCGGCGGTGACGCGCGCCAGATGCAGCACAGATTCGGCCAGCAGCGACAGCTGTGCGGCCTGGCGATCGGCGGCGCGCGTAGCACCGCGCAGCGACCAGCGACGCGGACAGATCCACGCCACCTGCTCGGCGGTGCGGCGGGCTTCGGACAACCGGGCCAGCCGGCGATGCAGGGCAGTGGCATTGTTCAGAATCCACGCCGAATCCCCGGTGGGGGTGGGGATCTCGGCCAGAATGCGGCGCAGCGCTGCCCACACCTCAACCCGGGCATCGCGCAGGACGGCCAGCGGGTTCTTGGGAAAGAGCAGGATGCTGAACACCACCGCGATGCTGCCGCCGATCAGTGCGTCGAACAGCCGCTCGGTCCCGATACCACCGCTGGGGAATGACAGGACCAGGATCGCCGAGATGACGGTCTGATTGACGAACATCGGACGCTGCAGAAAGCCCCGCCCGATCAGCAGCGCGGTGGACAGTGACACCAATACGACGGTGGCCATCGCCACCGGCCCGGCCCCCAGCAGGGCGTGTATGCCGCTGCCCAATCCGATTCCCAGGCCCACCCCGACCACCATCTCCAGGGCAAGCTGGGCGCGGACCACGTTGGTCGCCCACATGCACACCGACGCGGCGATCGGCGCGAAGAACGGGGCGGTGTGGCCCAGCGCATCGCGGGTGAGATACCAGGCCAGGCCCGCGGCCAGCGCGGTCTGCAGGATCGCCCACACCGTGACGCGCAGTCGTGACGAACCGATCATGTTGCCAGCAAACAGCACGTGGCGTCTCAACGCACAACTTCCCGGTAGACCGCATCGATCCGGCGGGTCCAGCCGCGGGAATCGAGGTACTCCAGCAGGGGGATCGCCACCCGCCGAGTGGTGCCCAACGCCTGCTTGGCCTGCGTGGCGGTGAAAGGCTGCGTCAGCGAGGCCAATTCACGCATCGCCAACGCGGGCGCCGTGGGCAGCAGCACCAGATTCTCGGTGAGGCGCAACAGCCGCCCCACCCGCTCGGCAGCCGCCAGCTCCCGGATGCCCAGATGCAGCGCGGCCAGATCGTCGGCCTCGGGGGCGTGGAAGGGCGACGCCACCAGCCGGGTTTCCAACTCGGCGATAGCGTCCTCGGCGGGGCCGAGATCGTGATGGCTGTCGGGTAGCCGAATCAACCCGTCGTGTTGTTCCAGCCGCGCCGCGCCCACCAACGCGTCCAGAAGTGCCGGGTCGGGAAGCGACAGCAGATCCGCAGCCGCGCCCCGAGACAGCCCGGCGGACAGCGGATCACGCTCGCGCAGTTCGCGCACCGCGCACCGCAGTCGGTCCCGCCACGCCTGAAACGCCGCAGCATGCACCCACCAGTCACCGATCACCGACACCTCCAGCGGTACCGGGGGTCGCTCGTATCCCAGCAACTGCAGACGGTGCCGCGACACCGCGCCGCGGCGGGCCACCTCGGCCAGGATCCGCTGTGGCTGATCGGCCAGATCGGCGCCTGAGAGCTCGTCAGCGCGTCGAGCCGCAGCGCCGCGCCGCTGCAGGGCGGGCGGATCGGCATCGAGCACCACCACCCCGCCCAGAACCCGGCGGGACCCGGGGTCACGCAGCAGCAGACGATCCGAAAACATCAGGGGCAGCGGGTGTTCCAAAGCAATTCGGGCGTGATCGGCGCCCAGAAGCCGCAACCGGGCGGGCACCGCGCCGGTGCCCACATGCACCACGAGTCGCTCGGGGGCCTCCGCCAGCGGGCGACCGCTGCTGTGCCGGACGTCGGCCACCGTGGTGGTCAGCCACGAACCGGCGCTGACCAAGGCGTTACCGCGATGCACCTCGCCGGATGCCACCCCGCGCAGATTGACCGCCACCCGCACCGTGGGATGCAAAGCCGCATGCGTCTCGCCGCAGCTCTGCAGCCCGCGGATGACCACCGACCGCGAATGCCCACGATCCAACAACTGCAGGTGATCGCCGACGGTCAGGGTGCCCGCGGTCAGGGTGCCGGTCACCACCGTCCCGGCCCCGGTGATGGTGAAGGACCGGTCTACCCACAGCCGGACGCGCCCCGTGCTCGACGGTGCCGGAAGCTCGGCGAGCAGGCCGTCGAGTGCGGCACGCAGCGTGTCCAGGCCGGTGCCGTCCAGCGCGGACACTGCGACGATCGGGGCGTCCCGCAGACCGGTCTGGGCCAGCTCGGTGCGAACCTGTTCGGACACCTCGCCGACACGGTGGTCGCCGGCTCTGTCGGTGCGGGTGAGGACCACCAGTCCCCGGGTGATGCCCAGGGCGGCAATGGCGTCGCGATGGTCGTCGGACTGCGCCCGCCAGCCCTCGTCGGCGGCCACCACGAAACACACCACCGAGGCCGGTCCCAGGCCGGCCAGCGTGTTGGGCAGAAACCGTTCGTGGCCCGGCACATCGACGAACGCCACCCGCCGGCCCGACGGCAGCGCGGTCCAGGCGAAACCCAGGTCGATGGTGAGTCCGCGCCGACGCTCCTCGGCCCACCGGTCGGGCTCCATACCGGTGAGCGCCCGCACCAGGGTGGACTTGCCGTGGTCGACGTGCCCGGCGGTGGCCACCACGAACATGTTCACCCGATCCGGTCGAGTGCGGCCCGTACCGCGGCCAGCAGCCGGGCATCGTCGGCTGCGGGCACACAACGCAGATCGATCAGACAGGCTCCGTCGTGCACCCGGGGCAGCACCGCGGGATCACCGGTGCGCAGCGCGGCGGCGGCGGCCTCAGGAAGCCGGACCGCCCAGCCCGGCAGCGGGACTCCCGGCGCGCCACCGCCCCCGACCCGGCCGTCGTGGGCGACCACGGTGGCACCCACCGCGCCGGCCAACTGCTGCGCGCGGGAATGCAACTGGTCAGGGTTGGCGTGCAGCGCCTGGGTCACCGGTGCGGCCGCGCCGGAAACCGTCGCCTCGAGGGCGGCCAGGGTGAGTTTGTCGGCTCGGACCGCGCGCGCCAGCGGGTGTCGGGCGAGCGCGGCGACGGTCTCGGTCCGGCCCAGCACAATCCCGGCCTGCGGCCCGCCGAGCAGCTTGTCGCCGCTGGCGGTCACCAGGTCGGCGCCGGCGGCCAGCATGGTGGCCGCATCCGGCTCGTCGGGCAACAGTGGATCCGGGGCCAGCAGTCCGCTGCCCAGATCGGCTATCAGGGCCACATCGTGTCGGGTTGCCAGTGGCCGCAGCTCCGCCAGCCCCACCGATGCCGTGAAACCGTGGACGGCGAAATTACTGGGATGCACCTTGAGGATGCACCCGGTCTGAGGTCCGATGGCCTCGGCGTAGTCGCGCAGGTGGGTGCGGTTGGTGGTGCCGACTTCCCGCAGCCTCGCCCCGGTGGAGGCAATCAGATCCGGTAGGCGGAATCCGGCCCCGATCTCGATCAGTTCGCCGCGGCTGACCACCACCTCTCGGCCGGCGCCCAGCGTCGTGGTGGCAAGCACCAGCGCCGCGGCGCCGTTGTTGACCACCAGCGCGTCTTCGGCGGATGGGCAGGCCGCCAGCAGGGCGGCCCGGGCCGCGACCCCACGTTGGGAGCGCGCCCCGCTGACCAGGTCCAGCTCGACGTCGACGTAACCGCTGGCCGCCACCAGCGCATCGACCGCGCCGGCGGATAGCGGCGCGCGCCCCAGGTTGGTGTGCACCACCACCCCGGTGGCATTGAGGACGGGTCGCAAGGACGTCGGAGGAAGTTCTGAAAGAACTTCCAGCACAGTACTTTCGACGAGCTCTGGTGCCAGGTCCCCACGGCGGGCTCGGTCCTGGGCGCCGCGCACCACACCGCGGACCACATGCTCGCCGAGGCGTTCCCGGGCCGCGCGAACCGGAGGCAGCAGCAACAGTGCATCGGTGCGCGGAATGGCGCGGCGCGGGTCGGCGTCGGTCACAGCTTCTCCTCCGATACGCAGCTGGCGGAGGCGGACGGGAATCGAACCCGCCAGGCCGAGATACTCGGCCTCACCGGTTTTGAAGACCGGGGAGCCCACCAGGACTCAGACGCCTCCGCTGATCAACCTAACCAACGGTGCGATCCTGGGCCGATGTCGGCGCGATAACGACCGGTCGGGGTCGGAAAGGCGCGCCCAGCTCGTGGGTAGCATGGCCGGCGAAGGAGGCCGCGATCATGACGACCGAAACCACGTCGGCGGCCGGCGACCAGCTCCTCCTCGACGCATGACCGGGGTGCGGCTGACCGGCTACGCCCATGGCGGCGGGTGTGCCTGCAAGATCCCGCCGGGTGAACTCGAAGACGCCGTGCGGGGCCTGACCGGGCAGTCCGGGAAGAACGTGCTGGTGGGCCTCGACGACGGTGACGACGCCGCGGCCGTGCTGGTGCGCGACGACCTCGCCGTGCTGTCCACCGCCGACTTCTTCACCCCCGTGGTCGACGACGCCTACGACTGGGGCCGGATCGCCGCCGCCAATGCGCTCTCGGACATCTATGCGATGGGCGGGCGCCCGGTGGTCGCGATCAACCTGGTCGGCTGGCCCCGGGAAACGCTGCCCCTGGAGCTGATGACCGAGGTGCTGCGCGGCGGACTGGCGGTGGCCGAGCAGGCGGGCTGCCCGGTGATCGGCGGCCATTCCATCGACGATCCCGAGCCCAAGTACGGCATGGCGGTCACCGGGGTGGCCGACCCGAACACGTTGCTGCGCAACGACGCCGCACAACCCGGTCTACCGCTCACCTTGACCAAGCCACTGGGCGTGGGGCTGCTCAACAACCGGCACAAGCGCACCGGCGAGGTGTTCGAGGAGGCCATCGCGACGATGGTCGGCCTCAATCGCGACGCCGCCGAAACCGCCGTGAGACTCGGCGTGCGGGCGGCCACCGACGTCACCGGTTTCGGGCTGCTCGGCCATCTGTACAAGATGTGCCGCGCGTCCGGGGTGGGTGCGGTGATCGACCGGTCTGCGGTGCCGTTGCTGGCCGGCGCACCCGAAGCCCTGCGGCAGGGCTACGTCTCCGGCGGCACCCGCCGCAACCTGGACTGGGTACGTCCATACCTGCGCACCGGACCGGGGGTCAGCGAGGACGACCTGCTGCTGCTGGCTGATGCCCAGACCTCCGGGGGCCTGCTGGTGGTCGGAGAGCTGCCCGGCCATCCGGTGATAGGACATACCGTGGCGGGCAGCGGAATTGAGGTGCGATGAGGCCCAACTCTGATAAGTTCCTCGATCACCATGAACCTTTCCCGACGCACTGTGCGCAACTCGTCCCGCGCGGTGGCGCTGAGCGCTGCCGCAGTCATCTCCGCCGCACCGGCATACGCCGATCCGCCGCTGCTCAACGGCGAATACCAGGGCGACGACCAGGAGTTCGCCTGGACGATCGCCACCAGCTGTAGCCCGGCCGACTGCCACGGAACCGTGTCCAGCAATCAGGGCTGGACCAGTCCTATGCACCTGGTCGACGGGCAATGGAAGTTCGATATCACCAAGCCGGACGGGGGGCTCTGCGCGGACGGCAGTTACGCGCCGGCGATCATCCGGATCTCGATCGACCCGGTGTCGCTCGTCGGTGTGGTCACGACCAGCTCCGATGGCGAATGCCCGGGAAGCATCCTGTCCTCCAAGCCGTTTCAGCTACACCAGCTCGGCTGATCCGTTGTCCGGACGCTAGTCCGCCGTCGTGATCGAATCCCCGGTGATGCCCGCCGCCTGTCGCGCCGCCAGCCGGCGCTTCTGCGGCTCGATGGTGTAGCGCGGGTCCTTCGCCGAGGCGATGCCGGCGTCGAACACCCCGAAGCGAGTCAGCGCCGAGGCGCCCAGCAGCGCCAGGCCCGACAGCGCCGCCACCCCGCGGTGGCGCCCGCCCACCAGCGTGCCGACACCGCCGGCTATCGCCAAGCGCTCGCTCCACCGCAGCATCGCCCCGGGGCGGCCCCGGTGCAGCGGCTCGGCGGCGATCGGGTCCATCCGGTGCACCATGGCCCGAGTGGCGATGACGTCGCCGAACACCCCGAGCACGGCCAGTCGCCGAGCCGGGCCGGCCTCGCGCACCGGGGTGGTCAGCATGGCCAAGCCGCCCGAGGCCAGGCTCGCCGAGCCGGCGAACACGAACGGCAGGTCGCGGTGGGCGTCGTGCCAGGTCGGGGTGGCGGTATCGCCCAGCAGCACCGCGGTGTAGACCGCCAGCGGCGCCGCGAACACCGCGGCCTCCAATCCGGCCGGCCCCTCGGCGGCCTGCAGCACCCCACGCAGCGGGCCCAGGGGTAGACGGTGGCCGGTCAGGCGATCCACCTCGGCGGCCGCCGCCACCGACATGCCCGCACCGAACCCCGACAGGATCCACGAGCCCAGGCTCATCGGTGAGGTCAGTTTGATGGTGCGCAGCATGTTGACGAAGCGCTCGGGACGGCCGAGGTCGCTGATCAGGGCCGCTGCGCTCAGCACGATCGCGACCAGCGCCGCCAGGCGAGAATTGCGCCGCAACACTTTTCGGCCGGTCAGCTGGGCGCCCGCGGCCAACAGGCCGGAGCCGCCCGCCAGGCCCCCCAGGAACAGATACGCAGCGATCTCGTGTGACCACGGTGCGGGTTTGACCACCGGGCGGCCGTAGTAGGAGCTGAACTGCACGTCGGGGACCATCGGCATCTCGCGGCCGCCGTCATCACCGCCACGGCGCCGGCGCTTACCGCCACCGCGGCGGGGGTCATCGGACGCGGTGCTCATGAGCGTCCCCAGAAGGCGACGGCCGCGGCGGCGAGCATGCCGCCCGCGGCCAGTGCGGCGCGCTTGAACATCGTCGGCAGGTCGGCGGTGCCCACCCGCGGGTCGGGCGGCAGCCCATAGACCTCCGGCTCGTCGAGCAGCAGGAAGACCGAGCCGGTGCCACCGACACCGTCATGCTCATTGGCGCCGTAGAGCCGGGCTTCGGTGCGGCCCTGGGCGTGCAAGTGGGCCACCCGTTCGCGGGCCCGCTGCACCATGGCGTCGTGATCTCCGAACCGGATGGACTGGGTGGGGCAGGTCTGCGCGCAGGCCGGCGCCTGGTTCTCGACCAGCCGGTCGTAGCAGAGCGTGCACTTCTGGGCGATACCGCTGTTGGGCACCGGTTGCGGGCCGCGGCCGGTCTTGGGTGCGGCGGTACCGTCGGTGCGACGCTCGATCACGCCGAACGGGCACGCGGGCACGCAGTTGCCGCAGCCGTTACAGATGTCGGCCTGCACCACCACCGTGCCGAACTCTGTGCGGAACAGCGAACCGGTCGGGCACACGTCCAGACACCCCGCGTGTGTGCAGTGTTTGCAGACATCCGAGGCCATCAGCCAGCGGAACTGGTCGGTGTCAGGCGGAGCGATATCCGCGGTGTCGTCCGGAATCTTCGGGATCCCCAGACTGATCAGCTGCCGCCCGGATTCGCGGGCCTCTTCGATGCGGTCACGGCTCTGCTCGATGAACGCCACATGCCGCCAGGTGCTGGCGCCCAGCGCGCCGGTGTTGTCGTAAGACGACCCGAGCAACTCCAGCGGGCCGTCGGCCGGGTTGTGGTTCCACTCCTTGCACGCCACCTCGCAGGCTTTGCAGCCGATACAGATCGACGTGTCGGTGAAGAAACCCTGGCGTGGTTGTTGGGTCGACCAGCCGGCGTCCGCGGCGGGGTCGGTCGGTCCGGACAGTTGGCCCATCAGCTCCGCCCTTCCGGCTCGATTGCGGCATTGCCGGTCTCCGGTGTTGCGCCGGAACGGCTTTGATACTCCGAGATCAGCCGGAGCAGGGCGTCGCCGCGCGGCCGCCGGCCCGGCTGAATATCGCACGCACCGGCTTTGGATTCCTGAATCTGCACGTTGGGATCCAGGGTGACCCCGAGCAGATCGTTGGCGGCGTCGCCACTGACCACGGCGTCACCGCCGACCCCCCAGTGGTAGGGCAGCCCGATCTGGTGCACCGTATGGCCGCCCACGATCAGTGGTGTCATCCGGTCGGTCACCAGCACCCGGGCCTCGATGGCCGCCCGCGGCGAGATGATGGTGGCCCAGCCGAAGTTCTCCAGCCCCCGCTCGGCGGCCAGCGCGGGGGAGACCTCACAGAACATCTCCGGCTGCAGTTCTGCCAGGTACGGCAGCCAGCGGCTCATGCCGCCCGCGGTGTGATGCTCGGTGAGCCGGTAGGTGGTGAACACGTAGGGGTAGACGTCGGCGCCCGGCTCTCCGGCGCTGGGTGCCGAAAGATTGTCCTTGCGGGGGAACGTGATTCGGGCGGGGTTGCGCTGCTGGCGATAGACGGCGTTGGCGACAGGCGACTCCTGCGGCTCATAGTGGGTGGGCAGCGGCCCGTCCACCACACCTTTGGGTGCGAACAGCCACCCCTTGCCGTCGGATTGCATGACGAACGGGTCGTCGCCGGCCAACGCATCCGGACCGCCCAACGCCGGATCCGGCCGGGCTCCCGGCGCACGGTCGATCACGAAGTCCGGCACGTCATGTCCCACCCATCGGCGCTGTTGTTCGTCCCACCAGATATAGCGCTTGCGTTCGCTCCAGGGCACGCCGTCCGGGTCCGCCGAGGCACGGTTGTAGAGAATCCGCCTGTCGGCGGGCCAGGCCCAGCCCCACCCGGACTGGTTGGGGCTCGTCCCGCCGTGCGGCGCCCGGCGGGCGGCCTGGTTGACGCCGCCGGCGTACACCCCCGAGTAGATCCAGCAGCCGCCGGCGGTGGATCCATCGTCACGCAGCTCGGTGAATGATGACAGCGGTGTGCCTGCGTCCTCGCCGGTGAGCTGATGACCGTTGATCTCGGCCAACACGAACTCCGCATCGGGGTCGCCGTGCTCATCGAGCGGGTAGTCCCAGACCAGATCCAGCAGCGGGCGGTCGCGCGGATCGGTGGACCCGGCGAGGCGCTCGCGAATTCGGTTGCCCAACTTGACGAAGAACTCCAGATCGCTGATGCAGTCGCCGGGTGGGGCGACGGCCTGATGGCGCCATTGCAGCAGCCGCTGGGTCTGCGTGAACGTTCCGGCCTTCTCCACGTGACTGGCCGCGGGCAGGAAGAACACCTCGGTCTCGTTGTCCTGCGTGCTCAGTTCACCGGAGGCGATCTCCGGGCCGTCTTTCCACCAGGTGGCCGACTCGATCAGGTTCAGGTCCCGTACCACCAGCCACTTCAGGTGCGACATGCCCAACCGTTGTTGGCGGCCGTTGGCCGATCCGACGGCCGGGTTCTGGCCGAGCAGGAAGTAACCCTCCACCTCATCGTTCAGCATCCCCGTCACCGCCTGATACGTGCCGTGCGGCCCGGTCAGGCGGGGCAGGTAGTGATAGGCCCAGTCGTTGTCGGCGGTAGCGGCGTCGCCCCACCACGCCTTGAGCAGGCTGATCAGATACGCGTCGGCGTTGGCCCAATAGCCCTTCTGACTCTTCGCGCTGACCCGGTCCAGGTAATCGCGCAGGGTGTCGTCGCGCCCGGCCTTGGGCATCGGCAGATAGCCGGGCAGCAAGTCATAGAGCGTGGGGATGTCCGTGGAGCCCTGAATGCTGGCGTGCCCGCGCAGGGCCATGATCCCGCCGCCGGGCCGGCCCACGTTGCCCAGCAGCAGCTGCAGGATCGCCGCGGTGCGGATGTACTGCGCGCCCAGCGTGTGCTGCGTCCAACCCACTGCGTAGGCGAAACATGTGGTGCGTTCGCGCCCCGAGTTGGCCGTGACCGCGCGCGCCAGGTACTCGAACGTCACGGTGTCGATACCGCAGACGTCCCGAACCATCTCCGGCGTGTAGCGCGCGAAGTGCCGCTTGAGGATCTGGAAAACCGTGCGCGGGTGCTGCAGCGTTTCGTCGCGCTGCACGCGGGCGTGCTCCAGCGGCGCCCCGGCAGCGCCGAGCGTCTCACCGGCCGAGCGCGCCGACGCGCTGACGCCGTGCTCGTGCCCGCCACCGGGCGAGCCGATGTCCGCCCCGGCTTCTCGACTCTGATACGCCCAACTCGACGGGTCGTACTGCCCGGTCTGCGGATCGAAGCCGGAGAACAGCCCGCCCAAGTCCTCGGTGTCGCGGAAGTCCTCGCTGACCAGAGTCGCGGCGTTGGTGTAGGCGAGCACGTATTCACGGAACCACAGGTCGTGGGTGAGCACATGGTTGATCAACGCACCCAACAGCACCACGTCGGAGCCTGCCCGGATCGGAATGTGCTTGTCGCACACCGCCGAGGTGCGGGTGAAACGTGGGTCGACGTGAATCACCACCGCGCCGCGGGCTTTGGCCTCCTCCACCCACTGGAACCCCACCGGGTGGCACTCGGCCATGTTCGAGCCCTGGATGACGATGCAGTCGGCATTCGCCAGGTCTTGCAGAGTTTGCGTCGCTCCGCCGCGACCGAAGGAGGCTCCCAGACCGGGAACCGTGGCGGAGTGTCAAATACGAGCTTGGTTGTCGACCTGTATCACGCCGGCGGCGGTGAAGAGCTTCTTGATGACGTAGTTCTCTTCATTGTCCAGTGTCGCTCCGCCCAGCGAGGCGATGCCCATGGTGCGCCGCAGGGGCCGCCCGTCGGCGTCGTGGTCCTGCCACCCGTTGCGCCGCGAGGCGATGAACCGCTCGGCGACCATGTCGATGGCGGTGTCGAGCTCCAGCGGCTGCCAATCCGTGGCACGGGGCGCCCGGTAGAGCACCCGGATCTGCCGCCCGGGTGAATTGACCAACTGTTCGCTGGCCGATCCTTTCGGGCACAGTCGCCCACGCGAGATCGGCGAATGAGGATCGCCCTCGATCTGCACGACCTTCTCGTCTTTGACGTAGACGCGCTGGCCGCACCCGACCGCGCAATAGGGGCAGACACTGCTCACCACCCGGTCGGCGGTGGCGGTTCGCGGCGCGACGGCACGGGTTTGTTCGGAGGTGACCGCCGGTCCGCGGCCGAACACGTCGCCGGTGCGCAGTTGCCGGATTACCGGCCACTCCAGGAATTTTCGCTGAACCATGCCCTGCAGCGTAGTCCGGTGACTCCCCCGGGAGCGGTGTTTGCGCGGCAACCGGACACGGGCAGAACCCGACCGGCGATGATGGAGCGATGAGTCGGATAACGCAGCGTCGGCGGGTCAGCCGCCTCGTCGCAGGGGATGCGACCCAGCGGCCCGAGACGCTGGCGGTGGAGGAACCGCTGGAGATCCGGCTGGGCGGGGTGCCGCTCACCGTCACGATGCGCACGCCTGGATCCGATGTCGAGCTGGCGCAGGGCTTTCTGCTCTCCGAGGGAATCATCACCGGGCGTGACGACGTGGTGAGCGCGCGTTTCTGCGGCGAGCCCGAGACCGCCAACACCTACAACGTGCTGGATGTGACGCTGGCGCCGAACGTGCCGGCGCCCGCGGTGAACATCTCCCGGAACTTCTACGCCACCTCGTCGTGCGGTATCTGTGGCAAGGCCTCGCTGGATGCGGTACGGCTCGCCAGCCGCTATCACCCGGGGGAGGATCCGGTCGGTGTCTCCGCGGCGGCGCTGACCGCGATGCCCGATCAGCTGCGCGCCGCGCAGGACGTTTTCGCCAGCACCGGCGGCCTGCATGCCGCGGCACTGTTCGACGTCACCGACGGCGGCACCATGCTGGTGGTGCGCGAGGACATCGGCCGGCACAACGCCGTCGACAAGGTGCTCGGCTGGGCACTGGAGCGCCGGCGGATACCGCTGTCGGGAACGGTGCTGTTGGTCAGCGGGCGCGCCTCGTTCGAGCTCACCCAGAAGGCGGTGATGGCCGGGGTGCCGGTCCTGGCCGCGGTCTCCGCGCCGTCGTCGTTGGCGGTCGACCTGGCCGTCGAATGCGGGCTGACGCTGGTCGCGTTTCTTCGCGGTGACTCGATGAATATCTACAGCCGGGCCGACCGCGTCATCGGCTGAGCCGGCGCAATCACGAAGTTAATCCGTATCCGCGGCCCTGGAACCAATTAAAAGTTCGTAGGGCGAGGTAACTGCCGTAGGGTTGAGCCTCAGTTATTGACCTGACTGACTTCGCTGACGTTCTCGTCCGGAAGTGCTGGAGTCGCTCTCAACGATCCGAGCGACGGGCGGTCGTGGCCGCTATGGAACCCGGACGGCGGGGCCCGCGACTAATCGATAGGTGAGAGGAGTGCGGCGATGAGTTTGTTGGATGCGCATATTCCGCAGTTGGTGGCGTCGGAGTCGGCGTTTGGCGCCAAGGCGGCGTTGATGCGGTCGACGATGGCGCAGGCTGAGCAGGCGGCGATGTCGGCGCAGGCGTTTCACGTGGGTGAGGCGGCTGCGGCGTTTCAGGGGTCGCATGCGCGGTTTGTGGCGATGGCGGCGCGGGTGAATGCGTTGCTGGATATGGCGCAGGCGAATCTGGCGGATGCCGGTTCGACGTATGTGGCGGCTGATGCGGCTGCGGCGTCTGGGTACACCGGGGTTTAGGGAGGGTTTGTCTGATGTCGCAGATTATGTACAACTACCCGGCGATGTTGGCCCATGCGGCTGAGATGAACGGGTATGCGGGCACGTTGCAGGCTGTGGGTGCTGACATTGCCAGTGAGCAGGCGGCGTTGTCGGCGGCGTGGCAGGGCGATACGGGTATGACGTATCAGGCGTGGCAGGCGCAGTGGAACCAGGCGATGGAGGAGTTGGTGCGGGCCTATCACGCGATGGCCACCACGCACGAGACCAACACCTTGATGATGAACGCGCGCGACACCGCCGAAGCCGCCAAGTGGGGCTGAGGGGGCGCATGCCCCGGCGTGGCAACGCTGTCTCCGTCGGCATTCTTCGGGCGGTCCACGGTGCGCGCCCCTGCGGAGGGTCCGTGCAATGCCCCTGATGCGTAATGAGGGTGACAGCTGGGACATCACCACAAGCGTCGGTTCGACGGCTTTGTTCGTGGCCACCGCCCGGGCGCTGGAGGCAGCCAAACCCGAGCCCGCGGCAGTCGATCCCTATGCGGAGCTGTTCTGCCGGGCCGTCGGCGGGAACTGGGCGGCCGTACTCAACGGCGACCTTCCCGACCATGAGCTGCTCTCCGACGATTTCGGGCAGCACTTCGTCAACTACCAGGGAGCGCGCACCCGGTACTTCGACGAATACTTCAGCGGTGTCGTAGCGGCCGGCGTGCGCCAGGTGGTGATTCTGGCGGCCGGGCTGGACTCGCGTGCCTTCCGGCTGACTTGGCCGGCCGCAACGACGATCTTCGAGCTGGACCAACCGCAAGTGCTCGGCTTCAAAAGCTACGTGTTGTCGCAGCGTGGCATCCGACCCACGGCCGAGCGGCGCGAGGTTGCGGTCGACCTGCGTGAGGATTGGCCCCAGGCGCTGCGTGACGCCGGCTTCGACCCGAACCGGCCCTCGGCCTGGATCGCCGAGGGCCTATTGATCTACCTCCCCGCTGTTGCTCAGGAGCAGCTGTTCGCCGGTATCGACGGCCTGGCCGCCTCGGGCAGCCACGTCGCGATTGAAGACGGCGCCCCCATGCCCCAGGACGTGTATGAGGCCGCCGTTGCGGCCGAGGTCGAGGCAGGCGACGACACCCGCATCTTCCATCGACTGGTCTACAACGAGCAGCATGCTCCCGCTGGTGAGTGGTTCGGGGCGCACGGCTGGACCCCGGCGGTGACGCCCTTGGCCGATTGCCTGCACCAGTTGGGCCGCCCGGTTCCCGGGCCGGACACCCCAGCCGGTCAGATGATCCGGCGCAACTCGTTGATGTGGGCGGTTAAGGGTTAGGAGCGGTGGCCACGGCCGCCGAGAACCGCTGTAGAAGGCGGATCCCGCATGCGGTAGCGTGCCAAGAAATCGAAAATGATTTTCAATAAGGAGTCGGTGATGGGTTGGAGTGGCGTCGGTGTGCCAACGTCCTGGTCGGGGGCCGGAAAGGTGCCCGCGGGAGTGACGGATGTCGCCCGTCGATCGTCACGATCGATCTCGACAGTTAGCTTATGCAATGCTAACTTCAGCCGGGTTGGTTCAGTCAAAAATGGTGAAGGGGCGAGCCACGCATGAAGAACGGTGATGCGGCGCTGCTCACCCCGCAACCGCGCGTAGACGAGGAAACGATCAGCCGGTTCGCCACCTGCTGCCGGGCCCTCGGTATCGAGGTTTACCAGCGGAAACGTCCCGCCGACCTGACGGCGGCGCGTGCCGGCTTCGCGGCGCTCACACGGGTGGCGCACGAGCAGTGCGATGCCTGGATCGGCCTGGCTGCCGCCGGCGATCAGTCACCGCGGGTGCTGGCCGCCATCTCGCAGACCGCCGCCAGTGCCGGCACCCTGCAGCGGCGCCTGGATCTGCAGCAGGGCGCGCTCGGGTTCCACTACGACACCGGCCTGTACCTGAAGTTGCGTGCCACCGAAGCCGACGACTTCCACCTTGCCCATGCCGCCCAGCTGGCGATGGCCGGCCGGTGCGCCGAGGCCAACGCGGTGGTCGCCGAGATCGCGCAGCGTCGTCCCGATTGGAACGACGTTCGCTGGATGGCGATCGCGGTGAACCACCACGCCGGGCGCTGGTCGGACATGGTCAAGCTGCTGACGCCGATCGTCAACGACCCCGATCGCGACGAGCTGTTCAGCCACGCGGCAAAGATCGCCCTGGGGATTGCCCTGGCGCGTCTGGGTATGTACGCGCCGGCGTTGTCCTACCTGGAGGAGCCGGAAGGCCCGATCGCGGTCGCCGCCACCGACGGGGCTCTGGCCAAGGGCCTGATTCTGCGGGCTCAAGACGATGAGGAAGCCGCAGCCGAAGTGCTGCAGGACCTTTACGCCGCCAACCCCGAGAACGAGCAGGTTCAGCAGGCATTGTTGGACCACAGTTTCGGCATCGTCACGACCACCGCGGCTCGTATCGACGCGCGAACCGACCCCTGGGATCCGGCCACCGAGCCCGGCGCCGATGACTTCGTCGACCCGTCCGCTCATGAGCGCAAGGCGGAGTTGCTGGCCGAAGCCGAGCGCGAACTCGGTGAGTTCATCGGCCTGTCCGAGGTCAAGGACCAGGTGCAGCGGCTCAAGAGCTCGGTGGCGATGGCGATTCGCCGTGAGCAGCATGGGCTGGCCGTGGCCCAGCGTGCCCACCACTTGGTCTTCGCCGGGCCTCCCGGGACGGGTAAGACCACCATCGCCCGAGTGGTGGCCAAGATCTACTGCGGCCTGGGCCTGCTGAAGAAAGAGAACATCAAAGAGGTGCACCGCGCCGACCTGATCGGTCAGCACATCGGTGAGACCGAGGCCAAGACCAACGCGATCATCGACAGTGCGCTCGATGGTGTGCTGTTCCTCGACGAGGCGTACGCGTTGGTGGCCACCGGCGCCAAGAACGACTTCGGGCTGGTGGCCATCGACACCCTGCTGGCGCGGATGGAGAACGACCGTGACCGGCTGGTGGTGATCATCGCCGGCTATCGGGCGGACCTGGACCGGTTCCTGGACACCAACGAAGGTCTGCGCTCGCGTTTCACCCGCAGCATCGAATTCCCGTCCTACCAGCCCTCGGAGCTGGTTGAGATCGCCAACAAGATGGCCGAACAGCGCGACAGCCGATTCGAGCAGACCGCACTCGAAGAGATGGAAGCGCTGTTCACTCAGCTGGCCGAGGCGTCGCATCCCGACGCCAACGGCGTAGCCCGTCGCAGCCTGGACATCGCCGGCAATGGCCGGTTCGTGCGAAACCTCGTCGAACGCTCCGAGGAGGAGCGCGAATTCCGGCTTGACCACTCTGAGCAGGCGGGCACCGAGGCATTCACTGATGAGGAGCTCATGACCATCACGACCGAAGACGTTCGTAACTCGGTGACGCCGTTGCTGCGTGGCCTGGGCCTGGAGGCCAAGGCATGAGCGCGGCCCCCTCCGATCGATCCGACGACGAGCGGCGCTCGTTCGCGTCGCGGACCCCGGTCAACGAGAACCCGGATCGGGTCGAGTACCGGCGCGGTTTTGTCACCAAGCATCAGGTCAGCGGCTGGCGATTCGTCATGCGGCGCATCGCTTCCGGCGTAGCCCTGCACGACACCCGGATGCTCGTGGAACCGCTGCGCTCCCAAGCGCGTGCAGTGCTGATGGGTCTGCTGGTGCTGGCCACCGTCGCGGGCGGCTGCTTCGTATTCACCCTGATCTGGCCCAACAGCGCGGCCAATGATGACCCGGTGCTGGCTGATCGCTCCACGTCGGCGCTGTATGTGCGCGTGGGTGACCAGCTGCACCCGGTGCTGAACCTGACCTCCGCCCGGCTGATCGCCGGCCGGCCGGTCAACCCGACCATGGTGAAAAGCACGGCGCTGGACAAGTTCGCCCGAGGCAACCTGATCGGTATTCCCGGAGCCCCGGAGCGCATGGTGCAGAGCAGTGCCCGTGACGCTGAGTGGACCGCATGCGACTCGGTGTCCGGCAGTGCCGCCGGCGTCACCGTGATCGCGGGGCCGTTGGACCACAGCGGATCCCGTGCCGCTGCACTCGATGCGCAGGAGGCGGTGCTGGTCGACAACGGCGCGGGTGCGTGGTTGTTGTGGGACGGCAAGCGCAGCCGGATCGACCTGGACGATCGCGCCATCACCGGTGCACTGGGCCTGAGCGAGCGGGGCTCGGCGGTGCCCACCCCGCGTTCGATCGCGACCGGACTGTTCAACGTGATTCCGGAGGCGCCGGCTTTGGTGGCGCCGCTGATCCCCGGTGCCGGTGCCAAGCCGGCGTACGACCTGCGTGTGCCCGCACCGGTGGGTGCTGTCGTGGCGGCGCATGACCTCGATACCGATTCTGATGGTGCGTTGCGTTATTACGCGGTGTTGGAGGATGGTTTGCAGCCGGTTTCTTCGGTGTTGGCGGCGGTGTTGCGGAATTCGGATTCGCAGGGTTTGGAGCGGCCGCCGGTGTTGGGTGCTGATGATGTGGCGCGGTTGCCGGTGTCGCGGCAGTTGGATGTGTCGGTGTT
>NZ_LQPI01000047.1 GCF_002101775.1 Mycolicibacter nonchromogenicus | reverse complement strand
CTTCGAGTTGATCCGTATCTCGCCCTGCAAGCGGGTTGCTATGAACCACTGGACTCAACTCACCCTGACACGCAGGGACCCGAAAAGCTACGCGGTTGGTGCGTGCCAAGCTCCAGGCCGGCGTCTAGCGGCCCGATGCTATTGCGCGCGGCCCCGGGAAGTCCTACCTTTAAGTCTTAACTCAGCTAACTAACAGGGGTATACCGGTGCGCACTCATATTTGCCTTCCCGTTGTGGCGAGCCTCGCCGCGGCAAGTGTCCTCGCCGCCACACCGGTGGCCTCGCCGATGGCCGCCGCTCAGAGCGCAGCAGTCTCATTGACGGGCAACGGCACGTCGCTCGGAGACGGTATCGCGTTCGTGATGGGCGGAACCGGTATGCCGCAGCCGTCCGAGCGCTACCTCGAGGCGATCAACAATCTGTATCTGCAGCCGCACGGGTTCGGCGGCGAGCTCTTCTCGCTCTGGACACCGGAGAATGTCAGTTCGACCTCCCGCGCCGTGGGTGAGCAGATCCTCTACAACGCGGTAATGGACGAGATCAACGGTGGCGAGGTGGACGCTGATCACCCGGTTGTGGTGTTCGGCTACTCGCAGAGCTCCTCGATCTCAGTCGGCCTGATGGAGCGACTGGCCGACGAAGGCATATCCAACGACTTGGTGCGCTTCGTGCTGATCGGATCCCCCGGCACCAGCGCCATCCCCACCGACCTGTACCGCACCGACGTATACAACTACGAGTACGACCCGGTGGCCTTCAAGCCCACGTACTTCAATCCGCTGGCGGACCTCAATTCGGCCCTGGGCTTCCTCTACGGGCACTCGGTCCTGTTGAGCGCGACACCCGAACAGGTCGCGTCCGCCATCGAACTGCCGACGTCAGACCCCGACTCGCTGAACTCCTATTACATGATCACCTCGGAGCTGCTGCCGGTGTTGGCGCCGCTGCAGTTGATCCCGATCCTCGGTCAGCCCCTCTACGAGCTGTTGGAGCCGGTGACTCGGATTCTGGTGAACCTCGGCTACGGCAACATCGACTACGGTTGGCCGCCGGGAGACATCGACGAGCCGGCGGAGCCGGGTTTCTTCCCCGCCAACATCGATCTCGGCGACCTGTTGTCCGCGCTGGGCAATGGTGTGCAGCAGGGGATCAGCAACGCCCTCGCGAGCCTGTTGGATCCCTCGACCTACGAGATCGTCCCGCTCATCGAGCACCCGTCGCTTGCCGGTCTCATTCAAGAGGGCTACATCGTGGGCGCCATCGATACGCCGACCCCGACGTTCAGCGAGGCATTGACCGGTCTGCTGGAGTTCTTCGAAGGCTTCACCGACACGACCGAATACCCGATGCCCGACTAAGCAGGTTCAGCCGAAGAGGGTGGCTTGGCTGCGCTGGCGTTCCAGATCCAGAAGCGTTCGCTTGCGGTCGATACCGCCCCCGTAGCCGGTCAGACTGCCGTTGCTGCCGATTACGCGGTGACACGGCACGATGATCGAGATCGGATTGCGGCCATTGGCCAGTCCGACGGCCCGGGACGCGCTGGGTGACCCGATTTGGCTGGCCAGCTGGCCGTAGGAGCGAGTCTGTCCGTACGGGATGGTCAGCAGGGCGGTCCATACCCGGCGCTGGAATTCCGTGCCGGCCATTTCCAGGGTCACGTCGAACTCCGTGAGCTCACCGGCGAAATAGGCCGCGAGTTGCTCCACCACTTCTGGAAACGCGGTGTCGTCGCGGATCCAGCCCACCCGGCTGGGAGCGTGCGAATGATCCAGCATCAACAGATGGCTGAGTTTGCCGTCGTGGCCCGCCAGGGTCAGCGGACCGATCGGGCTGTCGATAATGCGCTGCGTGGTCATGCGATCTCCTTAGCGGCCGGGGGCCAATCATTCACGGCGTGATCCAGGCTCGCCCAAAGATGCTGGGTGGCATAGGAGCGCCACGGCCGCCAACGAGCACTGTGCCGGATCAGGGTCTGTGGGGTATCAGGTAGGCCGTGTCTGCCGGCAGCGGCCTGTACGCCGAGATCGGTGACGGGAAAGGCGTCAGGGTCGCCCAGACCGCGCATGGCGATCACCTCGGCGGTCCAGGCTCCGATTCCCGGCAGCGCCATCAGGTCGCTGCGGACTTGCTCCCAGTCGCAACCCGCGCTCAGGTCCAGAGCGCCGTCGGCCAGCCGTGCGATCAGGGTGAGCAGTGTCCGGCGGCGGGCCTGGGGAAGAGCGAGTTGCTCGGGCTCGATGTCGGCAAGGCTCTCCACCGACGGAAAGACGTGAGTGAGTCCGCCGACGGGATCGTCGAGTTGTTGGCCGCGTGCAACCACCAGCCGATGCGCATGGGTGCGGGCCGCCTTGGTCGACACCTGCTGGCCGAGCACCGTCCGCACCGCGAGCTCGGCTTCGTCGACGGTCCGCGGAATACGTTGCCCCGGCGCCTTGGCCACCAGCGGCGCCAGGTCCGGGTCGGCACTCAGGGCCTCGACAACGGCTTGCGGGTCGGCGTCGAGGTCCAACAGTCGCCGGCATCGGGTGATCGCGGCGGTCAGATCGCGGAAGTCGTCGAGCACGAGGCGGCACCGGACATGGTCGGGGGCCGGGCGCAGGCTGACGATGCCATTGCCGTGCGGCAGACGCAGCGTGCGCCGGTAGGCGCCGTCGCGGACCTCCTCGCAGCCCGGCACCGCGCACGCCGCCAGGTGCCCGAACACGCCCTCGAACGCGAACGGGGTGCGCACCGGCAGGCGCAGGGACAGGGCACCCGGAGCCTTGGCGTCACGATCGGATGGGCTTCGTGAGCGTGCGACGGCGTGGCTGCGCAGCACAGTCGGCGTCGTGGCGCACACCGCGCGGATGGTGTCGTTGAACTGCCGAATACTGGCGAAACCGGCGGCGAACGCGACATCACTGAGGGGCAGGTCGGTGGTCTCGATCAGGACGCGAGCGGTCTGCGTGCGCTGGGCGCGGGCCAGTGCCAGCGGGCCGGCGCCGACCTCGGTCTGCAGCAACCGCTGCAACTGGCGGGCCGAGTAGCCGAGGTGGCCGGCAAGCCCGCTCACACCCTCCCGGTCGACCATGCCGTCGGCGATCAGGCGCATAGCGCGCCCCACGATGTCGCCCCGGACGTTCCACTCCGGAGAACCCGGCGCTGCGTCAGGGCGGCAGCGCTTGCAGGCGCGGAATCCGGCTCGCTGTGCGGCGGCGGCGGTGGGGTAGAACCGGACATTCGCCGGCAGCGGCGTGCGCGCTGGGCAACTGGGCCGGCAATAGATCCCGGTCGTGAGCACCGCGATGTTGAACCAGCCGTCAAAGCGGGCGTCTTTGGACTTCACGGCGCGATAGCAGCGGTCGAAGTCGTCATGCACGATTCAACGATGTCACGCGCCGGCCGACGACACTAGCGGAAAAGCGACATGACAGTCTCGGGGTCGCCGGCGCGGGTGCGGGGCTAGCATCGGTGCGTGACGGTACTGGTGCAGCGGTACTTGGACGGGATTCTTGCCGAGCACGCCGGGGTGGACCACGGCGCTCTGGCGAGTTACATCCCGGAATTGGCTGAGGTCGATCCCACCGGGTTCGGTCTGTCATTGTCCTCGTCGGACGGCTATGTCTATGAATCCGGCGACGCCGGAGTGCAATTCACCATGCAGTCCATTTCCAAACCGTTCACCTACGCGCTCGCCCTCGATCAGCTGGGGCAGGCGGATGTTGACGCGCGGATCGGCGTGGAGCCCTCTGGTGAGGGCTTCAACAAGATCAGCGTGGATCAGGTCACCAATGTCCCGAAGAATCCGATGATCAATGCCGGTGCGATCGTGGCGTGCTCCTTGATCCCCGGAAAGACCCTCGAGCACCGGTTCGATCTTGTCCGTGAGTTCTTCAGCGCCTGCGCCGGCCGTGACCTGGACTTCGACGAGACGGTGTATCTGTCGGAGCGGGCGACCGGCAGCCGCAACCGCGGGATCGCCTATCTGTTGGACAGTTTCGGCGCTTTGGGCGCCGACCCCGACGACGCCCTGGATCTCTACATCCGTCAGTGTTCGCTGAAGGTCACCAGCACCGACCTGGCCCGGATGGCCGCGACGCTGGCCCGCGGCGGCCACAACCCGTTGACCGGGCGGCAGGTGACCGATGCCGCGGTGGTGCGGCGCACCTTGTCGGTGATGGTGACCTGCGGAATGTACGACGCCGCCGGTGAGTGGGTCAGTGCGGTCGGGCTGCCGGCCAAGAGCGGTGTGGCCGGTGGCATCGTGGCGGTGCTTCCCGGACAGCTGGGTATCGGCGTCTATTCACCGCGGATCGATGCCAAGGGCAACAGCGTGCGCGGGATGCTGGTGTGCCGCAGTCTTTCCCAACAGCTCGGGCTGCACTTCCTGACGGTGAGCAGTGAGGCTCATGCGGCGATCCGCGGGGTCTACGCTCCCCGCCCAGGAGTTCGGGTCTACGAGGTGCACGGCGATCTGCTGTTCGCCGGGGCCGAACAGGTGGTTCGCACCGCCACCCGCGAATGCGGCGACATCGACACCGCCATCCTCGACGTCTCGCGCCTGCACACGATCAGCGAGCCGGCACGCGGTCTGCTGGCGGGGCTGCCCGAGGAGTTGCGGGCTCTGGACAAACAGGGTCTGCTCGTCGATCCCGACGGGTCGGTGGCGCCCGACCCGTCGGCCGGGATGGTGTTCGCCACGGTCGAAGACGCACTGACGGCGACCGAGATATGGGTAGGGGACTAGCCGGAGGTCACAGGGGGCTGGCCAACACCGTGGGTTCTTCGTAGCCGCGCAACACGATCGAATCACCCACCTCCCACTGCGCCTGCTCGCTGATACTGGCGGCGTACATGGTCTTGGCGGTCGTCAACAGGGGCACTGGTTGGGCCTTAGCCAACTCGCACAGCCGGGCGGCCTCGTTGACGGGTTCTCCGATCACGGTGTACTCGAATCGTTCCTTGGCGCCGACGTTTCCGGCCACGACCTGGCCGGCCGCCACACCGATGCCCGCCCGGATCTCCGGTACCTCGGCGCTCAGGCGATACAGGATGGCCCGGGCTGCGGCCAACGCCTCATTCTCCGGCTGCTCAAGGTGATTGGGTGCGCCGAAGATCGCCAGGGTGGCATCGCCCTCGAACTTGTTGATCAGCCCGTGGTGGCGGTCGACTTCGTCGACGACGACGGCGAAGAACCGGTTCAGCAGGCTGACCACCTCGGTCGCGGGCTTGGCGGTCACAATCTGTGTCGAGCCGACGATATCGACGAAAACGACTGCGACGTGCCGCTCTTCGCCGCCGAGTTGAATCTGGTCGCGTTCGGCGGCGGCGGCCACTTCACGCCCGACGTGACGACCGAACAGGTCACGTACGCGTTCACGCTCGCGCAGTCCGTGCACCATCGCGTTGAAACCGCTTTGCAGCTCACCGAGTTCGGTACCATCGAACACCACCAGGTCGCCCGTCAGATCCCCCTGTTCCACGCGTCGCAGAGCCGCGCGCACCACGCGCACCGGAGTCGCGGTGAGCCAGGCCAGGATCAGCATCAACAGGAAACCGAAGACCAGCGTGGTCACCGACGCGATCAGCACGGCGTCGCCGAACTGCTCCAAGGTCAGATTCTTGAGCACCACCGCGAAGAATGCGGTCAACGCGATGCCCAGGATCGGAAGCCCCGAGGTGAGCAGCCAGACCATCATCGTCCGGCCCATGATGCCCGAGAGAATTCGGCGCGGCGGCGGGCCGGCAGCCAGCGCCTGTGCGGCCACCGGCCGCAGCGCGAATTCGGTGAACAGGTAGCAGGCCGTGGACACCAGAATGCCGCAGATGGTCAGGGTCACCCCGATGATCGGGATGAAGATCTTGTCGGCCATCCCATAGAGCACGGTGAACAACACCGTCGCGACACCCCACAGGGCCAGCACCACTTGTGCCACCCGCCAGGGCGTGAGGAAGGCGTTGCGTTCGTCGGAGGGCGTCGGCGACTGCTCTTTGATGGCCCAGCGCAATTTTCTGACGGTGCGCCGGGTTATCCCGTAGGTGCCGCCGACCAGAGCCGCGACCACGTAGGCCGGCACCAGCCCGAAGGTCAGCCACGCCGGGGCGTCACTGAACACACTGGGCACCGGGAACGCCATGGTCACCAGCAGTGCTTCCACGGCGACACCGAGCAGGTTCGTCCCGACGATCACGATGGTCAAAATGAACTGGATGCGAATCCGTCGCAGGTACTGACTTTCCGACACCTGACCCAGCAGCCAGGAGCCGTACTCGGGTTCCTCGGGCAGCCGTCCGCTCTGGCGGGTGAGCAGCTCCAGTACTCGGCCCAGTCGCTGTGCGAACGTCTTCGGAGGCGTCATCGTGGCGTAAGGATAGTTGCTCGAGCTCTCCCCCTAAGGTGGATCGGATGCGACTCGTGATCGCCCAGTGCACCGTCGACTATGTCGGTCGGCTCACCGCGCACCTGCCCTCTGCCCGGCGACTGCTGCTGCTGAAGGCCGACGGTTCGGTCAGCGTGCACGCCGACGACCGTGCATATAAGCCGCTGAACTGGATGAGTCCACCGTGCCGGCTCACCGAGGAGACCGGCGGTGAGTTCCCGGTATGGGTGGTGGCGAACAAGACCGGTGATCAGCTGCGGATCACCATCGAGGAGATCGAGCACGACTCCAGTCACGAACTCGGTGTCGACCCCGGGCTGGTGAAAGACGGTGTCGAGGCACAACTGCAGGCATTGCTGGCCGAGCACGTCGAACTGCTCGGCGAGGGTTACACGTTGGTGCGCCGCGAATACATGACCGCAATCGGTCCTGTCGACCTGTTGTGTCGCGACGAACAGGGGCGAGCGGTCGCGGTGGAGATCAAGCGGCGCGGCGAGATCGACGGTGTGGAACAGCTCACGCGATACCTAGAACTGCTAAACCGCGACAGCCTGCTGGCACCGGTGAGTGGAGTCTTCGCCGCTCAGCAGATCAAACCGCAGGCCCGCACTCTGGCCACCGACCGCGGCATCCGTTGCCTGACTTTGGATTATGACGCGATGCGCGGAATGGACAGCGACGAGTACCGGCTGTTCTGAGCGTCACCGGAATAGCAACGCACGGTCGTGCGTTGGAGCAGCGCATGGCACTCGATGACCTCTTTCAGCCGCTGGCCGTCCGCTCGCTGACCGTCCCCAATCGGTTCGCGATGGCGCCCATGACCCGCCAGGCGTCCCCCGACGGCATTCCGGGCAGCGATGTGGCCGAGTACTACCGACGGCGTGCTGCCGGCGGAGTGGGACTGATCATCACCGAGGGCATCCGGCTGCCCGACCCGGCAGCGGGATTTCCGGCCAGTGTGCCGACCCTCGCCGGCGACGACGTGCTCGCCGGATGGACCCGCGTGGTCGACGGCGTCCATGCCGAGGGAGCGACGATCGCGGCGCAGTTGTGGCATCAGGGGGTGGAGCGCCGCGATGACGACGGGGTGGAACCGGTCGGCCCGTCGGGCATTGACGGACACGGGAAGCCGCGTGGCCGCGCGCTGCGCACCGACGAACTCGCCACAGTTGCACAGCTCTTCGCCACCAGTGCCGTCACCGCGCGAGACCTCGGATTCGACGCGGTGGAGATTCACGGTGCCCACGGCTACCTGCTCGACGAATTCTTCTGGGAGCGCACGAATCGGCGTACCGACGGCTACGGCGGGTCGCTGGCGGCTCGCACTCGTTTCCCGGCCGAAGTGGTCGCCGCGGTGCGCGCCGCGGTCGGACCGGACTATCCGATCATCTTCCGGTTCTCCCAGTGGAAGGGCACCGACTACACGGCATCCATCGCCGAAGACCCGACACAGTTGCAGGAACTGCTCACACCACTCGTCGACGCGGGAGTGAACATGCTGCACCCCTCGACTCGGCGGCACTATGCGCCGGGGTTCCCCGACCAGGACAGTGCCCTGAGCCTCGCTGGGTGGACCAAGAAGGTCACCGGCGTGCCCGTCATCGCTGTTGGGTCGGTCGGGCTGGAAACACAGTTCCGCAGCGAGAAGCGTGGTGAGGTGATCGCTCCCGCACCGGTCGATCGGCTGGTCGAACAGTTCGACGCGGGGGAGTTCGACGTGGTGGCCATCGGGCGGGCGCTGCTTGCCGACCCGACCTGGGTGAATCGCCTGCGCCGCGACGAGTTGGCCGGGTTCACCGGCTACGACGCCGCGGCCGCACTGTCCAAACTCGCGTGAGGTGGCCTCACTAGGCTGATCGCCATGGCTCGTCGCCACAAGCCGTCGCGTCGGCAACAGCCGCTACGGCCGCTGCCGCGGCAACAACGCGTGGAGACCGGTCCTGACGGCTATGAATACATCGTCGTGCCGATTGCGGGCGCGCGGGCCATCAAGGTCTACCGCTGCCCCGGATGCGATCACGAAATCCGTTGCGACGTAGCTCATGTAGTGGTGTGGCCGGCGGACTTCGGCGACTCGGCGGACGAGGACCGACGGCATTGGCATACGCCGTGTTGGGCAAACCGCAACAATCGGGGCCCGACCCGTAAGTGGTCCTAGTAGGCCCGGCCAGGAACTGGTCCTAGTAACTCAGTGTGCTTGCGCGTCCGCGGCCGGCTCGACCAGTTCGACCAGCACGCCACCGGCGTCCTTGGGGTGGATGAAGTTGATCCGCGAGTTCGACGTGCCGCGCCGCGGGGCCTCGTAGAGCAGCCGGACACCCTGCTCGCGCAGCCGCTCGGAGAGCGCTTCGATGTCGCTGGTCCGGTAGGCCAGCTGCTGCAGACCGGGACCGCGCTTGTCCAGGAACTTGGCGATGGTCGATGTCTCGTCGATCGGGGCCATCAGCTGAATCTGGGCGCTGCCGACCGGCGCGCCGCGAACCGCGAGCATCGCTTCGACGATGCCCTGCTCCTCGTTGACCTCTTCGTGCAGCACGATCATCCCGAGCTTGTCGTGGTACCACTTCTTGGCCACTTCCAGGTCCGAGACCGCGATACCGACGTGGTCGACCGCCGTCACCAGGGCCGAAGCCAGGGCGGGTCGTACCTCAGGGTCAGCGACGGATTCGGTCGTCATAGGACTAACGGTAACCTGAGCGGAAACATCGCGTTGAGCCGACCGGAGAGATCGGCCTTTCAGACCCGCCCGGGAGGTAGTCATGACGACATCGGTGATCGTTGCTGGGGCTCGTACCCCCATCGGTCGGTTGATGGGTGCGCTGAAGGATTTTTCCGGCAGTGACCTGGGCGCAGTCGCCATCGCCGGGGCGCTGGAGAAGGCGAAGGTACCGGCGTCGCTGGTGCAGTACGTGATCATGGGGCAGGTGCTCACGGCGGGCGCCGGGCAGATGCCGGCTCGGCAGGCGGCGGTGGCCGCGGGCATCGGCTGGGACGTGCCGACCCTGACCATCAACAAGATGTGCCTGTCGGGCATCAACGCCATTGCCATGGCCGACCAGCTGATCCGCGCCGGCGAATTCGACGTGGTGGTGGCCGGCGGCCAGGAGTCGATGAGCAAGGCCCCGCACCTGTTGCTGGACAGCCGGTCGGGCTACAAGTACGGCGACGTGACGGTGCGTGACCACCTCGCCTACGACGGGCTGCACGACGTCTTCACCGACCAGCCGATGGGCGCCCTCACCGAGCAGCGCAACGACGAAGACAAGTTCACCCGCGCTGAGCAGGACGAGTTCGCGGCCGAGTCGCACCGCCGGGCCGCCGCGGCCTGGAAGGACGGCGTTTTCGCCGACGAGGTGGTGCCGGTGAAGATCCCGCAGCGTAAGGGGGATCCGCTGGAGTTCACCGAGGACGAGGGCATCCGCGCCAACACCACAGCCGAGTCGCTGTCCGGGCTCAAGCCGGCGTTCCGCAAGGACGGGACCATCACCGCCGGTTCGTCGTCGCAGATCTCCGACGGCGCGGCCGCGGTGGTGGTGATGAGCAAGGCTAAGGCGCAGGAGCTGGGTCTGGACTGGCTGTGCGAGATCGGGGCGCACGGCGTGGTTGCGGGGCCGGATTCGACCCTGCAGTCCCAGCCGGCCAATGCCATCAAGAAGGCGATCGAGCGCGAGGGGATCTCGGTCGATCAACTCGACGTGGTGGAGATCAACGAGGCCTTTGCCGCGGTGTCGCTGGCATCGACCCGCGAGCTGGGTCTGAGCGGTGACGTGGTCAACGTGCACGGTGGTGCGATCGCCGTCGGGCACCCGATCGGGATGTCCGGGGCCCGGATCACGCTGCACGCCGCACTTGAGCTCAAGCGACGCGGTTCGGGCTATGCGGTGGCCGCGCTGTGCGGTGCCGGTGGCCAGGGTGACGCGCTCATCCTGCGCGCGGGATAGCGGCTTCCTACGGTTGCGTAGGTTGCTGGCGAGGCCTGTTTGCTGTGCGGCGAAACCGCAGTGTGATATTGGTCATAGTGAGGTGCTCGGGCGCATAAAAGGCCCTCGGCCACGCCGCGACGGCGACGTGACAGACTTGACGGCGTGACGCGTCCTCGACCCCCTATCGGCCCGGCGTTGGCCGGAGCAGTGGACTTGGCCGGCCTCAAGAAGCCGGCTCAATCCGGCGGCGCCGCCGGTGCCTCCCCGGCTCCCCCCGGAGCCACGGAGATCACCGAGGCCAACTTCGAAGACGAAGTGCTGGTCCGGTCCAACCAGGTACCGGTGGTGGTCCTGCTGTGGTCGCCGCGCAGTGAGGTCTGCATCCAGTTGGCCGACACCTTCGCCGCGCTGGCACAGGCGGACAACGCCGACGGTGCGCCCGCCAAGTGGTCGCTGGCCACCGTCAACGTCGACGTCGCCCCGCGGGTGGCGCAGGTGTTCGGCGTGGACGCGGTGCCGACGGTGGTGGCCCTGGCCGCCGGTCAGCCGATCACCAGCTTTCAGGGACCTCAGCCACCCGACCAGTTGCGCCGTTGGGTGGACTCGCTGGTGTCGGCCACCGCAGGCAAGCTCGCCGGTGGCGGTGTCGCCGAGCAGCCGGAACAGGTGGACCCGGTGTTGGCGCAGGCGCGTGCACACCTCGACGCCGGCGACTTCTCGGCGGCCCGAGCCTCCTACCAGGCATTGCTGGACACCGACCCCGACCATGTCGAAGCCAAGGGCGCGCTGCGCCAGCTCACCTTCTTGGAACGCGCGACCAGTCGGGCACCCGATGCACCGGCACAGGCCGATGCGGACCCGGGCAATATCGAGGCCGCCTTCGCCGCCGCTGACGTGCAGATCCTCAACCAGGACGTCACCGCGGCGTTCGACCGGCTGATCGCCCTGGTAAGGCGGACCGCCGGTGACGAGCGCGCGGCGGTGCGGACCCGGCTGGTGGAACTGTTCGAGCTGTTCGACCCCGCCGACCCCGACGTCGTCGCCGGCCGGCGCAATCTGGCCAACGCGCTGTACTGACCCGCTACTCGGGCGCCAGCCACACGGCCGACAGGGCGGGTAACACCAGCACCGCGGAGGCCGGTCGGCCGTGCCACGGTTGGTCGGTGGCCTGTACCCCGCCCAGGTTGCCCTCGCCCCATCCGCGATAGTCGACCGCATCGGTGTTGAGCACCTCACGCCAGCGGCCCGCTCGCGGCAACCCCAGGTGGTAATCGGCGTGGGTGACGCCGGCGAAGTTGAACACGCAGGCCAGCACCGAACCATCGGTGCCGTAACGCAGGAAGCTCAGCACATTGTTGGCCGAGTCGTTGGCGTCGATCCAGGAGTAGCCCCGCGGGTCGGCGTCCTGGGTCCACAGGGCGGGCAGGGCACGGTAGCGCGCGTTGAGGTCGCTGACCAGCCGGAGAATGCCGGGGGAGTAGCCGTCGGGTTCGCTCTGGGGGTCGAGCTGAAACCAGTCGACCCCACGGTCGTGGCACCATTCCGCGCGCTGGCCGAATTCCTGGCCCATGAACAGCAACTGCTTGCCGGGATGCGCCCACTGGTAGGCCAGCAGAGCGCGCAGGCCCGCCGCCTTGTGGTGGTCGTCGCCGGGCATCCTGGACCACAGCGTGCCCTTGCCGTGCACCACCTCGTCGTGGCTGATCGGCAGCACATAGTTCTCGCTGAACGCATAGAGCATCGAGAACGTCATGTTGTGGTGGTGGTAGCTGCGGTGCACCGGATCATGACCGAGGTAGGCCAAGGTGTCGTGCATCCAGCCCATGTTCCATTTCATGGAGAATCCCAGTCCGCCAAGGCTGGTGTCCCGGGTGACTCCCGGCCAGGAGGTGGACTCCTCGGCGATGGTCACGATGCCGGGAGCGACCCGGTGGGCGGTCGCGTTCAACTCCTGCAGGAACTGCACCGCCTCCAGGTTCTCCCGGCCGCCGTGGATATTGGGGGTCCATTGGCCGTCCGGGCGCGAATAGTCCAGGTAGAGCATCGATGCCACGGCATCCACCCGTAGCCCGTCCACGTGGAACTCGGTCAGCCAATACAGCGCATTGGCCACCAGAAAGTTGCGCACCTCTGGCCGGCCGAAGTCGAACACGTAGGTGCCCCAGTCGAGTTGCTCACCGCGGCGCGGATCGGAGTGCTCATAGAGCGGAGTCCCGTCGAATCGGCCCAGGGCCCAATCGTCTTTGGGGAAGTGCGCCGGAACCCAGTCCACGATGACGCCGATACCGGCACCGTGCAGCGCGTCGACCAGCGCCCGGAAGTCGTCGGGGGTGCCGAAGCGTGCCGTCGGGGCGTAGTACGACGTCACCTGATATCCCCAGGACCCGCCGAAGGGGTGCTCGGCCACCGGCAGCAGCTCGACATGGGTGAAGCCCCGCTCGACCACGTATTCGGTCAGCTCCACCGCGAGTTGGCGATAGCTGAGCCCCGGGCGCCACGAACCCAGATGCACCTCGTAGGTGCTCATCGGCTCGCTCACCGGAATACGGGTGCGGCGCTGCGCCATCCACTCGTCGTCGCTCCAGGTGTAGTCACTGGACGTCACCATCGACGCGGTGCGCGGTGGCACCTCGGTGGCATAGGCGAAGGGATCGGCGCGCTCGGTGACCGTGCCGTCGGCCCCGTGAATGCGGAATTTATAGAGTCCGGCGGCGGGAAAGTCTGGCCAGAACAGCTCCCAGACACCCGAGGAGCCCAAGCACCGCAGGGGGACGTTGTCGCCCACCCAACCGTTGAAATCGCCGATCAGGCTCACCCCGGTGGCATTCGGTGCCCACACCGCGAAGGACACGCCGGACACCTCGCCGTCGGGCGTGGTGAACTTCCGGTGCTGAGCCCCCATCACTTCCCAGAGACGTTCATGGCGGCCCTCGGCGAACAGGTACAGGTCGAGCTCACCCAGGGTCGGCGCAAATCGGTACCCATCGGCGACCGTGTGTACCCCGGTGGGTTCGGCGAATTCGCCGGTCTGCGGGTAGTGCACCTCCAGCCGGTAGTCGACGAGGCCGGTGAACGGCAGGGCCGCCGCGAACAACCCCGAGCCCAGGTCACGCATGGTGAAACGTTTGCCGCCGACGAGCACCGCCACCCGCTGAGCGCGCGGTCGCAGCGTTCGGATGACGGTGGTCTTGCCGTATTCGTGAGCGCCCAGAACGGAATGCGGGTCGTGGTGTTCGCCGGCAAGCAGCCGAGCCAGGTCAGCAGGATGCGGCGCCAGATGTTTGGACATACGGCTCATCAGCGTCGCAGCAGCTCGGTTCGGGCGCCGGCGTTGATCGGCGGCATGGTGACGATATGAGCGACCGCATGGGCCGGGTCCAAGCGGACATAGTTCTCCTGGCCCCAGTTGTAGTCCTCACCGCTGATCTGGTCACGCACCCAGAAGCGTTGGTAGTCGGGCATTCCCAGCACCCACATGTCCAGACGCAGGGTTGCCTGCTCGGGGCCGAACGGATTGAGGGTGACCACCACCAATACGGTGTCGCCGGTGGCCGGGTCGAACTTGCTGTAGGCCAGCAGCGCGTCGTTGTCGACATGATGGAAGTGCACGGTGCGCAGCTGATCGAACGCCGGGTGCAGTCGGCGAATCTCGTTGAGCCGGGCGATGAACGGCTCCAGGGACCGGCCTTCGGCGACGGCACGGGCGAAGTCGCGGGGCCGAAGTTCGTACTTCTCGGAGTCCAGGTACTCCTCACTGCCTTCGTGCACAGCACGGTCCTCGAACAACTCGAACCCGGAGTACACGCCCCACGTCGGACCCAGCGTCGCCGCCAGCACCGCACGGATGGCGAACATCCCGGGGCCGCCGTGCTGCAGGCTGGCGTGCAGGATGTCGGGAGTGTTGACGAACAGATTCGGCCGACGGAAGTCGGCGAGTTCGGCGATCTGCCGACCGAACTCGGTGAGCTCGGATTTGTTCGTCCGCCAGGTGAAGTACGAGTAGGACTGGGTGAATCCCAGCTTGGCCAAGCCGTACTGGCGCGCCGGCGGCGTGAACGCCTCGGATAGGAACAGCACGTCGGGGTCGATGTTCTTGACGGTGGCGATCAACCAGAGCCAGAAGTCCGGGGGCTTGGTGTGCGGATTGTCTACCCGAAAGATCCTCACCCCGTGGTCTATCCAGAACCGGACCACCCGCAGGACCTCCGCGTACAGGCCGGCCGGATCGTTGTCGAAGTTCAGCGGGTAGATGTCCTGGTACTTCTTCGGCGGGTTCTCCGCGTAGGCGATGGTGCCGTCGGGTAGCTCGGTGAACCATTCCCGGTGCTCGGTGGCCCAGGGATGATCCGGTGCGCATTGCAACGCCAGGTCGAGGGCAACCTCCAGATTGAGCCGGTGCGCCGCGGCGACAAAGTCGTCGAAGTCGCCGATGTCGCCCAATGCCGGATGCACCGCGTCATGCCCGCCCTCGGCACTGCCGATGGCCCACGGCGAACCGACGTCACCGGGTTCGGCGGTCGCGGAGTTGTTGCGGCCCTTGCGGTGTATCCGGCCGATGGGGTGGATCGGCGGCAGATACACCACGTCGAAGCCCATGTCCGCTATCCGGGGCAGGGCCGCAGCCGCGGTCGCGAAGGTGCCGTGCACCGGCCGGCCCTCGGCGTCCCAGCCGCCGGTCGAACGCGGAAACATCTCGTACCACGCGCCGCGGCGTGCCAAAGGCCGATCCACCCACACCTGGTGTTCGACGCCGGCGGTGACCAGCTCACGCAGCGGATGGCGGGCCAGCAGTTCGTCGAGTTCGGACGACAGCGCCAGTGCGGCTCGCGACACCGGATCGCCCGGGGCACGCAGCGCGGCGGCCGCCGCCCGCACCGATTTGCGGTGTGCCCTGGGTACGCCGGCTGCGGCACGGTCGAACAACGCGGCACCGATCACCAGGTCATTGGACAGCTCAGCCTCAGACTGTCCGGCGTCCAGCTTGGCGGTCACCGCATGGCGCCAGGTCTGCAACGGATCCCCCCAGCCCTCGACGCGGAACGTCCACAGACCGACGGCGTCGGGGGTGAAGGCGCCGTGGAAGACGTAGGCGTCGAACCCGGTATGCATGGGCAGTTGCAGGACCGGGCCGGGCGAGGTCGCCGGTGGGGGATCGCCGGGCAGCGGGTAGTGGCGCCCCGCGTAGCGCACCACCAACGTCGCCGCGACGGCCTCGTGGCCTTCACGCCAGACGGTGGCCTTGACCGGCACGGTCTCACCGACCACGGCCTTGACCGGGTAGCGGCCGCACGAGACGACCGGCTCGACATCGTCGACCTCGACTCGGCCAGCCACCACACTCCGTTCGTCGTCATTTGCCGTCGGCCTACTCCGCCCACGGTAGCCGTCGCCCGTGCAACCCTGCATCGCGCAACATGTTCGCAACCCAATTGTCAGATGGACAGGGCAGTCCCGAAACGCACCGTCGGTAGGGTGGTCAATCGTGAAGGCCCTCCGCCGGTTCACCGTTCGCGCCCACCTACCCGAGAGGCTGCTTGCGCTCGAGCAGCTGTCGATGAACCTGCGCTGGTCGTGGGAGCAACCCACTCAGGACCTGTTCGCAGCCATCGACCCCGAACTGTGGGACGGGTGTGCGCGCGACCCTGTGGCCCTGCTGGGGGCGGTCAGTCCCGCGCGACTCGAAGAGTTGGCGGCCGACCAGGAATTCACCGCCCGCCTCGACGAGCTGTCGGCCGACCTCACGGCGTACCTGACCAGCCCGAGGTGGTACCAGCACCAGCAGGATGCCGGGGCGGAGCTGCCGAGGGGGATCGCCTACTTCTCGATGGAGTTCGGTGTCGCCGAGGCGCTGCCCAATTACTCGGGCGGTCTGGGGATCCTGGCCGGAGACCACCTGAAGTCGGCGTCGGATCTGGGCGTGCCGCTGATTGCGGTGGGCCTCTACTACCGGTCCGGGTATTTCCGTCAGGCGCTGACCGGCGACGGCTGGCAACGCGAGACTTATCCGGCACTGGACCCGCAGGGGCTGCCGCTGCGGCTGCTGGTCGACACCGACGGCCAGCCGGTTTTGATCGAGGTGGTGTTGCCCGGTGCCGGCCGACTGCGGGCCCGGATCTGGGTGGCGCAGGTCGGTCGAGTGCCGCTGCTGCTGCTGGATTCCGACATCGGGGAGAACCCGCACCAGCTGCGCGGAATCACCGACCGGCTCTACGGCGGCGACCAGGAACACCGGATTCGCCAGGAGATCCTGGCTGGCATCGGTGGGGTGCGGGCGATCCGCGAATTCACCCGCATAGAGGGGATACCCGCGCCCGAGGTCTTTCACATGAACGAGGGGCACGCGGGCTTCCTCGGCGTCGAGCGCATCCGTGAGCTGATCGTCGAACAGGGCCTGGACATCGACACCGCGCTGGCCGTGGTCCGCTCGTCAACGGTGTTCACCACCCACACCCCGGTCCCGGCCGGGATCGATCGCTTCCCCGCCGAGATGGTCCGCCGCTATTTCGACGACAGTGGTGATGCCCTGGTCCCCGGGGTGCCCACCGAGCGCATCATGGAGCTGGGCGTGGAACACGATCCCGGCATGTTCAACATGGCTCACATGGGTCTGCGGCTGGCGCAGCGTGCCAACGGCGTCTCGCGGCTGCACGGTCGGGTCAGCAGGGGCATGTTCAACGATCTGTGGCCCGGGTTCGACGCCGATGAGGTGCCGATCAGCTCGATCACCAATGGTGTGCACGCGCCGAGTTGGGCGGCGCCGCCATGGCTGCAGCTCATTCGCGATGTGGCCGCTCCCGACTCGTTCAGCGAGCCCGACGCCTGGCAGCACCTGCAGGAGGTCGATCCGGCGACCTTGTGGTCCATCCGTTCGCAGCTGCGGGCACTGCTCGTCGACGAGGTCCGGTTGCGGCTGCTGAAGTCTGGGCTGGAGCGCGGGTCCTCGGAAGCCGAGTTGGGTTGGATCGCTATGGCATTCGATCCTGACGTGCTGACCATCGGCTTCGCCCGGCGGGTTCCGACGTACAAGCGGTTGACCCTGATGCTGCGTGATCCCGACCGATTGGAGCAGCTGCTGCTCGATGAGGAGCGCCCGGTCCAGCTGATCGTCGCCGGCAAGTCGCATCCGGCCGACGACGGCGGCAAGGCCCTGATCCAGCAGGTGGTGCGGTTCGCCGACCGTCCCGAGGTGCGGCACCGCATCGCCTTCCTGCCCGACTACGACATGTCGATGGCGCGGCGGCTCTACGCCGGATGCGATGTGTGGCTGAACAATCCGCTGCGCCCGTTGGAGGCCTGCGGCACGTCGGGGATGAAGAGCGCGCTCAACGGCGGCCTGAACCTGTCGATTCGCGACGGCTGGTGGGACGAGTGGTTCGACGGACAGAACGGCTGGGCGATCCCCACCGCAGACGGCGTCGCCGACGAGAATCGGCGTGACGATCTGGAAGCCACGGCGCTCTACGACCTGCTGGCGTCTTCGGTGGTACCGAAGTTCTACGACCGCGACGAACGGGGCGTGCCGGCGCGCTGGATGGAGATGGTGCACCACACGCTGCAGACGCTGGGGCCGAAAGTGCTGGCATCGCGGATGGTGCACGACTACGTGGAGCAGTGCTACGCGCCCGCCGCGCAGTCATCACGGCGCACCTGCGAGTCGATCGACGGGGTGCCCTACGGCGCGGCACGCCAGCTGGCCGACTACCGGCGTCGAGCCGAGGCGGCCTGGCCGCACATCGAGATCACCGACGTCGACAGCACCGGGCTGCCCGACGCGCCGTGGCTGGGCTCGGAGCTGACACTCACCGCCTCGGTGCGCCTGGCCGGCCTGCGGCCGGACGAGGTCACCGTGCAGGCGGTGCTGGGCCGGGTGGATTCCGGGGACACGCTGCTGGATCCGGTGACCGTGGCGATGGCGCACGTCCACACCGACGCGGACGGAACGGAAGTCTTCTGCACCACCAGTCGACTGCCGGTGGCCGGGGCCGTGGGCTACACCGTGCGGGTGCTGCCGAGCCATCCGCTGCTGTCCGGCGGCGCCGAACTGGGCCTGGTCACGCTGGCCTGAGTGGCGCCGGCGCGCCACGCTGGCTGAGATTGCCGTTAGGGCAGTGATTTCTCGGAACCTACAGCCCTCAGCGCAATCTGAACGCTCATCGCTCTGGTTCGCTGAGGGGTATGGCGCCTCAGGGGAAGCGGGCCAGGCAGCGGTCGAAGTCGCCGAGCACCCCGGTGCGGTAGGCGTCGATCCGCGAGAATCCGGCCGGCACCGACTCGCCGTTGACGTCGCCGGCGGCCAGACCGTTGGTCAGCAGCCCGGCGACCGCCTCGTCCAGATCGCCCGCCGTCAGCGCGATCGTGCCGCCGTTGGGGGTGGTGACGCCCTCGGAGAGTTGGCTGGTGGCCACCCCGGTGAGGCACGCGGTGCGCAGCGCCGCCGAGGCGTTGTCGAGCACCAGCCCGCCGTGTTCGATCTGTATCCGCTGCAGATACCGCGAGACCAGAACCGAATAGGCGGTGTTGTCGCCGGACAGCGTTGCCAACTTCTGGTCCTTGCTGGGGGTGCCCATGGCCTGCAGTGCCGGCAGGTCGATCGCGATGGTGTTGGTTGCCGGGCAATAGGAGGCCGGTGGGCTGGGACGGGCGTCGGGGCACGATGAGGCGACCGCGGCGTCGAACGTCAGTCGGGGCGGTTCGGCCGGGGCGTACAAGGCGTTCATCGCGTCGAGGACCAGCAGCACCGAGTCCTCGCTGACCGGCAGCTCGCCGGTCTCATCCTGTTGCAGCTGCACGGGCAACTCGCCACGCCGCTGCTCGATCTCCTCGGCGTCGATGGCCGCGCACGAATCGGCGCCGTCGGTGAACCCGAACTGGAACGCCGAGATCCGCTCGAAGGCCGAGCCGTGCTCGTTGTTGCCCATCTCCTCATCGGGACCGAGCAACGGATCACGCAACGCCAGCATCGCGGCCAGCACGCCGTTGAGTCCGTCGCCGGTGCTCAGGGTGAAGCGTGGGGAGTCGCCCTGGGCCACCCAGCGTATGTAGACACCGGCCAGGCAGTCGGCCTGCTGTTCGGCCACCAGCGTCGGAGTCTGGCGAGTCTTGGTGATGCCGGCCGTCCTGGCGATCGCATGGCCGTATTCATGGGCGAGCACCATGGTGACCGCCAAGTCGTTATAGGCGCTGCGCAGTGCGGGCAGCAGTAACCTGCGGTCCCAGCCGATGGTGTTGTCCAGGTAGCAGTAGGCCGCGTTGACCAGCAGGAACGTCCGGTTGCCGCAGAATTTTCCGCGGAGCTGCCCGGGATCCCAGGACCGCAGCGACTTCGCCGGCCGGAAATCGCCGTCGAAGGTGTTCGGGTAGGTCGTGGTCCAGAACGCCTCCAGGTCACTGACCGACTGAACGGCGAGCTGATCGATCCGCCCGCCGTCGGTGCCGTCGACCTCCCGGGTTGGTGGCGGGGCGTCAGGGCGCAGTCCGGTGGGGCCGTCGACGGACTGCAGGCCGCCCACCCGGAACGGGTCGGCGAAGACAGACACCGGCTGCCCGTCGAGCATGCGGGCACATCCGCTCAGCAACAACACCACCGTGCAGGCGATGAGGGGAACACGATGCCGTCGGCGGCCAAGGCGCATGGGGTATCACGATAGTGGGCTCAGGCGCCGCGCAGCCGCTGTAACGCCAGCCGAACCTTTGCCGAGTCCGTAGTGGCCCAGAACGGCGGCAGCGAGGCTCGCAGATACCCGGCGTACCGGGCGGTGGCCATTCGGGAGTCGAGCACCGCCACCACGCCGCGGTCATCAGTCCCACGCAGCAGCCGGCCGGCGCCCTGGGCCAGCAGTAGGGCCGCGTGGTTGGCGGCCACCGCCATGAAGCCGTTGCCGCCGCGCGCGGTGATGGCACGTTGCCGGGCGGTCAGCAGCGGATCATCGGGCCGCGGGAACGGAATGCGGTCGATGAGCACCAGCGACAGCGACGGCCCCGGTACGTCGACGCCCTGCCAGAGCGACAGCGTGCCGAACAGCGAGGTCTCGGCGTCGTCGGCGAACTGCTCCACCAGCGCGCCGGTGGTGTCGTCGCCCTGGCACAACACCGGGGTGTCGAGCCGCTCGCGCATCGCTTCGGCGGCGGACCGTGCTGCCCGCATCGAGGAGAACAGGCCCAGAGTTCGACCGCCAGCCGCGGTGATCAGCGCGGCGATCTCGTCGAGCTGCTCAGCCGTGCCGGTGCCGTCGCGCCCGGGCGGTGGCAGATGTTTGGCGACGTAGAGGATGCCCGCCTTGGCGTGCGCAAACGGCGAGCCGACATCAAGTCCCCGCCAGCGCGCGGCCTGGGGATCCTCGCCGCGCCGCAGACCCCAGTCCCCGGCCATCGCGTCGAAGGACCCGCCGACGGTCAGCGTCGCCGAGGTCAGCACCGTCGTCGCGCGGGCGAACAGCCGCTCGCGCAGCAGGCCGGCCACCGACAGCGGTGCCACCCGCAGTACGGCCCGCACCGAGCCCCGGTTGTCTTCGTGGCTGAGCCACACCACGTCGTAGCGGTCGGGGATGGCCGGCTCGAATGAGGTCAGGATCCGTGCTGCGGTGTCGGCGATCTCGGTCAACGCGGCGACGGATTCCTTGCGTGCGGCCGCGGCTTTGGGGTCGGCGAGGGCGGAGGGGGTACCTCCCGCTTGCGGGGGAGCGATGGCTGCGCGGGCTGCGCCGGCGGCGTCACGCAGGGCGGCCAGATAGGTGGCCAGCTCGTCGTCGAGGTGATCCATCCGGCCGGGAGTGCCGTCGTGAATCGCGGAGCCGAACGTCAGCGATGCGGCGTCCAGGCGCGAGACCAGCTCGGGGGAGACCAGCCGGCCGACGCGCCGCACCGCGACGCTGAGCATGGTGGCGCTCAGTTCGGCGGTGGCCACCGAGGTCACCCGATCGGTGAGCTCGTGCGCCTCGTCGATCACCAGCAGCCGATGTTCGGGCAGCACGGTGGTGTCGGAGATGGCGTCGATGGCCAACAGCGCATGGTTGGTGACGACGATGTCAGCCTCGCCGGCGACGGCGCGCGCCCGCTCGGCGAAGCAGTCGGTGCCGTATTGGCAGCGCACCGCGCCCACGCACTCCCGTGCGGAAACGCTGACCTGGGACCAGGACCGTTCCGGTACACCGGGTTTGAGGTCGTCGCGGTCACCGGTGTCGGTGTCCTCGGCCCACGCGGTCAGTCGCTGCACGTCGCGCCCGAGGGCGCTTGCCGCGAACGGGTCGAACAGTTCGGCCTGCGGTTCGGCGTCGGATTCCTCGGCTATTCCGGTGTGAATCTTGTTCAGGCACAGATAATTCCGTCTGCCCTTGAGCAGCGCGAAGGTGGGCCGCCGGGGCAGCACCTTTTCCAGGGCGGTGGCCAGTCGCGGCAGGTCGCGGTCGACGAGCTGACGCTGCAGGGCGATGGTCGCCGTCGACACCACGACCGGGCTTTCGTCGGCCAGCGCCCGCGCGATCGCCGGGACCAGGTAGGCCAGCGACTTACCGGTACCGGTGCCGGCCTGCACCGCCAGGTGCTCACCGGTGTCGAAGGCGCGTGCCACCGCCTCGGCCATGCGAACCTGGCCCTCGCGTTCGCTGCCGCCCAGTGCGGCTACCGCGGAGGCGAGCAGCTCGGATACGGACGGGTCAGCCATGGTGTGCACACGGTAGCCCGCTTTCGGATCTGCGCGCTCACCCGTCAGGCCGTGGCGGGGGAACGGGCCAGAAGATGGGTTGCGTGGCCCTCGATGACCAAGCCGTCGCCGGTGAATCGCAGGACCTCATTGACGAGTCCGCCGGTCTGGTTGCGGTAGTTGATCACGATGGTGTCGATCCCGCGGTACACGTCCTCGATCACGAAACGCAGATCTGGCCGGCGGGCCAGGGCGCCGGTCCAATAGCGGCGCAGCTCGGTCTTGCCGTGGATCACTCCCGCCGTCTCGGGGTACATCTGCGCGGCCACCGGGGAGGTGAACGCCACGTCGTCGTGAAAGTGTGTCAGCACCGCGTCCAGGTCCCGGCTGTTCCACGCGCGTGCCCACTGCTGGCTGAACGTCGCCGCATCGATATCCATAGCCCTGCACGGTAGTGACACCGGCGTTCGCGCCCCACCCAATTTCCCAGCGTTCGTCGCTACCCTGAGGTGATGAGCAGCCAGCGATTGCCGGGCGGCGCAGTGCACGAACTCCCCGAAGATCTGTGGGACGGACTGCTGGTCAGCCCCGTTGCACGTGAGGCATGGCAGAGCATTACACCCTTGGCGCGCAACGAGTTCATCTGCTGGGTCGAAGACGCCAAGCAGCAGGTCACCCGTGAGCGCCGTATTCGCCGGACCCGTGAGGAACTCGAGGAAGGCAAGCGCCGCCCCTGCTGTTGGCCCGGCTGCAAGCACCGGGAACGCAACGGCAAGTAGGACCGCGCTCAGCCCTCGCCGGGAATCAGTCGTGTCGGGATCGCCGGTTCACCGTGCGCGAGTTTGAGTGCCTCCCAGGGCAGGCTGTGTAGTCCGGCCACCACGCGCTCGCGTGCCGCAGTCAAGGCCGTCGCTCCGGTGGCGGTCACCACCTCGCCGCCGCGTACCAGCGGCACGGTCAATGATCGGGCCCGCGCGTTGACCGCCGGCGGGCGCCCGGCCGGGTAGACGACTTCCTCGGTGACGATGCCGCTGTCCCGGGCGACCCGTAGCGCCTGTTTGAGTCCGCCCTGCGACCGTTTGCCGGCGCTGCGCTTGTGTACCGGCCGGCCGTCCACTTCGACCAGTTTGTAGACGAATCCGGCCGCGGGCACCCCGGAACCGGTCACCAGGGCGGTGCCCACGCCGTAGCTGTCCACCGGCGCGGCCCGCAGCGCGGCGATGCTGAACTCGTCGAGGTCGCCGGAGACCACGATCCTGGTATTGGTGGCACCCAGCCGGTCCAGCTGGTCACGGACCTGATGGGCCAACACGGCCAGTTCCCCGGAGTCGATGCGCACCGCGCCGAGGCCCGGTCCGGCAGCCGCCACGGCGTTGGCCACCCCGGTGGCCACGTCGTAGGTGTCAACCAGCAGCGTGGTGTCGACGCCCTGCGCGGCGACCTGCGCGCGAAACGCCGCCACCTCGCCCTCGGCGCCGGTATGCAGCAGCGTGAAGGCATGTGCACTGGTCCCGAGCACCGGCACGCCGAAGCGCCGGTGCGCCTCCAGGTTGGAGGTTCCGGCAAACCCCGCCAGGTAGGCGGCGCGGGCCGCAGCCACCGCGGCCTGTTCGTGTGTGCGGCGTGAGCCCATCTCGATCAGCGCCCGATCGCCTGCCGCGGTGACCATGCGGGCAGCTGCGGAGGCGATTGCGGTGTCGTGATTGAAGATCGACAGCAGCAGGGTCTCCAGCACGACGCACTCGGCGAAGGTGCCCTGCACGCTGAGCACCGGCGACCCCGCGAAATACAGTTCGCCTTCGGGGTAGCCGTCGATGTCACCGCGGAAGCGGAAATCCGCCAAAAAATTCACGGTCTGGGGATCGAGGAACTCCGAGAGCAGATTCAGCGCGGCATCGTCGAAGGTGAACCCGGCCAACGCCTCCAGAAACCGGTCGGTGCCGGCAACCACGCCGTAGCGGCGCTCCTCGGGCAGTCGGCGGGTGAACATTTCAAAACCGGTCCGCCGACCAGAGGTGCCGTCGCGCAGCGCTGCGGCGAGCATGGTCAGCTCGTACTTGTCGGTGAGCAGCCCGCCGCACCAGGCCGAGTGGTTCACCCGACAACCGTATCGACTGGACCGCACCCCACCTCGGCTCGGTATCCTGACCGGTATGGCCACGTCAGCACCGACGTCCGCCCCGGTGAAGCCGCAGGGCACCGGAGAGCGACACGCCGACCCGGTCGAGGAGACGGCTTCCCCCTGGGTGACCATCGTCTGGGACGACCCGGTCAATCTGATGACCTATGTGACCTACATCTTCCAGAAGCTGTTCGGCTATAGCGAGCAGCACGCCACCAAGCTGATGCTGCAGGTGCACCACGAGGGTAAGGCCGTGGTGTCGTCGGGAAGTCGCGAGTCGATGGAAGTCGACGTGTCCAAGCTGCATGCCGCCGGGTTGTGGGCGACCATGCAGCAGGACCGCTGAGACCTAATCGAAGGGAATCGGGACTTCACCGTGCAGAAATGGAAGCGGGTCGAGACCGGCGACGGGCCCCGTTTCCGGTCTGCCCTGGCCGTTCACGAGGCCGCGTTGCTGCGGAACCTGGTCGGCTCGATCGTCGACATGCTCGACGCGCGGGAGTCCTCGTCTGAACCCGACGAACTTGAAAAGATCACCGGCATACGAACCGGCAACACACGGCCACCCGAAGACGCCACGATGCGCCGGCTGCTGCCGGATTTCTATCGCCCAGAAGGTGATAAGGACAGTTCCGTGGTCGACGCGGACGGCCTGAACGCAGCGCTGCGCAGTCTGCACGAACCGGGGATCATCGACGCCAAACGTGGCGCGGCACAACAGATGCTGGCCACCGTGCCCGAACGGGGCGGTCGTTTCGAACTGACCGAGGAGCAGGCCAACGCCTGGATCGCCGCGGTCAACGATATCCGCCTCGCGCTGGGCACCGTGCTCAAAATCGGCCCGGACGGCCCCGATGAGGTGCCGGCGGGTGATCCAATGGCGGGTCAGCTCAACGTGTATCAGTGGCTCACCGTGTTGCAGGAATTTCTGGTGGTCGCACTCATGGGAAGGCCCAGACGATGACAGGCATGGGTTCGATCACCGATGTTGCCGGCATCCGGGTGGGCCACCACCAGCGGATCGATCCGGACGCGACGCTGGGATCCGGCTGGGCCACCGGCGTCACGGTTGTGCTGGCGCCACCCGGCACGGTGGGCGCTGTCGACAGTCGCGGTGGCGCACCGGGCACCCGTGAAACCGACCTGCTGGATCCGGCCAACAGTGTGCGGTGGGTGGACGCGGTGGTGCTGGCCGGTGGCAGCGCTTACGGACTGGCGGCCGCCGACGGCGTGATGACCTGGTTGGAGGAGCAGGGACGCGGCGTGGCCCTGGACGGCGGTGTGGTGCCGATCGTGCCGGCCGCGGTCATCTTCGACCTGCCGGTCGGCGGCTGGGATCGCCGTCCCACCGCCGAATTCGGCTACGCGGCAGCGGCCGCGGCAGCCGGCCCCGAAGGTGACCAACTCGTGCTGGGCAGCGTCGGCGCAGGAGCGGGTGCGCGCGCCGGAGTCTTCAAAGGCGGCGTCGGCGCCGCGTCGACGACACTGGAACTCGCCGACCAAGTGGTCACCGTGGGCGCGATCGTGGTGGTGAACCCCACCGGCGAACTCATCGACCACACCACGGGATTGCCCTGGTCGGCCCTGCTGATCGAAGAATTCGGTCTCACGACGCCACCGTCGGAGCAGCTGTCGATACTCGCCGCACTGGAACCCAAATCCGTGTCGCTCAACACCACGATCGCCGTGGTGGCCACCGACGCGGCGCTCAGCCCGGCCGGGTGCCGTCGGGTGGCGATCGCCGCGCAGGACGGACTGGCCCGCACCATCCGGCCCTCCCATACCCCGGTGGACGGCGACACGGTGTTCGCGTTGTCGACCGGGGCCGTGCAGGTTCCGCCGCTGCCGGGAACACCCGAAGCGATGTCCCCGGAGACCGGCTTGGTGGCGGAGGTCGGCGCCGCCGCGGCGGACTGTCTGGCCCGGGCTGTGCTGACGGGGTTGCTGTGTGCTGATCCGGTGGCCGGCCTGCCGACCTACCGAGGCACCGTGCCCGGCGCATTCGAAGACCGGTTGGGAAGGACGTGAGATGGGCGTGACTTCCCGCGGGGGGACAGCATCGGCGCCACAGCCCGAGGAGAAGTCCGTCTGGCGCACCGGCGGGGCCACCATCCTCGCGTTCGTCGGGCTGCTCTACCTGATCGAGGCGGTGGATCAGGTCGGCGGTCACCGGTTTGACCGCAACGGCATCCGGCCACTGGAGGCCGACGGCCTCTGGGGAGTGCTGTTCGCGCCACTGCTGCACGCGAACTGGGCGCATCTGTTGGCCAACACCGGTCCCGCGCTGGTGCTGGGTTTCCTGTTGACGTTGACCGGGCTGTCGCGGTTTGTGCTGGCGACCGCCATTGTGTGGATTGTCGGCGGGCTGGGCACGTGGCTGATCGGCAACGTCGGGTCGTCGTGCGGACCGACGGACCACATCGGTGCCTCCGGCCTGATCTTCGGGTGGCTGGCCTTCCTGGTGGTGTTCGGGTGGTTCACCCGCCAGTTCTGGCAGATCCTGGTCGGGGCCGTGGTGTTGTTCCTCTACGGCGGAATTCTGTGGGGAGCGGTGCCGGTGCTCAACGTCTGCGGCGGGGTGTCCTGGCAGGGGCACCTGTGCGGGGCGCTCGCCGGGGTGCTGGCCGCCTACTGGCTCGCGAGCCCGCAACGTAAGGCCCGGAGACGTCGGCGGGGGGCGGCCGCGTGAGCCCGATCGGAATCTTCGACTCCGGCGTGGGTGGGCTGACCGTGGCCCGGTCGATCATCGACCAGTTGCCCGACGAGGACATCATCTACGTCGGCGACACCGCCAACGGCCCCTACGGTCCGCTGACCATCCCCGAGGTCCGCGCGCACGCCCTGGCCGTGGGGGACGATCTGGTCGCGCGGGGCATCAAGGCGTTGGTGATCGCCTGCAACACCGCGTCGGCGGCGTGCCTGCGCGACGCGCGCGAACGCTACGACGTGCCGGTCGTCGAGGTGATCCTGCCGGCGGTGCGCCGGGCGGTAGCAACCACCCGCAACGGCCGCATCGGGGTGATCGGAACGCAGGCGACCATCGCCAGTCACGCCTACCAGGACGCGTTCGCTGCGGCCCGTGACACCGAGATCACCGCGGTGGCCTGCCCGCGGTTTGTGGACTTTGTCGAGCGGGGGATCACCAGTGGCCGGCAGGTGTTGGGACTGGCCGAGGGTTACCTGGAGCCGCTGCAACGCGCCGGGGTCGACACCCTGGTGTTGGGCTGCACGCATTACCCGCTCTTGTCCGGATTGATCCAGCTTGCGATGGGTGAGCAGGTGACGTTGGTGTCCAGCGCCGAGGAGACCGCCAAGGACCTGTTGCGGGTTCTCACCGAGCGCGACTTGCTGCGCCCGCATGAGGCCGCCCCGGCAACGCGGGTCTTCGAGGCGACCGGCGATCCGGACGCGTTCGCTGAACTGGCTACCCGATTTCTGGGCCCCGCTATCACCGGTGTCGGATCCGTCCAACGTCATGCCCCGTTGCCCTAGCGCGTGATTTCGATGACGAATAGTGAGCAAAGCGACGGTGTCTTCGTCATGCTCGCGGTGAACATGGCACAGTAGGGAACGTGCGACTGACCGTGCTGGGCTGCTCCGGCAGTGTGGTGGGTCCGGACTCGCCGGCATCGGGATACCTGTTGCAGGCGCCGGACTCGCCGCCGCTGGCAATCGACTTCGGCGGTGGGGTTCTCGGCGCCCTGCAACGCCATGTCGATCCGGGGGCGGTGCACGTGTTGTTGTCGCACTTGCATGCCGACCACTGCCTGGATCTGCCGGGACTGTTCGTCTGGCGCCGCTACCACCCGTCGGTGGCCGTCAAGCCGTTCGACAAGGGTCTGCTCTACGGGCCCAGCGACACCTGGTCGCGGATGGGTGCGGCGTCGTCGCCCTACGGCGGCGAGATCGACGACATCACCGACATCTTCGACGTCCGTTCCTGGGTGGACGGTGAGGCGGTCACGTTCGGGGCGCTGCGGGTGCAGCCCGGGCTGGTGTCGCATCCGACCGAGTCGTACGGGATGCGGATCAGCGATCCGACCGGCGCGACGCTGGTCTACAGCGCCGACACCGGCTACTGCGATGCGGTGATCGAGTTGGCGCGCGGCGCCGACGTGTTTCTGTGCGAGGCGTCGTGGACTCATGCGGCGAACCGCCCACCGAACCTGCACCTGTCGGGCACCGAGGCCGGGCGCATCGCCGCGGCCGCGGGAGTCGGACAACTGCTGCTGACGCATATCCCGCCCTGGACGTCGCGTGAGGACGTGATCGGGGAGGCCAAGGCGGAGTTCGACGGTCCGGTGCACGCGGTGGTGTGCGACGAGTCGTTCGACATCAAGCGGTCCTGAAGCGGCGCTTCATGGCTCCCGGCTAGGGTTATCCGCGTGTCCACACGAGAAGACGGCCGCCTCGACCACGAGTTGCGCCCGGTCGTCATCACCCGCGGTTTCACGACCAACCCGGCCGGATCGGTTCTGGTCGAATTCGGCAACACCCGGGTGATGTGCACGGCCAGCGTCACCGAGGGCGTTCCGCGCTGGCGGAAGGGCTCGGGTCGCGGCTGGCTGACGGCCGAGTACGCCATGCTGCCCTCGGCTACGCACACCCGCTCGGACCGCGAATCGGTCAAGGGCAAAGTCGGCGGGCGCACCCAGGAGATCAGCCGGCTGGTGGGTCGTTCCCTGCGTGCCTGCATCGACCTGGCCGCGCTGGGGGAGAACACCATCGCGATCGACTGCGACGTACTGCAGGCCGACGGCGGTACCCGCACCGCGGCGATCACCGGCGCGTATGTGGCGCTGGCCGATGCGGTCACCTACTTGGCGGCTGCCGGCAAACTGTCTGACCCACGCCCGCTGTCGTGCGCGATCTCCGCGGTGAGCGTCGGCGTGGTCGACGGCCGCGTGCGCGTCGACCTTCCCTACGAGGAGGACTCGCGCGCCGAAGTCGACATGAACGTGGTCGCCACCGACACCGGGACGCTGGTGGAGATCCAGGGCACCGGCGAGGGTGCGACGTTCCCGCGCTCGACCCTGGACAAGATGCTCGACGCGGCGCTGGCCGCCTGCGAGAAGCTGTTCGTGGTGCAGCGCGAAGCGCTGGCGCTGCCGTATCCGGGAGTGCTGCCGGAGGGGCCGGCGCCGAAGAAGGCGTTCGGCAGCTGACCGCGCCGGTGACACAACTGTTGGTGGCCAGCCGCAACCGCAAGAAGCTGGCCGAGCTGAGCCGGGTCCTGGAGCACGCGGGAGTCTCTGGCGTGCAGCTGGTTTCGCTCAACGACGTACCGCCGTATCCCGAAGCGCCGGAAACCGCGGCGACGTTCGAGGAGAACGCCCTGGCCAAAGCGCGAGACGGCTACGCGGCAACCGGCTTGCCCTGCGTCGCAGATGACTCCGGTCTGACCGTCGCGGCGCTCAACGGTATGCCGGGGGTGTTGTCGGCGCGCTGGTCGGGCAGCCACGGCGACGACGCAGCCAACACCGCGCTGTTGCTGGCGCAGCTGCACGACGTGCCCGACGAGCGGCGCGGCGCGGCCTTCGTGTCCGCGTGTGCGCTGGTTTGGGGCGATGGCGCCGAGCACGAGGTGGTGGTGCGCGGCGAATGGGCGGGCAGCATCGCTCGGGAACCACACGGCGACGGCGGGTTCGGCTACGACCCGGTTTTCGTCCCGGCAGGTGCTGACCGCACCGCAGCACAGTTGAGCCCGGCGGAAAAGGATGCCCAATCCCACCGCGGTCGCGCGCTGGAGTTACTGCTGCCGGCGCTGCGTTCGCTGGCGTAACCGCCCGCGGGCCCTCAGATGTTGAACTGGGCCTTGATGTTTCGGGTCTGGAAATGCTCGACGATGATCCCGAGCAGGGGAATGGTGCCGGACAGCAGTACCCCGACGGTCTTGCCGAGCGGCCAGCGGACCTTGATCGCCAGGTTGAAAGCGGCCAACAGGTAGGCGAAGTACACCCAGCCGTGCACAATGGCGATCCAGGTCGGCGGGTTGTCCACCTTGATCACGTAGCGGACCACGATCTCGTAGCACAGGGCGATCAGCCAGATACCCGTTGCCCACGCCATCACCCGGTAGGGCAACAACGCGCTGCGGATCTTCTCGGCGGGAGCGGCCTGGGCGGGGGACTCGGTCATGCGGTGTTCCTGTTCTGTCGGGCGTTCTCGGAGAGCTCGGCCAGGTAGGCGTTGTACTCCCGCATCGCGGGGTCGTCGGGCGGGGCGGCGGGCGCCGGGCGCTCCGGCAGCAGTCCAGCCGGTATCTCGGTCACTGTGTCTTCGGGGTGCAGCTCCGGCGGCTCTTCTTCGTAGCGGACGAACTTGCGGTAGGCGTACACACAGAACCAGGCGAACAGCGGCCATTGCAGCGCATAGCCCAGATTCTGGAAGGTGCCGTTGACCTCTTGGAATCGGGTCCACTGCCACCAGCCCAGCCCCAGGCACGCGCTGGTGGCAACGATCACCAGCACAACCAGTGCGGGTCTCCGACGCCGTGTAGTGGACACCCCTTGACGGTACCGCGCCCGGTACGGAATGCCCTCAGGCCTTCGTCTTGGTGAGTTGCCGGAAAGCTAGACTGAGTCGCCCTGCGGGCGTGATGGAATTGGCAGACATGATGGCTTTAGGTGCCATTGCTCGAAGAGCGTGAGGGTTCGAGTCCCTCCGCCCGCACCAGATCGAAGCCATGACGCGCCCCAGTGGGCCTGCTCCATGTGGACGGCTGCCGGGCGAGTTGTTGGACACTCGACGGTCAAGCCCGATTTCACCGACTGTCCGACTTCGCCCCTGCGGCGCTCCTGCCGGTGTCAGAATGGGCGGGGCAGTCGTCCGGGGATTGGTGCAGAGCGATGACGACGTGGGTGAACGGCGTGTTCAGCGTGGCGATGGTCGGTGCCGCAGTTCTGGCGCCGATGCCGGTCGCAGCAGCGCAGCCCGACGAGGATCAGGTGTTCTTCGATGAGCTGCAGCACGAGGGGCTGAACCCCGACTACGACAAGCAGATCTGCGGCAACGACAAGTGCGAGTCACTGCGCAGTCTGTTGGTGCAGGAGGGCCACGCGGTCTGCGGGGCGCTCAGCGATTCGCCCCGGCTGGCGCCGGCCTCAGTCATCGCGCATCTGGGAATACCGCCCAACCACGCGCACGCCCTCATCAACGCGTCTCGGCACGCCTACTGTCCGCAGTTGCCGGATCCATATTCCCGGGTACCGGGGCGCTGATCGTCAGTGCTCGGGCACGGACACCGGGATGGGCGTTTCGCCGAACGTTTCGGAGTCTCGTGCCTGCCGCGCGTAGATCACCACGCCGACGGCGGCCACCGCCCAGACGAGGTACTGGATAGTCCAGGCCAGGCGGAACGCCGCGAAGGAATAGCCGCCGGTCATGGCGATGGCCATCCCCATCGCCTGCATGACGAGCAGGGTGGCGATGAAACCGCCGGTGTTGACCATGCCCTGCGCGGTGCCCAATGCGGCCGGCGGGTTGTAGGTGCGGGCGAAGTCAAAGGCCAGCATCGACACCGGCTGACCCGCCGAGATCACCAGGATCAGCGTCACCAACAGCCAGTGCGGCGCGGGGTCCGGTAGTGCCAGCAGCACCGTCCAGGTCAATGCGATCAGCGTCATCATGGTCAATGCCACACGTGAGCGGTGTTGGGGCCAGCGCCCTGAGATGGTTCCGACCAGCAGTCCCACGACGATGAAGGGCAGCACTGACAGGGTCAGCGCCGCGCCCGCCATGCCGCGCGAAAGGCCTTGGGCGGTGGTCAGGTAGGGCACTCCCCACATCATTGCGAACACGCCGGGGGAGAACGCGTTGCCCATGTGGGTGAAGAAACCCGCCTTGGTCCCCGGCCGTGACCAGACCGTCTTGATCTCACCGAACGCGTCCCGAAAGCTGCGCGCGTGCACAGCGGCCGGCGTCCCGGGCGGAGCGTCGTGTGTGACGGCCAGTGTCAGGGTCGCCGCGAACACACCGAACCCCGCCGCCGAGAGGTAGGCGGCCGTCCAGCCGCCGTGCAGCAGAATTGCCAGGAACGGCACCGCCGAGAGGAACTGGCCGAACTGGCCGCAGATGCCGGTCAGCTGGGTGAGCAGCGGAACACGCTCGGGTGCAAACCAATTGGGCAGCAGCCGGATGACCGAGATGAAGATGAACGAGTCGCCCAGGCCGACGACCCCGTACGCGCCGACCGCGGTGGGCAGCGAATGGGTCAGCGACAGGGTGAGTTGGGCGGCGGCGAGCACTAGGCCGCCGGTGGTGATCATCACCCGGGGCCCGAAGCGGTCCAACAGCACTCCGGCCGGAATCTGCATGGCCGCATAGACGATCAACTGCACGATCACGAATGACGACAGGGTGCTGGGTCCGGCATGGAAGCGCTCAGCGGCGTCGAGGCCCGATACCCCGAAGGTGGTCCGGTCCAGCACGGCCACCAGATAGGACAGCAGGCCGGTGCCCCACACGATCCAGGGACGCAATTGGGGCCTACCTTGTCTGTCTCTTGCAGGACACCGGTTATGGTCGCACACCATTTCGCCGCGACATCCGCCGGTGACCGGCCAAAACCGTGCCGGGCCCTGTCCTACCCTGTGTCCTGTGGTGATGTCACGGCGTGACGTGTTCAAACTCGCCGCGGCGGTGCCCGCGGGCGTCGGTCTCGGCGGCGGGGTCTCGGGACTGCTCGCCGCGGCCGTGGAGGCGGCGCCGCTGGGCGTTCTGCTGGACTATTCCGCCGGCGTGCTGTCGGCCGAGGCGATCAAGGCGGCCGGCGCGGCGGGAGCCATCCGCTATGTGTCGGACCGCCGGCCGGGTGCCGAGTGGATGCTCGGCAAGCCGATTCAGTTGGCGGAGGCGCGTGACCTGCAGGAAAACGGGCTGACGATCGTCTCCTGCTACCAGTTCGGAAAGCAGGCGACCGCAGACTGGCTGGGTGGTCACGACTCCGGTGTGCAGCACGCCACGCGTGGTGCACAGCTGCACACGGCGGCCGGCGGCCCGGACCATGCTCCGATCTACGCCTCTATCGACGACAATCCGTCCTACGAGCAGTACACCGAGCAGGTAGCTCCCTACCTGCGGGGATGGCAGTCGGTGATCGGGCCGGAACGCACCGGCGTCTACGCCAACTCCAAGACCATCGAGTGGGCGCTGCAGGACGGTCTGGGCGCGTACTTCTGGCAACACAACTTCGGCTCACCCGGCGGTGTGGCCCATCCGGTGGCCAATCTGCATCAGGTGGAGATCGACAGGCGCACCGTCGGCGGCGTGGGAGTCGACATTAACGAGATCCTCGCGCCGCAGTTCGGCCAGTGGGCCTGACCGGTTCGTGTCCGGCGTTTGACCAGCAAACTAGCCCCCGGATCGGGCCGCCGAGGGCGCGGGCTCCGAGGTTAGGAGCGTCAGGCGCCGCCGACGCCAGTTGGCCTCGCTGATTCAAACATAACGATTAGATAACAATGCAGCCTTGATCTGCGCCGTTGTGGCTACTCGACCGTAACCCCACGCATGCAGGACGTTTGTCCCGGATCGTTACAACCGCCGTCGAGCCGCGTGATATCGGGGGCTGGGTTACCCGAGCGTAGAACTCATCAGTAACCAATTTGCTGCGGAAACGGCACAGGTTCTTATGACACTCTTACAGCTGAAGCGCGGCCGCGAACACGCGAGAGCCCGCAGTGGGGCCGGCTTTCCCGGCGGGCGTCGATGACGACGCGACGTTAACCAGGGCAGGGGAGATACATAACGTGACGATCCACGAACACGACCGGGTTTCCGCGGACGGTGCAGGCTCGGGGCGATACCCCAGTGCCTCGTCCGCTCTGGTGGATCGGTTGACGGGCGGCGAGCCGTACGCGGTGGCCTTCGGTGGACAGGGCAGCGCCTGGCTGGAGTCACTCGAGGAGCTGGTGTCATCAGCCGGCATCGAGACGGAGCTGGCCACGCTGGCCGGTGAGGCTGCACTGCTGCTCGAGCCCGTCGCCAAGGAACTCGTCGTCGTCCGGCCCATCGGTTTCGAGCCGTTGCAATGGGTGCGGGCCCTGGCGGCCGAGGACCCGATCCCGTCGGAGAAGCAGCTGACGTCTGCGGCCGTGTCGGTGCCGGGCGTGCTGCTGACTCAGATCGCCGCAATGCGGGCGCTCGAGCGTCAAGGCCTGGACCTGGCGGCCACGCCGCCGGTCGCCGCGGCCGGGCACTCCCAGGGCATCCTGGCCGTCGAGTCGCTCAAGGCCGGTGGTGCCAACGACGTGCAGCTGCTGGCGATCGCCCAGCTGGTGGGCGCCGCCGGAACGCTGGTGGCCCGTCGTCGCGGCATAGCGGTCCTGGGCGATCGTCCGCCCATGGTGTCGGTCACCAACGTCGACCCGGAGCGCATCCGGCAACTGCTGGACGAGTTCTCCCAGGACGTGCGCACGGTGCTTCCGCCGGTGCTGTCCATCCGCAACGGTCGCCGCGCCGTGGTGATCACCGGCACCCCCGAGCAGCTGTCCCGATTCGAGCTGTACTGCGAACAGATCGCCGAGAAGGAGGCCGCCGAGCGCAAGAACAAGCTGCGCGGCGGCGCGGTCTTCGCTCCGGTCTTCGAACCGGTTCAGGTCGAGGTCGGCTTCCACTCGCCGCGGTTGTCCGACGGCAGCGAGATCGTCGCGAAGTGGGCCGCCCAGATCGGTTTTGACGCCGACGGAGTTGCGTTAACCCGCCAGCTGGCCGACGCCATCCTGGTCCGCGAGGTCGACTGGGTCGACGAGGTCACCACGCTGCACGAGGCGGGTGCCCGCTGGATTCTGGACCTGGGACCCGGCGACATCCTGACCCGGCTGACCGCACCGGTGATCCGCGGCCTGGGAATCGGCATCGTGCCGGTGGCCACCCGCGGTGGGCAGCGCAACCTGTTCACCATCGGCGCCGTCCCCGAGGTTGCCCGGCCCTGGACGAGCTACGCCCCGTCGGTGGTCACGCTGCCCGACGGCCGGGTCAAGCTCGACACCAAGTTCACCCGGCTGACGGGACGCTCACCGATCCTGCTGGCCGGCATGACCCCGACCACCGTCGACGCCAAGATCGTCGCCGCGGCCGCCAACGCCGGGCACTGGTCCGAGCTGGCCGGTGGCGGTCAGGTCACCGAGGAAATCTTCAACGACCGGGTCGCCGAGCTCACGACGCTGCTGGAGCCGGGACGTACCGTCCAGTTCAACTCGCTGTTCCTGGACCCCTACCTGTGGAAGTTGCAGGTCGGCGGGAAGCGGTTGGTGCAGAAGGCCCGTCAGTCCGGTGCGCCGTTCGACGGGCTGGTGATCAGTGCCGGCATCCCCGAGCTGGAGGAGGCCGTCGAGCTCATCGCCGAGCTCAACGAGTCCGGCATCAGCCACGTGGTGTTCAAGCCCGGCACCGTTGAGCAGATTCGGTCGGTGATCCGGATCGCAGCCGAGGTACCGACCACCCCGGTGATCGTGCATGTCGAGGGTGGCCGCGCCGGTGGGCACCACTCCTGGGAAGACCTCGACGACCTTCTGCTGGCGACATACTCCGAGCTGCGCTCGCAGCCCAACATCACGCTCTGCGTCGGCGGTGGGATCGGCACCCCCGAGCAGGCCGCCGAATATCTGTCCGGCCGGTGGTCGCAGCAGCACGGCTTCCCGCTGATGCCCGTGGACGGCATCCTGGTCGGTACCGCGGCGATGGCCACCCTGGAGGCCACCACGTCGCCGGCGGTCAAGCAGATGCTGGTCGACACTGTGGGCACCGACCAGTGGATCGGTGCCGGAAAAGCGCAGGGCGGCATGGCTTCTTCGCGCAGCCAGCTCGGTGCCGACATCCACGAGATCGACAACGTCGCCTCGCGGTGCGGCCGGCTGCTCGACGAAGTCGCCGGTGACGGCGAGGCTGTGGCAGCGCGGCGCGACGAGATCATCGCCGCGCTGGCCCTAACCGCCAAGCCCTACTTCGGCGATGTCACCGACATGACATACGCGCAATGGCTGCGCCGCTATGTGGAACTGGCCATCGGCGAGGGCGACTCGACCGCAGACACCGCCTCGCCGGACAGTCCGTGGCTGGCCGACACCTGGCGGGAGCGGTTCGCTTCGATGCTGCAGCGCGCCGAGGCGCGACTCAACGAGCTCGAGTCCGGACCGATCGAGACGCTGTTCCCCGATTCGGAAGCCGCGATCCTGGAGCGTCCGGACGAGGCGATCGCGGCGCTGCTGGCTCGCTACCCGGAGGCCGAGACAGTTCGCCTGCACCCGGCCGACGCACCGTTCTTCACCCAGCTCTGCAAGACGCCCGGTAAGCCGGTCAACTTCGTGCCCGTGATCGACAAGGACGTCCGCCGTTGGTGGCGCAGCGACTCGCTGTGGCAGGCGCACGACGCCCGCTACACCGCCGAGCAGGTCTGCATCATTCCGGGCATCGCCGCCGTGGCCGGCATCACCCGGGTCGACGAGCCGGTCGGCGAGCTGCTGGACCGTTTCGAACAGGCGGCCGTCGACCAGGTGCTGGCCACCGGCGTGGAACCCAGCCCGGTCAGCGCGCGCCGCCGGGGCCGCACCGATGTCACCGGCCCGCTGGCCGTGCTGCTCGACGCCCCCGACGTGTTGTGGGCCGGTCGCACCGCGACCAACCCGGTGCACCGCATCGCCGCTCCCGAAGAGTGGCAGGTGCACGAGAACCGCACCGCCACCCACCCGTCGACCGGCGCCCGCCTGGAAGTCGCCTCGGAGGACAACGTGGTGCTGAGCGTGCCGCTGTCCGGGGTGTGGATCAACATTCGCTTCACCGTGCCGGCAGCCGTCGCCGACGGCGCCGCCCCGCTGGTGTCCACCGACGACGCCGCAGCCGCGATGCGCGCGGTGCTGGCGATCGCCGCCGGTGTCGACGGCCCCGAAGCCCTGCCGCCGGTGCACGACGGCACGGCCACCGTCACCGTGCAGTGGAACCCCGAGCAGGTCGCCGACCACACCGGAGTGACCGCCACGTTCGGTGCGCCGTTGGCGCCCGGGCTGTCCACCGTGCCCGACGCTCTGGTCGGCCGGTGCTGGCCGGCGGTTTTCGCCGCCATCGGCTCGGCCACCACCGACACCGGGTTCCCGGTTGTCGAGGGTCTGCTGTCGCTGGTGCACTTAGACCACGCGGCGCAGCTGCTCGCCGCGTTGCCGGCGCAACCGGCCGAATTGACCGTCACCGCAACGGCTTCGGCGGCCACCGACACCGAGGTCGGCCGCGTTGTCCCGGTGTCGGTCACGGTGGCGGCGGCCGACGGCACCGTGCTGGCCACCCTTGAGGAGCGCTTCGCGATCCGCGGGCGCACAGGCGCCGCGGAACTGACCGACCCGGTTCGGGCCGGCGGCGCGGTCTCCGACAACGCCACCGACACCCCGCGCCGTCGCCGGCGTGACGTCACCGTGACTGCGCCGGTGGACATGCGACCGTTCGCCGCCGTCTCCGGTGACTACAACCCGATCCACACCGACCGGGCCGCCGCCCTGCTGGCCGGCCTGGAATCGCCCATCGTGCACGGCATGTGGCTTTCGGCCGCGGCCCAGCATGTGGTGACCGCCACCGACGGCCAGGCCCGCCCGCCGGCGCGATTGCTGGGCTGGACCGCGCGCTTCCTGGGCATGGTCAAGCCCGGCGACGACGTCGACTTCCGCGTGGACCGGGTCGGAATCGACCTGGGCGCAGAAGTTTTGGAGATCAGCGCCCGGATCGGCTCTGACCTGGTGATGTCGGCGACCGCCCGGCTGGCCGCCCCTAAGACCGTCTATGCGTTCCCGGGCCAGGGAATTCAGCACAAGGGCATGGGCATGGAGGTCCGTGCCCGGTCCAAGGCAGCTCGCAAGGTGTGGGACTCCGCGGACAAGTTCACCCGCGAAACCCTGGGCTTCTCGGTGCTGCACGTGGTGCGTGACAACCCGACCAGCCTGATCGCCTCCGGCGTGCACTACCAGCACCCCGACGGCGTGCTGTACCTGACGCAGTTCACCCAGGTGGCGATGGCCACCGTGGCGGCCGCGCAGGTCGCCGAGATGCGCGAGCAGGGCGCGTTCGTCGAGGGCGCGATCGCCTGCGGTCACTCGGTGGGTGAGTACACCGCACTGGCCTGCGTCAGCGGTGTCTACGAGCTCGAAGCCCTGCTGGAGGTGGTGTTCCATCGCGGCTCGAAGATGCACGACATCGTGCCGCGAGACGCCCTGGGACGGTCCAACTACCGGCTGGCCGCCATCCGGCCGTCGCAGATCGACCTCGACGACGCCGACGTCACCACGTTCGTCGCCGAGATCGCCGAGCGCACCGGGGAATTCCTGCAGATCGTCAACTTCAACCTGCGCGGCTCGCAGTACGCGATCGCCGGCACGGTAGCCGGTCTGGAGGCGTTGGAGGCCGAGGTCGAGCGCCGCCGCGAGATCACCGGCGGCAAGCGCTCGTTCATCCTGGTGCCCGGCATCGACGTGCCGTTCCACTCAGAGGTGCTGCGGATCGGCGTCGATGACTTCCGGCGTTCGCTGGAGCGGGTCATGCCGCGCGATCAGGACCCGGCCCTGATTGTCGGGCGCTACATCCCGAACCTGGTGCCCAAGCCGTTCACCCTGGACCGGGAGTTCATCCAGGAGATTCGCGATCTGGTGCCGGCCGAGCCGCTCGATGAGGTCCTGGCCGACTACGACACCTGGCGTAACGAAAAGCCCGCCGAGTTGTGCCGCAAGATCGTCATCGAGCTGCTGGCCTGGCAGTTCGCCAGCCCGGTGCGCTGGATCGAGACCCAGGACCTGCTGTTCATCGAGGAGGCCGCCGGCGGCCTGGGTGTGGAGCGGTTCGTCGAGATCGGGGTGAAGACCGCCCCGACGGTCGCCGGACTGGCCACCAACACGCTCAAGTTGCCCGAGTACGCCCACAGCACCGTGGAGGTGCTCAACTGCGAGCGCGACGCCGCGGTGCTGTTCGCCACCGACACCGACCCCGAGCCGGAGCCGGAGGAGGACGAGGCTCCGGTCGAGGCATCCGCGGAGGACGCCCCGGCCGAGGCGGCCGCCCCGGCGCCCGCCGCGCCCGCCGCTCCGTCGGGTGGTCCCCGCCCCGACGACATCGCGTTCGACGCCGCCGACGCCACCTGCGCGCTGATCGCACTGAGCGCCAAGATGCGCATCGACCAGATCGAGGCGCTGGACTCCATCGAGTCCATCACCGACGGTGCGTCCTCGCGGCGGAACCAACTGCTGGTCGACCTGGGTTCGGAGCTGAACCTGGGCGCCATCGACGGGGCCGCCGAAGCGGACCTGGCCGGGCTGAAGTCGCAGGTGACCAAGCTGGCCCGTACCTACAAGCCCTACGGCCCGGTGTTGACCGATGCGATCAACGACCAGCTCCGCACCGTCCTGGGGCCCTCGGGTAAGCGGCCTGGTGCCATCGCCGAACGGGTGAAGAAGACCTGGGAACTCGGTGATGGCTGGGCCAAGCACGTCACCGTCGAGGTGGCGCTGGGGACCCGCGAGGGCACCAGTGTCCGGGGCGGCGCCCTGGGCGGCTTGCACGAGGGCGCACTGGCCGACGCCGCGGCCGTCGACAAGGTCATCGATGCCGCCGTGCAGGCCGTCGCGGCACGACGCGGTGTCGCAGTCAGTCTGCCGTCGGCAGGCGGCGGCGGCGGTGCGACGGTGGATGCCGCCGCGCTGGGCGAGTTCACCGCCCAGATCACCGGCCGCGACGGTGTGCTCGCCTCTGCCGCCCGGCTGGTGCTGGGTCAACTCGGCTTCGATGACGCCGTGAGTGCCCCGGCGGGAGCCACCGACAGCGAGCTGATCGACCTGGTGACTGCCGAATTGGGTTCGGACTGGCCGCGTCTGGTGGCGCCGTCGTTCGACGGCCGTAAAGCGGTGCTGTTCGACGACCGGTGGGCCAGTGCCCGCGAGGACCTGGTCAAGCTGTGGCTGCTCGACGAGGGTGACATCGACGCCGACTGGCAGCGCCTCGCGGAGCGTTTCGAGGGTGCCGGTCACGTGGTCGCCACCCAGGCGTCCTGGTGGCAGGCCCGATCGCTGGCATCGGGCCGGCAGATCCACGCCTCGCTGTACGCCCGGATCGCCGCCGGTGCGGAGAACCCGGGACGGGGCCGCTACAGCGACGAGGTGGCCGTGGTGACCGGTGCCTCCAAGGGCTCGATCGCCGCCTCGGTGGTGGGACAGCTGCTCGACGGCGGTGCGACCGTCATCGCCACCACGTCGCGACTCGACGATGAGCGGCTGAGCTTCTACCGCAACCTTTACCGGGACCACGCTCGGTTCGGTGCTGCGCTGTGGGTGGTGCCCGCCAACATGGCGTCCTACTCCGACATCGACGCACTGGTCGAGTGGGTCGGCACCGAGCAGACCGAAAGCCTGGGGCCGCAGTCGATTCACCTCAAGGACGCCCAGACCCCGACGCTGCTGTTCCCGTTCGCGGCGCCGCGGGTCACCGGTGACCTGTCGGAGGCCGGTGCGCGCGCCGAGATGGAGATGAAGGTCCTGCTGTGGGCGGTCCAGCGTCTCATCGGCGGCCTGTCGAAGATCGGCGCCGAGCGCGACATCGCCTCCCGGCTGCACGTGGTGCTGCCCGGCTCGCCCAACCGCGGCATGTTCGGCGGTGACGGTGCCTACGGCGAGGCCAAGGCGTCGCTGGACGCTTTGGTGGCGCGCTGGAAGGCCGAGTCTTCGTGGGCTTCTCGGGTCAGCCTGGCCCACGCCCTGATCGGCTGGACTCGTGGCACCGGCCTGATGGGCCACAACGACGTCATCGTCGACGCGGTCGAGGAAGCGGGTGTCACCACCTACTCCACCGAGCAGATGGCGGCCATGCTGCTGGAGCTGTGCAGCGTCGAGTCCAAGGTGGCCGCGGCCAACGCCCCGATCGAGGCTGACCTGACCGGTGGTCTGGCCGAGGCGAACCTGGACATGGCCGAGCTGGCCGCCCGGGCTCGTGAGGAGATGACGAGCGAGGCGGCAGCCGAGGACGATGCCGAGTTGGGCAATACCATTGCGGCACTGCCGAGCCCGCCGCGCGGCCACACTGCGGCGCCCGCCCCTGAGTGGGCCGACATCGACGTCGACCTGGCCGACCTGGTGGTGATCGTCGGTGGCGCCGAACTGGGCCCGCTGGGCTCGTCGCGCACCCGCTTCGAGATGGAGGTCGCCGGCGAGTTGTCGGCCGCCGGGGTGCTCGAGCTGGCGTGGACCACCGGCCTGGTCAAGTGGGAGGACGACCCGACCCCCGGCTGGTATGACACCGCGACCGGTGAGCTGGTCGACGAAGCGGAGCTGGTGGAGCGCTACCACGACGCGGTGGTGGAGCGAGTGGGCATTCGCGAATTCGTCGACGACGGCGCGATCGACCCCGACCACGCCTCACCGCTGCTGGTCAGTGTGTTCCTGGACAAGGACTTCTCGTTCGTGGTCTCCAGCGAGGCCGACGCACGCGCATTCGTGGAATTCGACCCCGAGCACACCGTGGTCCGCCCGGTGCCGGACTCCTCCGACTGGCAGGTGATCCGCAAGGCCGGCACCGAAATTCGGGTGCCGCGCAAGAGCAAGCTGTCGCGCACCGTGGGCGCTCAGATCCCGACCGGTTTCGACCCGACGGTGTGGGGGATCAGCCAGGACATGGCCACCTCCATCGACCGGGTGGCGCTGTGGAACATCATCGCGACCGTCGATGCGTTCCTGTCGGCGGGCTTCACCCCGACCGAGCTGATGCGCTGGGTGCACCCGTCGCTGGTGGCCAGCACTCAGGGCACCGGCATGGGCGGCATGACCTCGATGCAGACCATGTACCACGGCAACCTGCTCGGACGGGCCAAGCCGAACGACATCCTGCAGGAAGTTCTGCCCAACGTCGTTGCCGCGCACGTGGTCCAGAGCTACGTCGGGTCCTACGGCGCGATGATCCACCCGGTGGCCGCCTGTGCCACCGCGGCGGTCTCGGTTGAAGAGGGCGTCGACAAGATCCGACTGGGCAAGGCGGAGCTGGTGGTCACCGGCGGGTACGACGACCTGACCCTGGAGGCCATCATCGGCTTCGGTGACATGGCGGCCACCGCCGACACCGAGATGATGCGCGCCAAGGGAATCAGCGACTCGAAGTTCTCCCGCGCCAACGACCGGCGCCGGCTGGGCTTCGTCGAGGCGCAGGGCGGTGGCACCATTCTGCTGGCCCGCGGCGACCTGGCCGCCAAGATGGGCCTGCCGGTCCTGGCGGTGGTGGCTTACGCGCAGAGCTTCGCCGACGGCGTGCACACCTCGATCCCGGCTCCGGGCCTGGGCGCCCTGGGCGCGGGCCGGGGCGGTAAGGACTCGATGCTGGCTCGTTCACTGGCCAAGCTGGGCGTGGGCGCCGACGACATCGCGGTCGTTTCCAAGCACGACACCTCGACGTTGGCCAACGACCCCAACGAGACCGAGCTGCACGAGCGGCTGGCCGACTCGCTGGGCCGCTCCCCGGGTGCGCCGCTGTTCGTGATCAGCCAGAAGAGCCTGACCGGGCACGCCAAGGGCGGCGCGGCGGTCTTCCAGTTGATGGGCCTGTGCCAGGCGCTGCGCGACGGGGTCATCCCGCCCAACCGCAGCCTGGACTGTGTCGACGACGAGCTGGCCACCGCCGGGCACCTGGTATGGGTGCGCGAGACGCTGGAGCTGGGGGAGAAGTTCCCGCTCAAGGCCGGTTTGGTCACCAGCCTCGGCTTCGGTCACGTGTCCGGCCTGGTCGCCCTGGTGCACCCGGCGGCGTTCCTGGCGGCGCTGGACCCGGCTCAGCGTGCGGCGTACGAGGAGCAGGCGAACGCCCGGGTGCTGGCCGGTCAGCGTCGCCTGGCCTCGGCGATCGCCGGCGGCAAGCCGATGTACGAGCGGCCCGCCGACCGGCGGTTCGACCACGACACCTCGGAGAAGCGTCAAGAGTCGGCCATGCTGCTCAACCCGGCGGCACGGCTCGGCGACGGCGACGTCTACATCGGCTGAGCGCCTGCGGTCTGTAGGTTTGGACGCGTGAGCATCGTGGGTGTCGGGATCGACCTGGTGTCGATTCCCGACTTCGCCGAGCAGGTCGACCAACCCGGGACGGTATTCGCCGAGACGTTCACCCCCGGGGAGCGTCGCGACGCCTCCGACAAGAGTTCGTCGGCGGCGCGGCACCTGGCCGCCCGCTGGGCGGCCAAGGAGGCGGTGATCAAGGCGTGGTCGGGGTCGCGGTTCGCGCAGAAACCGGTGTTGCCGGAAGCGATTCACCGCGACATCGAGGTGGTCACCGACATGTGGGGGCGCCCCAAGGTGCGGCTTTCCGGTGAGATTGCGCAGCATCTGGCCGAGGTGACGATCCACGTGTCGCTGACCCATGAGGCCGACACCGCCGCAGCCGTCGCCATCCTGGAGATCACTTGACGCCGAGCAGACACCAAAGCCCCCAAAATGGCGCGTCAGAGGGGGCCCTCGCGTCTGCTCGCGACGGGGAAGTGATCCAGCGAGTCCGCGACATCCTGCCCTCGGTGCGGGCTGACCTCGAGGACCTGGTGCGCATCGAGTCGGTATGGGCCGACCCGGCACGACGCGGCGAAGTGCACCGCAGCGCCCAGCGGGTTGCAGACCTGCTGAGCCAGGCCGGATTCCCGCAGGTGCAGATCGTCGCCGAGGGCGGTGCCCCGGCAGTCATCGCGCACTATCCGCCACCGCCGGGTGCTCCGACCGTGCTGCTGTATGCCCACCACGACGTTCAGCCCGAAGGCGACGTGGGCCAGTGGGATTCACCGCCGTTTGAGCCCACCGAGCGCGACGGGCGTCTCTACGGTCGCGGCACCGCCGACGACAAAGCTGGCATCGCAACACATCTGGCAGCATTCCGGGCTCACGGTGGCCGTCCGCCGGTCGGTGTGACGGTCTTCGTCGAAGGCGAGGAGGAATCCGGGTCGCCGTCGCTGGGCGCACTGCTTGCCGCGCACCGCGAAGCGCTGAGCGCTGACGTGATCGTGATCGCCGACTCCGACAACTGGAGCACCGACATCCCCTCACTGACGGTGTCGCTGCGGGGGCTGGCCGACTGCGTGGTGGAAGTCGCGACGCTGGACCACGGTCTGCACTCGGGGTTGTGGGGCGGGGTGGTGCCCGACGCACTGACCGTCCTGGTGCGGCTGCTGGCCAGCCTGCACGATGACGAGGGCAACGTCGCGGTCGCCGGCCTTCACGAAGGCACCGCGGCCCCGGTCGATTACCCGCCCGAACGGGTACGCGCCGACACCGGGCTGCTGGACGGGGTGGCCGAGATCGGCTCCGGTTCGGTGCCACAGCGGATGTGGGCCAAACCGGCGATCACGGTCATCGGAATCGACACCACAAGTATTGCGGCATCGTCGAACACGCTGATTCCGCGGGCGCGCGCCAAGGTCAGCATGCGGGTGGCCCCCGGCGGTGACGCCGCCGCCCACCTGGAGGCGCTCGCCACCCACCTGCAGCAGCATGCGCCCTGGGGAGCGCACGTGACCGTCACGCCGGGCGACGTCGGGCAGCCCTACGCCATCGACGCCACCGGCCCGGTCTACGACGCCGCCCGAGCCGCCTTCGTTCAGGCCTGGGGCGTCGAGCCCATCGACATGGGGATGGGGGGATCCATCCCGTTCATCGCCGAGTTCGCCGCCGCCTACCCGCAGGCGACCATCTTGGTCACCGGCGTGGAGGATCCCGGCACCCAGGCGCACAGCATCAACGAGAGCCTGCACCTGGGGGTGCTCGAACGCGCCGCAACCGCCGAAGCGCTGCTCCTGGAGAAACTGGGCGATCAGCCCGATCCGTGATCGACCGGCCCACAACGGGCACTTGTGATTGCATGGGGGCATGGCGCTCAGCCCCCGCATGCCCGATCTGCCGGCATTCGAGATGTTGGTGGCGATAGCCAGAACCGGCAGCCTCGGTGCTGCCGGGCGGGAACTGGGACTGACACAGCAGGCGGTCTCGGCACGTCTGTCGGCGATGGAGGCCCAAACCGGTGTGCGACTTGTGATCCGCAGCGCGCGTGGTTCGCAGTTGACGCCTGCGGGGGCGGTCGTGACTGAGTGGGCAGATCAGCTGCTGGAGGTGGCCGGTCACGTCGACGCCGGGCTGGCCTCATTGCGAACCGCCAGCCTCAAGAAGATGAAGGTGGTCGCGAGTCTGACCATCGCCGAACAGCTGATGCCCCGCTGGATCGTTTCGTTGCAGACGGCCGCGACGCGAACCGGCCGCGAGGCGCCGGAGGTCATTCTGACCGCCACCAACAGCGAGCAGGTCATTGCCGCTGTGCGAGGCGGATCGGCGGACCTGGGCTTCATCGAGAGCCCGGGGGCGCTGACCGGCATTCGAAGCCGTGTCGTCGCGCACGACGACCTCGTGGTGATCGTGCCACCGGACCACAAATGGGTGCGTCGCTCCAAAGGCGTGACCGCCGCGGAACTCAGCCAGACCCCGCTGGTTGTGCGGGAACAGGGCTCGGGAACCCGTGACTCGTTGACGTCGGCGTTGCGGGCTGTCCTGGGTCAGGATGTCGAACAGGCGCGTCCGGCACTGGAACTGTCTTCATCGGTCGCCGTGCGCGGTGCGGTACTGGCCGGGGCCGGGCCGGCGGTGATGAGCAGGTTGGCGGTCGCCGACGACCTTGCGGTCGGTCGGCTTCGCAGCGTCGACGTGCCGGAATTGGACCTGCACCGCGATCTCAGGGCGATCTGGACGGGCGGGCGCACGCCGCCGGCCGGTGCGGTCCGAGACCTGTTGAACCACATCGGCGGCGCCGGCCCGTCGCGCTGACGCTAGGTGCCGTACTGCAGCCACAGGGGCAGTGCGCTGTTGAGCCGCTGCATGAACTTGATCAGACCGATCCGGTACTGCCCCGACCCGAAGGAGTCGATCCCGTACTCGGGGAACGCAATCCCCACCCCGAACAGTCCTGGAGCAAGGATCCCGTTCACCGGGTCGTATTCCAGCTCCCCCCACTGCGGGGTCGCGGGGAGCTGCCGGCGAGTGAACCCGACGGTGTAGACCGCGTGGCTACAGGCTTGGAGCTGCTCGGCGAACTCCTTGTCACCGACCCGGCACCGTTCCAGACGCTCCGGGTAGGTCCCGTCGATGTTCTCGCGGGCCCAGGTGGCCGCATTGCCCTTCAGGCCAGTGTCGTCGAACAGAATCTGATCACCCAGGTAGACAGCGTACTTGGTGGGGCTCCGGTAGAAGTTGACGACTTTGCGGACGCGGGTGCTCAGCAGGTTGGGCAGTGCCACCATGGATGAGTGAGATGAGCCGAAGACGGCCACGGTGGCGTCATCCAATGCCAGCTGTGCGAGCTTGTCCGGGTTCAGAGCCACCTCGATGGGGATCTCCTCCAGGTGAGGATGCTGAAGAGTCTTGGGGACCGAACCGACGGCCAGAATCACGTTCTTCGCGTCGATCTCGGTGTCTCGGGTGCTCACCAACCAGCGGCGGTTGCGCAGGGTGAGTTCTGTCGCGACCGCACGAATGGCCGTGACCCGTTGGGCCAGGTGCTGGGAGACCCACACCAGCGGATCGGCGACGAGGCCGAGCGGACAGGTCTGACCGGGGTCGACGTCAGTCAACTCAAAGTGCGGCGCTTCGGAGAAGCGAAAAGACGGTGAACCGTTCAAATAGTCGAGGAACAGCGACACGTGGGTGTTGCCCGGGACCGCGCGCCATTTGGTGCCGAGGTCGCCGGCGGCGAAGTCGGGATCGATCCAGACGATCTCGTTCTCGGCGACGCCGTGGTCGAGCAGTCGCCCCACCGCGGCGATACCTGCGGGTCCTGCTCCGATCACTGCCCAGCTGTAACCAGCCATCTCGCTGCCTTTCGACGGAGTATCGCGTCTCGTTGGTCGTTCGATCGGAATCCCGACCGCCTGCCACAATGCTGCGCCCGCCGACAGTCCTTGACTAGTGGGGTTGTTCTTGTCAGGCCACAAGCTTTGGTTGTGAGCTGTGGTCAGCGCCCATCGGCTGCGGCCTCCAGCGCGGCGATGTCGAGTTTGACCATCGTGAACATGGCCTGTTTAGTCCGTAACACGCGCTCGGGATCTGGATCGGTCATCAACTCGGCCAACCGTTGCGGAACGATCTGCCAGGACAGTCCGTAGCGGTCGGTGAGCCAGCCGCACTGGACTTCCTCGCCGCCGGCGCTCAACGCGTCCCAGTAGTGGTCGATCTCGGCCTGATCGGCGCAGTAGACCTGGAGCGAGATGGCCTGGTCGAACGTGACGTTCGGTCCGCCGTTGATCGCGGAGAACTGGCGCCCGTCGAGCTCGAACAACACCTCGAGCGGGCTGCCGTCGCGCTCGGGATTCTCCGCACCCCAGTAAGAGATGTCGGTGACCTTCGAATTGGAAAAGACCGATACGTAGAACTCGGCGGCTTCCAGCGCCTGAGTGTCGAACCACAAGCTAGTCCGGATGGCTGGCATGTCTGCTCCTTTCCGGTCGGACAGCGAGGTCTGGGTCAGATTGACAGGTCGCGCCGCAGCTTCGCGACATGCCCGGTAGCCCGGACGTTGTACTGGGCCTCGGCGATCTTGCCCTGCTCGTCGACGACGAACGTCGAGCGAATGACGCCCTGCACCGTCTTGCCGTACATCTTCTTCTCGCCGTAGGCACCCCAAGCCGCCAACACCGTCTTGTCGGGGTCGGACAGCAGCGGGAAGGTCAATCCCTCGGCGTCGCGGAACTTGGCCAGTTTGGCGGGCTTGTCGGGGGAGATGCCGACGACGTCGAGGCCCGCGTCGTTGAAGTCGCGCAGATTGTCCCGGAAGTCGCAGGCCTGCTTGGTGCAACCGGGTGTTGAGGCGGCCGGGTAGAAGTAGACGACGGCCCGTCGTCCCCGGTAGTCGGCCAGTGACACGGTGTTACCGTCGGCGTCGGGAAGGCTGAACGCGGGCGCTTCATCGCCGGGTGCCAAGCGTGCGGTGTCGGTCAACAACTGCCCCTTTCTGGTCGCCGGAGCGTGAGGCCGACCCCGGCCTGCTCTAGGGTAGTGCGACAGCGGCAGCATCGGATAGGGAGGACGACAGTGGCGGAACGCGATCCCGACGCGATCAAGAAGGACATCGATCAGGCTCGTGAGCAGCTGGCGTCGACGGTCGATATTCTCGCCGACCGGGCCAACCCCCGTCGGTTGGCCGACCGCGCCAAGGCTCGGGCGGTCGAAATTGTCACCCGGCCCGCGGTGATCGCGTCGCTGGCCGGCGTCGGCGGATTGATTGTCATTCTGACGATTCGCCGGATCCGCAACCGCTGAGGTTGCTCTAGCGCACTGCGGCCTCGGCCGAAAAGTGACAGCGGCTGGGACAGAAGCCCTTACGGGTGTTCCGTCCCAGCCGCTGACTGCGTTCTACAGGGCGCGAAGCCTACAGACCGAAGACTCCCAGCAGAGCGTCGAAGTCGAACAGGTCGACACCGGCGTCGGCGGGCAGGATCTCCACGGCGTTGACCGGCAGATCCGCGGTGCCCACCGTGAGTGCCTCGGCCGCGCGTGCCGGCCAGTCGTCGAAGAGCAGGTCGAAGATGCTGCCCTCGTTGATCAGGCCCACGAACACGTCTTCCGTCTCCGGGACGATGTAGCCGTTGATCACGGTGTTCACCAGGTCCGCCGGGAAGCTCAGCAGTGCGTTGAAGTCGCCGCCGAGGACCTCGGTGATGGTCTCGGTCAGCTGGTAGATGACGCCGATCATCGGCGCCATCGCCGTCTCGCTGAGCGACTTGATGAAGGCCCACGCGTCCAGGGGGCCGATGAATTCGTTGATCAGGCTGGAGAAGTTCTCCGCCTCGCGGGCGGGGATGGACAGCACCGGTGCTAAGGACTTGCCGATGTTCTCAATGCCGTACAGCGTCCAGATGTTGAGTTCGTTGAACGCCTCGAAGGGGTTGCCGTTGGCGAGGGCCTCGCCCATGCGCTCCAGCAGCTCCTCAAGGCCCGGGTACTTCACGTCTTGACCTTCGACGCCGAAGATCATCTTCTCGAGCGCCTCACCGACGCCCGCAAAACCCGAGGTGACGAACCGCGGCGCCATGCCGGGGCGGGCATCCAGGGGAACGTCCTCCATCCCGATGATCAGCTGACCGTAATCGCCCCAGTTACTGGCGACCTGGCCGACCACGTCGAAGACGTTGGCGTTCTCGAACAGAGCCTGGAGGTTCTCCGCCGTCCGCTCGAACACCGAAGACCAGCCGAAGAAGTCATCGAAACCCGCGGTCAGCTGCACGGCTTGGTGCCGCACCTCTTGCAGGTCCGGTGTTACGGGGTGAACAGCCACCAGGCCGGCGCCCGCCAATGCGATTCCGGCTGCCGTCAGCCTGGTTGCGCGACGGGTGCGCTTGGTCGGTTCGGGATGTAGCGCCAGCTCCACGGGGACTCCTTCGAGGTTTGTCTGTGCTGCGCCCTAGAGAAAGGGAGCAGAACGCTGCGAATCTGATAAAAACCTTGATCTGTAGGCAAACCTACCCTAAGTAGGTGCACATCGGTCAAGAGCGGGGTGAAACCGGCGGTTCGGGCGGGTCGGCTGAGGACGCCCGGGCAACTCGCGGATCATTGCCTCCGAGTAGTTGGGCCGCCATTCCGACGGGACCCCCGCCTGCACGAAGTGGAACGTCCGGGCCCGCCGGCGGTTCACCCCTCGATTGCCGCAGCGCTACCGCCGTTCGGCAACGAAGCGCGCGTCGACCGCGGCCGACAACTTGATGTGATTGGGTACCAATTCCACATCTGCACCCCCCGAAGAGCTCGCGCCGGCGGGGGATTCCCGGGTCGGGCGACGATCGGCCTCGAGCATGCCTGCATCGGCGATCGATACGGGACGTACCTGTCCCAGTGCGAGTGCGTCGGCGTAGCGCTGCGCCCGGCTGGTGGCATCCTGCACTGCCCTGACCTGGGCCTTAGCGAATAGCGTCTCGCGGCGGGAGGCGGTTAAAGCCCATTTCACGCCCTCAAGGTCGAAGCCTTCAAGGTTGGCAATGTTCTGCCCCACCCACGCCGACAACGCAGCGAAGTCGCGAAACTTCACCTCCACGCCAACGCGGGCATGGTGGACCAAGGGGAGCAGTAAGCCGTCCCGGTTCCACGGCCGGTCCGACCAGGTGCGCAATTGCTCGGCCGACCACCACGTGTGTTGACGACGGTCGAAAACTAGGCCAGAAGCGACGGTGAAAAGTAGGCCACGTGGTCGTGGTTATTGTGCCGTGT
>NZ_LQPI01000046.1 GCF_002101775.1 Mycolicibacter nonchromogenicus | reverse complement strand
CACCACCAGCGCCACCGTTACCCGACACCGAGCCACCAGCACCACCGGCACCACCGGCGCCACCGGAACCACCCGCGGTGCCGGCACCACCAGCAGCACCCGGCACGGCGCCGTCGTCGCCGTCCAGGCCGGCGATGCCATCGCCACCGTTACCGGCGTTGCCGCCGTCACCGACTGCCCCGGCGTTACCACCGGCACCACCGTCGCCACCGGTCACGCCGCCCTTGCCGCCGTGGCCGCCGTTACCGCCGTTACCGGTCTCGGCACCGCCGGCGCCACCGGCGCCACCGTGACCACCCGAACCGGTCTGGCTGCCCTCGCCGCCGTTGCCCGCGTTGCCGCCGTTGCCGTTGTTGCCGGCGTTGCCGCCCGCGCCGCCCACGCCACCGTCGCCGGTGCCGGTGCTGTTTCCGCCGTGGCCGCCGTCGCCGCCGTTACCGGAGTTGGTGCCGCCGGCGCCGCCGACGCCACCGGCGCCACCGTTGTTGCCGTCGCCGCCCTTACCGGCGCCGCCACCGTTGCCGTTGATACCGGCATCGCCACCGGCGCCACCGTTGCCGCCGTCGGCGGAACCGTCGGCGTAGCTGTAGCCATCACCACCGGCGCCACCGTTACCGCTGACCGGTGCATCTGCGCCGTCGCTGCCGTCGGCGCCGTCGTTGCCGGTTCCGGCCGCGCCACCGCTGCCGGCCTTACCACCGGCACCACCGGCACCGACCGTGCCGGTGTCGCCACCCTTGCCGCCCTGACCGCCATCGGGGTTCGACGCATCGCCGTCGGCACCGGCGCCACCGTTACCGGCCGCGCCCGCGTCACCACCGGCACCACCGTCACCGCCGTTGCCGTTGGCGCCCGCAGCACCATTGGTCGCCGTGCCACCGGCACCGCCGGCACCCGCCGCACCACCGGCGCCACCATCGCCACCGTTACTACCGTCGCCACCGTTACCGCCGGCAGTGGTCGCGTCCGCACCGTCATAGCCCGCACCACCGGCGCCGCCATCACCACCGTTGCCGCCCAGACCACCGGCGCCACCGGACCCGACCACGGATCCACCAGCACCACCAACGCCACCGGAGCCACCAGCACCACCCGCGGTGCCACCGGAACCGTCAATGCCCACACCGGTGCTGTCGGCACCATCGGAGCCCGCAGCACCGTTACCGCCGTTACCGCCCGCACCGCCATTGCCGTGATCACCGGCAGCGCCACCGGCACCACCATTGCCACCAGCCGTACCCGGCGCAGCACCGGGATCACCGGCCGCGTCATAACCATGACCACCGGCACCACCGTTACCGCTGAGCGGCGCGTCGCCGTCGCTGCCGTCAGCGCCGTCGTTGCCGGTTCCGGCCGCGCCACCGCTGCCGGCCTTACCACCGGCACCACCGGCACCGACCGTGCCGGTGTCGCCACCCTTGCCGCCCTGACCGCCATCGGGGTTCGACGCATCGCCGTCGGCACCGGCGCCACCGTTACCGGCCGCGCCCGCGTCACCACCGGCACCACCCGCACCGCCGTTGCCGTTGGCGCCCGCAGCACCATTGGTCGCCGTGCCACCGGCACCGCCGGCACCCGCCGCACCACCGGCGCCACCATCGCCACCGTTACTACCGTCGCCACCGTTACCGCCGGCAGTGGTCGCGTCCGCACCGTCATAGCCCGCACCACCGGCGCCGCCATCACCACCGTTGCCGCCCAGACCACCGGCGCCACCGGACCCGACCACGGATCCACCAGCACCACCAACGCCACCGGAGCCACCAGCACCACCCGCGGTGCCACCGGAACCGTCAATGCCCACACCGGTGCTGTCGGCACCATCGGAGCCCGCAGCACCGTTACCGCCGTTACCGCCCGCACCGCCATTGCCGTGATCACCGGCAGCGCCACCGGCACCACCATTGCCACCAGCCGTACCCGGCGCAGCACCGGGATCACCGGCCGCGTCATAACCATGACCACCGGCACCACCGTTACCGCCGCTGTTCGGTGTCGTTCCCGCGTGGCCATCCGCACCAGTCGTTGCGCCCGAGCCGCCCTTGCCGCCGGTGCCACCCGCGCCGACGTTGCCGCCGGCGCCGCCGTTACCGCCGTCGGGGTTCGCCGCTGTTCCGTTCGCGCCCGCGCCACCGTTGCCCGCCTGGCCGCCGCCCCCACCGTCGCCGGCGCGGCCGCCGACACCGTTGGTGCCGCCTCCGGCGCCGCCGTTGCCCCCGACGCCACCGGCACCACCGTTGCCGCCGTCCTGGCCATCGATGTGCCCGGCCCCGCCGTCGGCACCGTGGAAAGCGTTACCGCCGTAGCCACCGTTGCCGCCGTAGCCACCGGCGCCGTCACCGCCGTTGGAGGCGTACTTGCCGCCACCGCTGGAGCCACCGACCCCGCCGGCACCACCGGCACCGCCATTGCCGCCGGCCTGACCGGCGTAGCCGTCCATGTGCTGGGCATCGCCGTTGGCGCCGTTGGCACCGTCGGCGCCGTTGCCACCGTTACCGCCATTGCCGCCGGCCCCGCCGGCGCCGTGTGCACCGCTGGTAGAGCCGGTACCGCCGACCCCGCCGTGACCGCCCGCGCCGCCGTTGCCGGCGTCGGTGCCGTCCCCACCCGGAACCGCGCCATGGGTGCCGTTGAATCCGTTACCGCCCGCGCCGCCGACGCCGCCGGCACCGCCCTTACCGGTGGCTGCCTGCGAGCCGTCGGCGTTCAGGCCGCCCAGACCGCCGTTGCCGCCGATGCCTCCGTTGCCGCCCGCAGTGCCGTCGACCGAGTCGGCCGTGCCGTTGACGCCGGTGAGGCCGGCGCCGCCGATACCGCCGTCGCCGCCGATGCCGCCGACACCGCCGACGCCGGCCGCGGCGAAGGTGCCGTTGCCGCTGTCGCCGCCGGCACCGCCCTTACCGGCGTTGCCACCGGCGCCACCGTTCTGGCCCGCGTAGCCGTCGATGTGCCCGGCGTCGCCGCCGGCCCCGTTGCCGCCGGCAGCACCGTTACCGCCGTTACCGCCGTTACCGCCGACGCCGCCCGCGCCATGCGCACCCGCGACCGTGCCGCTGCCACCGACACCACCACCACCACCGGCGCCACCATTGCCGGCGTTGGTGCCGTCCGCACCCGGTTCGGCGCCATGGACACCGTTGATGCCATGGCCGCCGGCGCCACCCGCGCCGCCGGCTCCGCCGTTACCCGTCAGTGCCTGCGAACCGTCAACGTTGAAGCCGCCCAGACCGCCGTTACCACCAGCCCCACCGGCGCCACCGGCCGTGCCGTCCGGGTTCTCTTCGGTGCCGTGGGCACCGGCCAGACCGGCTCCACCTGCTCCACCGTTGCCGCCGAAGCCGGCGACACCGTCGCTACCGTTCGCGGCGTAGGTGCCGTTGCCGCTGTCGCCACCGGCGCCACCCTTACCGGCGTTACCACCAGCGCCACCGTCCTGGCCGGCATAGCCCGCGATGTGCTGCGCATCGCCGTTAGCACCAGCAGCGCCATCAGCGCCGTTACCACCATTGCCGGCGTTACCACCGACACCACCAGCGCCATGCGCACCCGCAACAGCGCCACTGCCACCGACACCACCAGCACCACCGGCGCCACCATCGCCACCATGCGTGCCAGCAGCACCCGGCTCGGCACCATTGGCACCGTTGAAGCCGTTACCACCACGACCGCCGGCACCACCAGCACCACCATTGCCGGTAACCGCCTGCGAACCGTCAACGTTGAATCCACCCAGACCGCCGTTACCACCAGCACCACCGGCGCCACCGGCCGTGCCATCCGGGTTCAGTTCCGTGCCATTGACCCCATCGAGGCCAATACCACCAACACCGCCATTACCGCCCTGACCGGCGACACCATCACTACCGTTTGCGGCAAAAGTGCCGTTGCCGCTGTCGCCACCGGCGCCACCCTTACCGGCGTTACCACCAGCGCCACCGTCCTGGCCGGCATAGCCCGCGATGTGCTGCGCATCGCCGTTAGCACCAGCAGCGCCATCAGCGCCGTTACCACCATTGCCGGCGTTACCACCGACACCACCAGCGCCATGCGCACCCGCAACAGCGCCACTGCCACCGACACCACCAGCACCACCGGCGCCACCATCGCCACCATGCGTGCCAGCAGCACCCGGCTCGACACCATTGGCACCGTTGAAGCCGTTACCACCACGACCGCCGGCACCACCAGCACCACCATTGCCGGTAACCGCCTGCGAACCGTCAACGTTGAAACCACCCACACCGCCGTTACCACCAGCGCCACCGGCAGCACCTGCGGTGCCGTCCGGGTCTTCCTCGGTGCCGTTGACCCCATCGAGGCCGGTTCCGCCGTTGCCGCCGTTGCCGCCGATCCCGGCGATGCCATCGCTACCGCTGGCCGCGTAGGTGCCGTTGCCGCTGTCGCCACCGGCGCCACCCTTACCGGCGTTACCACCGTTGCCGCCGTCCTGGCCGGCGTACCCGGCGGCATGGTCACCATCACCGTCGGCGCCGTCACCACCGTCGGCTCCGTTGCCGCCGTTCCCGCCGTTACCGCCCAGGCCGCCAATGCCGTGCGCGCCGTCGGTGGAACCGTGTCCACCCAGGCCGCCGTTACCGCCGGCGCCACCATTGCCGGCGTTCGTGCCGTCAGCGCCCGGTGCGTCACCGTGGAAGCCGTTGAGTCCGTTACCACCGGCGCCACCGTCACCACCGGCGCCACCGACGCCTTGGTCGGCATAGGAACCGTCAGCGGTCAGGCCACCGGCGCCACCATCGCCACCGTTGCCGCCGTGGCCACCGCGCGTGCCGTCGATGCTGCCCAGGACCCCGTTGGTGCCCAGGAAGCCATCGCCGCCCCGACCGCCGTTGCCACCGACCGTGGCGAATCCATCGAGTCCGCCGGCCCCCTGGCCCTTGCCATCGCCGTCGGCGCCACCGTTGCCGCCGGCACCGAAGTCGCCGCCCTTGCCACCGGCACCACCCTGGCCTGCGTCGGGGTTGTCCGCGGTACCGGCCGCACCCTGGCCACCCGCGCCCGCAACTCCGGCGTTGCCGCCATCACCGGCGGCACCACCGGCGCCGGCGACACCGACCGCGCCGTTTGTGGCACTACCTGCGGCGCCACCGGCACCACCGTTGCCGCCCGCACCACCGGAACCCGCGTCCCCGCCGACCCCTCCATTGCCGTCGCCACCCGCGTCGAAGCTGCCGGCACCGCCATCGGCACCACGGCCGCCGTCGCCGCCGACCGCGCCCCTACCGCCGACTCCCCCGTTACCGGCGTTGCCGAGCACCGAGCCACCCGAGCCGCCCGCACCACCGGCACCGCCATTTCCGCCCGCGCCACCGGAGATCCCGGCACCGCCCGCGACGGTGGCATCCGCGCCGATCGCGCCGGCAGCGCCGTCGCCGCCTGCGCCACCAGCAGCGCCGTTACCGTGCGCGCCACCGTCACCGCCGGCACCGCCCGCACCGCCGGAAGCACCATCACCGTTGGCAAAGACACCGATGCCGTTACCGCCGGCACCACCTTCGCCGCCGTTGCCACTGATCCCGACCGGAAGCTGGCCGTCGGCGCCCGCGCGTCCAGCGTTGCCCCACATCCAGGACATGAATTTGTCGCCCGCGGCACCACCGGCACCGACGACGGTGCCGATCTGCCCGCCCGCACCGCCATCGCCGCCGTTGCCGCCGCCGAGGAAGCCGTCGCCACCGCGACCGCCGACGCCACCATCGCCCGCGAAGCCCGCGTTGCCACCCACACCACCATTGCCGGAAGCGCCGAAGTGCCCGCCCTCTCCACCGACACCACCGCGGCCGCCGGCGCCGCCGTTACCGCCGATGCCGCCGGCACCACCGTTGCCGCCCAGATCGTCCAGGCTTACCCCGCCGGCGCCACCGGCGCCGCCGGCGCCACCCGTGCCGCCGGCACCACCGGCGCCACCCAGCCCGCCGATCCCCAGCAGGAACCCGGCGGCGCCACCAGCACCACCGTTGCCGCCCAAGCCACCGGCCAGGCCGTCACCACCCGCGGTGCCGTTCAACGCCTCCAGCACACCGTCCAGACCCGCGGCGCCCGCCGCACCGACCGCGCCCGCGCCACCGGCGCCACCGGCGCCACCGAACCCGAACAGGCTCACGACATCACCGCCGGCACCACCGTTGCCGCCGGCCAACAACGCGTCGATCGCGTCCCCGCCCGCGCCACCGGCGCCACCGTCACCGAACAGCCAGCCGCCTAGGCCACCGGTACCACCGTCGCCGCCCTCGAAACCGGCACCACCGACACCCCCATTGCCGAACATGCCCGCATCGCCACCGGCGCCGCCGGCACCCCCGGCAATCCCGGCCACGCCGTCGACGCCGGCACCACCGTCACCGAACAAGAACCCGCCGTCGCCGAGGTCGCCGAACCACCCCAGCGAACCGAACAGCGTGTCGTTGGTCCCGGTGAACTCGTCAACACCGTTACCGATCAAGACCCGGCCGAACAAGTCCACCCACGGCTGGTTGATCAGGTCCAGGAACAGCTCGTTCTCTTCGATGAAGTCCTGCGTCAGGTTGTACAGCGGCAGGTACAGCTGCTCGTGGTAGAAGGTGGCCACCGCCACGTCGAACTGCTCGAACACGTCATAGATGAAGCTCCCGTTGGCGGCGCCCGGGTCTGCGAACCAGCCCGACCACACATCGGGTACCTGATCCGCATCCGACAACCCCGACCAGAACACCGGGTCGAACAGGTCCTCGATGTCCGCGGACGCCGTCGGCGCCGGTCCCACACCAAACGCCAGGAAGGCCGCGACCGCGCTTGAGGCCCCGACCATGCGATGGCGCGCCACCCGCCCCTTGGAAGTACCAACAACTTTGCTAGCCATCCGCCGGCCCATGCCGCACCCTCTCACATTTTCCATTAAGTATTAACGCAGCCTCGAATTATGGGGGTCTGTTCACTTATCGACAACTCGAGGAGCAATTATGTGGCAGAAGCCACATGGGCAGAGTTATTGTGACGTGATCGACTCCGGCAAATACGCAGGTCAGGGCGATTTTGCACCCGTGACCCCAGGCTCGGTGACCTCGGACACATCACGGAACTTCCAAAGAGCTGACTGATAACCGTGGTTAACGCCATTAAATTCCACAACAAAATTCACGTTGCACATATGGCCCTCAGAAAAGCGCTCAGAGCACACCAAATGAAACGCGCAAATTGTTCAATTACAGTTTGCTGGTGCGGCAAAATAGGCAGCAGGGAATGCCGCACGCGGGCGGCGACTCACCAACCCATCACAACCGTGACCGGCGGGAGCGCAACCTGTTGTCCCTGGCTGGCGCTGCCCCGAATAGGGAGATCGCGATCAGGGGAGGATCGACGACACAGGCCCGCCGGGGGGCGGCGGACTGGGCAAGCGCAGCTCTGCCACATTCACTGTGCGACAGTCCACCGCCCCGGAACATCGGCAAATTTGCCGAAAATCTCTTGGTATGGTGTCCTCAAGGGGCGGTAAAAGTGCGTAGCCGTGGAAGCACGACTACAAAATCAAGGATGCCCGGCAGATTCATCCGCGAGAATGGACGCTTGGCCGTCTGGGTGGGCATCCTTGTCGCTGAGAGACGGTAGATGATGTCGAACGCGAGCGCGGCGTTTTCGCCGCCTTCCCCGGCGCGGGCGGTCCTCGTGGTCAGCCCGGTAGACGCCCGGCCGCAATGGCAGCCCCCCGCCGAGTCCTTGACCACCGGGCTCTCCTGGCTGAAGGGGGCTCTGAACGACATCGTCGCCGACCATCGGGGCGAACGCCTGGTGGAGCACGACCACAAAGACAAGTTCGCCGTCGGGTTCGCCGATGCCGCTGATGCGGCCGCCTGCGCGATCGCCTTGCAGCACGCCCCCTCAGCACCGATCCGGCCCCGGATCGCCGTGCACGCCGACAAGATCTCGGGAACCCAGGCGGGAGCCCACCCGAACTCGCTGGTGAATCGCGCCGCCCGGCTGTGCGATCTGGCCCACAGCGGGCAGACATTGTTGTCGGCGACGGCCCAGCCGTTGCTGGCTGAGCGGCTCCCCGCGGAGTCCTGGCTGGTGGACCTGGGTGTGGTTCGGCTGCGCGGCATTCCGTATCCGGAGCGAGTGACGCAGCTGTGCCACCGCGGGCTCGCTGTCGACTTCCCCCCGCTTCGCACCGGCAACGCGTTGCACGAGCCCTACTTTCCGACCCCGCTGACCAGCTTCGTGGGACGTGATGCCGAGATGGCCGAGCTTCGTCGCCTGGTCGAAGACAACCGCCTCGTGACGCTGACCGGCTCCGGCGGGGTCGGCAAGACGCGGCTCGCGCTGCAGCTGGCCGAGGAGTTCGCCGACCGGTTCCGCGACGGGGCGTGGTGTGTGGACCTGGCGCCGATCACCGATCTCGATCTGCTTCCAGAACGCGTGACACATATGTTGGGCCTGCCTGATCGACCCGACCGCACCCCCGCCGACACCCTGGTGCGCCACATCGCAGACCGGCAGATGCTCCTGGTGCTCGACAACTGCGAGCACCTGCTGGACGGGTGCGCGCAGCTGACCGCCACCCTGTTGGCCGCCGGCGCTGAGCTGACCATCGTCGCGACGAGTCGGGCACCAATCGGCGTTGCCGGCGAAGTGACCTGGAAGACCCCCTCGCTCTCGCTCGGCGACGAGGCCGTCGAGTTGTTCCGGCAGCGCGCGCGACTTGTCCGGCCGGGTTTCACCGACACCGATGGTGATGCCGAGTTGGTCACCGAGATCTGTCGGCGCCTGGACGGGGTGCCGTTGGCCATCGAACTTGCCGCGACACGGGTTCGCGCGTTGTCCCTGGCCGAGATCGCCGACGGGCTGGACGAGCGCTTCCAGCTGTTGACCGGTGGTGCCCGCACGGTGGTCCCGCGCCAGCAGACACTGCGGGCTTCAGAAGACTGGTCACATGACCTGTTGAGCGAGTCCGAGCGCGTGGTGTTCCGCCGTTTGGCGGCATTTCGGGGCGGTTTCGACCTGGATGCCGCGCACGCGGTCGCCGGCGGCAGCGATCTGCCGCGCGGACTGATCATCGACATGCTCACCCAGCTGGTGGACAAATCCCTGGTGATAGCCGACAGCACCGGGGAATCGACGCGCTACCGGATGCTGCAGACCGTGCAGCAGTACGCGCGGGAAAAGCTCGAGCGTGCCGGAGAATCCGAGACCGTCCGGGCACGCCACCGGGATCACTACACCGCCCTGTTCGGCTCCGAGCTGACCGCCGGATACGGCTGGCACATCGCACAGGCGGAACTCGAGATCGACAACCTCCGGGCTGCCTTCACCTGGAGCCGCCAGCAGGGAGAGCTGGAGCTGGCCGCGCGGCTCGCCTCGTCACTCTTGCCGCTGTGGATCCATAGCCGGACCTTGGAAGGACTGGCATGGTTCAACTCCCTGCTCGCCGTCGGCGCCGAGTTGACCCCGAGCGTCCGCACCCGCACGCTGGCTGACAAAGCGATCTTCGACGCGTTGATCGGAAACCACGGACCGGCCCACCAAGCAGAGAACGCGGTCGCGCTCGCCCGAGATCTCGACGAGCCGGGGCTGCTCGCCTGGGCGCTGGCCGCCCGCGGCTTCACCTGTAGTTACAGCCCCGAACTTGCCCTGCCCTACTTTGAGCAGGCCATCGCCCTGGGTCCGACGATGAACGACGACTGGCGGTTGAGCCAGATATACGGCGTGCAGGCGTATTCGGCGTTCCTGGCCGGAAGCCTCGACACAATGCAGTTGGCCGCGGAGAACGGAGCCGTGCTCAGCGACGCGGTCGGGGACTGGTCGGTTGCACGGCTGTGCCGCCTTTGCCTGGGACTGGCCCACCTGCACCGGGCAGAGCTCACGCAGGCGGTCGAGCAGGCCCGGCAGGTGGCACTGGAGGCCGAGGCCGCTCACGACCCACTGTTCAGCGCCCAGAGCCTGACGGTGCTGGCCGAAGCCCTTGCGTGCCAGGGCGATATCCGCGGGGCGCGTGCTGCGGCGGATGCCTGCGTCGAGGCCGCCGCCGAACTCATCGACTTCCAGCGCGCGTTCGGGTTCGGCGCCATGGCAGACACCCTGTTGGCCGCCGGCGACGTGTCCGGGGCGATCAGCGCCACCGAGGCCGGGCGCGAAGCATGCGCGCTGCCGCAACTACTGGCCATCAACGGCAATCCCGTCGCCCGGGCGGCCCTGGCCTCCGGTGACCTGGCCGCGGCGCGCCGGTGGGCTGAAGAGGCCCTTTCGGTGGGTTCGGGTTTCCACCGCATCCTGCTGCTGGAGATACGTGGCCGAGTTGCGATAGCCGAGGGCGACTTCGAGCAGGCCGAGCGCGACGCGCGCGAAGCGCTGGCGATCGCGGCGGACACTGAGGCATTCCTGGGCGTCCCGGATCTGCTCGAATTGCTGGCGGAGGTGGCGACCGCCGCCGGGCGACACCAGGAGGCGGTGCGGCTGTTCGGCGCCGCGGCAGGTGCCCGCGGCCGCACCGGCGCCATTCGCGCCAAGGTATACGACGCCGAGTACGAGACGGGCGTCGACGCACTAAGGCAAGCGATGCCACAGAGCGATTTTGAGAGGCGATGGAATCAGGGTGCGGCGATGTCGACGGCCGACGCCATCGCCTACGCGTGCCGGAGCGACGGCAAGCGCAAGGGCGATTCCAAACGCCCGGCCAGCGGCTGGGACTCGCTGACTCCGGCCGAGCGCAATGTCGTCCGGCTCATCAGTGAAGGTCTTCGCGACAAGGAGATCGCCGCCGAACTGAGTGTCTCGCCCCGTACGGTGCACTCGCACCTGAACCGGATCTACACCAAGCTCGACATCTCTTCCCGCCTGCAACTGGCGCAAGAGGCGAGACAGAACACCTGACTAGGCGACGCGGGAGTCGGGCTCGACCTGCGCCCAGCGCTTCCACTGCCGGTATTCCTCAGCGTTGAGGTCCCGGCCGAGCACGGTCGTGACGGCAGCGTGGTGGTCCAAGTAGAGGTCCTCGTTACGTCGCCACGCCGGCAGGTAGCGGTAGAAGGGCAGCCACGGATGCAGGTGGTGGATCAGGTGGTAGTTCTGCGACAGCATCAACGGGGCGAGCAACCATTCCATGCCCACCCGCAGACGACTGGCGCGATACCGGTCCTGACGCTGGGTGATGTCGATTCCGTGGTGCGGGAGCCAATCGAACGCCCATCCGATGATGAACAGGCCGAGGCGCTGCGGGATCAACACGACCTCGGCGAGCAGCCAGAAGTGGTTGGTCAGGATCGCCGCCACGGTCAGCGCGATGGTCAACGAGAACAGCACCGATGTTTCGGCGAGCTCGGCGACCGGGCGCCGCCACGAGTGGCGTATCCGCGGCCACAGCTTGCGGACGTACCAGGTCGCGTTGAACAGATCCATCAGCGCCCAGCGGAACGGCAGCTGCCAGGTGGGCGCATGGGTGGCGAACATGTCGGGATCGCGCTCGGGATCGTTGGTATGGCGGTGATGTTCGCCGTGCACGTAGCCGAATGCCGGCAACGAGAACGGCAACACCACCAACAGCCAGGCCACCCGGCCCACCACCGCGTTGACCCAGCGCACCGAGCAGAACGAGCGGTGCAGGGCTTCGTGCGCCACCGAGAACAACACATAGGTGACCAGGGTGCTCAGCGGTATGACGACCCACCCCGAAAGAGTCCCGTAAACCGCACCGATGGCCACCAACACGAACACGGTGATGCCGGCCACCCCGAGAATGAACGTCGGCCAGGAGAAGGCCGGCACGCCCTCACCGGGGTGTGGGTGCTGCCGACGCCGCAGTGCCACGGGTGGGAAGTCGTCCACCTCGAGCACCGACACGAAACCTCCAGCAGCTGGACATGGACACGAACACGTCACCTAAGACCAGGTGAAAGATTACGTTGAAGCCCAATGAGGAAAGGGCCGCAACGCGTACCTATCCGGCTAAGTAAGTATCACAATTTGACGCCCGCGTATAACGGTGCAGGTCCGCGCATCGCGACTTCCGTGCGCTGGTGTCCCTAGGCGCCGTACACCGGTACCGGCGGCCGCGACTGGGCCAGCAGATCGGCGACGACCGGCCCCAACTCCGCCGGATCCCAGCGGCCGCCCTTGTCGGCCTGCGGCCCGTGTGCCCAGCCCTCGGCGACGCGGATCTTGCCGCCTTCGACCTCGAAGACCTTGCCGGTGACATCCTTGGACTCCACGCTGCCCAGCCACACCACGAGCGGGCTCACGTTCTCCGGGGCCATCGCGTCGAAGGCCTGGTCCTGGGTGTTCATCATGTCGGCGAACACCGTCTCGGTCATCCGGGTCCGCGCCGACGGGGCGATCGCGTTCACCGTGACGCCGTAGCGGCCCATCTCGGCCGCAGCGACCAGCGTCAGGGCGGCGATACCGGCCTTGGCGGCCGAGTAGTTCGCCTGGCCGACACTGCCCTGCAGGCCCGCGCCCGAGCTGGTGTTGATGATTCGGGCGTCTACCGTCTCACCGGCCTTGGATTGGGCCCGCCAGTAGGCGGCGGCGTGCCGCATGGTCGCGAAATGCCCCTTGAGGTGCACGGCGACCACAGCGTCGAACTCCTCTTCACTGGTGTTGGCGAACATCCGGTCACGCACGATGCCGGCATTGTTGACCAGCACATCCAGGCCACCGAAGTGGTCGACCGCGGTCTGGATCAACGCGGCGGCCTGCTCCCAGTCAGCCACGTTGGAACCGTTGGCGACGGCCTCTCCGCCCGCTGCGACGATCTCGTCGACCACGCCCTGGGCAGCACTGCCCCCACCGGCCGGCGAGCCGTCCAAGCCCACCCCGATGTCGTTGACCACGACCCGGGCGCCCTCCGCGGCGAATGCCAGCGCGTGCGCCCGGCCGATTCCGCCGCCCGCTCCGGTGACGATGACCACGCGGCCGTCGAGAAGTCCCATCTGCGTTCTCTCCTTTATTTGTTGGCGCTCGTAACGTCCAGGTAGACCGGCGGTTCCCCGCCGCCGTGGGTCTCCAGGGTGGCGCCGCTGATATAGGAGGCGGCGTCGGACGACAGGAAGGCAGCCGCCCAGCCGACATCGACCGGCTTGGCGAGCCGGCCCAGCGGCACGGTGGCCGAAATCGCGGCGATCGACTCCGCGTCGCCGTAGAACAGGTCGGACTGCTCGGTCTCGACCATGCCGACCACCACCGAGTTGACCCGCACCTTGGGAGCCCACTCGACAGCCAGGGTGGCGGTCAGGTTGTCCAAGCCGGCTTTGGCGGCGCTGTAGGCGGCCGAGCCCGGTGACGGGCGGTGCCCGCTGACACTGGTGATGTTGATGATGGAGCCGCCCGTCGGCTGGGTCTGCATGACGGCGTTGGCGTGTTGGGCGACCTGCAGCGGCCCCAGCAGGTTGAGCTCAATGATCTTGCGGCTGAAGTTGGCCGACGCCTGGGCGGCCGGCGCGTGCGGCGAGCCACCGGCATTGTTGACCACCACGTCGAGTCGGCCGTGCTTGGCGACAATCGTCTCGATCAGGGCCTTCACCGCGTCGTCGTCGCGGACGTCGCAGGAATGGAATTCATATGGCAGGCCCTCCACCGGGCGCCGGGCGCACGTCACCACCGTCGCACCCTGGTCGGCGAAGACCCCGCTGATGCCGGCGCCGACGCCACGCACCCCGCCGGTCACCAGGACCACCTTGCCGCTCAATCCAAGCTTGATCGCATCCGACACTGTGCTAGCGTACCAAGCAAGTGCTTGCTTAGGTACCAGAGGCCCCAATACGACAGGGAAGTCCGCCCATGCCGATCACATCCACCACCGTCGAACCGGGGATCGTCGCGGTCACCGTCGACTACCCGCCGGTCAACGCGCTGCCTTCGCGGGCCTGGTTCGAGCTCGGTGAGGTCATCACCGCCGCCGGCAACGACATGTCCACGCACGTGGTGATCCTGCGAGCCGAGGGCCGCGGATTCAACGCCGGCGTCGACATCAAAGAGATGCAGAACACCGAGGGCTTCACCGCCCTGATCGACGCGAACCGTGGTTGCTTCGCGGCGTTCAAGGCCGTCTACGAGTGCGCGGTGCCGGTGATCGCCGCGGTCAACGGCTTCTGCGTGGGCGGCGGGATCGGCCTGGTCGGCAACGCCGACGTGATCGTGGCCTCCGACGACGCCAAGTTCGGCCTGCCCGAGGTGGAGCGTGGCGCACTGGGCGCCGCCACCCACCTGTCCCGGCTGGTGCCGCAGCACATGATGCGCCGGTTGTTCTACACCGCGGCCACCGTGAGCGCCGCAACCCTGCACCAGTACGGATCTGTGCACGAGGTGGTGCCGCGCGCCGAGCTGGACGAGGCAGCGCTGCGGGTGGCCCGCGACATCGCATCCAAGGACACCCGGGTGATCCGGGCCGCCAAGGAGGCCCTCAACCTCATCGACGTGCAGAAGGTCAACTCGAGTTACCGGATGGAGCAGGGCTTCACCTTTGAGCTCAACCTCTCCGGTGTCGCCGACGAGCACCGCGACGAGTTCGCCGGCACCGAGAAGGCGAAGAAGTGATGCGCGGCACGACGATGCAGTGCGCAGCGATCAGGAGGAGTGTCACCCGATGAGCACGAACAAGGTCACCACCCTCGACGACGCCGTCGCCGAGCTGCGCGACGGCATGACGATCGGCATCGGCGGCTGGGGCTCGCGCCGCAAGCCGATGGCGTTCGTGCGCGCGATCCTGCGCACCGACGTCAAGGACCTGACCGTCGTGACTTACGGCGGACCGGATCTGGGGCTGCTGTGTTCGGCCGGCAAGGTGCGCCGCGTCTACTACGGCTTCGTCTCGCTGGACTCGCCGCCGTTCTACGACCCGTGGTTCGCCAAGGCCCGCACCAGTGGGGCGATCGAGGCCCGGGAGATGGACGAGGGCATGTTGCGCTGCGGGTTGCAGGCCGCCGCCCAGCGGCTGCCGTTCCTGCCGATCCGCGCCGGTCTGGGCAGCTCGGTGATCGACTTCTGGGAGGGCGAGCTCAAGACCGTCACCTCCCCCTACCCCGTCTCGGCTGCAGACGGGGGTGGTCACGAGACCCTGGTCGCGATGCCGGCGCTGAACCTGGACGCCGCGTTCGTGCACCTGAACCTCGGTGACGCCCGCGGTAACGCCGCCTACACCGGCATCGACCCGTACTTCGACGACCTGTTCCTGATGTCGGCGCAGCGCCGCTTCCTGTCGGTGGAGAAGATCGTGTCCACCGAAGAGCTGGTCGCCACCACGTCGCCGCAGACCCAGATCATCAACCGGATGATGGTGGACAAGGTGGTGGAAGCACCGGGTGGAGCCCACTTCACCATCGGCGCAGCCGATTACGGCCGCGACGAGAAATTCCAGCGGCACTACGCCGAAGCCGCCAAGTCCGACGAGACCTGGGCGGAGTTCAAGGCCACCTACCTGTCCGGCAGCGAAGACGACTACCAGGCTGCGGTGAAGAAGTTCGGAGCGGAGGCCCAAGCATGACCGATTCACCCACGCGCGCCGAGATCTGCGCGGTCGCCTGCGCCGAGTTGTTCCGCGGCGCCGGCGAGATCATGGCCTCACCCATGGCCACGGTGCCCACCGTCGGCGCCCGGCTCGCCCGCCTCACCTTCTCCCCCGACCTGGTGCTCACCGACGGGGAGGCCCGGATCCTGGCCGACACCCCGGCCATCGGCAAGGTCGGACCGCTGGAAGGCTGGATGCCGTTCAACCGGGTCTTCGAAACTCTGTCGTGGGGCCGGCGCCATGTGATCATGGGCGCCAACCAGATCGACCGCTACGGCAACCAGAACCTGTCGGCGTTCGGTCCGCTGCAGCATCCCACCCGGCAGATGTTCGGGGTCCGCGGCGCCCCCGGCAACACCATCAACCACACCACCAGCTACTGGGTGGGCGCGCACTCGTCACGGGTGTTCTGCGAGACCGTCGACATCGTCTCGGGCATCGGCTACGACAAGGTCGACCCGGCCAACCCGGCGTTCCGGTTCTTCAACCTGGGCGGGGTGGTGACCAACCTCGGCGTGTTCGACTTCGGCGGCCCGGACCATCAGATGCGTGCGGTGTCGCTGCACCCCGGTGTCACCCCCGAGGAGGTCGCCGAGAACACCTCGTTCGAGGTGCACGGCCTGGCCGACGCCGCTACGACTCGGTCGCCCGATGCCGAGGAGCTGCGGCTGATCCGCGAGGTGATCGACCCCAAGTCGCTGCGGGACAAAGAAGTACGGGCATGAGCCGCATCAAGACCCCACTGACCGAACTGGTCGGTATCGAACACCCGGTGGTGCAGACCGGGATGGGCTGGGTGGCCGGCGCCCGACTGGTCTCGGCCACCGCCAACGCCGGCGGGCTGGGCATCCTGGCCTCGGCGACCATGACGATCGATGAACTGGCCACCGCGATCTCCAAGGTGAAGTCCGCCACCGACAAGCCGTTCGGGGTCAACATCCGCGCCGACGCATCCGACGCCGGCGACCGGGTGGACCTGATGATCCGCGAGGGCGTCAAGGTGGCGTCGTTCGCGCTGGCCCCCAAGGCCGAGCTGATCGCCAAGCTCAAAGAGGCCGGCTCCGTGGTTATCCCGTCGGTTGGTGCGGCCAAGCACGCCAAGAAGGTGGCGTCCTGGGGCGCCGACGCGGTGATCGTGCAGGGCGGCGAGGGCGGCGGGCACACCGGTCCGGTCGCCACCACCCTGTTGTTGCCGTCGGTGCTCGACGCCGTCGCCGGTACCGGTGTGCAGGTGATCGCCGCCGGTGGCTTCTTCGACGGCCGGGGTTTGGCCGCCGCGCTGTCCTACGGCGCGACCGGCGTCGCGATGGGCACCCGGTTCCTGCTGACCAGCGACTCCACCGTTCCGGATGCGGTCAAGCAGCGTTACCTGGCCGCCGACCTGAGCGGCACCGTGGTCTCCACCCGCGTCGACGGCATGCCGCACCGGGTGCTGCGCACCGAGCTGGTTGAGAAGCTTGAAAGCGGTTCGCGGGCACGCGGTTTCACCGCCGCCGTCCGCAACGCGGCGAAGTTCAAGAAGATGTCGCAGATGAGCTGGCCCACCATGGTCAAAGACGGGCTGGCGATGCGGCACGGCAAGGAACTCACCTGGTCGCAGGTGCTGATGGCCGCCAACACCCCGATGTTGCTCAAGGCAGGCCTGGTCGAGGGCAACACCGAAGCCGGTGTGCTGGCATCGGGTCAGGTGGCGGGGATTCTGGACAGCCTGCCGTCGTGCGCCGAGCTGATCGAGGGCATCGTGACCGACGCCGTGAAGCACCTGCGGGCCGCGTCTTCGTTGATCCAGGACTAAGCCCGAGCCGGACTCTCACGACGCGACACGCCGTCGCGGCGTCGCCAGATTCCGGCTCGCGCGCCGACCGTCCCAGCCGGCGGCATACATAGCCTGCATCACCCGGCCGATCACCGTCGCCTCGCGATAGCGCAGCATCTCGGCGCTGACCCGCACGATCAACCACCCCTGATCGGCCAGCGCCACGTGGCGGTCGATGTCGTCCTGCCGCTGCACCGGGTCGGTCCAGTGCTGCCGGCCGTCGTACTCGATGCCGACCTTCAAGTCCCGGTAGCCCATATCCACCCGGGCCACAAAGCCGCCGTAGCCGTCGAGGACCACGATCTGGGTCTGCGGGCACGGCAGTCCGGCGTCGATCAGCGCCAGCCGGGTGCGGCTCTCTTGAGGCGACTCCGCCCCGCGGTCCACCAGCGGCAAGACCAGTCGCAGCCGGTTGAGCCCACGCGCGCCCCGGTGAGCAGCGATCACAGCTTCGACTTCGTCGACGGACACGCCGGTGGTGTTGGCCAGCGCGTCGAGCCGCTGCACCGCCGATACCCTCGACCGCGTCCGCCGGCCGATGTCGAACGCGGTGCGTGCCGGGGTCGTCACCCGCATCCCGTCCACGACGGTCAGCTCCTGCGGCCTCAGGATGTCTTCGTAAACAACAAGCTTCGGCGGCGACTTGTGGTTGTCATAGACCAGTTCCGCATCCAGCCTGGGGCTCACCCACTGTGCGCCGAGCAGCGCCGCGGCCGAGTTACCGGCCACCACACCCTTACGCCGCGACCACAGCCACGCGGCGATCGCTCGCTGGCGCGCGGTCAGCGCTATGCCCCACGGCGCGTAGACCCCGGGATAAACCGGCTGATATAGCGTCCGCATGGCCCGCTCGGGAATCGCTTTGGCGGCCAAGACCTCAGCACCGAGGAACGGCCACTCCAATTCGCCCACGACCCGAGCGTGCCAGCGCGTGCCGGTCCACGCCGACACTCATCCACAGCGCTCGAGCCGGAACCTCACGACGCGACACGCTGTCGCGGCGTCGCGAGATTCCGGCTCGGCGGGTTGGGCGGGTGAGGTGGGGCGGCGGGGTGGGGTGGGCTGCCTAGACCTCGGCCACCATCAGGGTGTGTCCGGTCGGGTCGCGGAACCACAGCAGCGGCGGGACGGGGTCACCCATTCGGGCCACCTGGTCGTCGACGTCGACCCCGAGCTCTTTCAGCGCGGCGTGCGTGGCATCGATGTCGTCGGTGGTCAACGTGATGCCGGTGACGGTCGGCTCGACCGGACCGCTGTCCGGTGGCGGTGGCGCCAGGGCGATGCCGGTGCCGCCCTCGGCCGGGTAGACCTCGATCCAGCGGTAGCCGTCACCCATCTCGATGTCGGTGCGCTTCTCGAAGCCCAGCGACTCATAGAACGCGACCGCCTTCTCCTGATCGACGGTCGGCACGCACACGAGATTGATTGTCTTCAGGCCGGTTTGGGCAGTGCTCATCATGCTCCTTCTGGGTTGGGACGGGTTGGAGACGGGTTGGAAACGGGTTGGGACACTACGAATCGGCGCCGTACAGCTTGGCGATCTCCGGCGAGCTGGCCCAGCGACTGTAGGTGGGACTCTGAGGCCAGCCGTCGGGCGAGTCCTGCCACTGTTCCTGGCGCCCATAGGGCAGCACGTCGAGCAACGGAAACATGTGGCTGAGCTGTTCTACCCCGCGATGGTTGGTGCACCAGGTTCGGTAGACCGCATCCCCCTGGCGCAGAAAGACATTCACGGCGAACTGCCCACCTTCAGGCACCCCGACATCAGTGCCGAACGAACTGTTGGCGGTGCTGTACCACGCCATCTGGTTGCCGACCCGCCGCTTGTAGGCGATCGCCTCGTCGATGGATCCCTGCGTGACGATGACGAACCGCGCGTCGTAGGCGTCGAGGAAGTCGAGGCGAGTGAACTGCGAGGTGTAGCCCGTGCACCCCGCGCACTGCCACTGTTGGCCCGGCGACCACATGTGGTGGTAGACGATCAGCTGACTCTTGCCCTCGAACACCTCGGGCAGGCGCACCGGTCCGCTCTCGCCCTCGAGCACATAGTCGTCCATGGCGACCATCGGCAGGCGCCGCCGCTGTGCCGCGATCGCATCGAGTTCCCGGGTGGCGGCCTTTTCGCGCCGGCGCAGGGCGTCGAGTTCCCGTTGCCAGGTCTGGTGATCCACGACCGGCGGCACTGCATAACCCCTCATCGGCGAAAACCCCCGTTGATATGTGTACGGCGTCCACATCAGATATGTTCACACCGTACACTTTGACCCGAGGGGGCTGTCAAGAGGTGACCGCGACAAAGACCGGTTATCACCACGGCGATCTGTGCGCGGCACTGATCGAGGCCGGTCTGCAGCTGACCCGGCTCGGCGGTCCAGAGGCTCTCACCGTCCGGGAGGCGACCCGGCGTGTCGGGGTCTCCCCCAACGCCGCATACCGCCACTTCGCCGACCGCGAGGCGCTGTTGAGAGCCGTCGCGGTCGCCATCGGAGACCGGATGGCAGCGCGCATGGTCGCACCGGTGACCCGAGGCGGCACGCCGCAGAGCCGGGCGCGTAATCAGCTGCGCGCGGTCGGGCTCGGCTACATCGGCTTCGCGTTGGACGAGCCCGGGTGGTTCACCGTGGCGTTCTTCGGGGCCGGGCTCACCGCGGTCGACGGGGACGGACTCCCCCCGCCGTTCCGCGCCTTGGTTGAAGCACTCGATGCGATGACCGACGCCGGTGTGCTGCAGGCGAATCGGCGCACCGGCGCGGAGTGGCCGTGCTGGTCAGCGGTGCACGGATTCGCCGAACTGGCGCTGCGCGGACCCCTGCGCGGCGCCCCTCGCGCCGATCTGGACGCGCTGGCAGAGCGAACGGTCGACGACATCATCGCCGGGCTGGTGAGGTAGCCGGCGACTCACGGTTCAGCCGACCCGGGCGGCGGGTGGATCCCGTTGGCGACCGTGCTGCTGATCGCGGCGCTGTTCAGCGTCGAGCCCGGGGATCCGGCGTCCCCCCGGCGCCGGCTTCCATGAACCCCGATGTCAGCTGTCAAGCCGCTCGATGATCGTGACGTTCGCGGTGCCCCCGCCTTCGCACATGGTCTGCAAACCGTACCGGCCGCCGGTGCGCTCCAGCTCGTTGAGCATGGTGGTGAACAGCTTGGCCCCGGTCGCCCCGAGCGGGTGCCCCAGTGCGATCGCCCCACCGTTGGGGTTGACCTTGGCGGGGTCGATCGGGAACTCCTTCATCCAGGCCTGCACGACCGAAGCAAACGCCTCGTTGATCTCAACGACGTCGATGTCATCGATGCTCAGGCCGGTCTTCTCCAGTGCGTAACGGGTGGCCGGAATCGGGCCGGTCAGCATGATCACCGGGTCATCACCACGGGCGCTGATGTGGTGGATGCGGGCGCGGGGCTTGAGACCGTGGTCGGCGACAGCCTTCTCCGAGGCGAGCAGCACCGCGGCCGACCCGTCGCAGATCTGGCTGGAGACCGCGGCGGTCAGCCGGCCACCCTCCACCAGCGTCTTGAGGCCGGCCATCTTCTCCAGGGAGGACTCGCGCGGGCACTCGTCGACCCGGAAGCCGTCGACCTCGATGATCTCGTTGTCGAAACGCCCCTCAGCGATCGCAGTGAAGGCCCGCTGGTGGCTCTGCAGCGCGAAACGCTCCATGTCCTCGCGGGAGATGTCCCAGCGCTCGGCGATCATCTCGGCGCCGCGGAACTGCGAGACCTCTTCGTCGCCGTAGCGCTGCAGCCATTTCTTGGACTCGTTGGTCGGGGAGGTGAAGCCGAACTGCTCGCCGACGATCATTGCCGACGAGATCGGGATCCAGCTCATGTTCTGCACACCGCCGGCCACGATCAGGTCCGCGGTGCGCGACATGATCGCCTGCGCGCCGAACGAGATGGCCTGCTGGCTCGATCCGCACTGCCGGTCCACGGTGACACCGGGAACCCCCTCGGGGAAGCCGGCGGCCAGCCACGCGAGCCGGCCGATGTTGCCGGCCTGGCCGCCGACGGCGTCCACACAGCCGGTGATCACGTCGTCGACGGCGGCCGGGTCGACCCCGACGCGGTCCAGCAGGCCGCTAAAGGCCAACGCGCCCAAGTCGATCGGGTGGATACCCGCCAGCGACCCGTTGCGCTTGCCGACGGCGGTGCGAACGGCGTCGATGACATACGCCTCAGAGACTTGTGCGGCCATTTCAGACTCCTTCTTTGGTGATGCCACCCAGGACGATGGCGAGGTATTGCCTGCCGACTTGTTCGGCGGTCAGTGGGCCACCGGGCTGGTACCAGCGCACCGATACCCAGGTGGTGTCACGGATGAAGCGATAGACCAGGTCGACGTCGAGGTCGGGCCGGAAGATTCCCGCTTCGATGCCCTGCTGCAGCACGTCAAGCCACATCTTACGTTGCTGACGGTTGCGTTCGTCGACGTAGGAGAACCGCTCGTGCGACGAGAGCCGCTTGGCTTCGTCCTGGTAGATGACGACTTGGGCGTGGCGATCCTCGATCGCGTCGAACGACGCCAGGAACAGACCCTTCAGGCGCTCCAGCGGATCGGATTCCTGATCGATGATCTGCTGATAACGGGCGAACAGCCAGCCCAGAAAGTCACGCAGCACCTCGTCGACCATCTCCTCTTTGGAGGAGAAGTGGTGATACAGACTCCCGGACAGGATCCCGGCGGCGTCGGCGATGTCGCGCACCGTCGTTGCCCGCAGGCCACGTTCGGCGATCATCGCCGCCGCCAGGCTCAGGAGTTCGTCACGGCGCGTCATGGCATCAGGCGCGCTGGCTGGAAACCGAAATGACCTCGCCGGTCAGGTAACTGGAGTAGTCGCTGGCCAAAAACGCGATGGTGGTGGCGATCTCCCACGGCTCGGCGGCCCGGCCGAACGCCTCCTCGTCGGCGAGACGGTCCAGCAACTCCGACGAGCTGGTCTTCTCCAGGAATTTGTGCCGGGCGATAGACGGCGAGACGGCGTTGATCCGCACCCCGTACTCGACGGCTTCGATCGCGCTGCACCGGGTCAGGGCCATCACGCCGGCCTTGGCCGCGGCGTAGTGCGACTGCGAATGCTGTGCACGCCAACCCAATACGCTGGCGTTGTTGACGATCACCCCACCGTGGGAGACGCCGCGGAAGTAGCGCAGCGCCGCCCGGGTCGCCCGCATCACCGAGGTCAGGGTCACGTTCAGCACGCGGTCCCACTCCTCGTCGGTCATGTCGATGACCGGGGTCTGCCCGCCGAGTCCGGCGTTGTTGACCAACACGTCGAGCCGGCCCATCTTCGCCACGGCCTCGTCGAGCAGGGCGTCCACCGCGGCGGTGGAGGTGACGTCGCAGACCACCGCCTCCACCCGGCCCAGCCCGAGGCCGGCCAGTTCATCGCGGGTCTCGCCGAGCCGGCGTTCGTGGTAGTCGGAGACCACCACGTCAGCGCCTTCGAGCAGCGCACGCCGCGCGGTGGTGGAACCGATTCCGGTGCCGGCGGCCGCGGTGACCAGCACCGTCTTGCCGGCCAGCAGGCCGTGTCCGGCGATCTCCTGGGGCGCCTTGGACAGATCCGTCGTCGAGCTCATCCCTTTGCCTCTCGGGGTAGGCCGAGAACCCGCTCGGCGATGATGTTGCGCTGAATCTCGTTCGACCCGCCGTAGATGGTGTCGCTGCGGGTGAACAGGTAGAGCCGCTGCCACTCGTCGAACTCGCCGTCGCGCAGCACCATCGAGTCGCGCCCGATCACGTCCATCGCCAGCTCACCCAGGTCGCGGTGCCAGTTGGCCCACAGCAGCTTGGAGACGTTGTCCTGGCCGGGTTGTTCGACGTCCATGGTGGCCAGCGCGTAGGACCGCATCGAGCGCAGGCCGACCCAGGAGCGGGCCAACCGCTCGCGGATCAACGGGTCTTCGGCGGCACCGTTGCGCTTGGCGAGCTCGGCCAGCGACGACAGTTCCCGGGCGTACCGGATCTGCTGGCCCAGCGTCGACACGCCGCGCTCGAAGGTGAGCGTGCCCATCGCCACCTTCCAGCCGTCGCCGGGTTCGCCGACCACCAGATCGGCGTCGGTGACCGCGTCGTCGAAGAACACCTCGTTGAACTCCGAGGTGCCGGTGAGTTGCACGATCGGCCGAACCTCGACGCCCGGCTGGTCCAACGGCACCAGCAGATACGACAGCCCGTTGTGCCGCTTGGAGCCCTTCTCGGTGCGCGCCACCACGAAGCACCACTGCGACAGGTGGGCCAGTGACGTCCACACCTTCTGGCCGTTGATCACCCACCGGTCGCCGTCGAGGACGGCGGTGGTGGCCACGTTGGCCAAGTCGCTGCCCGCACCCGGTTCCGAGTAGCCCTGGCACCACAGTTCGGTGACGTTGCGGATGCCGGGCAGGAAGCGCTGCTGCTGCTCGGGCGTGCCGAAGGCGATCAGGGTCGGCCCCAGCAGCTCTTCGCCCAGGTGGTTGACCTTGTCGGGCGCGTTGGCGCGGGCGTACTCCTCATAGAAGGCCACCCGGTGCGCCACCGACAGGCCACGCCCGCCGTGTTCCACCGGCCAGCCCAGGCAGGTCAGTCCGGCGTCGGCCAGATGGCGGTTCCACGCCATCCGCTCTTCGAACGCCTCATGCTCGCGGCCCGGGCCGCCGAGGCCCTTGAGCTCGGCGAACTCCCCGACCAGGTTGTCGGCCAGCCATGCACGGACCTCAGCCCGGAACTCCTCGACTGCTTGCACCCTTGTAGGCTAACCTACCAAGCACTTGCTCGGCTACGAGCCGTCGAGCCCAGGAGCCCGCGCTGACGGCATGCAGAGTTCAGCGACGGGGAGGAGCAGCGCCTATGAGTTGCGCCGGCGACGATGCAGAGCGGAGCGATGAGGAGGAGTGGCGCCCATGAGTACGGAACCGCAGACCACACCTGCGGCCCTGGACCACATCGCGCGCACGCTGCCCGACCATGACGCCCTGGTCACCGAGGACAGGCACTTCACCTGGGCCGGCCTGCGCGACGAGGTGCGGCGCGCCGCCGCGGCGCTGATCGCCCTGGGGGTGGCGCCCGGCGACCGGGTCGCGCTGTGGTCGCCCAACACCTGGCACTGGGTGGTGACCTGCCTGGGTGTGCACTACGCCGGCGGCGTGCTGGTGCCGCTGAATACGCGCTACACCGCCGCGGAGGCCACCGACATCCTGGCCCGCAGCAAGTCCACGGCGCTGGTCGGCATGGGCCGGTTCCTCAAGACCGACCGGCTCACCGAACTGGACCGAGACCAGCTGCCCGACCTGCGGCACGTGGTCCGCGTGCCCGTCCAGGACGACGACGCGAGCGCGGCGGCTTCCTGGGACCAGTTCATCGCCGCGGGTGCCGCGGTGCCGGCCGCCGACGTCGATGCCCGCGCCGCCGCGGTCGGACCCGACGATCTGTCGGACATCCTGTTCACCTCCGGAACCACCGGCCGCAGCAAGGGCGTGCTCTGCGCCCACCGGCAGTCGCTGGCCGGTCCGGCGGCCTGGGCGCAGTGCGGTCAGATGACCGCGCAGGACCGCTACCTTTGCATCAACCCGTTCTTCCACAACTTCGGCTACAAGGCCGGCATCCTGGCCTGCCTGCAGACCGGGGCCACCCTGATCCCGCAGCTCACCTTCGACCCGGCCGCGGCCTTGCGTGCCATCGAGACCTACCGGATCACCGTGCTGCCCGGGCCGCCCACCATCTACCAGTCCCTGCTGGACCACCCCGAGCGCGACCGGCATGACCTGAGCTCGCTGCGGTTCGCCGTCACCGGCGCGGCCACCGTCCCGGTCGTGCTGATCGAACGCATGCAGTCCGAACTGGACATCGACATCGTGCTCACCGCCTACGGGCTGACCGAGTCCGGTGGGTTCGGCACCATGTGCCGCGCCGACGACGACGCCGTCACCGTCGCCACCACCTGCGGACGGCCGATCGGCGACTTCGAGCTGCGACTGGAAAGCACCGGCGACGGTACGGATTCCGGCGAAGTGCTGCTGCGCAGCGCCAACATCATGCTCGGCTACCTCGACGACCCGGAGGCCACCGCCGCGGCGATCGACGCGGACGGCTGGTTGCACACCGGCGACATCGGGACCGTCGACGACGCCGGCAACCTGCGGATCACCGACCGGCTCAAGGACATGTACATCTGCGGCGGCTTCAACGTCTACCCCGCCGAGATCGAGCAGGTGCTGGCCCGCCTCGACGGCGTCGCCGACGTGGCGGTGATCGGCGTCCCCGACGAGCGACTCGGCGAGGTGGGTCGCGCCTTCATCGTGCGCCGGCCCGGCTCCACGCTCGACGCGGCCCAGGTGATCGCTTACGCCCGCGAACATTTGGCGAACTTCAAGGCACCGAGATCGGTGACCTTCACCGACTCCCTACCCCGCAATCCAGGCGGCAAAGTGGTCAAGCATGAATTGAGAGAGTGGGCCTGATGGACCTGAATTTCGATGACGAGACTGAGGCCTTCCGCGCCGAGGTCCGCGATTTCCTGGCCGCGAACTCCGACAAGTTCCCGACCGAGTCCTACGACACCGCCGAGGGTTTCGAGCAGCACCGGCGCTGGGACAAGGTGCTCTTCGACGCCGGCCTGTCGGTGATCGCCTGGCCCAAGAAGTACGGCGGCCGTGACGCCAGCCTGCTGCAGTGGGTGGTGTTCGAGGAGGAGTACTTCCGCGCCGGCGCCCCGGGGCGCGCCAGCGCCAACGGCACCTCGATGCTGGCGCCGACGCTGTTCGCGCACGGCACGCAGGAGCAGCTGGACCGTATCCTGCCGAAAATGGCCAGCGGCGAGGAGATCTGGGCGCAGGCCTGGTCGGAGCCGGAGTCCGGCAGCGACTTGGCGTCCCTGCGCTCGACGGCGACCAAGGTCGACGGCGGCTGGCGGCTCAACGGCCAGAAGATCTGGAGCTCGCGCGCCCCGTTCGGCGAGCGCGGCTTCGGGTTGTTCCGCTCCGACCCGGAAGCCCAGCGCCACCATGGCCTGACCTACTTCATGTTCGACCTCAAGGCCGACGGCGTCACCGTGCGTGCCATCGAACAGCTCGGCGGCGAGACCGGCTTCGGCGAGATCTTCCTCGACGACGTCTTCGTGCCGGACAACGACGTGATCGGTGAGCCGAACGAGGGCTGGCGCGCCGCGATGAGCACCTCGAGCAACGAGCGCGGCATGAGCCTGCGCAGCCCGGCCCGGTTCCTGGTGGGCGCGGAGAAGCTGGTGGCCATGTGGCGGCAGCACGGCAGCGACCCGGTGTTCACCGACCGGGTCGCCGACGCCTGGATCAAGGCTCAGGCCTACCGGCTGCAAACGTTCGGCACCGTCACCCGGCTGGCTGCCGGCGGGGAGCTGGGCGCGGAGTCCTCGGTGACCAAAGTGTTCTGGTCCGACCTCGACGTCGCCCTGCATCAGACCGGCCTGGACATCCGCGGTGCCGACGGAGAACTCGCCGACGCCTGGACCCACGGTTATCTGTTCTCGCTCGGCGGCCCGATTTACGCCGGCACCAATGAGATTCAGCGCAATATCATCGCCGAGCGGCTGCTGGGCCTGCCCCGGGAGAAGAAATGAAATTCGATCTGGACCAAGAGCAGCGCGACTTCGCTGCCAGCATCGACGCCGCACTGGGTGCCGCCGACGTGCCGGGCGCGGTGCGCGCCTGGTCGCAGGGTGACACCGAGCGGGGCCGTCAGGTGTGGAACCAGCTGACCGAGCTGGGTGTGACCGCGCTGGCAGTGCCGGAGGAGTTCGACGGCATCGGCGCCCATGCGGTCGACCTGGTGCTGGCCATCGAGGCGCTCGGCCGCTGGTGCGTGCCCGGGCCGGTGGTGGAGTCCATCGCGGTGGCGCCGCTTCTGCTCGCCGGGTCACCCGATGCCGGGACTCAGCTGGCCGGGCTGGCTGCCGGGGAGCTGATCGCCACCGTGGCACTTCCGCCGCACACCCCACGGGCACTGGACGCGCAGGCCGCCGACCTGGTTCTGCTGGCCGAGAACGGGACCGCGTCGCTGGCGCAGGCCGGCACCCGCCACGCCTCGGTAGACCCCAGTCGCGGCGTCTTCGACGTCGCTGCCACCGGATCCACCTGGGATGCCGACACCGCCCGCGCCTACGAGATGGGCGCCCTGGCCACTGCGGCACAGCTGATCGGGGCCGGGCAGGCGATGCTGAACACCGCCGTCGACTACGCCAAGCAGCGCACCCAGTTCGGTCGGGTGATCGGCAGCTACCAGGCCATCAAGCACAAGCTGGCCGATGTGCACATCGCGCTCGAGCTGGCCCGGCCGCTGGTGTACGGGGCGGCCTTGTCGTTCGCCGAGGACGCTGCCGACACCGCCCGGGACGTCAGTGCGGCGAAGGTCGCCGCGTCGGACGCCGCGCTGCTGGCCGCGCATTCGGCGTTGCAGACGCACGGCGCGATCGGCTTCACCAGTGAGTGCGATCTGTCGCTGTGGCTGCTGCGGGCGCAGGCCCTGCGTCCCGCGTGGGGTGACCCGACCGCTCACCGGCGGCGAGTGTTGGAGGCGATCTGAGTGGCCCGTAACGACGAACGCGACCTGCTGCGCCAGACCGTGGCCGCCCTGGTCGACAAGCACGCCAACGGCGAAGCGGTGCGGGTGGCGATGGAATCCGAGCGCGGCTACGACGAGGCCCTGTGGCAGCTGTTGTGCGAGCAGGTCGGTGCCGCTGCCCTGGTGGTGCCCGAGGAGCTCGGCGGCGCCGGAGGCGAACTGGGCGACGCCGCAGTCGTTCTCGAGGAACTGGGCAAGGCACTGGTGCCCACCCCGCTGCTGGGCACCACCCTGGCCGAACTGGCGCTGCTGGCCGCACCCGAGCCCGACGCCGAAGCATTGGAACAGCTCGCCGAAGGCGGTGCGATCGGCGCGGTGGTCTTCGGCGACGACTACGCAGCCAACGGCGACATCGCGGACATCGTGGTCGGCACCGACGGCAACCAGCTCACCCGCTGGACCGAGTTCACCACCGAGCCGGTGGCCACCATGGACCCCACCCGGCGCCTGGGCCGGATCACCCCCACCGCCACCGCCCCCATCGGGGTCGACCCGGGCATCGCGGACTACGCGGCGATCCTGCTGGCGGCCGAGCAGATCGGCGCCGCGACGCGCTGCTTGGACCTGACCGTGGAGTACACCAAGAGCCGGGTGCAGTTCGGCCGGCCGATCGGCAGCTTCCAGGCCCTCAAACACCGGATGGCCGACCTCTACGTGGCCGTGTCGGCGGCCCGCGCCGTGGTCGACGACGCCATCGCCGAACCCTCGGCTACCTCGGCCGCGCTGGCACGCGTGGTCACCAGTGAGGCGTTCAGCAAAGTGGCCGCCGAAGCGGTGCAGCTGCACGGCGGTATCGCGATCACCTGGGAAAGCGACATCCAGCTGTACTTCAAACGCGCGCACGGGAGTTCACAGCTGTTCGGCCTGCCGGCACAACATCTTCGCCAGCTGCAGGCCGAGGTGCTCTAGAGGCCCGTTACGGTAGGCCCTATGTGTACCCGACTCGTGTATCTGGGACCGAACGGCAACATCATCACCGGACGGTCGATGGACTGGAAACTGGATTTGGCGACCAATCTCTGGTCGCTGCCGCGAGGTGTGAAGCGCGACGGCCGGGCCGGGCCGAACTCGGTTGAGTGGAGCGCGAAGTACGGCAGTGTGGTGGCCACGGGCTATGACATCTGCACCACCGACGGCCTGAACGAAGCGGGGTTGTCCGCCAACCTGCTGTGGCTGGCTGAGTCGGTGTACCCGCAGTACGACGGCAGTCGTCCCGGACTGTGCATCTCGACCTGGGCGCAGTACGCCCTGGACAACTTCGCCACCGTCGCCGAGGCCGTGGCAGCGCTGAGCAAAGAGGAATTCGCGGTGGTCACCGACGGCGTGCCCGGTGAGGACCGCCTGGCCACCCTGCACCTGTCACTGTCGGACGCCACCGGCGACAGTGCGATCGTGGAATACGTCGACGGCAAGCAGATCATCCACCATGGTCGCCAGTACCAGGTGATGACGAACTCGCCGATCTTTGATCAACAGCTCGCGGTCAACGCCTACTGGGAGCAGCTCGGCGGCACCGTCATGCTGCCGGGCACCAATCGGGCCGCGGACCGGTTCGCGCGGGCTTCGTTCTACGTCAACGCGATTCCGAAATCCGAGGATCTGAAGATCGCACTCGCCTCGGTGCTCAGCGTGGTCCGCAACGTCTCGGTGCCCTTCGGCATCTCTACACCGGGCGAGCCGAATATCTCCTCGACCCGCTGGCGCACGGTTGCCCACCACACCCGCAAGCTGTACTTCTTCGAGTCGACGCTGACACCCAACGTGTTCTGGGTGGACCTGACCAAGCTGGACTTCGAGGAGGGTGCCGCGGTGCGCAAACTCGACCTCGGCTCCGACGACAGCAATATCTTCGCCGGTGAGACATCGGCGGACTTCGAAGTCGCCGAGGCGTTCACCTTCCTCGGCCTGAACAGGTGAGGGCGGCTCGCCGCACGGCCCTGCTCTCGGTTGGGCTGGCCGCCCTGATGTTGGCCACCCCGGCCGCCGCCGAGCCGGGGCCGCAATGGTCTGGTCTGGACGCGCGCGCATACGCCGGCCCCATTCCCGCCGAGGGAGACCTGATCACCTCGGTACCGCTCGACCCGGCGCTGTCGGTGATCGGCGCAGCCCAGGCATTCCGGATCCTCTACGCCACGCCCGATCAGCACGACCGGCCCGCGGTGAGCACGGCCGCGGTCTTCGTGCCGCACGGGCCGCCGCCGGCGGGGGGATGGCCGGTGATCGCGTGGGCGCACGGCACCGTCGGTCTCGGCGACGACTGCACCCCCTCGGCCCGGCCACGCAGCCCACGCGACAACGAATACCTGTCGCACTGGCTCGACCAGGGCTATGTGGTGGTCGGCAGCGATTACGTCGGGCTCGGCACGCCGGGACTGATGAGTTATCTCAACAGCGCCACCGAAGCGCACTCGGTGATCGACTCCGTACGTGCCGTCCACCAGATGGACCTGCCGCTGTCCCCGAAGTGGGCGATCGTCGGACAGTCCCAAGGCGGTGGCGCGGCGATCAACAGTGCCTGGTGGGCGTCGCGGCTCACCGCCGGAACCGGCCTGGACTATCGCGGCGTGGTGGCCACCGGCACACCGGCCAACATCGAACGGGTGGTCATGGAGGCCGGACCCGATCTGCCTCCGGCGCCGGTGCCTCCCGCGGCGATCAGCTACACCTCCTACATCCTGGCCGCCCTGCGCGAGGCATTTCCCGAGATTCCCATCGACAGTGTGCTGACGCCTCGCGGGCGCGAGCTGACAGATCGGGCGGAAACGGTGTGCAAGTCAGAACTGGATCAGCTGGTTGCGGGAACCACGCTGAACCAGCTGTTCAGCGCTCCGGTGAGCTCCCTGGACGGCATCGGCGCGGCGCTCGACGGCTTCCTGGGCACCCCGACCGACGGCTATGACCGCCCGATCTTTCTCGGCCACGGCCAGAATGACGCCGACGTGCCACTCCGATCCAGTCAGACCCTGTATGAGCAGCTGATCGACCATCACCAGGATGTCGAGCTGCACATCTATCCCGACCAGGACCATTCCGGCACCGTGCTCGCCTCGATGCCGGACTCCACCCGGTTCCTCCATCAACTGATGACAGGGTGAATCGCATGACCAACCATCTCGACCGCGCGGCGCTGCGCGCCGGCATTCCACCGTTCCATGTGATGGACGTGTGGCTGGCGGCCGCCGAGCGCCAACGCAGCCACGGCGATTTGGTGAATCTGTCGGCCGGTCAGCCCAGTGTGGGAGCCCCCGAGCCGGTGCGCGCCGCCGCGGCCGCGGCGCTGGAGGCCAACGAGCTGGGCTACACCGTCGCGCTGGGCATCCCGGAGCTGCGCTCGGCCATTGCCGGCTCGTATGCCGAACGCTACGGCCTGGCGATAGACCCCGACGACGTGGTGGTGACCACCGGCTCGTCGGGTGGATTCCTGCTGGCCTTCCTGGCGTGCTTCGACGCCGGCGACCGGGTGGCGATCGCCAGCCCCGGATATCCCTGTTACCGCAACATCCTGTCCGCCCTGGGCTGCGAGGTGGTGGAGATCCCCTGCGGGCCCGAGACCCGATTCCAGCCGACTGCGGCCATGCTCGCCGAGATTCCGGGCCCGTTGGCGGGGGTGATCATCGCCAGCCCGGCCAATCCGACCGGGACGGTCATGGAGCCGGCGGAACTGGCCGCGATCGCCGCCTGGTGCGACGCCACCGGGGTGCGCTTGATCAGCGATGAGGTCTACCACGGTCTGGTCTACGAGGGCGCACCGCAGACCAGCTGTGCGTGGGAGACCTCGCGGAACGCGGTGGTGGCCAACAGCTTCTCGAAGTACTTCGCGATGACCGGTTGGCGATTGGGCTGGCTGTTGGTGCCGCCGGCATTGCGTCGCGCGGTGGACTGCCTGACCGGCAACTTCACCATCTGCCCCCCGGTGCTGGCGCAGTACGCGGCGGTCGCGGCGTTCACCCCTGCGGCGATCGCCGAAGCGCAGGGCCACCTGCGGCACTACGCCGCCAACCGGGAGCTGCTGCTGGATGGCCTGCGCAGCTTGGGTATCAACCGGTTGGCTCCCACCGACGGGGCGTTCTACGTCTACGCCGACCTCGCTGAGCACACCGACGACTCCTTGGCGTTCTGCGCTCGCCTGCTGGCCGACACCGGTCTTGCGCTGACTCCGGGCGTGGATTTCGACACCGAGCGCGGCAACACCTTCGTCCGGCTGTCCTTCGCCGGCCCCACCGCCGACATCGAGGAAGCACTGCACCGGCTCCGCGGTTGGCTGCCACTCCGGTAGGTTGAGCTTCCAAGCTGGAAATACCTGATCGAAGGGATCACTGCTATGCGCATCACCACGACTTCTGGGCTGGCGCTCGGCGCGGCGGCCGTCGGGATCCTGGGTGCGGTGGCCGCATCCACGCTGACGACCAGCGCTCCCGCCGCCGACGCCGCCCCCGCCCCCTGCACGGCAGCCGGACTGTCGAGCACCGCCAGCGGCGTGCTCAGCCAGGCGGGCGCGTTCCTCAACGAGCACCCGGAGGCCAACGACGTGCTGACCTCCGCGGCCACCATGCCGGCCGACCAGGCCAAGTCCTCGGTGCAGGGCTACTTCATCGGCCACCTCGACCAGTTGTCGACCCTGCAGGGCATCGCCCAGCCGCTGACGGACCTGAAGAACCAGTGCGGGATCGCGGTCTCGCCCACCCAGCTGGCGATGCTGCTGGAGACCGTCAGCAAGTAGGCCCGGGCGATGGCCCTGGCGATCACCGAGCACGAACGGGCCGCGCTGGCGCAGGCGGCCGGGTTCGGGCTGTTCGCCGCGATCACCGGACGCCGGTCGCGGCGCTTCCCCGTGGGCGGCGCCATTCCGGACGGCGCGCTGGCCTACACCAGCCGCCGTCCGGTGCAGCCGTTGTCCGAAGTCGAGCGCGCGCTGCTGCTGTCGCTGATGGCCGGCACCACCGGGTGGCACGACGGTATCGCGCACCATCCCGGATACGCACCGGCGCTGCCGAACTATCCCGGCAGCGCCACCGGACGGGCCATGCCGTCGGCAGCGGGCTTTCACACCAGCCAGCTGTTCTTCACCGATGACACCGGTTGCTATCTGCTGCCCACTCGCGACCAACCGCCCCAGCAGTTCGAGACCGTGGAGGCCTGGATCAGCCACACCGCCGATTCCTATGTGCGCCTCTCGGATTCCCGTCTGCAACTGCCCGCCCAAGAGCCCTACATGGAGGGCCACAACACCTGGATCGGCAACCACCCGGGCAGCCTGCTGGCGTTCAATGTGGCCGACCTGGCCGAGCACCTGCTGGAGAATCTGTGGTTCTTCGCGGCCAACGGTTATCCGATCACCGATGACATCAACGACCGCGCCATCCCCGGCGTGCAGGCGTTCTCCGGATTGGCGCACGCCGACGACCCGATACCGCTGTCCTTCGTGGAGCAGTACACCCTGACCGAGGCCAGTGCCGAGTTGTCCATCGCTGCCCACAACGGAGCACTGGGCCTGCAGGCTATGGGCTTGGGCGGCTGGATCTTCGACGGCCTGGACCGGCTGTCGGTGCTGGGCGGCTCGGGTGATCCGCGCGCGCCCGGACTGGGATTCGTCGCCGACACCGATCCGCGCTGGCCGTTCCCGAATGTCACCGGGTTACCCGGCCACTTCGAGACGCTCAGTCCCCCGCATGTCCCCTCGGTTGCCGAGGGCGTGCGCAAACTGGTGGCCCGCAAGTTCGGGCCGGGCGGTCCGTCGCACCCCGACACCCCGGGGCCGTGGGCGGACAGCCCGGCCGTGCGCGGTTCGGCACTGGCACCGGACGGCATCGCCGAACTGGTCACCTGCGAGGCGTCCTACATTTACGACACCTTCGGCAAGCTACCGGGTACCGTCCCCACGGTGCACGTGCTGATGTACCTGCAGGCCCAGCACCTCGACACCGACTTCTACGACAAGTTCTACGCACCCGGGGCGTATCTGCGCACCCACGCCGAGCACCAGCGATGCTGGCACGGCTCATGACCGGCGGCGGACTCCCGCGCTGACGGTGTAAACCAGCCCCACCGCCAGCAGGGCGAACTTGACGAGGGCGGCGCCGCGGCCACGCCGGGCGTTGGTGCCGATGTCGACGCCCTCGAGGGCCTTGAGCAGTGCCACCCCCTCGATCGCATCGCCGGCCACCGCGCCGATCGGCAACAGTCGCAGCGCGATCGGATGACCGTGCCGGGCGCGGGCACGCTCGATGAGTAACAGCGCCAGGGTTCCGTAGGTCGCCATGTAGCCGAAGTCGAGCCACAGGGACCAACGCGCCCACCGACGGCCCTCGTCTCCCCAGACCTCCAGAATCTCCTGAGCCCGTTCGGCACTGCCGGCCAACTCGAATCCGATGATTCCGGGGCCACCCGTCTTGCGCATCCCGCGCTCCAACACCACCATCACTGCCGCGTAGGCGAGCGTCGCCACCGCCGACCAGCCGAGTCGCTTCACCCGGTGCATGCTAGTCGAGCGGCTGGCGATTCAGCCGACCTCAGCGCCGGGCGTCGGCTAGATTGCGGACCATGAATCGAGCGGACGTCACATTCATCTCCGCTGGAACACGGTGCGCGGGCTGGCTCTATCGGCCGAGCAATGCCGTCGGCGATATCCCGTGCGTCGTCATGGCGCACGGCTTCGGGTTGACCCGCCACGATGGACTGGCCGGCTACGCAGCAGCGCTGACGCAGGCCGGGGTCGCGGTGCTGGTCTACGACCATCGCTTTCTGGGGGATTCGAATGGCCAGCCCCGGCAACGCATTCGAACCAGCGAGCAGCTCGAGGATCGATTGGCGGCCATTGCCTTCGCCCGGACGCTCGAGGGGATCGACCCCGACCAGATCATCCTCTGGGGCTATTCACTCAGCGGGGGAACCGCGGTGGAGGCCGCCGCCGCGGATCAGCGCGTGAGCGGGGTGATCCTGCTCTGCCCCTTCCTCGACGGCAGATGGCGCACAGTCCACGGCCTGAGAGTGGACCCCGGCAATACGCTGTGGCTGACGGCGCAGGCCATGCGCGACGCTCTGATACCGCTGGCCGCTGCGCCGGGCGGCCGCGCGGGAGTGACCTTTCCCGGCGAACTGCAGGGATTTCTGTCCGTCGTGGCACCGGGTTGGCGCAACGAGGTGTATGCCGGCCTGGCTCTGCGTCTGCCGCTCTGGCGTCCGGTCACCCGGGCGGGAAAGCTGCACTGCCGGGTCCTGATTCAGGCCGGCGACCGTGACATCACGGTGTCGGCGCGGGCCATCGATCGTCTCGTCCAGCGGGCGCCACACGCGACCCGGAAAGACTATGACGTGGACCATTTCGAGCCGTTCGGCGAGCGTCATTCGCCGCAGATCATCGCCGATCAGGTCGGGTGGCTCACAGCTGCCTCACGCGTCTGAGTCCAGCACCGCAATTCAGAGCCAGGTGTCGTCGGTGGTGGCGGTGAGGAAGGCCTCCAAGTCGTCACGCCAGTGCGCCGGAGTGGTCTTGTCCGGCTCGATGCCGGTGTAGTCGCCGCGATAGAACAGCAGCGGTCGCGGCTTCACCTCCGGAACATCCGAGAGCGACTGCACCGCGCCGAAGACCACGAAGTGGTCACCACCGTCGTGCACCGAGGCCACCGTGCAGTCGATGTGGGCCAACGATCCGGCCAGGATCGGCGAGCCCAGCGGGGACGGCTGCCAGTCCACGCCGGCGAACTTGTCCGGTTCGCGGGAGCCGAAGCGGGCGCAGACGTCCTTCTGCTCCTCGGCCAGGATGTTGACGCAGAACTTTCCGCTGGACTCGATGGCCTGCCAGGACCGGGACTGCTTGGTGGGGCAGAACAGCACCAGCGGCGGATCCAGCGACAACGCGGCGAACGATTGGCAGGCGAAGCCGACCGGCACGTCGTCATCGACGGTGGTGATGATCGTGATGCCCGTACAGAACTGACCGAGTACGTTGCGGAACGCACGCGGGTCGATCGACACCTCGTCGGTCACCGCTACTGCATACCCACGGTGAAGTCATGCCCCCACAGGCTGACCGCGGTGCTCTCCCGAGCCACCCAGTCGTCGTCGTCGACCTCGAGACCCTCGCAACCGAACTCGACCTGAAAACCGCTGGGCGCCTTCATGTAGAACGACAGCATCTTGTCGTTGACGTGCCGCCCCAAGGTGGCGGCCATCGGCACCTTGCGACGGTAGGCGCGGTCCAGAGCCAGCCCGACGTCGTCGGCGCTCTCCACCTCGACCATCAGGTGCACGATTCCCGTCGGAGTCGGCATGGGCAGGAAGGCCAGGCTGTGGTGGCGCGGGTTGCACCCGAAGAACCGCAACCAGGCCGGGTCGCCGTCGGCGGGCCTGCCGACCATCTGCGGGGGCAGCCGCATCGAGTCACGCAGCCGGAAGCCGAGCACGTCGCGGTAGAAGTGCAGCGCCTCGGCGTCGTCGGTGGTCGACAGCACCACGTGCCCCAGACCCTGCTCTTCGGTGACGAAGCGGTGGCCGTAGGGGCTGACCACTCGGCGGTGCTGCAGCGCCACCCCGTGGAAGACCTCCAGGTGATTGCCCGACGGATCGTCGAACGCGATCAACTCCTGGACGTTGCGCTCGGCCAACTCGGCGGCGGTGCCTTCCTTGTAGGGCGTGCCCTCGGCGTCCAGGCGCTGCCGGATCTCCTGCAGCCCTGCGGCGTTGGCGGTTTCCCAACCCGATACCAGCAACCGGTCGGTGTCACCGGGCACCACCACCAGCCGAGCCGGGAACTCATCCATCCGCAGGTACAGCGCACCCTCGGTGCTGCCGGATCCCTCGACCATGCCGAGTACCTTCAGCCCGAAGTCCCGCCAGGCAGCCATGTCGGTGGCCTGGATTCGCAGGTAGCCCAGCGAACGGATACTCATCGGTGATACCTCCAGCTAGCTCGTCGTTGTCCGGCCAGGTCGATCAGACCATGGTGTCGCCGGGCGGCAACCCGAACTCGTGGTTACCGAAGATCAGGTATGCCCGCTCCGGGTCATTGGCCGCGTGCACCCGGCCCGCGTGCGCGTCACGCCAGAACCGCTGCACCGGTGCGTCGTTGGACAGCGCCGTGGCTCCGGCCGCCTCGAACAGCCGGTCGATGGAGGCAATGGCCCGACCGGTCGCGCGGACCTGGTCACGGCGGGCGCGGGCCCGCAGCTCGAACGGGATCTCCTTGCCGGCGGCCAGCAGCGCGTACTCGTCGCGGACGTTGCCGATCAGCTGACTCCAGCCGGCGTCGATGTCACTGGCGGCCTCGGCGATGCGGACCTTGGCGAACGGGTCGTCCTTGGCCTTCTCGCCGGCGAACGCCGCACGCACCCGCTTGCCCTGGTGCTCGACGTGCGCCTGGTAGGCGCCGTAGGCCATCCCCATGATCGGCGTCGAGATGGTGGTCGGGTGCACAGTGCCCCACGGCATCTTGTAGACCGGGGCGGTGTTGGTCTTGTAGCCGCCGGCGGTGCCGTCGTTCATCGCCCGGTAGGACAAGAAGCGGTGCCGCGGCACGAAGGCGTCCTTGACCACCACGGTGTTGCTGCCGGTGCCCCGCAGGCCCACCACGTGCCAGACGTCGTCGATGCGGTAGTCGGAGATCGGGATCAGGAAGCTGCCGAAGTCGACCGGCTTGCCGTCCTTGATCACCGGACCGCCGAGGAATGCCCAGGTGGCGTGGTCACAGCCCGACGACCAGTTCCACGAACCGTTGACGATGTAGCCGTCGGCGGTCTCGGTGACCACACCGGCGCCCATCGGTGCGTACGACGACGAGATCCGAACGTTGGTGTCCTCGCCCCAGACGTCTTCCTGGGCCTGCTGGTCGAACAGCGCCAGGTGCCAGTTGTGCACGCCGATGATGCCGGCGACCCAGCCGGTGGAGCCGCAGGCGCTGGCCAGTCGGCGAACTGCCTCGTAGAAGATGGTCGGGTCGCACTGCAGGCCGCCCCACTGCTCGGGCTGCAGCAGCCGGAAGAAACCGATCTCCTCGAGCGCCGCGACGTTGGCGTCGGGCAGCTTGCGCAGGTCTTCGGTCTCCTGGGCGCGCTCACGCAACTGCGGCAGAAGGTCGTCGATGGCGGCCAACACCGACTGCGCGTCACGTTGTTGAATGGACGTCACTAGATTGCCTCCCAGAAGTGAACAGGTTCTTCCGGCCCGTTTTACAACCAGCCTAGTGTGAGATTAGAACACGTTCCGATTTGTGTCGAGCGGGGTGTTCCTGCAGCTGGTAGCGATACCGGACCGCTTTTCTGTAACCTGTTCTAGTTATGACCGAAGATGAAGGGCGGCCCGTGACGGAGACCATTCCGGACGAACCACTCGGTGCTCACGTCCTGGAACTGCAGATCACCCAAGTCGTCACCGAGACCGACGACGCGCGCTCGCTGGTGTTCGGCGTGCCGGACGGGCCGGATGATCCAGAGATTCCCGAGCAGCGGTTGAAGTACTCCCCCGGCCAGTTCCTGACGCTGCGAATCCCCAGCGATCAGACCGGCTCGGTGGCCCGGTGCTACTCGCTGTGCAGCTCGCCCTTCACCGACGACTCGCTGACCGTCACCGTCAAGCGGACCGCTGAGGGCTACGCGTCGAACTGGCTGTGCGACAACGCGCACCCCGGCATGCGCATGCACGTGCTGGCACCCTCGGGCACCTTCGTGCCCAAGTCCCTGGACACCGACTTCCTGTTGCTGGCCGCCGGCAGCGGGATCACCCCGATGATGGCGATCTGCAAGTCGGCGCTGTCGCAGGGCAGCGGCAAGGTGGTCCTGGTCTATGCCAACCGCGATGAGCGATCGGTGATCTTCAGCGCCGCGCTGCGTGAGCTCGTTGAGAAGTACCCCGACCGGCTGACGGTCGTGCACTGGCTGGAGTCGGTCCAGGGCCTGCCCAGCCGCGCCGCGTTGGCCCAGCTGGCCGCGCCCTACACCGACCGCCAGGTCTTCATCTGCGGCCCGGGCCCCTTCATGCAGGCCGCCCGCGAAGCCCTGGATGCCTGCAACGTGCCGGCCGAGCAGGTCCACCTCGAGGTGTTCAAGTCGCTGGACAGCGACCCGTTCGCCGCGGTCAAGATCTCCGACGCGCCCGAAGGCGAGCAGGCCGCAGCGCCGGCCACCGTGGTCGTCGAACTGGACGGCGAGAAGCACGAGCTGGTGTGGCCACGGCACGTCAAGCTGCTCGACCTGCTGCTCGACCAGGGCCTCGATGCCCCGTTCTCCTGCCGGGAGGGTCACTGCGGGGCGTGCGCCTGCGAGCTCAAGAAGGGCAAGGTCTCCATGGAGGTCAACGATGTGCTGGAGCCCCAGGACCTCGCCGAAGGGCTGATCCTGGCCTGCCAAGCCCATCCCGAGACCGATTCGGTGGAAGTGACCTACGACGAGTGATCACCGGTCTAGGTTGGTGCGACATGAAGCGGTTGCCGATGATCCCGGCCGCCCTGACGCTGTTGGCGGCGCTGATTCCGACCGCGACCGCGTCGGCGGCCAGTGACACCAAAACCACGCTGTTCCCGGTGAACGAGTTCGATCAACTGCAGACGCACAGCTGGGTCGACTGCAGCGCTCCGCCGCTGTGCCGGTTCACCGTCGGGGTGCAACTGCAGACACCCGAGGGCATGACCGGGTTCCCGCCGGACCTGTGGGCCCGCCAGAGCACCGAGATCCGCTCGTCGAAGCGCACCGCCTACCTCGACGTGCACACCGACGGCGGCGAGGGCTGGTTCAAGGACCGCGGCGGCCCGGGCACCAAGGTGTTCAAGGACGGCACCGGTGCGGTGATCCAATCGATGTATTACGGCGAGGGCCCGCCGGAGAAATACCAGACCAACGGCAGCATCGACGTCCTGGAGTACTCCACCGGCCGTCCCAAGACCGACGCCAACGTGATCGTCTGCACCCATGTGCAGGTGGTCTACGGCGGAGTCAACCTGACCACGCCGTCCACCTGCGCCCAGACGGTCTTTTAGCGAACCCCCTCAGTAGACGTCGCGCTGGTAGCGGCCGGCGGCCGACAGCGCTCGCACATGGGCCCTGGCGGCGTCACGGGCGAGCAGCCCATGTCGCGCGGCGATATCGCAGATCGCGCGGTCGACCTCCTTGGCCATCTGGCCGGCATCACCGCACACGTACAGGTGCGCGCCGTCCTGCAGCCACTCCCACACCTGGGCTCCGCGGGCGCGGAGCACGTCTTGCACGTAGACCTTCTCGGGCTGATCGCGGGAGAACGCCAGATCGAGTTCGGTGAGAAAACCGCTGGCGTGCATGTCGGTGAGCTCGTCGCGGTAATAGAAGTCGGTGGCGGCATTGCGTTCGCCGAAGAACAACCAGTTCCGCCCACGATGCCCCAGCGCTCGGCGCTGCTGCAGAAAGCTGCGGAAGGGTGCGACGCCGGTCCCCGGGCCGATCATGATCATCGGCGCATCGGGGTCCGCCGGCGGCCGGAAATGGTTGGCGGGCTGCACGAATATGCCGATCTCACCCTCCTCACCCCGGTCGGCCAGATAGGTCGAGCACACGCCGCCGCGCGGCACCCCCCGGCACTCATAACGCACCGCGCCCACCGTCAGGTGCACCTCGCCGGGATTGTCGACACATGCCGACGAAATCGAGTACATCCGCGGTGTAAGCGGTTTGAGCACGCCCAGCCAGTCGTCGACGCCGGCGCGGATCGGCGTTGCGGCCAGCACATCCACCGCCTGACGGCCCCACATCCAGTCCGACAACGCCGCCTTGTTCTCCGGCTGCAACAGCTCGGTCAGCTCCTCGTCTCGGCTGCGCTGTGCGACGAACCGCAGCAGATCACCGGTGATTCGGGCGATTTCGAACCGCTCGACCAGTGCTTGCCGCAACGGCATCGAACCGTGGTCCCCGAGCGTGACGACGTGCCTGCCGTCGAGGCCGGTGACCGCCAGCCATTCGTCCACCAGCGCAGGACTGTTGCGTGGCCACACCCCGAGTGCATCCCCGGCCTGATAGCTCAGCGTCCCTTCCGGGAGCGCGAACACCAGTTGCCGCACCTCTTTGGTCGAACCCGGTCCGCTGAGCACAGTGTTACGCATCAGGCTGGTGCGCAGTGGGCTTTTTCTGCTGTATCGCACCGGTTGCCGCGACGAGCGGACCGCGACGGGGGCCGCGACTTTCCCGGCAGCCGGAGCCGCAGCGGCACCCAGGACGCCGCGCAGCGTACTGAACCACTCGTCCACGGCGTCGTCATAGTCGGGTTCGCAGTCGACGCGGTCCAGGATGCGGGTGGCGCCGAGTTCGGCCAGCCGGGTGTCGAGTTTGCGTCCGTATCCACAGAAGTCGTTGTAGCTGGAGTCGCCCAGCGCCAGCACGGCGTAGCGGGTGTCGGTGAGTTGTGGTGTCGCATCAGCAGTCAACTGCTCCCACAGGACGGCGCCGTTGTCGGGCGGGTCGCCGTCGCCGGTGGTGCTGGAGACCACAATCAACTGCCGGGTGGCGGACAACTCGGTCACCGGAAATTCGTTCATCGTGTGCAGCGCGACCGACAGTCCGGCCTCGGCGAGGTGTGCCGCACAGCGGGCCGCAACTTCTTCGGCATTGCCGGTCTGCGAGGCCCACAGCACCACGATCGACTCGGCCCCGATCCCGTCGTCTCGAGATGGTGCCGACGCAGCCGGCGCGGGGTGCCGGGAGAACAGCCCGGCCAGCAGGCCATTGACCCACACTCGGGTGGCCGGCGCCAACGGGGCATCGGCGGGCACCGTCGGCACACCGGCTGCGCTGCGCCCAGCCTCGGTACGCAGCGCGGTCAGCAGTCCACTCAAGTAGATGCGCTCCATGGGGGTGAAAGAGGGCACGGTGGTCACCGATTCCCCACTGAGCCCGAATAATTCGACCAGGGTGTTCACCCGGTCCAGGCTGATCGCCCCGGGCTGCGGCGTAGCGGCTGCGTCCAGTTCGGGCGGTGATTCGGCCACCACCTTGACCAGGGTGACCGCACACGCCTTGTACTCCGGCTGCTGCGACACCGGGTCGACGGCGTCGTTGGTGACGGCATTGATCGACAGGTACTCACCGAACGCGTCATTCCAGTGGAACGGCGCGAAGCAGTTCCCCGGCCGCACCCGGTCGGTGACCACCGCCGGCAGCACGGCCCGGCCCCGGCGCGAAGCGATCTCCACCCGATCGTCGTCGACGATGCCCAGCAGGGCCGCGTCATCGGGATGGATCTCCACGAACGGTCCCGGGTTGAGTTTGGTGAGCGTGGCGACCTTGCCGGTCTTGGTCAGGGTGTGCCACTGATGCGGCAGCCGACCGGTGTTGAGCAGGAAGGGATAGTCGTCGTCGGGCATCTCGTCGGGCAGCAGGTGCGGGCGGGCGAAGAAGACCGCCCGGCCGGACTCGGTGGCGAACGCCAGCCGTGGCACGCTGCCGTCCTCGCGGACCAGCTGCGTCTGGCTGACCCCGTCATTGAGGTAGCGGATCGGGTTTCGGTCTTCGGTGCCCCCGGGCGGGCACGGCCACTGCATCGGCGACTGACGCAACCGCTCGTAGGTGATGCCGCGTAGGTCATAGCCGGTCTGGGGATTGGCGAATCGTTTGATCTCTTCGAACACCTCCTCGGCACTGGAGTAGTCGAATGCCTTGGCGTATCCCATTTCCGCCGCGATTCGGGCGATGATCTGCCAGTCCGGCAGCGATTGCCCGACCGGGTCGGTCGCCTTCTGAAAGAGGGTGAGACTGCGCTCGGAGTTGACCATCACCCCGTCGCACTCGGTCCACAGCGCCGCCGGCAACAGCACGTCGGCGTAGGCGCTGGTCTCGGTCTCGGCGAACGCGTCCTGGGCGATCACGAACTCCGCCTGTTCCAGGCCTTCCAGTACGGTCCTGCGATTCGCCACTGTCGCAACGGGGTTGGTGCAGATGATCCAGCATGCCTTGATCTGGCCATCGGCCATCCGGGAGAACATGTCGATGGTTCCCGCGCCCACATCGGCGCGTAGTGAGCCGCGCGGGATTCCCCAGATGTCCTCGACCACCTGGCGGTCGTCGGCGGAGAAGACACTGCGCTGACCGGGCAGGCCCGGACCGAGGTAGCCCATTTCCCGGCCACCCATCGCGTTGGGTTGACCGGTCAGCGAGAACGGTCCGCTGCCGGGTTTGCAGATGGCCCCGGTGGCCAGGTGCAGGTTGCAGATGGCGTTGGTGTTCCAGGTGCCGTGGGTGCTCTGGTTGAGTCCCATGGTCCAGCAGCTCATCCAGTTGCCCGCCTCGCCGATCCACGATGCGGCCGTGCGGATGTCGGCTTCGGGGATTCCGGTGAGCTCGGCCACCGACTCCGGGGTGAACTGTTCGAGGAAGCTGGGCATGACTTCCCAACCCTGGGTGTACTCGGCGATGAATTCGTCGTCGGTGTGGCCGTTCGCGACGATCAGATGCAGCAGCCCGTTGAGCAGCGCCAGGTCGGTTCCGGGCGCGATCTGCAGGAACAGGTCGGCCTTTTCGGCGGTGGCGGTGCGGCGCGGGTCGACGACGATCAACTTGGCGCCGGCCTTGACGCGGTCCATCATGCGCAGGAACAGGATCGGATGGCAGTCGGCCATATTCGCGCCGCTCACGAAGAACACGTCGGCGTGATCGAAGTCCTGGTAGGAGCCGGGCGGCCCGTCGGCCCCGAGAGACTGCTTGTAGCCGCTGCCGGCGCTGGCCATGCACAGCCGTGAGTTGGACTCGATCTGGTTGGTGTCGATGAATCCCTTGGCGAGCTTGTTCGCCAGGTATTGGGCCTCGATGGACATCTGGCCGGAGACGTAGAGCGCTACCGCGTCGGGCCCGTGCTGGTCGATGATCGTCCGCAGCCGGGTGGCGCAATGGGTGATCGCGTCATCGATGTCGGTCGGCCGGCCCGGCTCGTCGCGGCACGGCCGCACGAGCGCCGATTCCAACCGGCCGGGCGCGGCAAGCAGGTCAGCGGTCGTGGCCCCCTTGGTGCACAGCCGGCCGAAGTTGGTCGGATGGGACTTGTCGCCGACGGATCTGGCCACGTGGCGGCGCCCGGTGGCGGGATCGGTCTCGACCTGCAGCACCATGCCGCAGCCGACCCCGCAGTAGGCGCACACAGTGGTGATGTCCTGTGCTCGCCGGGAGTCGCCGTGCGCGGGCATGGGAAGTCACCTCCTGCGGTTGCTGGCCTTGCCGCCACCATGCCGCGCGCAGGTTTCAAGATCGTTGCCAGACCATTACCACGGGTTGCGATATTCCGGCGGAGTCGGCGGCCGCCGGTGAGGCCGGCTGCAGCCGCGACGCAATGTTGCGCAGATCACTTCCCAGGCCGCTGAGCCGGGCGCAGAACTGCGAATGAATGCCCCGGCAGTTGGGTGGCCTCCGGCCCGATCGCCGGTGACCCCCAGGCCAGTACCAGTTCGCCGTGGGCCGGCACGCTCACCACGTCGGCGCTCAGGTTGCAGATGAGCAGAAGCGGGCCGCGGCGCATGGCGATCCATCGCGTGTCCTCGTCATAGTCGATCATGAGTTCGCTCAACCAGGGGGAGCCGGCTTCGCTGCGCAGCGCGATCAGCTCCCGGTAGACCTGCAGCAACTGTCGGTGGTGTTGCGCTTCGAGTTCGCCCCAGGCCAGTTTGGACCGGGTGAACGTCTCGGGGTCCTGAGGGTCGGGGATTTCGTCGGCGCTCCAGCCGTGATCGGCGAACTCGGCTTTGCGGCCTTCGGCGGTGGCACGTGCCACCTGCGGGTCCTCATGTGCGGTGAAGAACTGAAAGGGGGTGCTCGCGCCCCATTCCTCCCCCATGAAAAGCATTGCCGTGTAGGGCGACAGCAGCACCAGCGCGGCCTTCACCGCGAGCTGCCCGGCGGTCAGGTTCTGCGAGGGCCGGTCGCCGAGCGCTCTGTTTCCGACCTGGTCGTGTGTGCATGTGTAGGCGAGTAGGCGGGTAGCCGGGATCTGCGAAGTCGGCAGCGGCCGGCCGTGACGCCGGCGGCGGAACGAAGAGTAGGTGGCCGCGTGGAAAAACCCGTTACGCAACGTGGTCGCCAAGGTTGCCATGCTGCCGAAATCAGCGTAATAGCCTTGCCGCTCACCGGATACCGCGGTGTGAATGGCGTGATGGATGTCGTCATCCCATTGCGCGGCGATCCCGTAGCCACCGTCTTCGCGGCGGGTGATGGTGCGCGGGTCGTTGCGATCGCTTTCTGCGATCAGCGACAGCGGGCGCCCCAGCTCCGCTGCGAGTGCCTCGGTTTCGGCCGCCAACTCCTCAAGAATGTTGATTGCCGTGGTGTCGACCAGCGCATGCACGGCGTCCAGGCGTAGACCATCGACGTGAAAGACGCGCATCCAGCGCAGCGCGCAGTCGATGATGTAGCGGCGCACTTCGTCGGAGTCGGGTCCGTCGATGTTGATGGCATCGCCCCACGGGTTACGGGCCTGCGACAGGTATGGACCGAAGCGGGGAAGGTAGTTCCCCGACGGGCCCAGGTGGTTGAAGACGGCGTCGATCAGCACTCCCAGCCCGCGGCCGTGGCAGGCATCGACGAAACGTGCCAACCCGTCCGGGCCACCGTAGGGTTCGTGCACGGCGTACCACAGCACACCGTCGTAGCCCCAGCCGTGCTCGCCGGAAAAGGCGTTGACCGGCATCAATTCCACGAAATCGACGCCCAGATCGACCAGGTGGTCCAGCCTGGCGATGGCGGAGTCGAAGGTGCCGGCCGGGGTGAAGGTGCCGATGTGCAGTTCATAGATCACCGCACCCTGCACTGACCGGCCCGCCCAGTCGCCGTCGGTCCAGGTCAGGCCGGCCTCATCCCACACCGCTGAACGCGCGTGCACACCGTCGGGCTGGCGGGCGGACCGCGGGTCTGGCAGTAGCTGCGGGTCGTCGTCAAGCAGATACCCGTAGCGGGCGCCCGGCGCCACGTCGACCGCCGTGCGCCACCACCCATCCTCTGAACGGTCCATGGGGTGGATCACGCCATCGACATCGAGGCCGACGACTGCCGGTGTCGGTGCCCAAACCGCGAAGTCAGTCATCGACACGCTCCAACAGTGCAACCGGGAGTTCGGTGAACAACTCGGCGGCCGGCACCATTCCCCGGTGTCTGACGCCGGCCAGTGCATCCGACCAGGTGCCGGGCGGCAACGCGACCACCGTGTCGCCCCATCCGGTGCCCTGCAGGCGCACCGTCCATCGGCTGACCGCCACCACCACGTCAGTGCCCCGGGAGAAGGCCACCACATGTTCGCCGGCCGCGCCTGACACCGCCACGGGCTGATAACCGCCATCGGTGAAGGTGTCCGGACGTGCTCGTCGCATCCGCAACGCCGTGGCCACCACCCGCATCTTCCGGTGCTGCAAAGACTTCAGCGCCTCACGACGCACGGCGTAGTCGACTGGCCGTCTGTTGTCCGGGTCGACCAGGCTGTCATCGAACAGTTCGGTGCCCTGATAGACGTCAGGGACGCCGGGAACGGTCAAGGCCAGGAGCTTCTGGCCCAGGATGTCGCTTTCGATGTGCGGAGCGAGTTCGGCGACGAACTGCGTCAGCTCGCCTGCGATAGGCCCGTCCAGGATGGCGTCGAGCCACTCGTGCAGCGCATCCTCGAACGCTGCCTCGGGGTCATGCCACGATGTGCGCCGGCCCGCTTCGCGAACCGCCTTCTCGGCATAGCCGTGCAGCCGCTCGCGCAGCGCGGTGCTCACCCGACCGTCGAGTGGCCACACACCGAAGATGTTCTGCCACAGGAAGAGTCCAGTGCCCAGATCCGGAGAGGGCGATCTGGATTCCCACCGGGCGACGAACTCCGCCCACAGCGACGGCACCTGCGACAACACGCCGATGCGCGCCCGGACATCCTCGCCGCGTTTGGTGTCGTGGGTGGACAAGGTGGTCATCGTGTGTGGCCAGAGCCGGACGCGGGTGGCGGCCCGGTGATGAAACTCGGCCGAACCCACGCCGAAGTACTGCGGGTCGCCGCCGACTTCGTTGAGCGACACCAGCCGGGCGTCCCGGTAGAATATGCAGTCTTCGGTTGCCTTGGCGGTCACCGCTCCGCAAAGTTGCTGTAACCGCACCGCGGCTTGTCCACCGTCGGCGATCGCCGCCGCGACGAGCGCCAGCGGTGCATCGAAGTCCGGCCGCTGCGCACGGGTGTTCGCCAGTGCCGCGGGCAGTATCGCCGTCAGTCCCGGGTAATCGCTGCGGTAGACGCCGATGTGACCGAGCAGGGCCGCGATCGCCTCGGGCAGCAACGGATGATCGGTGCCGGTGGCACTCACCACACAGCGGCACAGGCGCGCGAGCTCGCTGCCCAGCGTCTTGGCCGCCGCGATCTCCTTCTGCTGGGCCAGCAGGGCGGGCATCGCGCGGTAGTCGACACCGGCGGTCTCGCAGAGCTCGGTCAACGCCGGTTCCCCGTCCGGGTCGACGAACAGCCCGCCGATCTCCCGCAGGACGTCGTAACCGGTGGAGCCGGCCACCGGAAGGTTGGGGTCGAGCGACTCGTCCACGGCCAGAATCTTTTCGACGACGATCCAGGCGTCGGGGCCGATCAGCCTGCGCAGCCTCTGCAGATACCCCTGCGGATCCGACAGCCCGTCCGGGTGATCGACTCGCACGCCATCGACCAGGCCCGCCTCGAACCAGCGCGCCGGCTCGGCGTGCCAGGCGTCGAAGACGCTGTCGTCCTCTTGACGCAGGCCGGCCAGCGACGTGATCGAGAAGAAGCGGCGGTAGCCACAGCTGCCGTGGCGCCAGCCGACCAGCCGATAATGCTGGCGATCATGGACTTGCGCACCGCTGCCGCCGCCGGTTCCGGGCGCGATCGGGAACACCAGATCACCCAGGCACAGTGACTCACCGTCGACGGTCAGTTCCGCGACGTCGTCGTCAGATCCCAGCACCGGCAGGATGATTCGGCCATCACCGAGCTCCCAGTCGATATCGAAGAACGCGGCGTACCGGGAGGACCGGCCGTGCTTGAGCACGTCCCACCACCAGGGGTTCTGCTGGGGCCTTTGCACCCCGACGTGATTGGGCACGATGTCGACGATCAGCCCCATCCCGCGAGCATGCGCCGCTGCCGCCAGCCGCGCCAGACCCTGCGCGCCGCCCAGTTCGGCCGACACCGTCGTCGGATCGACGACGTCGTAGCCGTGCGACGATCCGCGGACCGCGGTCATTATCGGCGAGAGGTACAGGTGCGAGATGCCCAGTGCGTCGAGATAGTCGAGAAGATTCTCGGCGTCGGCGAAGGTGAACGCGGAGCCGCTTTCGGCGCCCCGCAGCTGTAACCGGTAGGTGGACAGTACCGGCCGGGCCATGCGTCAGCGTACTTTCCGCAGGACGAGCAGCGAACGCCCCGGAACGGACAGCTCACCTGCTGGCTGCACGGCCTGCTCAGTCGCCGATGTCGGCTCCGCGGTGTCCAATTCGACAGTCCATTCTTGCGCGTAATCCTCGCCGGGAACGGCGAACTCGACCGTCTCCTCATGCGCATTGAAGCACAGCAGGAACGAGTCATCCACCACCCGCTGGCCGCGCATGTCCGGCTCGCGGATTGCCCCGCCGTTGAGAAAGACCATGATGCACTTGTCGAAGCCGTTGTCCCAGTCGTCTTGGCTCATCTCCTGACCGGCGGAGGTGAACCACGCGATGTCACCGATCTCGTCGGCGTGGCGTACCGGGCGGCCTTCGAAGAACCGGCGGCGGCGAAACACCGGATGCTCTTTGCGAAGCTGCGTCACCTGGCGGGTGAAGGCCAGCAGATCGGCGTTCTGTTCGGCCAGCGACCAATCCATCCAGGAGAGTTCGGAGTCCTGACAGTACGTGTTGTTGTTGCCCTGTTGGGTGCGCCCCAGCTCATCGCCGTGGGCGATCATCGGCGTGCCCTGCGACAGCAGCAGGGTGGCCAGAATATTGCGCGTCTGTCGAGCCCGCAGTTCCAGAATCTCCGGATCGTCGGTGGGACCTTCGACGCCGCAGTTCCACGATCGGTTGTGGCTCTCGCCGTCGGAGTTGTCGTCGCCGTTGGCCTCGTTGTGCTTCTCGTTGTAGGAGACCAGGTCGCGCAATGTGAACCCGTCGTGTGCGATGACGAAGTTGATGCTGGCACCCGGCCGACGCCCCGTGGCCTCGTAGAGGTCCGACGACCCGGTGAGCCGGGAGGCGAACTCTCCCAACGTCTCCGGCTCACCCCGCCAATAGTCGCGTACGGTGTCGCGGTACTTGCCGTTCCATTCGGTCCACAGTCCGGGAAAATTGCCGACCTGATATCCGCCTTCCCCGACATCCCACGGCTCGGCTATCAGCTTGACCTGACTGACCACCGGGTCCTGCTGAATCAGGTCGAAGAACGCCGAAAGCCGGTCCACATCATAGAATTCACGGGCCAGGGTGGATGCCAGGTCGAATCGGAACCCGTCCACATGCATTTCGGTCACCCAGTACCGAAGCGAATCCATGATCAGCTGCAGTGCATGCGGATTCCGCGCGTTGAGGCTGTTGCCGGTGCCGGTGTAGTCCATATACATGCTTCGGTCGTCGTCGACGAGCCGGTAGTAGGCGGCATTGTCGATTCCGCGGAAGCTGATGGTCGGCCCGAGGTGGTTGCCCTCTGCAGTGTGGTTGTAGACCACGTCGAGGATCACTTCGATACCGGCTTCGTGCAGGGTGCGCACCATGGTCTTGAATTCCGCGACCGCTGCGCCCGGCTGCCGGCTTGCCGCGTATTGACTGTGCGGGGCGAAGAATCCGAAAGTGTTGTAGCCCCAATAGTTCCGCAGGCCCATCCGAAGCAGGCGGTCGTCGTGCATGAACTGGTGCACCGGCATCAGCTCGACGGCGGTGACGTGCAGGGACTGCAGGTGGTCGATGACGGCCGGGTGAGCCAAGCCGGCGTAGGTGCCGCGCAGTTCCTCGGGGATGTCCGGATGGGTCTGGGTCATACCCTTGACGTGGGTCTCGTAGATGATCGTCTCGTTGTACGGGGTCTTCGGCGGCCGGTCGGTCGCCCAGTCGAAGTACGGATTGATCACCACACTGGTCATGGTGTGCCCGAGCGAGTCGACCCTCGGCAGCGTTTCGGCCACCGGCGGCGTGTCTCCGGCGCCCATGTCGTAGGAGAACAGCGCCTGTCCGAAGTCGAAGTCGCCGGCGAACGCCCGGCCGTAGGGGTCGAGCAACAGCTTGCTGGAATCGCAGCGATGTCCGGCCGGCGGGTCGAAGGGCCCGTGCACTCGGAAGCCGTAGTGCTGCCCCGGCGACACCGTCGGCAGGTAGGCATGCCAGACATAGCCGTCCACCTCTTCGAGCGGGATGCAGGTCTGCTCGCCGTTGTCGTCGATCAGGCACAGATCGACCCGCTCGGCGATCTCCGAGAACAGGGCGAAGTTGGTTCCGCCACCGTCGTAGCTGGCCCCGAGTGGGGCGCTGGTGCCCGGCCAGACGTTATGCGACGCCGGTTTCTCGGCTGGATCCCTGACCGCCTCGACCTCGCTCGCCGGATTTCGGGTAGTTCCCATGCTCACCCAATCTCGTCAGGAGTTTCGCCGCCTCGATATGGCGCCGCGAGTTGTGGCTACCCGCCTGCCCGGCGGTCAAACTATGGCAATGACGACACCGCGATTGGCCAGAAAGAGTTGAAATGCACCGCGGACGGGTATAGGCGTTGTCGTGGCGCCCGATGACCTACGCCGGCTGGCAGCGGCGCACGGCGTCGCCACTGCCTATCGCAACGAACGGCGCGAGTTGGTGCAGGTGGACGCCGACGTCGTGGTCCGGGTTCTCCGGCTGCTCGACGTCGAGGCCGGCACCGCAGCCGATCGTCGCCACGAGTTGATCAAGTTGGCCGAACGCGAGCGGGTGAGCGTTTCGCCGCCGACTGCCGCCGTGCGGTTAACCGGGCGCCCGCTGCCGTTCGCCGGAGCCACCGCATTGGTGAGCGAGGACGGCGTGCGCACGCCGGTTCGCGATGAACTGCCCGCCGACCTGCCACCGGGCTGGTATCAACTCGCGCTGCGCAATGGGCAGGAAGTCACGCTGGTGGCGGCTCCCGCCCGGGCTCCGCGGGCACCGGCCACCTGGGGCTGGATGCTGCAGCTGTATGCGCTGCGCTCGGCAGGTTCCTGGGGCATCGGCGACCTGTCCGACCTGCGGGATTGGGTGACCTGGACCGCCGCCGAACACGGCGCCGGGGCGGTGCTGCTCAATCCGCTGCACGCGCCGGGGCCCACGCACCCGATGCAGCCGTCACCGTATACCCCGTCGAGCCGGCGGTTCGCCAACCCACTGGCCCTGCACATCGAAGACCTGGACGCCTACCGCCGCGCCGACCCGGAGACCCGGGCAGAAGTCGATGCGCTGCGGGTCGCCCCGGACACCGCACGAATCGATTACGACCTGGTGTGGGCCGCCAAGCGCGCGGCCCTGGAGTTGCTCTGGCGCGCTGACGGGCGGCCCTGCCCGCTCGACGAGTCGGTGCAGACCCGGGCGCTGCGGGACTGGGCGACCTACTGCGCGCTGGCCGAACGCCAGGGCGGTACGTGGTCCCGGTGGCCTGCCCCGCTGCGCGATGCGACCGGACCCGCGGTGGCCGCCGCCCGGCGGCAGCTGGCGCCGCGGGTCGCTTTTCATGCCTGGGTGCAGCAGCAATGCGCGCAGCAACTGCTGGCGGTACGCGACGCCGCCAAAAACGCGGGCATGGCATTGGGTGTGTTGCATGACCTGGCAGTCGGCGTCGACGGCGACGGCGCCGATGCGTGGGCCCTGGCCGACGTCCTGGCCGTTGGGGCCAGCGTCGGAGCACCCCCGGATACGTTCAGCCCTCGTGGACAGGACTGGTGCCTGCCGCCCTGGCGGCCGGACCGCCTGGCGGCCACCGGCTATCGCGCGGTGCGCGACATGCTGCGCGCCGTGCTGGCCCACGCCGACGGTGTGCGCATCGATCACGTCGCCGGCCTGTGGCGGCTGTGGTGGATCCCGCCGGGCGAAAGCCCCGACCGCGGCACCTACGTGCACTACGACGCCGACGTCATGCTCGCGGTTCTGGCACTGGAGGCGCATCGCGCCAACGCGGTCGTCATAGGCGAGGACCTGGGAACCGTCGAACCGGAAGTCACCCGCGCACTGGCCGACAACGCCATGCTGGGGTGCGCGGTCTCCTGGTTCACTCGTGATGACTCGGTGCCCGGCCAGCCGTTGCTGCCACCGGCGAACTGGCCGTCACGGGTGGCTGCCAGCATCTCCACCCACGACTTGCCCACCGCTGCCGGATTCTTCCGCACCGAACACGTGCGGGCGCGCGCCGAGCGCGGTCTGCTCGACGACGTGGCGGCCGCACAGGACGCCGCCGAGCAGGAACGAGCCGAATGGCTGGCACTGCTGCGTTCCGAAGGGTTTCTCGACGACGACGATCTGGCTCCCGATGAGTCGCTAATCATCGACGCGATGCACCGCTTTCTGGCCGCCACGCCGAGCCGGCTGAAACTGGTCTCGCTCTATGACGTGCTGGCCGAGCCTCGTCAGCCCAACCTGCCCGGCACCGTGGATCAATATCCGAACTGGCGGCTGCCGTTGCCGCAGCCTCTCGAGCAGTTGCAGACCGATCCGCGGATCGCCCGAACCGCAGCGATGTTCACCGACGATCCAGGCGGTCAGACGTCTGCAAGGTAATCATGTCCGGAAGGGGGTACACGTCGAGATATGGCCATCGACGCTGACAACGAATCCGCCGTGGATCCGGCCGACCCCGCGGCAGGCAGTCATGTCGAGGACGGCATCGTCGAGCACCCGAACGCGGACGACTTCGGCGATGCCGCGGCCCTGCCTGCCGACCCCATCTGGTTCAAACGAGCGGTGTTCTACGAGGTGCTGGTCCGGGCGTTCTACGACTCCAACGGGGATGGCGTCGGCGACCTGCGGGGCCTGACCGAGCGGCTGGACTATCTGCAATGGCTCGGCGTTGACTGTCTGTGGCTGCCGCCGTTCTACGACTCACCGCTACGCGACGGCGGTTACGACATCCGGGATTTCTACAAGGTTCTGCCGGAGTTCGGCACGGTCGATGATTTCGTCGAACTGCTCGACGCTGCGCACCGCCGCGGCATCCGGGTCATCACCGACCTAGTGATGAACCACACCTCGGACAGCCACCCCTGGTTTCAACAGTCCCGGCAGGACCCGGACGGCCCCTATGGCGACTACTACGTGTGGAGCGACACCAGCGAGCGGTACGCCGACGCCCGGATCATCTTCGTCGACACCGAGGAGTCCAACTGGACGTTTGACGCGGTGCGCAAGCAGTTCTATTGGCACCGGTTCTTCTCCCACCAGCCCGACCTGAACTATGACAATCCCGCCGTGCAGGACGCCATGATTGATGTGCTGCGGTTCTGGCTGAACCTCGGCATCGACGGGTTTCGGTTGGACGCGGTGCCGTACCTGTTCGAGAGAGAGGGAACGAACTGCGAAAACCTGCCTGAGACACATGATTTCCTGAAGCGATGCCGCAAAGTCGTCGATGACGAATTCCCGGGCAGGGTTCTGCTGGCCGAGGCCAATCAGTGGCCCACCGACGTGGTCGAATACTTCGGCAACCCCAAAACCGGCGGCGATGAATGCCACATGGCGTTCCACTTCCCGCTGATGCCACGCATTTTCATGGCCGTGCGTCGTGAGTCCCGGTTCCCGATCTCGGAGATCATGGCGCAGACACCGCCGATACCGCACCTGGCGCAATGGGGAATCTTCCTGCGCAACCATGACGAGTTGACGTTGGAGATGGTCACCGACGACGAACGCGACTACATGTACGCCGAATACGCCAAAGACCCGCGGATGAAGGCCAACGTGGGGATCCGGCGCCGGCTGGCTCCACTGTTGGACAAAGACCGCAACCAGATCGAACTGTTCACCGCCCTGTTGCTGTCGTTACCGGGCTCACCGATCCTCTACTACGGCGACGAAATAGGGATGGGCGACATCATCTGGCTCGGCGACCGCGACGCGGTTCGCACCCCGATGCAGTGGACACCGGACCGCAACGCCGGGTTCTCCACAGCCAACCCGGGCAGGCTCTACCTGCCGCCCATTCAAGACGCGGTCTATGGCCATCAGTCGGTCAACGTCGAATCGCAGCGCGACACCTCGACGTCGTTGCTGAACTGGACCCGCACCATGCTCGCCATTCGGCGCCGGTATGAGGCCTTTGCACTCGGCGGGTTTCGCGAACTGGGCGGGTCCAATCCGTCGGTGCTGGCCTACGTTCGCGAGATCTCGGGCGAAGACGGGGACACGGTCCTGTGTGTCAACAACCTGTCCCGGTTTCCGCAGCCGATCGAATTGAATCTGCAGCACTGGGACGGTCATACCCCCGTGGAACTCACCGGTTCGGTGGAGTTTCCCCGAATAGGAAAGCTGCCATATCTGCTTACGCTGCCCGGGCACGGCTTCTACTGGTTTCAGTTGTGTGAGCCATGCGAGCAGAAGGAGGACCTGTCATGACCGGTGATACCGGCGAACCAGCGGGCCTGCCGTGGTCGGAATGGCTACCGACCCGACGCTGGTATGCGGGACGGAATCGGCAACTGGCGACGGCTGATCCCGTCGTGGTGGAGGAGTTGGGAGGCGGGCTGCAGCTGGTACTGATCGACGTCAGCTACACCGACGGCGCCGCCGACCGCTACCAGGTGATCGTCAGCTGGGACGTGGACCTGGCACCGGAGTACGCCCAGGCCGCCACGATCGGCAGCTATCGCGGGCGTACCGCCTACGACGCTCTCTACGACGCTGCCGCGACCCGAACCTTGTTGTCGCTGATCGATTCGTCGGCTCAGCGCGGTGACGTCACGTTTATCCCGGAACCGGGGGTGTCGCTGCCGGTTCAGGCTGATTCGCGGGTGTCGGAGGCCGAGCAGAGCAACACCAGCGTCATCGTCGAGGAAAAGGTGGTCCTCAAGGTTTTTCGGCGGATCAGAGCTGGGATCAATCCGGACATCGAACTCAACGCGGCGCTGGGCCGCGCCGGCAATCCCCATGTTCCGCGCCTGTTCGGCTCCTACCAGATCGAGTTGCCGGGCGATTCCGGCGAGCTGCCCTACGCGTTGGGAATGGTCAGCGAATACGCGATGAACTCGGCCGAAGGCTGGGCGATGGCGACCGCGAGCGTTCGCGACCTGTTCGCCGAAGCCGACCTGTACGCCTATGAGGTGGGTGGCGACTTCGCCGGCGAGTCGTACCGGCTCGGGGAGGCTGTCGCATCGGTGCACCGGACGCTGGCCGAGAGCCTCGGGACTTCGGAATCGGTCTTCCCGGCCGAGTTGCTGTTGTCGCGGCTGAGGGCGACGGCGGAGACGGTGCCCGAAGTACGCCCCCACCTGGCCGCCATCGAAGAGCGGTTCGCCGCGCTGGCCGGTGAGTCCATCACGGTGCAACGAGTCCACGGTGACCTGCATCTGGGTCAGGTGCTGCGCACCCCCAACGGGTGGCTGTTGATCGACTTCGAAGGTGAGCCGGGCGCACCGCTGTCGGAACGTCGCAGGCCGGACTCGCCGCTGCGCGATGTCGCCGGCGTCCTGCGGTCCTACGAGTACGCCGCGTACGGGAAACTGGCCGACCTGTCGCGCGAAGGCCAAGACCGTCAACTGGCCACCCGGGCGCGTGAGTGGCTGGACCGCTGCTGTAGCGCGTTCTGCGAGGGCTATGGGTCGGAGTCGGGCACCGATCCGCGAGACAACGCGGCGCTGTTGACCGCCTACGAAGTGGACAAGGCGGTTTATGAGGCCGGTTATGAAGCCCGGCACCGACCGTCTTGGCTGCCGATTCCGCTGCGGGCACTCAGCCGGCTGAGTTAGCACCCTGGTCGTCAACGGGCTCCAGCCACAGCGCCGACAGTGGCGGCAGCACCAGTACCGCAGAGGCGGGACGACCGTGACGGGGCTCGTCGACCGCGTCCACGCCACCGAAATTGCCTGCGCCCCCGCCCTTGTAGTCCACGGCATCGGTGTTGAGCACCTCACGCCACCGGCCCGCGAACGGCAGGCCGAGGTGATAATCGGCATGCGCCACGCCGGAGAAGTTGAACACCGCCGCCAGCACCGATCCGTCCGCCGCGTACCGCAGGAAGCTCAGCACATTGTTGGCCGAGTCGTTGGCATCGATCCAGGAGTACCCGGCAGGGCTGGTGTCTTGACTCCACAGCGCGGGGCGGCTGCGGTAGGCGGAATTGAGATCACGGGCCAGGCACCGGATCCCGGCGGAGAATCCGTCCGCCTCACCCGCTGAGTCGAGCTGGAACCAGTCCAGCCCGCGTTCCTCGGACCACTCGGCACGCTGGCCGAACTCCTGGCCCATGAACAACAGCTGCTTGCCCGGATGCGCCCACTGGTAGGCCAGCAGGCAGCGCACGCCGGCCGCCTTGGCGTGGTCATCGCCGGGCATGCGGCTCCAGAGCGTGCCTTTGCCGTGTACCACTTCGTCATGGCTGATCGGCAGCACGAAGTTCTCGCTGTAGGCATAGAGCATCGAGAACGTCATCTCGTGGTGATGGTAGGACCGATGCACTGGGTCGTGGCCGAGGTAGGACAGGGTGTCGTGCATCCAGCCCATGTTCCATTTCATCGAAAAGCCGAGTCCACCAAGGCTGGTCGGCCTCGAGACACCGGGCCACGACGTCGACTCCTCGGCGATGGTGACGATTCCGCGCGCCGACTTGTGTGCGGTGGCGTTCATCTCCTGCAGGAACTGCACCGCCTCCAGGTTCTCTCGACCGCCGCGGATGTTGGGTGTCCAACCGCCCTGGGGCCGCGAGTAGTCCAGGTAGAGCATCGATGCCACGGCGTCCACTCGCAGCCCGTCGATGTGGAACTCCAGCAGCCAGTACAGCGCATTGGCCACCAGAAAGTTGCGCACCTCGGGTCGGCCGAAGTCGAAGACGTAGGTGCCCCAGTCGAGTTGTTCACCGCGGCGCGGGTCCGCGTGCTCATACAGCGGGGTGCCGTCGAACCGTCCCAACGCCCAGGCATCCTTGGGAAAGTGTGCGGGCACCCAGTCCACGATGACTCCGATACCGTCGCCGTGCAGCGCGTCGACCAAGAAGCGAAAGTCGTCGGGCGTACCGAATCGTGCCGTCGGCGCGTAGTACGAGGTGACCTGATAGCCCCATGATCCGCCGAACGGGTGCTCGGCGACCGGCAGCAGTTCGACGTGGGTGAACCCCTGCTCCGCGACGTAGTCGGTCAGTTCGGTGGCGAGCCGGCGGTAGCTCAGCCCCGGCCGCCAGGACCCGAGGTGCACCTCATAGATGCTCATCGCTTCGAGCGCCGGATTCGCCGTGGCCCGCCGATCCATCCAATCGCCGTCTTGCCAGGTATAGCGACTGGTGGTGACGCGTGACGCGGTGTGCGGCGGGGTTTCCGCGGCGAACGCCATCGGGTCGGCTCGTTCGGTGACCACATCGTCGGCGCCGTGAACCCGAAACTTGTACAGACCGTCGATGGGAAATCCCGGCCAGAACAGCTCCCACACACCGGAAGATCCGAGTGCTCGCATGGGCGCTCCGATGCCGTCCCAGCCGGTGGTGTCACTGATCAGCCCCACTCCCCGGGCGTTGGGCGCCCACACCGCGAAGGACACGCCCGCCACCGTCCCGTCCGGGGTGGTGAACGTGCGCGGATGCGCGCCAAGCACCTCCCACAGCCGCTCGTGTCGCCCCTCGCCGAACAGGTGCAGGTCGATCTCGCCCAGCGTCGGCAGGAAGCGGTACCCGTCGGCCACTGTCTGCGGTTCCGCGGCGCCGGGGTAGTCGATCTGCAGCCGATAGTCGATCAGGTCGGCGAAGGACAGCGTCACGGCGAACAGCCCGTCACCCAGGTGTTGCATCGGGATCCGGTCAGCGCCAACCACAACCGCCACCGCACTCGCGCCCGGGCGCAGAGCTCGGATCACGGTGCGCTCACCGTCGTCGTGGGCGCCGAGGATCGCATGCGGGTCATAGTGCACGCCCGCCATCAGCCGATCGAGATCCTCGGGATGGAGCTGAAGCCCACCGGCCTGGTGTTTGATGCGGGTCATCGGGTCCTCACCTCCGATGCAACAGCTCGGTTCGCGCCTGCGCACTCATCACCGGCATGTTGATGATGTGGGCGACCGCTCGACTCGGGTCGAGCCGCACGTAATTGTCCTGCCCCCATTGGTATTCCTCCCCGCTGATTTCGTCGCGCACCCAGAACCGCTCGTAGGGCGCCATACCCAGCGCCGCCATGTCGAGCGACAGCGTCGCCTCCTCGGCAGCGAACGCGTTCAACGTCACCACCACCAGCACCGTGTCACCACTGGCCGGATCGAATTTGCTGTAGGCCAAAATCGCGTCGTTGTCGACGTGATGGAAATGCAGGGTGCGCAGCTGCTGCAGGGCTGGATGCCGCCGCCGAACGGCGTTGAGCGCACCGATGAACGGCTCCAGCGATCTGTCCTCACTGCGCGCTGCGGCGAAGTCGCGAGGACGCAGTTCGTACTTCTCCGAATGAAGGTATTCTTCGCTTCCCTCATGCAGCGCCTCGTGTTCGAACAGCTCATAGCCGGAATACACCCCCCACGAGGGGCCCATCGTCGCGGCCAGCACTGCCCGGATAGCGAACATGCCGGGACCGTGATGCTGCAGACTGGCGTGCAGGATGTCCGGGGTGTTGACGAACAGATTCGGTCGGCGAAAATCCGCCAATTCGGCGATCTCCTCACCGAACTCCACCAGCTCAGCCTTGGAAGTGCGCCAGGTGAAATAGGTGTAGGACTGGGTGAAGCCGAGCTTGGCCAGACCATATTGCCGGGCCGGCGGGGTGAAGGCCTCGGACAGGAACAGCACCTCGGGGTCGGTGGCCTTCACGGTGGCGATCAACCATGCCCAGAACCCAGGCGGTTTGGTATGGGGATTGTCGACCCGAAACACCTTGACCCCGTGCCGGATCCAGAACTGCACCACCCGAAGCACCTCGGCATGCAGGCCGGCCGGATCGTTGTCGAAATTCAGCGGGTAGATATCCTGGTATTTCTTCGGCGGATTCTCCGCGTAGGCGATCGTCCCGTCCGGCAACTCGGTGAACCATTGACGGTGGCGCCGGACCCACGGGTGATCGGGAGCGCACTGCAACGCCAGATCCAGGGCGACCTCTAAGCCGAGTTCTGCGGCGCTGGCGACGAATTGGTCGAAATCATCGAGTGTTCCCAGCTCGGGGTGCACTGCATCGTGGCCGCCCTCGTCGCTGCCGATCGCCCACGGCGACCCGACATCGCCGGGCTCGGCCACCGCGGCGTTGTTGCGGCCTTTTCGGTGCACCTTCCCGATCGGGTGGATCGGCGGCAGGTACACCACGTCGAACCCCATCTCGGCGATCCGCGGCAGCTCCGACGCCGCGGTGGCCAGCGTGCCGTGTACTGGAGCACCCGCGGAGTCCCATCCCCCGGTGGAGCGCGGAAACATCTCGTACCAGGAGCTGAATCGCGCCAGCGGGCGATCCACCCAGATCCGGTACTGCTGACCTCGGGTGAGCAGGTCCCGCAGCGGATGGCAGGTGACCAGCTGGGTGACCTCCTCCGACAGCGCCGGCGCCGACCGCACCACCCGGTCGCCGGGTTCGCGCAACGCAGCGGCAGCCACCACCACGGGCCGGCGCCGGCTGGGGGGCATGGCCGCAGCGGCCCGGTCCAGCAGCTCGGCGCCGATCAACAGATCATTGGACAACTCGGCCTCACCCTGGCCGGCGTCCAGCTTGGCAAGCACCGTATTGCGCCAGCTGCGGACCGAATCGGTCCATCCGTCGACCCGAAAAGCCCACATTCCGGGCCGGTCCGGGACGAACTGACCGTGAAAGACGAACGGCTCATCACCCGCCCGCATCGGCAGCAACACCGGCTGCGAGCGAGACACCGCCTGTTCCTCGGCACCCGGCTGCGACGCCGGGTCGCTACCGAGACAGCGCGCCACCAGGGTCGCGGCAAGGACATCGTGTCCCTCACGCCACACGGTGGCGGCGACCGGCACCGTCTCCCCGACCACTGCCTTGGCGGGTTGCCTGCCGCAGGACACCACCGGCGTAACGCCATCGACCTCGATTCGGCCCGGCACCCAGGACTCCGTTCGTCGGCTGCGATTCCGACAGTGAGTACCCGCGGTGGCGGAAAGCTACGCGACCGGCGCCCGGTGAGGGCGGTGAGCTACCCGCGCGGCAGCCCCAGCAGCCGCTCGGCGGCCAGGGTCAACAGGATCTGCTCGGTGCCCCCGGCGATCGACAGGCACCGGGTGTTGAGGAAGTCGTGCACTTCGCGTCCGGCCACCGCACCGGCGCCGTCGGCCACGTCCATCCGGAATTCGGCCAGCTCCTGGCGATAGCGCACCCCGATCAGCTTGCGCACCGAGGACTCCGAGCCGGGGTCTTGGCCGCCGACGGCAAGCTGGGCGATGCGCTGATCGAGCAGGGAACCGGCCTGAGCGGCGATGATCAGCCGGGCCAGTCGTTCCGCGGTGGCGGTGTCGGGTTCGCGATCCGCCAGGGTTTTCAGCAGCTCCTCCATCGGGTTGCCCAGCGCGGTTCCGCCGGCGATCGCGACGCGCTCATTGGCCAAGGTGGTGCGGGCCAGCCGCCAGCCGTCGTTGACACGGCCGACGACCTGCTCGTCGGGGACGAACACGTCGTCGAGGAAGACCTCGTTGAACAGGGCTTCGCCGGTGATCTCCCGCAGCGGCCGGATGTCGATGCCCTCGGCGGCCATGTCGACCAGGAAGTAGGTGATGCCCTTGTGCTTCGGAGCGTCGGGATCCGTTCGGGCCAGGCACACGCCCCATTGCGAGTCATGTGCCCGCGACGTCCAGACCTTCTGCCCGGTCAGACGCCAGCCGCCGTCGACCTTCACCGCTTTGGTGCGCAGCGCCGCCAGGTCAGAGCCGGCCCCCGGCTCGGAGAACAGCTGGCACCAGAACACCTCTCCGGTCAGGGTGGCCGGAATGAAGCGCTCGATCTGCTCGGGCGTGCCGTGCTCGAGAATCGTCGGGGCCGCCCACCAGCCGACCACCAGGTCGGGACGGCCGACACCGGCTGCGGCGAGCTCCTGGTCGATCACCAGTTGCTCGGCCGGGCCGGCCGCGCGTCCGTAGGGCACCGGCCAGTGCGGCGCCAGCAGGCCCGATTCGGCCAGCGCCACCTGATGCTGGTCGGCCGGCAATGCCGCGATGCGCGCCACCTCCGCGGCGATCTCGGCTCGGATGTCGGTGGCCTCCCCCAGGTCGACCTCCAACCGGCGGCGCAGGCCGGCGCGGGTCAGCTCGGCGGTCCGCCGCAGCCACCGCTCGGGGCCGCCCAGCGCCTGCCCGATCCCGTAGGCCCGCCGCAGGTACAGGTGGGCGTCGTGCTCCCAGGTGATGCCGATACCGCCGAGCACCTGGATGCAGTCCTTGGCGTTGGCCTTGGCGGCGTCGATGCAGATCGCGGCGGCCACCGCGGCCGCGATGGTCAACTGCTGGTCATCTGCGTCGGCAGCGGCCCGCGCCACATCGGCGGCCGCCACCGCGGCTTGGTCGGCCCGGCACAGCATCTCCGCACACAGGTGCTTGACGGCCTGGAAGCTGCCGATCGGCTTGCCGAACTGTTCGCGCACCTTGGCATATGCGACCGCGGTGTCCAGCGCCCAGCGGGCCACCCCGGCCGCCTCCGCGGCCAGCACCGTGACCACCAGGTTCTCCACCCGGCTGCCGGTCGCGACGACCACTGCCGGCGCTGCCGACAACGTCACCTTGGCCAACGGCCGGGAGAAGTCGGTGGCGGCGAGCGCCTCGACCTGCACCCCGTCCGCGCGGGCGTCCACCAGGATCCAGGTCTGGCCGTCGGATTCGGCCTCACCGGCCGGCAGCAGCAGCAGCGCGTCCGCGGTGGCGCCGAGCACCCGTTCAGCGGTGCCGGAGGCCTGGCCGGCGGCGTCGAAGCTCACCGCCGCAGCGGAAGGGTCGGTCACCACGCCGGCCACCCGTTCGCCGGCGGCCAAGGCTTCGGCCAGGGCCGGATCGGTGACCACCAGGGTGGCCAGGGCGGTGGTCGCCACCGGCCCGGGGACCAGGGCCTTGGCGGCCTCGTCGACCATCGCGCAGAGGTCTTCGAGTCGACCACCGGCGCCACCGGATTCCTCGGGGACCGCGACTCCGAACAGGCCCAGGTCGGCCAACCGGGCGAAAACGGCTTGCCAGGAATCGGTTTCGCCCGCTTCGGCGGCACGAATCGCCTCAGCGGTGCCCGCGGTGGCGGCCCAGTCGCGGACCAGCTCGCGGGCAGCGAGCTGGTCGGCGGCACTGGTCTCCGTGATATGCACTGACACGCTGGGCTCCTCCGGGTCGAGATCGGCTTGAGAGAGGCGGGGCACGAACGCTCCCGCCAACCACTAGAACGTGTTCTAATAGTGCCAGCGTCCGAGCGTCAAGTCGAACCGTTGTGGCTGGACACGTCGGGTCCGGCCGATGTCGGGAACACGAAATGCACGTACGCGGTGCGTATCGTTATGAGCCAGTGGATCGATGGAGGGAGCCGCAGCGCACATGTCGTCAGCTGAGGGCACAGCAGGCCGCGGATCGGCCAGCCAACCGCGCGAGGTGGCCAACCTCTCTGTGCTGACGGAATCTGATCTGGGCTCCGAAGCGCAGCGCGAACGCCGCAAACGCATCCTCGACGCGACGCTGGCCATCGCCTCCAAGGGCGGTTATGACGCGGTGCAGATGCGCGCGGTCGCCGACCGTGCGGACGTGGCCGTCGGCACCCTCTACCGCTACTTCCCGTCGAAGGTTCACCTGCTGGTCTCAGCGATGGGCCGCGAGATCGCGCGGGTGGACACCAAGACCGACCCGGCGACGTTCGCCGCCACCACCCGTCACCAGCGGCTCAATCTGGTGGTCAACAAGCTCAACCGCGCCATGCAGCGCAACCCGCTGCTCACTGAGGCGATGACTCGGGCCTACGTCTTCGCCGACGCCTCGGCGGCCGGCGAAGTCGACCATGTCCAGAAACTGATCGACTCGATGTTCGCCGGAGCCATGAGCGACGGTGAGCCGACCGAGGAGCAGTACCACATCTCTCGGGTGATCTCGGATGTGTGGCTGTCCAATCTGCTTGCCTGGCTGACTCGGCGGGCATCCGCCACCGATTTCACCACCCGACTGGACCTGGCGGTGCGGCTGCTGATCGGCGACGACGACAGTCCCAAGGTCTAGTCCCACTTCGCCACCACGCCCCCGTTAGCCTAGGCGGATGCGCCTCAAGCTCGGCCGCCCCGACATCGGCCGGTATGCCGACCGGTTCGACGTCACGCCCGCAGCGCCGGGCGCGCCCTTGTCGGTGACGTGGCTCGGCGTGACCAGCATGCTGATCGACGACGGGTCGTCGGCGCTGATGACCGACGGTTACTTCTCTCGCCCAAGCCTTGCGCAGGTGGCACTGCGCAAAGTCGCGCCGTCAGCCGCCCGAATCGACGCCTGCCTGGCCCGGGCCGGAGTGCATGAGCTGGCTGCGGTGATCCCCCTGCACTCACACATCGATCACGCGCTGGACTCCGCTGTGGTGGCCCAACGCACCGGCGCGGTGCTGGTGGGTGGCGAGTCGACAGCCAATGTCGGCCGGGGACAAGGACTCCCCGACGAGCGCCTGGTGATCGCCGCCTCGGGCACGCCCATCACGTTGGGCGCCTACGACGTCACGCTGATCGAGTCGCGGCACTGCCCACCGGACCGTTTTCCCGGCATCATCACCGCCGCGGTCGTCCCACCGATGCGGGCCTCTGCCTACCGGTGTGGTGAGGCCTGGTCGGCGTTGGTGGCCCACCGCCCCTCAGGGTGCACTGCGCTGATCATGGGCAGCGCCGGATTCATCCCGGGGTCGTTGGCCGGCCGCCGCGCCGACGTCGTCTACCTGGGCATCGGCCAACTGGGCATTCAGCCTCGTCAATACCTGGTCGACTACTGGAATGAGACGGTCCGCGCCGTCGGCGCTTCGACGGTGGTGTTGACCCACTGGGACGACTTCTTCCAACCATTGTCCAAGCCGTTGCGGGCCTTGCCGTATGCCGGCGACGACCTCGATGTCACGATGCGGGTTCTGTCCGAGCTGGCCGAAGCAGACGGAGTCGGCCTGCACCTGCCCACGGTGTGGCGTCGTGAGGATCCGTGGGCCTGAACCTGGCTCTTGCACTGCTGCTGCTTGCCGTGGTGCTGGGGTTCGCGGTGGCGCGCCCGCGCGGCTTGCCGGAGATGTTCGCTGCGGTGCCGGCCGCCGCCATTCTTGTTGCCACCGGCGCGATCTCGATGCACGCCGCACTGTCCGAGGCCGCCACGCTGCTGCACGTCGTCGCGTTTTTGGGCGCGGTGCTGGTGCTGGCGCAGCTCTGTGACGACGAGGGCCTGTTCGAGGCGGCCGGCGCTGCGATGGCACGAGCCGACGTCGGCCCGCCGCAACACCTGCTGCGCCGCGTCTTCGTCATCGCCGCCGGTCTGACCGCGGTGCTGAGCCTGGACGCGACGGTGGTGCTGCTGACCCCGGTGGTGCTGATGATGGCCCGCCGCCGCCACGCCCCGATGCGCCCGCACGCCTATGCGACCGCGCACCTGGCCAACACGGCGTCACTGCTGCTGCCGGTGTCGAACCTGACCAACCTGCTGGCGTGGCACCACGCCGGCCTGTCGTTCGTCAGATTCACCGCGCTGATGGCGGCACCGTGGCTGGCCACCATCGCGGTCGTCTACCTGATCTTCCGCTGGTTTTTCCGGGCCGATCTGCGCGCAACACCGGCACATCAGCACGCCGGCCCACCGCCCCCGGTACCGGTGTTCGTGCTGGTGGTGCTGGGGCTGACGCTGGCCGGTTTCGTGGTCGCCGAAACCTTCGATGTGCCGGCGGCATGGGCGGCGGTCGCCGGTGCCACCGTGCTGGCCGCCCGCGGTCTGGCGCAACGGCGCAGCACCCCGGCCGGTATTGCGCGCGCCGCCAACCCCGCATTCCTGGTCTTCGTGCTGGCACTCGGCGTGGTGGTGCGGGCGGTGGTGGACAACGGGCTGGGCGCGCAGATGACCACGGTGCTGCCGGCGGGGTCGAGCCTGCCGGCGCTGCTGGGCATCGCGGCCGTTGCCGCACTGCTGGCGAACGTGGTCAACAACCTGCCCGCGACGCTGGTCCTGGCACCACTGGTGGCAACCAGCGGTCCGCTGGCGGTGCTGGCGGTGTTGATCGGGGTCAACATCGGCCCGAACCTCAGCTACACCGGCTCGCTGTCGAACCTGCTGTGGCGGAGAGTGTTGCGCCGCTACGGCGTCGCGGCCGGCGTCGGCGAATACAGCCGCCTGGGGCTGTGCACCGTTCCGGCCACGCTGCTGATCGCAGTGCTGGCCTTGTGGGCGAGTGCGCGACTTCTGGGGGTCTAGTTGACCGGGTGGGCCCGCGGCAGCGGCATGCCCAGCTCGGCCAGCACCGCGCGAAGACGGCTGGGATAGTCGGTGATGAGCCCGTCGACTCCGGCGGCGATCTGCTGCCGCATAGCGTCGGAATCGTTGACGGTCCAGGGAATCACCCGCAGCCCTGCCGCATGTGCGCGTTCGGTGAGTGCTCGATCCACCATCACGTAGTCCGGGGACACGATATCCGCGCCGACCGCCAGCGCCCCCGAAATCGGATCAGGGCCCTGCTCGGCCAGCGCGACCAGCGGGATACCCGGTTCCGCGGCGCGCACCAAAGGCAGGGTGCGCCAGTCGAAACTCTGGATCTGCACGCCGTCCAGCTTTTCGGCGGCGCGCACCGCCGCCAGGATCACGTCGATGATCTGCTGCTGGTTGTCGCCGTCGACCTTGGCCTCGATGTTGTAGCGGACATCCGTGCGGCCGGCCAGCGCGAAGACGTCCGGCAGAGTCGCGATCACGTTGTGCCGCACGACTTCCGCGTCCGGGAATTCCGGCAGCAGGTGTCCACAGTCCAGGGTGCGGATCTGGTCCAGGGTGAGATCGGCTACCCGCCTGCCCACATAGGGGTAGTCGGGATCGCCGGGGAACGCCGGTCCGGTGTCGGTGCACTTCGCCGGCTCGATCACCGGGTCGTGCCACACCAGCGGCTGCGCGTCGCGCGTGAGCACGATGTCCAACTCCAGGGTGCTGACCCCCAGCGCGAGCGATTTCGCGAATGCGCGTAACGATTCCTCGGTGGTCTCGCCGCGGCCGCCGCGGTGCGCCTGCAGGTCGAACGCCGGCGGCTGGGCGACCGTCGTCGCCGACGCGGTGATCGCCGCGACAAGCAGTGCCGCCGCAACCACTGCGCGGCGAATCACCGTCGCTGACGGGCGATCTCGGCCAGCACCACCCCGGCGGCCACCGATGCGTTGAGCGACTCGGTGGGCCCGGACATCGGAATCGACACGATGACGTCGCAGTTCTGCCGGACCAGGCGGGATAATCCCTTGCCCTCCGAACCGACGACCAGCACCATCGGGGTGGTGCCGTCCAGTTCATCGACCACGGTGTCGCCGCCGGCGTCCAACCCGACGATCTGCAGGCCGCGGTCTGCCCACGCCTTCAGTGTCTGGTTCAGGTTGGGCGCCCGCGCAATGGGAACCCGGGCCGCGGCACCGGCACTGGTTCGCCAGGCCACCGCGGTCACCGAGGCCGACCGGCGCTGCGGGATCACCACACCGTGTCCGCCGAATGCCGCGACCGACCGGACGATGGCGCCGAGATTGCGCGGATCGGAGATGTTGTCCAGTGCGACCAGCAACGGGGGCGCCACATCGCTTCGCGCGGCCGCGATCAGGTCGTCAGGGTGCGCGTAGGCATACGGGGGAACCTGCAGCGCGATGCCCTGGTGCAGACCATTGGTGGTCATCTTGTCCAAGTCGGATCGCGGGACCTCCAGGATCGGCAATCCGGAATCGGCTGCGCGGGTGACCGCCTCGGTCAGTCGCTCATCGGCCTCAGCGCCCAGCGCCACATACAGTGCGGTGGCGGGGATTCCGGCCCGCAGGCACTCCAGCACCGGGTTGCGGCCCAGCACGGTCTCGTTCTCGTCGGTGCGCTTGGCGGTCCGGTAGGCCCGCTGCTTCGCCGCGCGCTTGGCGGCCTTGGCCGCCGGGTGGTATTCGCGCTTGTGGGCCGGCGGGGTGGCCCCGCGGCCCTCGAGCCCGCGGCGGCGCTGGCCCCCGGATCCGACCGTCGGCCCCTTCTTGGTGCCGGGCTTGCGCACCGCACCTTTGCGCTTTGAATTTCCGGCCATCTACTCAGACCCCTCCACCAGTAGTGACCATTGCGGACCGTCCCCGGTGTCGGTGACCTCGATGCCGGCGTCCTTGAGCCTGCAGCGGATCTCGTCGGCCAATTGCCAGTCCCGTTCCGCGCGGGCGGTTTCCCGACGTTCCAACTCGGCTCGCACCAAGACGTCGACCGCGGCCAGCGCCGCGGAGGTCTCGTCGCGCGATTCCCAGCGCTCATTGAGCGGGTCGCAACCCAGCACGTCCATCATCGCCCGGATGGCACCGGCTGCGGCCATCGCGCCCTCGCGGTCGCCGGAGTCCAGCGCCCGGTTGCCCTCCGCGCGCGTGCGGTGCACCTCGGCCAGCGCGATGGGCACCGACAGATCGTCGTCGAGGGCTGCGGCAAACCGGTCCGTCCAGGTGGTGGGAACCACCGCACCCACCCGGCTGCGCACCCGGTGCAGGAAGTCTTCGATACCGACGTAGGCGTTGACGGCGTCGCGCAGCGCGGTCTCGGAGAACTCGAGCATCGACCGGTAGTGCGCACTGCCCAGGTAGTAGCGCAGTTCGGCGGGCCGGACACGTTGCAGCACCGCCGACATCGACAGCACATTGCCCAGCGACTTGCTCATCTTCTCGCCGCCCAGGGTGACCCACCCGTTGTGCAGCCAGTACCTGGCGAACCCGTCTCCGGCGGCCCGACTCTGCGCGATCTCGTTCTCGTGGTGCGGGAAGACCAGGTCCATCCCACCGCAGTGAATGTCGAATTCGGGGCCGAGGTAGGCCCGGGCCATCGCCGAACACTCCAGGTGCCAGCCTGGACGGCCAGGACCCCACGGGGTGGGCCAGCTGGGCTCACCGGGCTTGGCGCCTTTCCACAGGGTGAAGTCACGCGGATCGCGCTTCCCGGTGGCAACCCCCTCACCCTGGTGCACATCGTCGATGCGATGACCGGACAGCTGGCCGTAGTCGGGGTAGCTGAGGACGTCGAAGTAGACGTCACCGCCGCCGGTATAGGCGTGTCCAGAGTCGATCAGGCGCCCGATCAGCTCGATCATCTGGGTGATGTGCCCGGTGGCGCGCGGTTCGGCCGACGGCGGCAGCACCCCCAGCGCGTCATAGGCGGCGGTGAACTCACGCTCGTGGGTGGCAGCCCACTCCCACCAGGGCCGGCCCGCTGCGGCGGCTTTGGCGAGAATCTTGTCGTCAATATCAGTCACGTTGCGCACAAAGGCGACGTCGTAGCCGCGGGCCGTCAGCCACCGGCGCAGAACATCGAACGCCACGCCGCTGCGGACATGGCCGATATGGGGCGCCGCCTGCACGGTGGCGCCGCACAGATAAATAGACACATGACCGGGCCGCAGCGGGACAAATTCACGCACGGCGCCGGTAGCCGTGTCGTGTAGTCGCAGGCTGGGGCGATCGGTCACGACGGGCCAGCTTACCGGGCGCGCAGCCTGCGACTGCCACGCGCGCCGCTTCCGAGGACCTGTCGGGAGCGTCGTATCGGTGGACAGGGGGTGTGACGTGGCATATATTGCGGCAGTGAGTAAACGTCTGGTTGCAGCCTCCGGAGCAGTCTTCACCGCGGTCGCTTTCGCGGGTAGCGGGACCGCCTACGCCGAAGAGCCGAACAACAATCAGCCTGCGGCGCAGCAGGCGGAGGTCGCGGCAGCCCCGATCCAGCCCCCGGCCGAGGTCGCGCCCGTCGAGGCTGAAACCCTGCCTGCCCCTGGTGTCGACCCTGCGGTGATCGATGCCCAGCAGGACATGGTGGCTGAGCAGCAGCGCCAGCAGGCGGAGCAGAATGCCGAAACGGCCGAAACTGCCGCCGCGACCGTCAGCGCGACCCAGGCCTCGGCAATGGGTGCCCAGATCGGCATGTCGATGGCGATGATGGCACCGTCGTTGGCCATGATGGGCGTGCCCCTGGTGATGCCCCTGTTGTCCACCGGGCTGACCACTCTGGCCCGGTCGGGCGTGAACGCCGGCACCAACACGGCTGCCACGGCCGGCACGGCCGCCGCCACCGAGGTCTTCGGTGCGGCCGCTTCCACCGACGCCCTCCTTCCCGGCGCGGCCGCTGCGACCGATCTCTTCAGCGCCCCCGTCGAAGCCGTCTCGGCTCCCGTCGCTGACCTGCCCTTCGGCCTGGGCGACATCGACTTCCTGTCGGCTCTGGACACGAGCGCCCTCACGGATACGGCGGACGTCGTCGGTAGCACTGTGGTTGATGCCGCGGCTGCCGGCCTCACCGACAGCGTCACCCAGGGGCTCACCGACACCGTCACCCAAGGCCTCACCGACAGCGTCACCCAGGGTCTCACCGACAGCGTCACCCAGGGTCTCACCGACAGTGTCACCCAGGGCCTCACCGACACCATCACCGTTGGTGTCACCGACGCCGTGACCCAGGGTGTCACCGACACTCTCGCCGAAGCCGTCACCGAAACCGTCGCCGACACCGTCGCGCTGGGTGTCACCGATGCCGTCACCGAGGCCATCACCGACGCCGTTGTACCGGGGGCGGCTGAGGCCGGCGCGGAGCTTGGCACCGGCCTCGCCCTGTGCATCGTCGGCGCCATCTTCGGCGTGGACTGCTAGTTCCCGCCTGACTGCCTAAGCAGGCACAACCAACGCGGTAGCCACCGCGGCCAGTCCCTCACCTCGACCGGTGAGCCCTAGGCCGTCGGTGGTTGTCGCCGACACCGAGACCGGTGCGCCAAGCAGTTCCGACAGCACCCGCTGCGCTTCGGCGCGGCGGACCCCCACCTTCGGCCGGTTCCCGATCACCTGCACCGTGGCGTTCCCGATCACGAATCCGCTGTCGGTGAGCAGCTGGCGTACGTGGCCGAGCATCACAGCACCGGTTACGCGTGCCCAGCGGGGCTCGTCGACGCCGAAAACCGCCCCCAGGTCCCCGAGGCCTGCCGCAGACAGTAGCGCGTCACACAGGGCGTGTACGGCCACATCGCCGTCGGAGTGCCCCGCGCAGCCGTCAGCATCGGGAAACAGCAGCCCCAACAGCCAGCACGGCCGCCCCGGTTCGATCGGGTGCACGTCCGTGCCCAAACCGACCCGCGGCAGCGCACTCACCGATTCACCACCGCCTCGGCGAGCTTGGCATCCAACGCGGTGGTGATCTTGAAGGCCAGCGGATCGCCTTCGACGGTCTGCACCTGGCCGCCGATGTGCTCGACCAGCGCGGCATCGTCGGTGAACTGCGCGCCCGCACCGGCCTGCTGGTAGGCCCGCAGCAGCAGGTCGGCGGCGAAGCCCTGCGGAGTCTGTACGGCGCGCAGGCCGGCCCGCTCAGGGGTGCCCAGGACCGTTCCATTCGCGTCGACCGCCTTGATGGTGTCGGCGACCGGCAGCGCCGGAACCACGGCTCGGTACCCGGCATGCAACGCCTCGACCACCCGGACCACCAGGGCAGGCGGAGTCAACGGACGTGCGGCGTCGTGAACCAGCACGAAGTCGGGCTCGCCGGCGCTGGCCAACGCCAACCGGACGGAATCGATGCGGTCCGGGCCGCCGGCGACCACGGTGGCGGACCCGCCCAGGATCAACTTGGCCTCGTCCGTGCGATCCGGCGGCACTGCGACCACAACCTGGTCGATGACCCCGGACTCTCGCAGACCGGCCACGGCACGCTCAACCAGCGTCACGCCGCCCAACAGAAAGAATGCCTTCGGCAGGCCGGCGCCCAGGCGCACACCCGCACCGGCCGCCGGTACCACGGCTACTGTGCTTGACACCGGACCCCCGGCAGTTCAGAACGACGCAGTAAGGACACTGCGGTCAGGATGCCGCGGCCAGCACCTCGTCGAGGATGGTCTCCGCCTTGGCGTCATCGGTGTTCTCGGCCAGGGCAAGCTCGCCGACCAGAATCTGGCGCGCCTTGGCCAGCATCCGCTTCTCACCGGCGGACAGGCCACGCTCCTGGTCGCGGCGCCACAGGTCACGAACCACTTCGGCTACCTTGTGCACATCGCCGGAGGCGAGCTTCTCCAGGTTGGCCTTGTAACGGCGCGACCAGTTGGTCGGCTCCTCGGTGTGCGGGGCACGCAGCACCTGGAAGACCTTGTCCAGGCCTTCCTGCCCAACAACGTCACGCACGCCGACATATTCGGCGTTGTCAGCGGGAACTCGAACGGTCAGATCGCCCTGCGCCACCTTGAGGACCAGATAGTCCTTTTGCTCGCCTTTGATGGTCCGGGTTTCAATCGCTTCGATCAACGCTGCACCGTGGTGTGGATATACGACGGTGTCTCCGACCTTAAAGATCATCTGATTCGAGCCCCTTTCGCTACCCCATGCTAACACGTCGCCACAACACGCGACCAACAACGGTGCAGGTCAGGGGCACCGCAGCCCCAGATGGGGGGTTGACACGAGGGCCGAAGCATGCTGGGCCGAACCTGATCGGAGCCTGATCAGGGCTGGTCGAGGGGGGTGGTAGACGACCGGTGGCCCTGCGCTACCGCCGGCAGACGGTTGCTACTACAGTGCATAGTCACAAGTCGCGACGGCCGAGCAGGAGACCACACGTGAACTCGTTCAGCAGCGCCTTCAACAAGGCTGCTATCGCGCTGATTGCTGCGGCGGCGCTGGCCGGCTGCGGCACCGGGCAGATCTCTCAGACCGCTGACCAGGCGTCTGCGGTAAACGGCGCCTCCGCCACCGTCGGCGACCTGGCACTGCGCGACGTGCGTATCCAGGCGACCCAGACCGGCGACGCCCTGCAGCCGGGCGAGACCGTCGACCTGGTGTTCGTGGTCAGCAACTCTTCGGCCGACACCGAGGACGAGCTGAGCGACATCAAGACCTCGGTCGGCAAGGTGTCCTCGACCGGCAGTAAGACCGTGCCCGTCGGCGGCGTGCTGGTGGTCAGCGCCCCGGCAGGCCCCGACCTGCCGACGGCTCCCGCCGCCAAGGCACTGCCCGAGGTGGCCAACGCCAACACCGCCGCGGCGACGGTGTCCCTGGACAAGCCGATCAGCAACGGCCTGACCTACGACTTCACCTTCACCTTCAAGAACGCCGGCGACGTGCACGTGGACGTGCCGATCTCGGCCGGCCCGCTGTCGCACCACCACTGATCTGTCGACGCGGGCACTGTCGGACCTGACCGATACGGTCGCGAGGTGGCCAAGGCACGTTCGCTCTTTCGCTGTTCGGAATGCGGGAACACCACCGCGAAGTGGCTGGGCCGCTGCCCGGAGTGCGGCAGCTGGGGTGGTATCGACCCGATAGCAGAGCCGGCGGCACCGGCGGGTGGGCTGCGGCCGGCGGCGCCGGCGCGGCCCGCGGTGCCGATCAGCTCCATCGAGGCGGGTCGCGCCCGACCGGCGCCGACGGGTGTCACCGAACTCGACCGAGTGCTGGGCGGCGGGTTTGTCCCGGGCTCGGTAACCCTGTTGGCCGGCGATCCCGGTGTCGGCAAATCGACGCTGCTGCTCGAGGTCGCTCACCGCTGGGCGTTGGCCGGGCGCCGGGCGCTGTACGTCTCCGGCGAGGAGTCCGCGGGGCAGATCCGGCTGCGCGCTGAGCGCACCGGATGCAGCCACGACGAGATCTACCTGGCCTCGGAGTCCGACCTGCAGACGGTGCTGGGTCATATCGAGGCGGTGCGGCCCACCCTGGTGGTGGTGGACTCGGTGCAGACCGTGGCCGCCGCCGACACCGACGGTGTGGCCGGCGGGGTCACCCAGGTGCGTGCGGTGACGGCCGCGCTGACCGCGGCAGCCAAGAACGCCGATGTGGCGCTGGTTCTGGTCGGGCACGTGACCAAGGACGGTGCGATCGCGGGCCCACGTTCGCTGGAGCACCTCGTCGATGTGGTGCTGCACTTCGAGGGTGACCGCAATTCGGTGCTGCGCATGGTGCGAGCGGTCAAGAACCGTTTCGGCGCCACCGACGAGGTGGGCTGTTTCCTGCTCCGTGACGACGGCATCGAACCGGTTACCGACCCGTCGGGGCTGTTCCTGGAGCAGCGCAGCGAGCCGGTGCCCGGCACCGCGATCACCGTGGCGCTGGACGGCAAGCGCCCGCTGATCGGCGAAGTACAGGCGTTGCTGGCCAAACCGGCAGGCGGCTCGCCGCGCCGCGCGGTCAGCGGCATCGACCACGCGCGGGCCGCCATGATCACCGCGGTGCTGGACAAACATGCCGAGCTTCCGATCGGGGCCGGCGACATCTACCTGTCCACGGTGGGCGGTATGCGCTTGACCGATCCGTCCACGGATTTGGCTGTCGCCATCGCGCTGGCATCGGCCTATGCGGACCTACCGCTGCCGGCCACCACCGTGGTGGTGGGCGAAGTGGGCCTAGCCGGTGACCTGCGTCAGGTCAACGGAATGGATCGCCGGCTCGCCGAGGCGGCCCGGCTCGGATTCACCACCGCGCTGACTCCCCCGGGCGCGCCGGCCACGGTGGGCGGCCTGCGCACCGTGCCGGCCGCCAACATCGTTGCCGCACTGCACCACCTGGTCGAGATCGCCGACCGGCGGACCGGGCATGTGGCCCCGCCGCAGCTGTTGGATCGAACCTAGAGCCGACGCAGGATCAGTTGCCGGGCTGCCCCGCGTCCGGCGGGAGCACGTCCTGCCCCGGCGGCAATGCGTCCGGCCCAGGTTCGACGAGCATGAACGGCACCGTCGCGGATCTCAGATTGCCCAGTTGGACGACCAGGTTGTAGGTCCCGGGCCCGATCGGCTGCCGCGGCAGCGGACATTGCGGTGCCGAACCCATCCCGGTCCAGGTCACCGTGGTGGTCACCTGCTCGCCCGGGTCGAAAGTCTTCACCAGGGTTTCGTTCGACGGAGCGCAGTCCAGGTTCGACCACAGCCGCTGGTTGTCCAGCGAGTACACGTAAGCGGCCAGCACCGCAGCCCCCACATCCCGCTTGCAGGCCACCAGGCCGATGTTGGTGACGACCATGGTGAACTGCGGCTGCTCACCCACGGTGTACTGCGGACCGGTCAGCCCCTTGACCGCCAGTGTCGAGTCGGGGCAGTCGTCGCCCTCCTTGAGCACCGGAGGCGGAACCACCGCGGCGGTCGGGGTGGGAGCTTGAGGTGGCGCCTGCTCTGCGGGAGCCACCACGGGCGTCTTGACCTCTTCAGGCGAGGCGTTCTGCGGCTTGGCGTGCTGCGCGGTGGTCTGCTTCTTCCCGTCGGCATTGTCGGCACCGGCGCTGCTGTGGAAGAGGCCGAAGATGATGGCCGACACGACTGCGATCACGATGAGCGCAATGCCCAGCGCGAGGCCACGTCGTCGCCAATAGATCTGCGAAGGCAGCGGACCCTGCGGTTCCAAATCGAGCACGTTCTCACGGTAGGACGACCTCACCGCGAGTTGTCCGACCCTTCCCGGCGTGTCGTTGCCGCGTTGTGACCTTCGCCGACTATTCGACGCCGGGATCGCCGATGTCGCCCAGGTGTTGGCGCGGCGAGACCCGTCCGTCGGCCAGGTGATAAGTGGCGCCGACGATCGCCAGCGAGCCGGCCTCGATCCGCGCGGCGATCGCCGAGGACCGGGTCGCCAGCTGCGCCACCGTCTCGGTGACGTGGCGGGCTTCGAACTCGTCGACGGCGCGGAGCCCGTCGCGGCGGCCCAACAGGATCGACGGCAGCACCCGCTCAACGATGTCGCGCAGATAGCCGCCCGGCACCGCGCCACCGTCCAATGCCGACAGGGTCGCCGAGATCGCCCCGCAGCTGTCGTGGCCGAGCACCACGATCAACGGAACGTTGAGGACCTCCACCGCGAACTCGATCGAACCCAGCACCGCCGCGTCGACCACGTGGCCCGCGGTACGGACCACGAACATGTCGCCGAGGCCCTGATCGAAGATCAGCTCGGCGGCCACCCGACTGTCGCCGCAGCCGAACACGACTGCGGTCGGTTTCTGACCGTTGGCCAGTGCGGCGCGGCGCGCGACATCCTGGCTGGGGTGGTTGGGCCGGCCTGCGACGAAGCGCTCGTTACCCTCCTTGAGTGCTTTCCACGCTGATATCGGGTTCGAATTGGGCATGCCCGACATTCTGCACGGGTTCGGGTCCCAGCGCTCGATGAACCTCCGAGCCGACGATCTGCTGAGCTGGTTCGCCGGGGCCGAACGCGAGCTGCCTTGGCGGGCCGGTGATGTCACGCCGTGGCAGATCCTGGTGAGCGAGTTCATGTTGCAGCAGACTCCGGTCGCACGGGTGCTGCCGATCTGGCCGGACTGGGTGGCGCGCTGGCCGACCCCGTCGGCGACGGCGGCCGCGAGCCAGGCCGAGGTGCTGCGCGCCTGGGGCAAGCTCGGCTACCCTCGCCGGGCCATCCGGCTGCACGAATGCGCGACCGTGATCGCCCAAGACTTCGCCGATGTGGTGCCCGACGATGTCGAAGTCCTGCAGCAGCTGCCCGGAATCGGCAGCTACACCGCCCGGGCGGTGGCCAGCTTCGCCTACCGCCAACCTGTGCCGGTGGTCGACACCAACGTGCGCCGGGTGGTGGCCCGGGCCGTGCACGGGCAGCCCGACGCCGGCACGCCGTCGGCCAGGCGCGACCATGCCGACGTCGAGGCCCTGCTGCCCGATGCCGACCGGGCCGCCAGGTTCTCCGCGGCGCTGATGGAGCTGGGCGCCATTGTCTGCACGGCGCGCTCGCCGCGCTGTGACAGCTGCCCGCTGAAGCACAGCTGCAGCTGGCGGCTTGCCGGTTCACCACCGGCCACCGGACCCCGCCGGCCCGCTCAACGTTATGCCGGCACCGATCGTCAGGTCCGTGGTCGACTACTGGATGTGTTGCGAGACAACGTTGTTGCGGTGACTCGCGCGGAGCTCGACCTGGCCTGGCCGGTGGATGCCGTGCAACGCGAACGCGCCCTGAACTCGCTGCTGAGCGACGGCCTGGTGGAACAGCGTTCCGACGGCCGCTTCGCGCTGCCCGGTCAGGACAGGAACGACTCGACGGCCTCGCGGTAGATCTGCGGCGCCTCGTCGTGCACCAGGTGCCCCGCGTCGGGAACGTGCAGATACGTGCTGTCGACCGCGAGGCGGTGCATTTCGCGCATCTGCCCCGGCGGGGTCACCGAATTGCCGGCCTCGATCAACAACGTCGCACAGCGCACGCTGCGCCATTGCTCCCAGTAGTCGCGGGTGCCCCACTCGGCGGCGATCTGCAGCCACCACTCGGGCCGGCCATGCAGCCGCCAGCCGGTTTCGGTGTGGTCGAAGGCCTCCAGGAAGTACCGGCCGGCGATCTCACCGAATTCGGCGATCACCGCCTCGGCAGTGGGGAATTCCACCGGCAGGGCATGCACCCACGGCTCCCACGGTCCGGTGGTGCGGCCCCGGAAGTCCGGCGCCATGTCCTCGACCACCAGCGCGGAGATGAGCTCGGGGTGCCGGGCGGCCAGGCACCACGAGTGCAGACCGCCCATCGAGTGCCCGATCAGGCGCACCGGGCCCGGCAGCTGTTCCACGGCAACGGCCAGGTCGGCGACGAAGCGTTCGGTGGAGATCCGGTGCGGGTCGGCGACGTCCCGACCACGGTGCCAGGGGGCGTCGTAGGTGTAGACCGCGCCCAGCCTGGTCAACCACGGCAGTTGTCGCGGCCAGGTGGTGCCGCGGCCCATCAGTCCGTGGACCAGCACCAGCGGTGCCCCGTGTCCACCGCGGTAGGTCAGCAGCTCGGTCGACGCGTTCCCCACCCGGGGCACGGTAGCCTAGGCCCATGTCAGTGGTGAAGATCAACGCAATCGAGGTGCCCGCCGACGCCGGGCCGGAACTGGAGAAGCGATTCGCCAATCGCGCGCACGCGGTGGAGAACCAGCCCGGTTTTCTTGGCTTCCAGCTGCTGCGCCCGGTCAAGGGCGACGACCGCTACTTCGTGGTGACGCACTGGGAGTCCGACGAAGCGTTCCAGGCCTGGGCTCAGGGACCCGCCGTCGAAGCCCACGCCGGGCAGCGGGCCAAGCCGGTGGCCACGGGCGCCTCGCTGCTGGAGTTCGAGGTCGTGCTTGACGTCTCCGGAACCGCCGCCCAGGCCTAGCCCCGTGCGACGCCACCTGGCGGCATGGACGACCGCGCTGATCCTGGTGCCCCTTGCCGCCGGCTGCGCATCTTCACCGGCAGCACCCGCCGACGCCGGTTCCGACAGCGGCGTGACGATTTCGACCAAGACTCCGCCGGGTCTGCGCGCCAAGCAGACCATGGACATGCTGAACTCCGATTGGCCGATCGGCCCGGTCGGGGTGGCGACCCTGGCCGCACCGGACAAAGTCGAGCAGGTGGTCACCACCATGGAATCGCTGTGGTGGGACCGGCCTTTCCACCTCGACAGCGTCGACATCGGCGCCGCCGAGGCGACCCTGCACCTGACCACCTCCTACGGTGCCCGTCAGGACATCAGGATCCGCACCGACGACAACGGCATGGTGTACCTGTTCAAACCCACCACCGAGACTCCGACCATCAATTCCTGGCACGACCTCGAGGCCGTGCTGAAGCGGACCGGTGCGCGGTACTCCTACCAGGCATCGCGGATCGAGGGTGGGGCCTGTAAACCGGTCGCCGGTGCCAACACCACGCAGTCACTGCCGCTGGCATCGATCTTCAAGTTGTACGTGCTGCTGGCGGTGGCCAACGAGGTGCAGGCGGGCCGGGTGTCCTGGGACGATCCGCTGACCATCACGGGCCGGGCCAAAGCGGTCGGCTCGTCCGGTCTGGAGGAATTGCCCGACGGCGCCAGTGTCTCGGTACGCAGAGCCGCCGAGAAGATGATCGCCACCAGCGACAACATGGCCACCGATCTACTCATCGGCCGGGTGGGGACGCGCGCGGTCGAGCGGGCCCTGGCCGCAGCCGGTCACCACGACCCGGCGAGCATGACGCCGTTTCCCACTATGTACGAACTGTTCTCGGTGGGCTGGGGCAAACCCGACCTGCGCGAGCAGTGGCAGCACGGGTCGCCGCAGGAGCGGGCGAAACTGCTGCAGCAGGCCGATTCCCGGCCCTATGAGCCGGATCCGATTCGCGCGCACATCCCGGCGTCGGCCTACGGTGCCGAGTGGTACGGCAGCGCGGAGGACATCTGCCGGGTACACGTCGCGCTGCAGGACGCCGCGGTGGGCAAGGCGGCACCGGTGCGGGAGATCCTGTCCGCGGTGCGGGGCATCGACCTGCCGCGAAGCGACTGGCCCTATATCGGCGCCAAGGCCGGCGGACTGCCCGGCGACCTGACCTTCAGCTGGTACGCCGTCGAGCAGAGCGGCCAGCCCTGGGTGGTCAGCTTCCAGCTCAACTGGCCGCGCGACCACGGCAAGAGCGTCGGCAGCTGGATGCTGCAGGTGGCCAAGCAGGCGTTCGGCCTGCTGCCCACGCAGCACTAGCGGCCCACGCAGCACTAGCGGCGAGCGCAGCACTCGCGGCGAGCAGTCGCGAAAGCCCCCAATTCCTTACGGAAAAGGGGGCTTTCGTGACTGCTCGGCAGTTACTCCGCGGTCGGTGCGCCTGCCTTGGCCAGGTCGGACGTCTCCGCAGCCGGCTTGGGGCGACCGGCAAAGGTGAACACCGCGTTCTCGTGCGCACCCTCGCCGTCCCAGTTCTCGACATCGACGGTGACCAACTGGCCGGGACCGAGCTCTTCGAACAGGATCTTCTCCGAGAGCTGGTCTTCGATCTCGCGCTGGATGGTGCGCCGCAACGGACGCGCTCCCAACACCGGGTCGAAGCCCCGCTTGGCCAACAGGGACTTGGCCTTGTCGGTCAGCTCGATGTCCATGTCCTTGGCCTTGAGCTGCTTGGCCACCCGGCCGATCATCAGATCGACCATCTGGATGATCTCTTCCTTGGTGAGCTGGTGGAAGACGATGATGTCATCGATACGGTTCAGGAACTCCGGGCGGAAGTGCTTCTTGAGCTCGTCGTTGACCTTGAGCTTCATCCGCTCGTAGTTGTTCTCCCCACCGCCCTGGGTGAAGCCCAGTCCGACCGCCTTGGAGATGTCGGAGGTGCCCAGGTTGGAGGTGAAGATCAGCACGCAGTTCTTGAAGTCCACCGTGCGGCCCTGCCCGTCGGTGAGCCGACCGTCCTCGAGAACCTGCAACAGGCTGTTGTAGATCTCGGAGTGGGCCTTCTCGATCTCGTCGAACAGCACCACCGAGAACGGCTTGCGCCGCACCTTCTCGGTGAGCTGGCCGCCCTCTTCGTAGCCGACGTAGCCCGGAGGGGCGCCGAACAGCCGCGACGCGGTGAAGCGGTCGTGGAACTCACCCATGTCGATCTGGATGAGTGCGTCGTCGTCACCGAACAGGAACTCGGCCAGCGCCTTGGACAGCTCGGTCTTACCGACACCGGACGGGCCGGCGAAGATGAACGAGCCCGAGGGCCGCTTGGGGTCCTTCAGTCCTGCGCGGGTACGCCGGATCGCCTTCGAGACCGCCTTGACGGCGTCCTCCTGGCCGATGATGCGCTTGTGCAGCTCATCTTCCATCCGCAGCAGGCGGGTGGTCTCGGCCTCGGTCAGCTTGAACACCGGAATACCGGTCCAGTTGCCCAGCACCTCGGCGATCTGCTCGTCGTCGACCTCGGCCACGACATCCAGATCACCGGACCGCCACTGCTTCTCACGCTCCGCACGCTGCGCGACGAGCTGCTTCTCCCGGTCCCGCAGACTGGCCGCCTTCTCGAAGTCCTGCGCGTCGATCGCAGACTCCTTCTCCCGGCGCGCGTCGGCGATCTTCTCGTCGAACTCACGCAGGTCCGGTGGCGCGGTCATCCGGCGGATACGCATCCGGGCACCGGCCTCGTCGATCAGGTCGATCGCCTTGTCCGGCAGGAACCGGTCATTGATGTAGCGGTCGGCCAGGGTGGCCGCCGCCACGATCGCCGAGTCGCTGATCGAAACCCGGTGGTGGGCTTCGTAGCGGTCGCGCAGGCCCTTGAGGATCTCGATGGTGTGCTCCACGGTGGGCTCACCGACCTGCACCGGCTGGAACCGGCGCTCCAGTGCGGCGTCCTTCTCGATGTACTTGCGGTACTCGTCGAGAGTCGTGGCGCCGATGGTCTGCAGCTCACCGCGGGCCAGCTTCGGCTTGAGGATCGAGGCCGCGTCGATCGCGCCCTCGGCCGCGCCGGCACCCACCAGGGTGTGCAGCTCGTCGATGAACAGGATGATGTCGCCGCGGGTGTTGATCTCCTTGAGGACCTTCTTCAGGCGCTCCTCGAAGTCACCGCGGTAACGGCTGCCGGCCACCAGCGACCCCAGGTCCAAGGTGTAGAGCTGCTTGTCCTTCAGCGTCTCGGGGACCTCGCCGGCCACGATGGCCTGCGCCAGGCCCTCGACCACAGCTGTCTTGCCGACGCCGGGCTCACCGATGAGCACCGGGTTGTTCTTGGTGCGCCGGCTCAACACCTGCATGACCCGCTCGATTTCCTTCTCGCGGCCGATCACCGGGTCGAGCTTGCCCTCCATGGCGGCCGCGGTCAGGTTGCGCCCGAACTGGTCGAGCACCAGCGAGGTGGACGGTGAGCCGGACTCACCGCCGCGTCCACCGGTGCCGGCCTCGGCGGTCTCCTTGCCCTGGTAGCCACTCAGCAGCTGGATCACCTGCTGGCGGACCCGGGTCAGGTCAGCGCCCAGCTTGACCAGAACCTGGGCGGCGACGCCCTCACCCTCACGGATCAGACCGAGCAGAATGTGCTCGGTGCCGATGTAGTTGTGGCCGAGCTGCAGCGCCTCACGCAGGCTCAGCTCAAGTACCTTCTTGGCGCGCGGGGTGAACGGGATGTGCCCGGACGGCGCCTGCTGGCCCTGGCCGATGATCTCCTCGACCTGGCTGCGCACCCCCTCCAAAGAGATGCCCAGCGACTCCAGCGACTTGGCGGCGACGCCTTCACCCTCGTGGATCAGGCCCAACAGGATGTGCTCGGTCCCGATGTAGTTGTGGTTGAGCATCCGGGCCTCTTCTTGGGCCAGGACGACAACCCTGCGGGCTCGGTCCGTAAATCTCTCGAACATCGGTGGCTACCTGCTCTCCCTCGCGATCGGCACTTGGTCGGCCTCGGCTCGGCCGGCGTGCCTGCCGTCCACTCTAGTGGGCGGCGCGGCGCGCCGTGACCTGCCTTGTAGTGCGTACTGAATCGACCGTCCGATAGCCCGCCCGAAAAAGCCTGGCACCGGATGTAAGGGAGCAACGTCTCAACCCACCGAAAGTGTTCCGACGGGCGCAGGATTCGCCACCGGCGAAACTACCGACTCCCCCGCCGAGCCTGCCCGACCCCCGCCGGTCTAGGTGGCGGCGTGAAATGCGTCGATGATGTCTGCCGGGATACGCCCGCGGGTCGACACGTTGTGCCCATTGCGGCGGGCCCATTCACGAATCGCGGCGCTCTGCTCACGGTCGATGGTTCCACGACGCCCGCTGCCGGAACGGCCCCGCCGACGGCCTCCGACCCGACGGCCGGCGTCGGCCCACTTCTTCAGTTCTGCGCGCAGTTTCGTAGCATTCTTGCTCGAAAGGTCGATCTCGTAGGTCACCCCGTCCAGGCCGAATTCGACCGTTTCGTCGGCGGCACCCTCACCATCGAAATCATCGATCAAGGTGACGGTCACTTTTTTCGCCATTGGTACCCCTTGGTTAGCTTTCCTGCGCGCAATCGTACGCAAAGCCGTATTCGACCTCGCCGACTAATCTGCCACAAAAAAACTCCTGCTTCAACACAACATGCTTCGGTGCAGTTCAGTTGGCTTGGCGGCGAACAATCGGAAACAATACAGTCTCTCTAATTGATAGACCCGTCAAGACCATCAACAGGCGGTCGATACCCATTCCGGTACCTGTGCAGGGCGGCATCGCGTGTTCCATCGCCGCCAGAAAGTCCTCGTCGAGTGCCATCGCCTCGTCATCGCCGGCAGCCGCGGCGCGGGCCTGCGCGGCGAACCGCTCGCGCTGCACCACCGGGTCGATGAGCTCGGAATAGCCGGTGGCCAGTTCGACACCGCGCATATAGAGATCCCACTTCTCGGTAACGCCTTCGATGCTGCGGTGCTGGCGGGTCAACGGCGTGGTCTCGACCGGGAAATCCCGAACGAATGTCGGGGCGCTCAGCGTGTTCCCGACAGCGTGTTCCCAGAGTTCTTCGACAAGTTTGCCGTGCCCGTAGCCGCGGTCTTTCGGTATTTCCACGCCGAGTCGATCCGCGAGCGCCCACAGCTCGTCCGCCGAGGTGGCCGGGGTGATCTCCTGGTCGACTGCGGCGGACAACGACGGATACATTTCGACCGTCGCCCATTCGCCGTCAATGTCATAGATACTGCCGTCGGGCAGCGGCAGTTGACGGGTCCCGATCACCTCATCGGCGACCTCTTGAATAATCTCCCGGGTTGCCACCGCCGAGTCGTCATACGTGCCGTAGGCCTGGTAGGTCTCCAGCATCGAGAACTCGGGCGAATGCGTGGAATCGGCGCCCTCATTACGGAAAACCCGATTCAGTTCGAAGACCCGGTCGAACCCACCGACCACGCACCGTTTCAAGAACAGTTCTGGTGCGATTCTCAGGTAAAGGTCGGCATCCAGGGCGTTCGAATGGGTGACGAAAGGCCTGGCGGCAGCGCCACCGGCCAATGTCTGCAACATCGGTGTTTCGACCTCGAGGAATCCGCGCCGCTCAAGCGCGTTACGCACCGCGCGAATGACCGCGATCCGCTGCCGCGCCACAGTCCGCGCCTCCGGCCGCACGATCAGGTCGACATAGCGCTGCCGAACCCGCGACTCCTCGCTCATCTCCTTGTGCGCGACCGGCAGCGGCCGCAATGACTTGGAGGCCATCTGCCAGGCGTCAGCCAACACCGACAGCTCGCCGCGCCGGGAGCTGATCACCTCGCCGTGCACGTAGACGATGTCGCCGAGGTCGACGTCGGCCTTCCACGCGTCAAGCTCCTGCTGTCCGACACTGGCCAGGCTGATCATCACCTGAAGCTGCGTGCCGTCACCCTCCTGCAGTGTCGCGAAGCACAGTTTGCCCGAGTTACGGGCGAACACCACCCGGCCCGCGACGCCGACGACGTCGCCGGTGGCGGTGTCGGCGGCCAGGTCGGGGTACCCGGCCCGGATCTGAGCCAGGGTGTGGGTGCGATCCACTGCCACCGGGTAGGGGTCACGGCCTTCGGCCAGCAGGCGAGCTCGCTTGTCGCGACGGATCCGGAACTGCTCAGGGAGGTCGGATTCGTCCTGCGTGTCAGGGGAAACATCGGCGGAGCTCACGACCCGCCAGCTTAGAGGAACAGGGGCGAGAGAACGAAAAGCCGGCTCAGCGGGCCGGACGCAGCCTGCCCCGCTGGCTGTCCCGGTTGCGCTCGAACACCAGCCGCAGTCCGTCCAGGGTGAGATTGGCGTCGTGATGGGCGACCGTCTCCAGGTCGGCCAGCAACAACGGTGCGGAGTGACCGGTGGCCACCACGGTCACGTCGTCTCCGGCGCCCGCAGCCTCCTCCCGGACCCGGCGGACCAACCCGTCGACCAGTCCGGCGAACCCGTAGATCGCGCCGGCCTGCATGCATTCGACCGTGTTCTTGCCGATCACCGAGCGCGGCCGGGTGAGTTCGACCCGGCGCAGGCCGGCGGAGCGGGCAGCGGCGGCGTCCGAGGAGATCTGGATGCCGGGCGCGATGGCACCGCCCAGGAATTCACCCTTGGCCGAAACCACGTCTACGCAGATGGACGAACCGAAGTCGACGACGATCGCTGCCGTCTTGAACTTGTGAAACGCGGCCAGGGCGTTGACGATCCGGTCCGCCCCCACTTCTTTGGGGTTGTCCACCAGCAGAGGTATCCCGGTGCGTACACCCGGTTCGATCAACACGGCGGGCACCGAAGCCCAATACTGGTCCAGCATCAGCCGGACTTCGTGCAGCACCGACGGGACGGTGGACAGCGCGGCGGCGCCGGTGAGTTGTTCGCCGTCGTCGCCGATGAGGCCGTCCAGAGTCAGCGCCAGCTCGTCGGCAGTGATCTCCGCCTCGGTCCGAATCCGCCACTGCTGTACGACGTTTGCATGGTCACCGGAACCGGCGATCAGGCCGATGACGGTGTGGGTGTTGCGGACGTCTATCGCCAGCAACACGGCTAATGCACGCTCCTGGGCGAAACCAGATCCGAGACGTCATCGGGGACGAAGGCCGGGTCGTCACCGAGATCCACCGGCTTGTTGTCGGCGTCGACGAACACGATCCGCGGCCGGTAGTCGCGGGCCTCGGCATCCTCCATGGTGCCGTAGGCGATAAGGATGACCAGGTCGCCGGGGTGCACCAGATGCGCTGCCGCACCGTTGATTCCGATGACACCGCTGCCCCGCTCGCCGGTGATGGCATAGGTCACCAGGCGGGCGCCGTTGTCGATGTCGACGATCGTGACCTGCTCACCCTCAAGCAGGTCAGCAGCCTCCATCAGATCGGCGTCGATGGTCACCGAGCCGACATAGTGCAGGTCAGCATGAGTGACCGTGGCACGGTGAATCTTCGACTTCAGCATCGTCCGAAACATCAATTCCTCCGGGTTGATACGTCGGATTCAGTTTCGCCTCTCCGCTGGGGCTCGCTGAACCGCCGGGTTGATACATGCGTTCCATCTGGACCGGTCTGCGAACCGGCTGACGCCAACTCGGCGTCGACGGGCTGTCCGAGGGTGATCGCCGCGTTGTCGATCAGTCGTGTGGTGCCCACCCGGGCGGCGATCAGCAGCCGTGCCGAACCGTCCGCAGGCGCCGGTCCGAGGTCGACGCCTCGAACCTCCAGGTAGTCGACATCGACGGCAGGCACTGCGGACAACACCGCGCCGGCGGCATCCAGGGCCGCCTGGGCGCCGGCCGCAGCCGCACGTTCGCCGGCCGCCAGAGCGGCGGACAGGGCCGTCGCGGCTTCGCGCTGCGCGGGGTCCAGGTAGCGATTACGCGACGACATGGCCAGGCCGTCGGCTTCGCGCACCGTGGGAACACCCACCACGGTCACGTCGAGATTGAGGTCGGTGACCATCTGGCGCACCAACACCAGCTGTTGATAGTCCTTCTCGCCCAAGAACACTCGATCGGGGTTGACGATCGACAGCAGTTTGCAGACCACGGTGAGCATGCCGGCGAAATGGGTCGGGCGCGCGGCGCCTTCGAGTTCGGCTCCCAGCGGCCCCGGATGCAGGCAGGTGCGCGGGCCGTTCGGGTACATGGCCGCGGCAGTCGGCGTGAACACCAGGTCGACCCCGGCGGCACGCAACGCGGCCAGGTCGTCGTCCAGAGTGCGGGGGTAGGCGTCGAGATCCTCTCCGGCACCGAACTGCAGCGGGTTGACGAAGATCGACACCGCCACCACCGCGCCGGGCACCCGCTGCGCCGCACGAACCAGCGACAGGTGGCCTTCGTGCAGGGCGCCCATGGTCGGCACCAGCATCACCCGGCGGCCGGTCGAGCGCAGCGCGCGGCTGACCCGGGCGATGTCTTCCGGCCGCTCATAGACGTTGAATCCGCCGGCGGTGAAGGTGGGCTGCGGGCCGCGAACCAGGTGGGAGCTCACCGGGCCAGCACCTCCAGCACGTCGTCGGCTGCACCGGCGCGGTGCGCGGTGCGCAGGGCGTTGGTGCGATAGGCCTCGGCCAGGTCTGTGTCCACCCTGGCCAGGACCCCCAGGTGCCGGGCCAGGGTGGCCGAGTCGCCGCGGGCCACCGGGCCGGTCAGTGCGGCGTGCCCGTCCCGCAGGGTGTTGGCCAGGGCGGCGCGCACCAGCGGTCCGAGCACCCGCTCGGCGATGCCGTCGGGGTCTTCGGCCACGTTGGAGCCGAGCCGTCCCGGCAGCGCCGCCCGCAACGCCGCCAGCGCGTCGTCGATCACGGTGACCAGGTGGTTTGCGCCGTGACAGAGCGCAGCGTGGTAGAGGGTGCGGGCGGATTCCTCCACCCGGAACGGTTCCGCGCCGATCTCGAGTGTCAGTGCCTCAGCGATGGCGAACCCGATCTCGTCGGCGGCGGTGATGCCGAAGCAGCTCTCCGACAACCGGTCGATGTCCTCTTCTGAGCCGGTGAAGGTCATCGCGGGATGGATGGCCAGGGGCAGGCAACCCTGTTCGGTCAACGGCGCAAGTACGCCGATCCCGGTGGCACCGGAGGTGTGCATCACGATCGTCCCGGCGCGCACCGCGCCCGTGGCGGCCAGCCCGGACACGATGCCGGCCAGTTCGGTGTCGGGAACGGCGAGCAGCAGCAGTTCCGCATCCGAGGCGACATCGGGCGCCGGCCGGATCAGGCTGTCGGGCAGCCGGTGCCGGGCGCGCTGCCGTGATTCCTCGGAGATGGCGCTGCACGCCACCACGACGTGCTCGGCGCGCTCGAGCGCTACACCGAGTGCGGTGCCGACGCGGCCGGCCGAGATAACGCCGACCTTGAGCCGGGCGGGCCGCAGTCCGTCGAACTGCGCCATGCAGACGACCTCACAGGTTCTCTTGGTATTCGTTCCAGTCCCGCGCTGCGGGTACCGGACGGTCGCCGGTGAGTCTATCCCGATCTGTCCCGGCGCTGCGAGTGACGTTGGTCGCAGTTGGCCGCGGTTCAGTCCTCGCGGCGGCGGCGCCGACCGCCTTCGGTCGGGGTGGTCTGCAGCCGGGCCAGCAGATCAGCCACCGACTGACCGCCGGTGCGGGGGCTTTCGGCGCTCCCGTCGGCGCCGGCGGAATGCCGGGCCGCGGGCGTGCCGGCGTGGGCGGGCGCTGCCGGCTCGGCGGGCTCAGTCACCGGCGAGGCCGGGCTGGCCGGCGGCTGTAGTTGGTCATCGGCCGGTTCCGCCGCGTGCCGGGAGCGCGCCCGACGGCGTCCCCCCGCCTCGTGACGTGCCGACTCGGCGACGTCCACCGGACCGGAGTCGGCCGGACTGGAGTGGCGCCCGTGGCGGCTCGGCGCTTCGGTCTGCTGCTCGGACACGCCATGGCGTCCGGCGTCCGCCGGAACGTCCGCGGCCCAGCGGCTGCCGGGTGTGCCGGGTGGCAGCCACTCCCCCTCGGCGCCAACGGGTTTCCAGGAGGATGCCGCCGGGGATGCAACCCAGGAAGGCTGCGGGGCCGATTGTGGCTCGGGGGCCGACGGAGCCGATTGTGGCTCGGGGGCCGGTTGTACCGGGGCCGGCTGAGGGGCGGGCGGAGGCTGCGGCGGCTCCGGCTCGCGGCGGGATTCGGGCGCGACGAAGGGCTGCGGCGGCTGCGCCCAGCGGGAGGCGGCCGGTGCAGGCGGCGGGGCCTCCTGGGGGGTCCAGCGGGGCGCCTCGTCGGCGCTGCGGCGATGCGAACCGCGGCGGCCCTCGGCGTGCGGCGCCTGCGGCTTCTGCGGAGCCGGGGGCACGGAGCCGCCGGTGGGCGGAATCCTTACCTCGGGAACGTCGATGATCGGGTTCTCGGCGGTCTCGGTGACCGAGTCGGGCGGGTAGCTCGGGGTGGTCGACGACGCGACCCGGGTGGCGCCGGTGGTGGGTTGCTCACTGGAGCGCGCCCAGTCGCTGTAGGCACGAACCGTTGTGCGCTCGGTCTCCAGCGCCGGCCGCTGGCTCAGGTCGGCGTCGAAGAGGATCTCGAGGTTGGTGCGCAGCGCGGACAATTCGGCGCGCAGCGCAGCAACCTCATCGGCGGCCTGCGCGCGCAGTTCGGCGGCCAGCTCGCGACGCAGCTGCGACTCCACGGTCAGCTCGTACTCGCGGCGTGCCGATATCTCCCGATCCAGTTGCAGGTCGTAGACCAACTTCAGGTCTCGGGCCCGGGCCTGGTCCACATCGCTTTGCCGCCGATAGATCACCGAGACGAACGCCGCCGCAACCGCGGCCCACAGCGCGATGATCACGGCGAGTTTGAGCAGTTCCACCCGATTGGTGAACACCAGCGCCGAGCTCGCGGCGATCGCGAGGATCAGCAACGCCGTCATCAATGTCCAGCCCGGCCTGCGAACTCCACGCCGACCCGGGGCGCGGGACAGGACCGAATTCATCTGCGCCGCGCTCTCCCGCAAGCGGGAGGTGCCCCCTCCTCGCCGCGGTGTCCCGGAACGTTGCTGGCACGCATTGCCCGACTGTACCTGTACGAGGTCAATCCGCGTGTCGCAGCGCTCCGGCGATTCTTACCCGGGTTGATTTCCGGTCGACTCGGTGGGTGCGCCCGGATCGTGCGGCGACTTGCACCGGTTCTGCAGCCACAGCGCGGCGGCCAGCAGGGCCAGCGCGCTGGCCGCGGCGACCACGGCACCGCCGGTGTCCTGGGCCGCAACCTGCAGCGTGGACCGGCGCGGCAGCAGGAAGCCCAGCACACCCAGCCAAAAGCCTCCGACCAGCGCGCCCATCCACGCCGACGCCTTGGCAACCACCACGGTGCGTGCCACCGCGAGCGGATGCAGCCGGCCGGCCCCGATCCCGATCTCGCCGTCTTCGATCTTCGCGCCGACGTATCGGCCCCAGGCCACCTCGGCGACCGCGACCGCCAGCAGCGATATCCCGGTCCATACCGTGATCGGCGGGAACCACCGGTACAGCAGTGGGACCGCGAGGTAGCTGAGGACGGCGACCACGGCTACCGCGGCGCTCACGTCACGTTTGCGGGTCGGGCCCATCAGAACCGCAGCACCAGGTCGGTCAGCACCACTCCGGCACGCTCTTCGGGTTCCAGCTCCTCGAGCAGTTCTGCCACCGCACGTGGTCGCTCGCCCACGCTCAGTTGAGCCTCCGGCTCGACCTCCAACCACGGCACCAGGACGAACGCGCGCAGATGGGCGCGCGGATGGGGCAGGGTCAGGTCCGGGTCGTCGGAGATCATCTCCATCCCCTCGGCGTTGCGGCAGCTGATCACGTCGACGTCCAGGGTCCGCGGTCCCCACCGCTGGATGCGCACCCGCTCGGCCGCCTGCTCCAGTTCATGCGCGCGTCGTAGCCAGACCTGGCCGTCGGCGGCCGGGTCGTCGACGATCAGCACCGCGTTGAGGAAGGGCCCCTGCTCGACTCCGCCCCACGCCGCGGTCTCGTACACCCCAGAGGCCGCACGCACCGTGGCGGCCAGGCCGTCGACCGCCGACTGCAGCAGGGCCAGCCGGTCCCCCAGATTGGACCCCACCGAAAGCACGGCCCGTGTCATTGGCGCCGCTCCTCCTCATCGCTCCGCTCTGCATCGTCGGCGGCCCGACTCACAGCGGAACCACCTTGCCGCGGCGGTCATTGCGCGATCGCCGGGCCACCACCGCAACATCGGCGAAAGCCAGCGGGATGGGGGCGTGCGGCTTGTGCAGCGTGACCTCCACGGCCTGCACCCGCGCATCACCCATCACCTCTTCGGCGATCTCGGCGGCGACCGTCTCGATCAGATCGCGCGCGGGGCCTGCGACGATATCCGCGGCGCGCTGTGCGAGCAGTCCGTAGTCGTAGGTGTCGGCCAGGTTGTCGCTGGCCGCCGCGACGGCGAGGTCCATCCAGACCGTGATGTCGACGATGAAGTCCTGGCCGTCGGCACGCTCGTGGGCGAACACACCGTGGTTACCGCGAACCTTCAAGCCGCGCAACTCGATCCGATCAGTCACCGCTTGCGCCTCCTTGACTCCAGGCTGCCAGGACCCGCAGCGCGTCGACCGAGGCCCGCACGTCGTGCACCCGCACGCCCCAGGCGCCGTGCAGCCCGGACAACGCCGATATCACCGCGGTCGCCGTTTCGCGCTCGGCGGGCGGCCGCGGCGTGCCGTCCTCGTCGGCCAGCAGCGTACCGAGGAACCGCTTGCGTGACGCACCGATCAGAACCGGTAGACCGATATCCACCAGCTGCGGCAACCCATGCAGCAGAGTCCAATTGTGTTGCGCGGTTTTGGCGAAACCCAGACCGGGATCGACGATCAACTGCGCCGGGTCCACGCCGGCGGCCACCGCTGCGTCGACGGCGGCGAGCAGATCCCGACGGACCTCGGCGGCGACGTCGCCGTAGCGCGGCACCAGATGCGGATTGTCGGGATCGACCGGCCGCCAGTGCATCAGCACCCATCGGGCGCCCGAAGATGCAAGCAGCGGCGCCATGGCGGGGTCCGCCGCTCCTCCGGAGACGTCATTGACGATCGTGGCACCCGCGTCCAGCGCGGCTTCGGCGACAACGGCGTTCATCGTGTCGATGCTGACCGTAATGCCCTGGTCAGCAAGTTCTCTGACCACCGGAAGGACGCGTTGCGCCTCCGCCCGCGGATCGGCGCGCACCGCGCCGGGCCGGGTGGACTCGCCCCCGACGTCGATGATCGCCGCACCCTGGTCTGCCAGGTGGCGGCCGTGCTCAACAGCGCGGTCGACGTTGAGGTAGCGCCCGCCGTCGGAGAAGGAATCGGCGGTGACGTTGACCACCCCGACGACCTGCACGCGTGTCGGGCTCACCTGTGCCGAATAAGTTCCAGGGCCTCAGCGCGTGACGTGCTGTCGGTCTTGAACTGCCCGCGGACCGCCGACGTGGTGGTGATCGCACCGGGCTTGCGCACTCCGCGCATCGCCATGCAGAGGTGCTCCGCCTCGACCACCACGATGACTCCGCGCGGATTGAGTTTGCGCATCAGAGCGTCGGCGACCTGCGCGGTCAACCGCTCCTGCACCTGCGGCCGCTTGGCGTAGAGGTCGACCACCCGCGCCAGTTTGGACAGACCGGTGATCCGGCCGTCGTAGCCGGGGATGTAGCCGACGTGCGCGACGCCGTGAAACGCCACCAGGTGGTGCTCGCAGGTCGAGTACAGCGGGATCTCCTTGACGATCACCAACTCTTCGTGCTCTTCGTCAAAAGTGGTCTCCAGCACCGCATCCGGGTCGGTGTAGAGCCCGGCGAACATCTCCCGATACGCGCGCGCGACCCGCGCCGGGGTGTCGAGCAGACCCGCCCGGTCGGGGTCTTCGCCCACCGCGATCAGCAGCTCGCGCACGGCGGCCTCAGCCCGCGCCTGATCGAAAATTGCCGACGTCATCGTCGACCCCGCTTTCTCAGTCACCGGACGGCTGCTCGGACCGGTTGTTCTCCGCACCATTTCCACCGTCGCCGGTCTCACCCGAGGGCGGCGGTGGCGGCGGCTGGCCCGTACCGGGGTACGGCTGCGGCTGGTGCTGATAGGGCGGGTAGTGCTGGGCGGGCGGGTAACTGTGCTGCGGCCACTGCTGAGGCGGATACCAGTAACCGCCCTGCTGCGGCGCCTGCTGCTGTGGGGCGGGCGGCCAGCCGGGAGCGTGCCAGCCCGCCGGGGCCCCGTAGTCGGGTTGGGTGCCCGCGTCAGCACCCGCGGGCGCGCCGTTGCTGCCGTTGGACTGACCCGACCGGGCCGCCGCCTCTTTGGATGCCTGCGCGATGGCGGCCTTGAACGCCGGCTCCGGCTTTGGCTGCGGCCACGGCTCGCCCCGCTCCATGGCCAGCTCACCGGGGGTCTTGATCGGTGGCTTGTCGGACGGGATCCGGCCGCCGAAGTCGTCGAACGCCGTAAGCCGGGGACGCTTGTTCACGTCGCCGAAGATCTTCTCCAGATCCGCGCGGTGCAGCGTCTCCTTCTCCAACAGCTCGGCGGCCAGCACGTCGAGGACGTCGCGGTATTCGGTGAGAATCTCCCAGGCCTCGGTGTGCGCGGCCTCGATCAGCTTGCGCACCTCGTCATCGATGTCGCGGGCCACCTCGTGCGAGTAGTCGGACTTGGTCCCCATCGCCCGCCCGACGAACGGGTCGCCGTGGTCACTGCCGTAGCGGACCGCACCGAGCTTTGCGCTCATGCCGTACTCGGTGACCATGGCGCGCGCCACCGCGGTGGCCTTCTCGATGTCGGAGACCGCGCCGGTGGTCGGCTCGCGAAACACCAGCTCCTCGGCGGCGCGCCCACCCATGGCGAAGACCAGCTGGGCGATCATCTCCGAGCGGGTCCGCAGGGTCTTGTCCTCTTCGGGCACCGCCACCGCGTGGCCGCCGGTACGGCCCCGGGCCAGGATGGTGACCTTGTAGACGGGGTCGATGTCGGGCATCGCCCACGCCGCCAGGGTGTGGCCGCCCTCGTGGTAGGCGGTGATCTTCTTCTCGCGCTCGCTGATGATCCGGCTCTTGCGCCGCGGCCCGCCGATCACCCGGTCAACCGCCTCTTCGAGCGCGGCGCCGGTGATCACGGTGCCGTTCTCGCGTGCGGTCAGCAACGCCGCCTCATTGATCACGTTGGCCAGGTCGGCGCCGGACATGCCGACGGTGCGCTTGGCCAGCCCGTCCAGGTCGGCGTCGGGCGCGATGGGCTTGCCCGCCGCATGCACCCGCAACACGGCTCGCCGGCCCGCGATGTCGGGGTTGGTCACCGGGATCTGGCGGTCGAAACGGCCGGGCCGCAGCAGGGCGGGGTCGAGGATGTCGGGCCGGTTGGTGGCCGCGATCAGGATGACCCCGGCCCGGTCGCCGAATCCGTCCATCTCCACCAGCAACTGGTTGAGGGTCTGTTCGCGTTCGTCGTGGCCACCGCCCATGCCGGCGCCGCGCTGGCGGCCGACCGCGTCGATCTCGTCGACGAACACGATGCACGGGCTGTTCTGTTTGGCCTGCTCGAACAGGTCGCGCACCCGGGAGGCGCCGACACCGACGAACATCTCCACGAAGTCCGAGCCGGAGATGGTGAAGAAGGGCACGCCGGCCTCTCCGGCGACGGCGCGGGCCAGCAGCGTCTTGCCGGTGCCGGGCGGGCCGTAGAGCAGCACACCCTTGGGGATCTTGGCGCCCAGCGCCTGGTAGCGGCTCGGGTTCTGCAGGAAGTCCTTGATCTCGTAGAGCTCCTCGACCGCCTCGTCCACGCCGGCGACGTCGGCGAAGGTGGTCTTGGGCATGTCTTTGCCCAGCTGCTTGGCTCGGGACTTGCCCATGCCGAAGCCCATCCGGGCGCCGCCCTGCATCCGGGAGAACATCACGAACAACCCGATCAGCAGCAGCATCGGCAGCATGTAGATCAGCAGTGAGCCGAGCAGGCTGCCCTGGTTCACCACGGTGTTGATCTCGGCCTTCTTGGCGGTCAACGCGGTGTAGAGCGGAACCGCGTACCCCGTCGGGTACTTGGTGATCAGCTTGTCGACCTTCTCGGCCCGGCCGGACTTGTCGGCCTTACCGCCGGCTTTGTCGGTCACCTCAACACTGGTGAGCGGGGTCTTCAAGACCAGGCGCAGCTGTTGCTCGCGGTCGTCGAGCTGGGCGCTCTTGACGTTGCCACTGTGGATCTGAGCCACCGCGACCGAGGTGTCGACCGGCTTGTATCCGCGGGTGTCATCGCTGAAATAGAAGAACGACCAACCGAGCAGCAACACCACTGCGACCGCGGTTACGGTGCGGATCACGTTTTTGCGATTCATCAGACATCGGCCGGACGCGGCCAAATCCTTCCAATACATGCAGCTGGGCATGTTCAGGCTACCGTCCCTCGCGGTTTATACGCCTGGCCGGACTCGGAACCCTGTTCGATCGCGGCCCGTTTGTGCTTTGGTGTGACGGTGGCTCCCGTAATCGAACGAGCAACTCAACGATTCGTCGACACCAACGGCGTGACCCTGCGGGTCACCGAAGCGGGCGAGCGTGGCGCCCCGGTGGTGTTGCTGGCTCACGGATTCCCGGAATTGGCGTTTTCCTGGCGCCATCAGATCCCGGCCCTGGCCGCCGCGGGATTCCACGTATTGGCGCCCGATCAGCGCGGATACGGCGGCTCGTCGCGACCGGAGGAGATTGCGGCCTACGACATCGCCTCGCTCACGGCTGACCTGGTCGGCCTGCTGGACGACGTGGGCGCCCAGCGCGCGATCTGGATCGGCCACGACTGGGGCGGGCCGGTGGTGTGGAGCGCCGCGCAGCTGCATCCCGACCGGGTGGCCGGCGTCGTGGGGCTCAGCGTGCCGCCGGTGCCCCGCCCGCAGGCCCCTCCGACGCAGGCCTTCCGCAATATCTTCGGCGAGAACTTTTTCTACATGCTCTATTTCCAGGAGCCGGGCGTAGCCGACGCGGAACTGGATTCCGACCCCGCCCGCACCATGCGCCGGATGATGGGCAGCCTCAGTCCCGACGACCACGAGTCGGCATTGCTGATGACGGCCCCCGGGCCGATGGGCTTCATCGACCGGCTGGCCGAGCCGACGGCACGTCCGGACTGGATCAGCGCCGACGAGCTTGACCACTACATCGCAGAGTTCACCCGAACCGGATTCACCGGCGGGCTCAACTGGTACCGCAACCTCGACCGCAACTGGGAGATCATGGCCAATCCATCCGCCCCCACCATCGATGTTCCGACCCTGTTCATCGCTGGGTCCGCCGACCCGGTGCTGACCTTCACCCGCCGTGACCGCGCCACCGAACTGGTGACCGGCCCCTACCGCGAGGTGATCATCGACGGCGCCGGCCACTGGCTGCAGCAGGAGCGGCCCGACGAGGTCAACACGGTTCTGCTGGAGTTCCTGGCGGGCCTGCCGGCGGGAGCCGCGTCGTGACCGCCCGGCCGCTGCGCTTCGGGGTTTTCATCACGCCGTTTCACGCGCTGGGTCAATCACCGACGGTCGCACTGGAATACGACCTGGAGCGCGTCGTCGCGCTGGACCGGCTGGGCTTCGACGAAGCCTGGTTCGGAGAACATCATTCGGGCGGCTACGAGCTGATCGCCTGCCCCGAGGTGTTCATCGCCGCCGCTGCCGAACGCACCAAGCACATCCGGCTGGGCACCGGCGTGGTTTCGCTGCCCTATCACCACCCGCTGATGGTGGCCGACCGGTGGGTGTTGCTGGATCACCTGACCCGCGGCCGGGTGATGTTCGGCGCGGGACCGGGCGCGCTGCCCACCGATGCGCACATGATGGGCATCGACCCCGTCGAGCAGCGCCGGATGATGCAGGAGTCCCTCGAGGCGATCCTGGCGCTGTTCAGGGCGGAACCGGGCGAGTTGATCACCCGCCATTCGGACTGGTTCACCCTGCGCGACGCCGCCCTGCACATTCGTCCATACACCTGGCCATACCCGGAAGTCTCTGCGGCCGCCATGATTTCCCCGTCCGGTCCACGGCTGGCCGGCGCGCTGGGCACCTCGCTGTTGTCCCTGTCGATGTCGGTGCCGGGCGGGTTCGCCGCACTGGAGAACACCTGGGAGGTGGTGCGCGATCAGGCCGCCAAGGCCGGCCGCGACGAACCGGATCGCAATGACTGGCGGGTGCTGAGCATCATGCACATCGCCGACACCCGCGAGCAGGCGGTGGCCGACTGCACCTATGGACTGCAGGACTTCGCGAACTACTTCGGCGCGGCCGGTTTCGTACCGCTGGCCAGCGAAGTCGAAGGATCGCCGCAGACGCCGACCGAGTTCGTCGAGGCCTATGCCGCGGCTGGAAGCTGCTGTATCGGAACTCCCGACGATGCGATCGAACACATCACCGACTTGCTGGAGCGTTCCGGCGGGTTCGGCACCCTGCTGTTCCTGGGCCACGACTGGGCCTCCCCGGAGGCTACGTATCACAGCTACGAGCTGTTGGCCCGCAAGGTGATTCCACACTTCAAAGGCCAACTCACCGCACCCAAGGCATCACACGAATGGGCTCGCGGCATGCGCGACACACTGTTCGGCCGAGCCGGCGAAGCGATCAAGAACGCCGTCGTCGAGCACGTGACCGAGTCGGCCTCCGCCGAAACGAACAGTTCGTCCTGATGCGCGCGGCGGTGCTGCGCGACGGGCGGATGATCTACCGCGACGACGTGCCGGAGCCGACGCCTGGTCCGGGTCAAGTGCTCGTCGCGGTGACCGCCTGCGGAATATGCGGATCCGACCTGCATTTCGCCTCGCACGGCGAGCAGGTGCTGGCCGCTACGCAGGCCATGTCGGGCAGCCCCTCCGCAGGGGCGTCGGTCGATCTGGACGCCGATATCTACATGGGTCACGAGTTCAGCGCAACGGTGCTCGAAGCCGGCCCGGGAACCGACACGTTTGCCGCCGGAACGCCGGTCACCTCGATCCCGGTCTTGTTGGCCGCCAAGGGTGTTGAGCCGATCGTCTACTCCAACACCACGTTGGGAGGCTACGCGGAGAAGATGCTGCTGTCGGCTCCGCTGCTGGTGCCCATCCCCAACGGGCTGGATCCCCGCCACGCCGCTTTGACCGAGCCGATGGCCGTGGGACTGCATGCGGTCAACAAATCCGGCATCGCGCCCGGCGAGACGGCGCTGGTGCTGGGGTGCGGACCGATCGGGATGGCGATCATCGCGGCCCTGCGAAACGCCGGCGCGGAAGACATTGTGGCCGCGGACTATTCGTCCGTACGGCGGGAACTTGCGACCACGATGGGCGCACATCGCACCCTCGACCCCGCCCAGGGGTCGCCGTTCGACGCCGTCACCCCCACGGTGATATTCGAGGCCGTCGGCGTGCCGGGCATCATCGATGACGTGCTGCGACGGGCACCGGTACGCAGTCGGCTGGTGGTGGCCGGCGTGTGCATGGAATCCGACACCGTGCACCCGTTCTACGGCATCGCCAAAGAGATCAGCGTGCAGTTCGTGTTCGCCTACGAGCCCGCGGAGTTCGCCGCGTCACTGCGGGCCATCTCCGAGGGCCGCATCGACGTGGCCCCGCTGATCACCGGTGAAGTCGGACTCGACGGCGTGGGTAGGGCTTTCGACGAATTGTCCGACCCCGACCGGCACTGCAAGATCCTGGTCACGCCTTAGGGAACGCACCGGCGTCGACCAGCTGCTTCGACCAGCCGCCGACCCGCTCGACCAGCTCCCCCAGGCCGTCGCCGAGGCGGGTGACGATCGGGGCACATGCCGCATCTGTTGCCGTCTCGACGGCCTCGCGAGCATCGCGTCCGGCCTCGCTGAGCACCCCGTCACGCGCCAGGCCACGCTCGGCCAGCCGCTCCTCGCCGGCAGTCAGTTCGTCATCGCTCCATGCCCGCGACCGGACGTAGGTACGCGGCGGGTACCCGCGGTACAGCTCGGTGATCAGGCCGATCTCGACAGCGTCGAATCCCGCCGCAACCCAGGCGTTCACGTGCGCGTCGCCGCGGAATTCACGAAGTCGGTCAGTCAGCAGCCAGGCGTCGGTCAGCGGCTCGCCCACCAGCCCGTCGGCCACCACCCCGGCGAACAGCGGCTTACCCGCCACCGAGAGACCGTCCACGGCACGGCGCAGCAGTTCCACCACGCGGTCAAGGCCGGCTGGGGCCGCACCCAACACCCGGCGCAGTTGGGCCACCGCACCCTCGGTTCGCGCCGCCCGGATGGCTGTCGCGTTGGTCAGCTTCCAGCCGTAGTCGACGGCGGGGACGACCACCGCCGGGTTGAACACCGCGAACGTCGCGGCGATCACTTCGCCGGGTGCCTGCCCCAGCGCGGATCCCCGGCTGCAGAAGTACGCTGGCCCGTCCGGCATTTCGACCCCGTCGGCGGTCGCTGGACTGCCACCGAAACCCAGTGCCGCGTACCCACGATGACACTCGGGGGAGAAGTACACCTGACCGGCGAACGGCTCGATGGCGCTGGACAGTGCTCGCGACGGCGCAGTGGTCATCGCCTCAGTGTGCCGCATGGGACTTTTCCGCCGGTGCGCGCGTCGACTCCGATAAGGTGCCACTCATGCCGACACACAGTGCCCGGGTGGTTCTCCGCTGGTCGACATCGCTGGCGCTGGCCGGCATGGCCGCCCTCGTGATGGCCGGCTGTGATGCCGCGCCGGACGGCGGCGGGTCGGAGATCGGGCGCCAGGTGACTGTGGTGGGCAACGGTGAGGTCCAGGGCGTGCCGGACACGCTGACCACCGAGGCGGGCATCGAGTTCGTCGCCGCGGACGTCACCAGCGCGATGAACCAGACCAGCGAGCGCCAACAAGCAGTGATCGACGCCCTGGTGGACGCCGGCGTCAAACGCAAGGACATCAGCACCACGCAGGTCAGCCTGCAGCCCCAGTACGGCAGTTCCGACGGCGGTTCGGCGAACATCATCGGTTACCGGGCCGGCAACACCATCCGGGTCAAGGTCGAGCGCGACTCCGCATCCCAGGTACTGGCGGTGATCGTGCGAGCCGGCGGGGACGCCACCCGGATCAATGGAGTCAGCTACTCCATCGACGACGATTCGGAGCTGGTCCGCGACGCCCGGGAGCGGGCCTTCAACGACGCCAAGGACCGCGCCGAGCAGTACGCCCAGTTGTCGGGTCTGCGACTCGGCCAGGTGATCTCGATCTCCGAGGTCGCCGACGGGACGCCACCCACTCCGGTCGGGGGGATGCCGTTGCCTCGCGCCATGGCCGCCGCTCCCCCGGTGGAGCCCGGTCAGCAGACCGTGAGCTTCACGGTGACGGCGGTCTGGGAACTGAATTAGTTCACTGACCTGCTGATCGGCCTTCTTGTCGGAGGGTCCACGTACTATCGAAACTATGTTCGAACGGGCGTGGTCCACGACGACAGAGTCGTCAGCATTGGTGGATCGCATCTGCGCCTCGAGCAGGCTGCAGAATCAGGCCGCCGGGCAACGGTTGGCAGCGATCGGGGAATTGGACAGCCTGCGGGCTCGCCAGCACGCCGCCAATGAGCAGTGGGTGACCGACACCTTCGTGGCGGTTGCGGCCGAAGTGGCCGCCGCACTGAACGTCACCGAGGCGCTGGCTGCCAGCTTCGTGCGCTATGCGCGGGCGATGCGGGATCGATTGCCGCAGTGCGGCGCTCTGCTGGTCGCCGGCAACATCGACTATTGGATGTTTCAGTCCGTGGTGTTTCGCACCGATCTGATCACCGATCCCGACGTCTTGGCCCGGGTCGATACCGTGCTGGCGGCCAAGGTGGCACGGTGGTCGTCGTTGTCCCAGGGCCGGTTAGCCGGCTATGTCGACAAGATCGTGGCGCTGGCGGATCGTGACGCGGTACGGCAGATCCGGCGCAGCCAAGCCAGCCGGGAGGTGGTCATCACCGACACCGGCCATGGCGTCAGTGAACTCTACGGGCGCCTGCTGACCCCGGACGCCCGGATCCTTGACGCCCGGCTCGACGCGCTGGTCGCCACCGTGTGTGAGCTGGATCCGCGGACTCGCCAGCAGCGCCGCGCCGACGCCCTGGGTGCACTCGCCGCCGGGGCGGACCGGCTGGATTGTGGTTGCGCGCGCCGGGAATGCCCCGCGGCAGGCAAGCCCTCCGCCAAGCCCGTGGTCATTCATGTCATCGCCGAACAGGCCAGCCTGGATGGGAGCAGTCAGACGCCGGGCAGTCTCATCGGTGACGACGCCCTGATCCCCGCCGAGCTGCTGGCTGAATTGGCGCGCACCGCCCGGCTGCAGCCGCTGCGGTCTCCCACCGAATACGCACCCGAGCGGGGCTACGTCCCGTCGCGAGCCCTGGCGGACTTCGTACGCTGCCGCGACCTCACGTGTCGCTTCCCCGGCTGCGACAAACCGGCCATCGACTGCGATCTGGACCATACGGTGCCCTACGCCGATGGTGGGCTCACCCATGCCTCCAACCTCAAAGCCCTGTGCCGCCAACATCATCTGGTGAAAACGTTCCTGCGCTGGACCGACCAACAGCTACCGGATGGCACGGTGATCTGGCGTGCCCCCTCCGGGCACACCTATGTCACCACCGCGGGCAGCGCACTGTTGTTTCCGCAACTGTGTGTCCCCACCGGAGAGGTGGTCGTCCGACCGAGCGGACCTCGGTGCGCAGCCGACCATGACCGGACGCTGCGAGTACCGCAACGGACTCGCACCCGCGCCGCTGATCACGCCCGCTACGTCGCGGCCGAGCGCAGCCAGAATCGCAAGGCCCGTGAAGCCCGTCGCGCCGCCCGCCAAGCCACCTGGTTCCCGGCCGTGGCCCCCGCCAATACTGACGAGGAACCGCCGCCCTTCTAACGGGTTTCAGGCCAGTCGGGTGATCTCCACCACCACATCCAAATCCGTTGCCTTGCCGCCGATGTAGGTGCCCTTCAGCGGCGGCACGTCGGAATAGTCTCGGCCAACCCCGACCGACACATGCCGCTCGGTGATCGGCGTGTCATTGGTCGGGTCATAGCCCCACCATGCCCCGGTCCAGGCTTCGATCCACGCGTGACTCTCCCCCACTACGGTTGCCCCGACCTCACCGTCGGCCTTGGGATGCAGATAGCCCGACACGTAACGCGACGGGATCCCCACACTGCGCAGCAACACCAAGGTGAGGTGGGCGTAGTCCTGGCAGACGCCCTTCCTTTCGGTCCAGGCATCTACCGCCGAGCTGTGCACCCCGGTGGTCCCGGGCACGTACTTCATCTCCGAATAGACCCAGGAACAGACCGCTTTAACGGCTTCCCGGGGCGCAAGCCCCTTGGTCAACCGCCGGGCGGTGGCGGTCAATGTCCGATTGCGCGGCACATATGCGGTGTGGGTGAGCAATTCGTTGAATCGGTCCACCACGTATTCGCCGGCCAGGTCATCCCAGTCCACCGGTTCGGCATCCTCGGGATAGATGTCGGACTCGGTCTCCACCACCGACGTGCAGGACACCTCCAATTCTTCATGGGGCGCATGAAGATCGAACGCCGCCACCGAAGTTCCCCAATAGTCGACATAGCGGTACACCCGAGTCGCGGGAGCCGTTTCCACCCGGCTGGAGATCACATTCTGCCGATTGTCGCTGCGGGGCGTCAGACGCGTTTCGTTATATGACGAGGTGACCGGCGCGTTATAGGCGAACCCGGTCGCGTGCACTACTCGCAGTCGCCAACCCATCAGTCGCCCTCCACAACATATCGGCCGTCGTAGTCTCGGCTTCCACTAGCTCCTGCCCCGGTCCATGAGACATACGGGGTCACATGGAAATACTGCTGGGTCACCGCTTCGGTTACGTCCTTGCACGTCTCCTGCAGGCCGATCAGCCTGTCCCGCAGGTCTTCCAGAAGCAGTCCCGGTGGCATGAATTCCAGCGCGCTGCGCGCCCGCCCGATCAGACGCTGCGCTTCTGCCCGGGCCCCGACGCGACTGTCGTTACGGCTGTCGAGCGCGATCAGGCACTGCTCGGCGAGCGTGATCGCATGGAAGACCGAGCGGGGAAACAACCTATCCAGCAACAAGAACTCCACCACCCGGTTCGCATCGAGAGCCCCGCGATAGGTCCGCATGTAGGTGTCATGGGCACCGGCCGACCGCAGCACCGTCACCCAGGCCGGCGACCCGGACCGATCACCGGCCCGCGACAGCAACATCCGCACGGTCATGTCGACTCGCTCGACCGACCGTCCCAACAGAAGGAAGCGGTAGCCGTCGTCACGGCTCAAGGTGGCATCCGCCAGGCCGGCGAACATCGCCGACCGGTTCTTCACGTACGCCAGGTATTCATGGGGACCCACCCGCCGAGCGGCCCGTTCGGCCTCGGTCAAGCCGTTGAACGTGGTGTTCAGGCACTCCCACATCTCGCTGGACGTGACTTCTCGTGCACCGCGGGCGTTTTCACGCGCTCGGGCGATGCTGTCGGCAATCGATCCCGAGCCTGAACCCGCGTACGCCACCCGCTCAATCAACTTCCATACGGTCTGGGTCTGCCCGACATCGGGCGGGTCCAGTCCCAACACCTGCATCACCAGGCGGCAGGTACGGTCGGGGTCTACCGTGGCGTCTTCAAGCAGCTGGTGCACCGCCACATCGAGGATTCGCGCGGTGTCGTCGGCCCGCTCGACATAGCGGCCGATCCAGAACAACGATTCGGCATTGCGGGCCAGCATCATCGGAGGTCACCGCCTTCGGCGAACGCTTGCTGCTGTTGCTGTTGCTGCTGTTGCTGCTGCTGGACCTGCAGGTCGCCTCCAGGCAGCCCCGGACCCTGATCGGCGGTGTTGTCGGTCGGCAGATCTTGGCGCCGCACCAGCTGGTCACCGGACAGCTCATGTTCCTTGTCCGCTCTGCGCGGTGCCAAAACCCAAGTGTCCTTGGACCCGCCGCCCTGGCTCGAGTTCACCACCATGGATCCCTCCGTCAGCGCCACCCGGGTAAGACCACCGGGCAACACCCAGACGTCTTCGCCGTCGTTGACCGCGAAGGGGCGAAGGTCAACGTGGCGGGGCGCCAGTCGATCGCCCACCTTGGTGGGAACCGTGGACAGCTGCACCACCGGCTGCGCGATCCAGTCCCGCGGGTTTGCCTTGATCTTCTTGGCCAGCGCGTTGAGTTCCTGGCGAGTTGCCTGCGGCCCGAAGACGATCCCGTACCCGCCGGATCCCTCGACGGGCTTGATCACCAATTCCTCGATTCGATCCAAGACCTCCTCACATTCGGCCTCCACCCAACAGCGCAGCGTGTCGACGTTGGCGAGGATCGGCTTCTCGCCCAAGTAGTACCTGATGATCTGCGGCACGTAGGTGTAGATGAGCTTGTCATCGCCCACCCCGTTGCCCACCGCACTACTGATCACCACGTTGCCCGCGCGGGCCGCGTTGACCAGCCCGGGCACCCCGAGCACCGAATCAGGCCGGAACTGGAGCGGATCCAAAAAGTCGTCGTCGATACGGCGATAGATCACGTCGACGCGCTGCTCACCCTCGGTGGTGCTCATGTACACGAAGTTGTCGCGGCAGAACAGATCTCGTCCCTCTACCAGCTCCACGCCCATCTGACGGGCCAGCAGCGAGTGCTCGAAATAGGCGGAGTTCGAGGCCCCGGGGGTCATCACCACCACCGTCGGGTCGGCCTCGTTGGAGGCCGCGGCCGCCCGCAGCGCCCGCAACAGGTGGGTGGCGTAATCACCGACCTGCCGCACCCGGTGGGTGGCGAACAGGTCCGGAAACACCCGGGCCATCGTGCGACGGTTCTCCATCACATACGACACACCCGACGGAGACCGTAGATTGTCCTCAAGCACCCGGAATTCGCCCTGATCATCGCGCACCAGATCGATTCCCGCGACGTGGATACGCACCCCGTTCGGCGGCTTGATGCCGGCGGCCTGCCGGTGGAAGTGGGCGCAAGAGGTGACCAATCGCTTGGGGACGACCCCGTCGCGCAAGATCTCCTGATCGCCGTAGACGTCGGCCAGGAAGCACTCGAGGGCTCGAACCCGCTGCGCGATACCGCGTTCCAGTTTGGTCCACTCGGTCGCCGAAATCACCCGTGGCACAAGATCAAGAGGAAAGGGCCGCTCCTTCCCGGACAGCGAGAAGGTGACCCCCTGCTCAATGAACGCGCGGCCCAGCGCATCGACCCGGGCCTGCAGCTCCTCATTGTCGGCGGGAGCCAACGCGTTGTGAATGCCCCGATATGCGGCCCTCGGGTTGCCCTTGTCGTCGAACATCTCGTCGAAGCTGGCGCTGTAGCTGGTGTCGGACCGCTGATAACCCGAGAAGATCGACTTACCCCTACGGGCCCTGCCATTTCGCGTTGATGCTGACACAGCCTTCACACCTACCGATCCTGTTACAGACCCGCTAGCGGGGCAGCCCGGAACTCTGACCGCGGCATCGTTGGCGTGTAGTCCGAGATCTTATCGGCACGCTGTCGCGTCGGGCCGTTCAGGGTTTGCCAGGTGCTGCTGACCGTATCGGAGAACCGGTTGTGCCGATGAGAAATCGACACTCAGCCCTGATAGACCCGCGGGTCCAGGGTGCCGATGTAGGGCAGGTCACGGTAGCGCTCGGCGTAGTCCAGTCCGTAGCCGACGACGAAGTCGTTCGAGATGTCGAAGCCCACGTAGGCGATGTCGACGCCGGCGACCAGTGCGTCGGGTTTGCGCAGCAGCGTGCACACCCGCAGGGACCGGGGCTTGCGGGCGGCCAGATTGCGCAACAGCCACGACAGGGTCAGACCGGAGTCGACGACGTCTTCGACGATCAGGACGTCGCGGTCGCTGATGTCGCGGTCGAGGTCCTTGAGGATGCGCACCACCCCCGACGACGACGTCGACGAACCGTAGGAGCTGACTGCCATGAACTCGAACTGGGTGGGCAGCGGAATGGCCCGGGCCAGATCGGTGACGAACAACACCGCGCCCTTGAGCACGGTGATCAGCACCAGGTCGCCGTTCTCGGCACGGCCCTCGGCGTACTCGGCGGTGATCTGCTCTGCGAGTTCGGCGGTGCGGGTCCGGATCTGTTCCTCGGTCAGCAGGACCGATCTGATGTCACCCGCGTACAACTCGGGTTTCTTCCCCGGCAAGATCGCAGCCACCAGCACAGCGTGCCATGGCGAGAGTTCGACAACCAACTGCGGCGGAGGAAATACGCGCTCAAGACTCAGACCGGCTCGCTGCGCAGCCGCAGCAGGCCGTCGCCTCGAACGGCGAACAGCCGCTGTCCCCGCAGGTCCGATCCGATCGCCACACCGCCCTGCCCGCGCCATGCGGTCACCAGCCGGTCCACCGCGCGAATCTGCAGGTCGGTGAGGCCGCGGCCGCCGCCGTCGATCAGCCAGCGGCGGATCACCGCCAGGCGGACCGGGCCCGCCAGGGCCGCCAGCGCCGAGGCGTCCAACGCGGCGCCGGCGGTGGCGCCGGGCAGCGCCTGCTCGGCCAGGGCGTCGATGAGCTCGGTGTTCTCCCGCAGTGCGGTCGCGGTCCGGGCCAGGGCTTCGGCCACCCCGCCGCCCAGCACGTCCTCCAACAGCGGCAGCACTTCGGCACGCAGCCGTACCCGGGTGAAGCGATCGTCACCGTTGTGCGGGTCGAGCCACGGGGTCAGGCCCAGCTCTGCGCAGGCCTGTGCGGTCACGGTGCGTCGCACCCCCAGCAGCGGCCGGCACCAGGGTGGGTCGTATGGCCGCATCCCGGCCATCGACCTGGGTCCCGAACCGCGGCCCAGCCCGAGCAGCACCGTTTCGGCCTGATCGTCGAGTGTGTGGCCCAGCAACACCGGGTCTTGGCCGCGGGCCTGCGCCAGTGCGGCATAACGCGCGCTGCGTGCGGCGGCCTCTGGACCGCCCTGAACTCCAACGGTCACCGGAATGACCTGCGCGTCAATGCATCCCAGTTCGAGTGCCTGACGTCGGGCGGTCTCGGCCACGTGAGCCGAACCGTCCTGCAGGCCATGGTCGATGATCAGCGCGGTCGTGGGCCGCGCCCGGGCGGCTACCGCGGTCAGCGCCAGCGAATCCGGCCCACCGGACAGCGCGACCGCCCAGCCTGCCCCCTGCGGCAGACACTGATCGGCGAACGCCGTCAGCGCGGAGCGCAGCGCAGCTACAGCACCCGGTCGATCCACCGCTGCGGCTCTTCGATCTCGGCGGGCAGCGGCAGGGTCTGCGGACCAGACCACACCGCGTTGAACCGGTCCATTCCGACGCGGCCGACCACTGCGTCGACGAAGGCCTTGCCTCGGGTGTACTGGCTCAGCTTGGCGTCCAGGCCCAGCAACGCACGCAGCAGTCGTTGCAGCGGCGGTTGGCTGCGCTGACGGCGTTCCTCGAAACGACTTCGAATGGTCACCACCGACGGCACCGCCCGCGGCCCGACCGCGTCCATCACGTGATCGGCGTGGCCTTCGAGCAGCGTGCCCAGCATCAGCAACTGGTCCAGGGCGGTGCGCTGCTCCTCGGACTGCACCGCTCGCACCAGACCCAGGACTCCCGACGGACCCGGCGACTCGGCGTCCTGGCGCCCCCGCAGATAGTCGGCCAGCCGGCCCACCATGTGGCCCAGGTCCGGGCTGCTGTCACCGGTCAGGACTGCCAGCGCCTCCGACATGTAGCCGGCCAGCCACGGATTGACGCTGAACTGCACGCGATGCGTCACCTCGTGCAGGCACACCCACAGCCGGAAGTCTGCCGGCGTCACCTGCAACTGGCGCTCGATGGCGATCACGTTGGGATAGACCAGCAGCAGTGCGCCACCGCCGATACAGAACGGGTCGTATTGGCCGAGGATGCCCGAGGAGACGAACGCCAGCACCGCGCCGGTCTGCGCCCCGGTCAGCCGGCTGGTGAGGAAGCCGGCGGGCCGCTCGGACGCGCCCATCATCACCCGCATGGATTCGGCGGCCGCGGCGATCCACTGCGGCCGGTCGACCACGCGGGCTTCGGGGACCGGGCCGTCCTCGCCGAGGCCGGTGACCTCGCGGACCAGGGGCTCTGCGGCGCGGGCACTGGCGTGCAGTTCCTCGATCACCTGGCGGCGCGTGTAGTCGGTCATCGGCGGCGCGGGGCGCGCCAGCCAGCCACCGACCGTCGCGGCGAACCCGAAGTCCACCGCGCTGCCGACGTCGGATGCGCTCATCCGCAGCCGCAGGTTCGCAGGACCGCGGCCAGCGCGTCGATCGCCGTCCGCCCGGTGGGCCCAGCGTCGTTGGAGATGAATGCGAACGTCAGCACCCGCTGGTCGCGGTCGGTGACGATGCCGGCCAGCGCGTTGGTGCGGGTCAGCGAACCGGTCTTGGCCCGCAGCCAACCGGCCGCACCGCGCCCGGTCTTGGGGTTGAGGAACCGCTCGGAGAGCGTGCCGCTGCCGCCGGCAACCGGCAACATGTCCAGCAGCGGACGCAACTCGGGCAGGTCCGGTCCAGCAGCCGCCTGCACCACCGCATCGAGGGTCCGGGCCGACAACCGGTCGTCGACCGACAGCCCGCTGCAGTCCTGCAGGGCGGCTCCACTGACCGCGATGTGGGCGGTGGCCAGCCGGTTGGTCACCGCGTCGACCGCACCGGCGAACGAGCGGGGCCGCCCCATCGCCGCAGCCACCTCGCGGCCGATGGATTCGGCCATCACGTTGTCCGAGGCGTTCATCATCTCGCCGAGGCGGACCACCAGCGGTGCCGATCGGACCGCTCCGAGCTCGCGCCCGGTCACCGACGAGGTCGCGATGCTCACCCGGTCCGGGTCGACGCCCAGCATCGCGGCCAGGGCCCGTCCGGCATCCAGGGCAGGCGTGGTGGATCGCCGGGACTCGACGGTGGTCGGCTGGACGCGGCCGCCGTCGACCATCACCGCCTCGATCGGGGCGATGTCGCCTCCGTCGATGTCCTCGACGTCCCAGCCCTGGGCCATGGTCGGGCCGGTGAAGGCCGAGGTGTCGACCTGAACCTCGGTGACGCTCACCCCGCTGCGGCGAACCTGATCGGCCAGATCGCTGAGGCGTGCGGCTTCGCGATACCAGGTCTCCTGACCCGCCTCGGCCGTCGACAACGTGGGGTCACCGCCGCCCACCAGTACCACCACGCCGGGCTGATCACCCGCCGTCACCCGGGTGGTGACCCGGGCCTCCCGATCCAGCGCCAGCAGGGCCGCCGCCGCGGTGAGCACCTTGTTGGTCGACGCCGGCTGCATGGGCAGGTCTTCCTGCTGGGTCCACAGCGCCTTGCCGGTCAACGCATCGGTGATCCGGCCGGTGAGGCGGCCCAGATTCGGGTCGGCCAGCGCCGGGGCCAAGGCCGCAGCCAGCGCCCTGCCCGCCGGTGCCGGGGCGTCGTCGGAGACCGGAACCACCCCGGGGTTGGCGGTCGCCACCGGCGCCGCAGCCACGACACGCGCGCCCGCGCCGGATTCGTCCGGGAGCGCAACGACGGCGATGACCACCACCGCGGCGGCCAGCGCCAGCACCGCGGCCGCGATACCCAGATGGGCGCTGCCGTGCCGCCACCGAGTGGGTTGCATGTCTCTCCTGCCTTCTCAGGCGCAATTGTGCCGGACGGGCGGAGTCCCGGCGTGTATCCGGGCCGCTCTAGACTGTCCCGGTGCAATTCGACGTGACCATCGAAATCCCCAAGGGCCAGCGCAACAAGTACGAGGTCGACCACGCCACCGGGCGGGTCAAGCTCGACCGCTACCTGTACACGCCGATGGGCTACCCCACCGACTACGGGTTTATCGAGGACACCCTCGGCGAGGACGGCGACCCGCTGGACGCCATGGTGCTGCTGCCTCAGTCGGTGTTCCCCGGCGTGCTGGTCGAGGCGCGTCCGGTCGGAATGTTCCAGATGACCGACGAAGCCGGCGGCGACGCCAAGGTGCTGTGCGTGCCGGCCGGTGACCACCGGTGGGACCACATCCAGGACATCGGCGACGTGCCCGACTACGAGCTGGACGCCATCAAGCACTTCTTCGTGCACTACAAGGATCTGGAGCCGGGCAAGTTCGTCAAGGCCGCCGACTGGGTGGGCCGTGCCGAAGCCGAGGCCGAGATCACCCGGTCGATCGAGCGGTTCAAGACCTCCGGTCACTGATCCGCCCGACCGCCGCGTCAATCCGGCGGTTACGGCTGTCGCAGTACGTCCAGCAGCAGTGTGAGCTGGACGTCGAACACGTCTCGCGGCGCCGACAGGGTGTCTTCGCCGTATCCGCCGAACACCTCCAGGCTGACCGCGCCCACCAGGGCTGCCCACAGTAGGAAGCATTTGGCGACGACGGCATCGTCGCCGGGGAAGCCGAACTCGTCGCGCACGCGCTGAAAGTCTGCCGACAGCGGTTGCGCTGCGCCGTCTTTCCCCACCCCGATGTCGCCGGCTGCCATGCCCACTGCGATCGCCTCGAACAACGCAGCGACAACCCGGGTGCCCGGGCCCACGGTCCGCTCGGCCGGTGCGTGATAACCGGGTACCGGACTGCCGTAGAGCAGTGCCCATTCGGCCGGACGCGCCAATGCCCAGGTCCGCACCGCATGGGCGATCACCACGATGTCCTCGCTCCACGGCCCCGGCACGCGGGCCTCGGCCACCGAGTCGGCCAGATCGTTGTAGGCGTCGACCAGCAGCAGGGTGATCAACTCGTCGCGACTGCCCACGTACCGGTACACCGCCGAGGACACCATGCCCACCTCGCGGGCGACCGCGCGCAGCGACAACCCGGCCGCCCCGTGGGCACGCAGGTGACGCCGCCCTACCTCGATGATCTGAGCCTCGATGCGTTCCCGCGACTCCTGCCGTTTGCCCATGGCAGCAGTCTGGCACATATGAGAGCACTGCTCTTGTTTTGACGATCGCGATGTGTCACGATCACAGCAATACGAGAGCACTGCTCTCGAAATCGTGAACAGAGGGAGACCCCATGGCCGCCGGATATGACCGACCCAATGCCGCTGCCCGATTCGCCAATGCGGTGATCCGCACGCTGGCCGAGGCGGGCATCAGCATTGCCGGCACCCGCGCCATCTCCGTGCGCGGCCGCAAGAGCGGCAAGCGCCGCGGCGTCGTGATCAACCTGCTGACCGTGGACGGGGTGGACTACCTGGTGGCGCCGCGCGGCACCACCGAGTGGGTTCGCAACGTGCGCGCAGCCGGCGAGATCGAGGTCGGGCCGCGGTGGCGTCCTAGGCCGGCTCGGGCCACCGAGCTGTCCGACGACGACAAGCCGGAGGTGCTACGGCGCTACCTGCAACGGTGGTATTGGCAGGTCAAGGGCTACGTGGCCGGGCTGACGCCGGGTTCCAGCGACGACGAACTGCGGGCCGCGGCGTCGTCGTTCCCGGTCTTCTCACTGCGCTGAGGACGTCCCGCGGGTCCGGTACAGGCTGGCCACCGTCGTCAGGGCCAGCACCCCGACCACCACCCCCAGACTGACCGGGGTGGGGATCTCCTGGACATTGATCGGCTGACCGGAGTTGATGAACCACAGCTCGTTGGTGCGCAGTGCGTGCAGCACCATCCGTACCCCGATGAACCCCAGGATCACTGCCAGCCCCTGGGACAGATACACGAACCGGCTCAGCAGCTTGCCGAGAATGAAGTAGAGCTGACGCAACCCCATCAGGGCGAACACATTGGCGGTGAACACCAGGTAGGGCTGGCGCGTCAGTCCGTAGATGGCCGGAATCGAGTCCATCGCGAACACCACGTCGGTGGTTCCCAGCGCCAATCCGACCAGGAACATGGGCGTGACAGCCCACGCGCCGGAGCTGTCCCGGACGAAGAACCGCACGCCGGCCCAGCGATCGGTGGCGTTGAAGTGCGTGCGCGCAAACCGCACGATGAAGTTGTTGCCGCCCTCGCCATCGCCCTCGCCGGTGGGGTCGTCGTGGCGGAGCAGTTTGATCGCGGTGTAGGCCATGAACGCACCGAACACGTAGAACGTCCAGGACAGCCGCTGCACCGCAACCGCGCCGAGCGCGATGAACACCGCCCGGAACGACAACGCCATCACGATGCCGACGAACAGCGCCTCCTGCCGGTACTTCTTGGGCACGTTGAAGCTGTTCATGATGATCACGAACACGAACAGGTTGTCCACGGACAGGCTGTACTCGGTCAGCCAGCCGGCATAGAACTGCATGCCGTACTTCGCCCCGTGAAAGTGCCACACCCAGACACCGAACGCCACCGCCAGGCCGAGGTAGAACGTCAGCCATCCCGCGACCTCGCGGATCGACGGCTCGCGCACCCGCCGGCCGATGACGAGCAGGTCGAATCCGAGCACCGCGCCCAGTCCCGCGAAAGTCAGCAGCCATTCCAGCCTCGACGGGTCCAACGGGGAGCCTCCGGTCAGCGAGTCGGTTCAGCGGGCTGCCCGACCGTACCCCGCAACCCGCTTAGTATTTGCGCCGTGGTGACCGATGTCGGCGGTACCGGATCCCCCGAGTTACCCCGTGGGCTCGCCACCGGGCCGGTGGCCCGCGCCAGTATGGCCCGGGTCGGCACCGCGACCCTGCTCAGCGCCCTGTGCGGCTACGCGGTGCTGTATCTGGCCGCACGCGACCTGGACCCGGCGGGGTTCTCGGTGTTCGGCGTGTTCTGGGGAGCCTTCGGACTGGTCAACGGCGCTGCGAACGGCCTGCTGCAGGAGACCACGCGGGAAGTCCGGTTCGCCGCCGAGCGCCCCGCATCCGCGCCCGGCCACTCCCCCACGCCACACACCCGTCCACTGCGGGTTGCCGGATTGACCGGGCTGGTGGCGGCCGCGGTGGTTGCCGCCAGCTCGCCACTGTGGGGCGGCCACGTTTTCGTCGAAGCGCGCTGGTTGTCGGTCGGCCTGCTGTGCTTCGGGCTGGCCAACTTCGCGGTACACGCCACGCTGCTCGGCATGTTGGCCGGCGCCAATCGCTGGACGCAGTACGGCGCACTGATGGTGACCGATGCCGGCATCCGGGTGGCCGTGGCCACCGCGACATTCGTCATCGGCTGGGGCCTGGTCGGGTTCCTGTGGGCCACCGTGGCCGGCGCGGTGGCCTGGCTGCTGCTGCTGGCCGCCTCACCCACGGCCCGCTCCGCGGCGCGACTGCTGACCCAGGTGAGCACGGCGGGATTCCTGCGCGGTGCCGCGCACTCGATCACCGCGGCCGGAGCCAGCGCGATCCTGGTGATGGGATTTCCGGTGCTGCTGCAGGCCACCTACGGCGAGTTGGGGGCTGCGGGTGGTGTGGTGATCCTGGCGGTCACGGTGACCCGGGCACCGCTGCTGGTGCCGTTGACCGCCATGCAGGGCAACCTGATCGCGCACTTCGTCGACCAGCGGGGCCACCGGCTGCGGGCACTGCGCACCCCGGCGGGGTCGGTCGCCGCGCTGGGCGCGGTGGGCACGGTGGCGGCGGGCCTGCTCGGCCCCTGGCTGCTGCGCACGGTTTTCGGCGCGGATTATCGCGCCGACGGGTTGCTGTTGGCCGGACTGACCACAGCAGCCACCGCGATCGCGCTGTTGACGCTGACCGGGGCGGCGACCGTCGCCGCGGCACTGCATCGGGCTTACGCCCTGGGCTGGGTGGGCGCCACCGTGGCCTCGACCCTGCTCCTGCTGCTGCCGTTGGACCTGTCGACCAGAACCGTGGTGGCTCTGCTGTGCGGCCCCCTGGTGGGAATCGCGGTGCATCTGGCCGCGTTGCGCACCGATTCGTGAGCCGGGCAAGCGTGTATTTTCGAGACCATCGACACCCGCTACCCCGATGTCTGGGTCATCGTCCCGGCGTTCAACGAGGCGACCGTCATCGGTGACGTGATCGCCGGGATCCGTTCGGTTTTCGACGATGTGGTCTGTGTGGACGACGGAAGCACCGATGACACCGCCGCCGCCGCAAGGCACGCGGGCGCCTACGTCGTGCGGCATCCGGTCAACCTCGGCCAGGGGGCTGCCATTCAGACCGGGGTCGAGTTCGCCCGCGCCCAGCCCGGCGCCCGGCTGTTCGCCACCTTTGACGCCGACGGCCAGCACCGGGTGGCCGACCTGATCCGCATGATCGACCATCTCGAGAACACCGGCCTCGACATCGTCATCGGCACGCGGTTCGCCGCACCTGATGCAGCCGCGGCGGTGCCGCCGCTCAAACGAGTGATCCTGCGGGCCGCGGTGTGGCTCAATCCGCGAATACGCCGACTGGGGCTCTCCGATGCCCACAACGGACTGCGGGTGTTCAACCGGCGGGTGGCCGATGGTCTCGACCTGGCCCTGAACGGGATGGGCCACGCCGGGGAGTTCATCGCTCTCATCGCGGAAAACTGCTGGCGGGTAGGCGAAGTGCCGGTCGAGGTGCTCTACACGGACTACTCGAAGTCCAAGGGGCAGCCGCTGCTCAACGGTGTCAACATTCTGTTCGACGGATTGCTGCGCAAGAGGATGTCGCGATGAACTGGATCAAGGTTCTGCTGATCGCGGCGGTGTTGATGCTGCTGGTCTACCTGCTGTTGTCGCGCCGCTCCGCCCAGTCGCGAGCCTGGGTGAAAGTCGGCTATCTGGTGTTCGTAGTGGCCGGCATCTACGCCGTGCTGCGCCCCGACGACACCACCGTGCTGGCCAACTGGCTCGGGGTGCGTCGCGGCACCGATCTGATGCTGTACGTGCTGATCATGGTTTTCGCCTTCACCACGCTGAGCACCTATATGCGGTTCCGCGATCTGGAGTTGCGCTATGCCCGACTGGCGAGGGTAATCGCACTCGCCCAAGCCCAACCGCCCCAGCCGCTGGAACCGCCACCCACCCAGTAATTCGACAACAGTTGTTCCCGCGGTAACAGTGGGTTTGCCCGCTGTCTTGATCGAGCCCGCACCGTTGCAGGTATGCGGGCAACCGAAGTCCTGGCAGAACCTCTGGCCGACGCGACCGCGGCGCTGCTGACGGTACCGGTGGTCGAGTTATACGCAGCGCTCTGGCGCATCGGCCTGCTGGAGGCCCGATGCCCGGAGACAAGGCGACCGCTGCGGCAGGTGACCCTGCTTCAGCCGGCGTAACGCGACGGCCTCAGCGCACCAGTTCCAGCTTCGCGGAAGACTTCTTGGCCGGGGCCTTCTTGGCTGGGGTCTTCTTGGCGGGCGTCTTCTTGGCGGGCGTCTGCTTGGCGGGTGCCTTCTTGGCTGGCGCCTTCTTGGCGGGCGCCTTCTTGACCGGGGCCTTCTTGACCGGGGCCTTCTTGACCGGCTTGGCCGGAGCCTTCTTGGCGGGCGCCTTCTTGGCGGGCGCCTTCTTGGCGGGCGCCTTCTTGGCGGGGGCCTTCTCGGCTGCCGGCGCCTCTAGCGCCGGTACCAGCGTCAGCGCCCGGGCGGGGGGCTCGATCTCCTTGGGGGACGCGTCGATTGCCTTGGTCGCGCTCGAGAATCGGCTGGCCACGGCCACTGCGGCGGTGGCCGCGGCGGCTGTGCCCAGACCCTGCGCCCAGCCGATGGGGCCGACCGGAGTGCAACCGAGCAGCTGGCTGACCCCGGGCGTGGAGACCATCCCCGCGAACAGCACAAAGGATCCGGCGGCCGTGGCCAGCACCATCGGTGCCCGCGAATCGACAATGGTCTGACCGAGTTCGGTGGTCACCAGCGAGATCAGCGCCACCGTTGCGGCCCGCTGCGGCAGACCCGTTGCGGAGGCCATGGCCCAGGCGGCGGTGCCCGCCGCGGCGGTGACTCCGCCGCGGAACGCCACCGCGCGCCACAGTTTGCGCTCGTCGAGTCCGGGCACCGCGTCACCGATCGGGCCGGCGGGAGTGCTCACCGCCACGGCGGTGGCCGGCAGTGCGTCGGTCAGGGTGTTCATCAGCAGCAGCTGCCGGGTGTTCAGCGGTGAATTCCCGGTGATCGCCGTGCCGATGACGGAGAACATCACTTCGCCGGCGTTTCCGCCCAGCAGTCCGGAGATGGCCAGTTGCACGCCCCTCCACAGTCGGCGGCCCTCGTCGATCGCGTCGACCAGCGCGCCGATCTTGCCGTCGGTCAGCACAACATCGGCGGTGGCATGCGCCGAGTCGCTGCCGTGCGCAACAACCCCCAGGCCCACTGTGGCGGCGCGGATCGCGGCGGCGTCGTTGGCGCCGTCGCCCACCATCGCCGTCACCCGTCCAGCCCGCTCCAGGGTCTGAACGATCTGCACCTTGTTCTCCGGCGACATCCGGGCGAAGATCACCCGCTCGCAGACCACACGCTCTTGTTCCTTGCGGTTCAAGGCATTCCACTCCGAGCCGGTGATGACGTGCTCGGGGGCGACGGTCACGCCCATCTCGGCGGCGATCGCGGTGGCTGTGATCGGGTGGTCACCGGTGATCATCCGGATGTCGACACCACGGGCGGCCAGGTCGGCCAGCAGCTGCGGAGCATCCGCCCGGGGAGTGTCGGCCAGGCCCAGGAAGCCGAGCAGTGTCAGACCGGCGGCCCCGCTGCCCACCAGCCGTTCGGTGGCTTCTGGCTCTTCGCGGACCTCCCGCGCCTGGGCGGCGGTCAGCTTGCCGTGGGCGACCGCGATCACCCGCAACCCCTGAGCCGCCATCTCAGCCACCTGCTGCTCGACCTTCGCGTCGGCGTTCTTGCAGGCCCCCAACACCACTTCCGGTGCGCCCTTGACGAGCAGCTCCGTTCCCAGCACCGACGCCGAGAAGGCGCGACCGGAGCGGAACGGCAGGTGCGCGTCGGGTTCGGTCCAGCGCCGGGCACCGGCGGCGGCCGCCGCACCCTCGACGATGGCCTGGTCGGTGGCGTGCGCGTGAGCCGCACCGTCGGGAGCCGGCGCCGCCTGTGCGGCAGTGCCGAGTACGTCGTCGTCGGAATATCCCGCGAGCGGGCGCACCGTGGCGACCCGCAGACGGTTCTCACTGAGCGTTCCGGTCTTGTCGAAGCAGACCACCTCGACCCGGCCGAGCGCCTCAACCGACCGCGGGATTCGCACCAGCGCACCGGTTTTGGTCAGTCGCTGCGACGACGCGTGCTGAGCCAGGGTGGCCATCAGCGGCATCCCCTCGGGGACGGCGGCGATAGCGACCGCGATCGCATTGCCGAGCGCAACCCGCAGGCCGCCCTGGCGCAACAGGCCGAGCGCACCGACCGCCACACCGCCGGCGGCGCTGTACGGGAAGGTCCGGTACATCAGCTGGGACAGGTGGTGCTGCAGGCCGACCTCGGGCAGCTCGCCGGCGGCCAGTTCGGCAGCCCGCCGGGCCTGGGTGTCGGCACCCACCGCGGTCACCATGGCCAGCGCCTTGCCCGCGATCACCGTGGTACCGGCGTAGAGCATGGAGCTGCGCTCGGCCAGCTCGGCACCGGGTGTGGGGTCCAGCTGTTTGCCGACCGACAGCGATTCGCCGGTCAGCGCCGACTCGTCGACCTCCACGTCGGACACCTCGATGGTCCGGGCGTCGGCGGGCACCACCTCGTTGCTGCGCACCTCGATCAGGTCACCGGGCAGCAGCTGTTCGGCGGGGATCTCGTGGTAGGTCGGCGAACCGTCGGCGTCCATCAGCACGACGCGGGCCGGCGGCGCCTGCTGGGCCAGCAGGGTGTTCAGCCGGCTCTCGGCCCGCAGCCGCTGGTAGGCGGCCAGCATGGCGTTGCCGGTGAGCACCGTGCCCACCATCACCGCGTCGATCGGCGAGCCCAGCATGGCGGTAGCCGCCGAGCACAGCGCCAGGATCGGCGTCATCGGGTCGGACAACTCTTCCCGCACGGCGTGGAAGTACGGCCAGAACACGCCTTGGGCTTCGGCATCCACCGGCGCGCGTTCGGACAGCGGCGTCAGCGCGTCCGGCGTCAACAGCTCCCGCGCCTGCTCGACTGTCATGGCGTGCCACTCGTAGGCCGGTGCCGGCTTGGGTGCGTGCGCACGCAGCACCCGTCGGGCCAGCAGGTATCCCGACAGCATTCCGGCGCCCGCACCGACGGTCACCGGGCCCGGTCCGCGGCTCTGTCCCGTGCTGACGCCGGGGATGGTCGCCCGAACCCCGCGGACCAGCAGCAGCCCGGCGATAGACGACGCCCCGATCGAGATCGCGATCCCACGCTCGGTGGCCGTGCGGGCGGCCGGCAGCGCGCGCAGCACGTGCCAAGCTCCGGCGAGGTCGGCCAGCAGCAGGTCGGCGTAGAACGGCGGAGGCACGCCGTCCTCTTCGCTGGTCGGCATGACACCCAGCGCCAGATCCGCCGCCGCCAGCGCCTGCGCTGCTGAGGTGGACAGCACCGCCACGGTGCGGCCGGACTGCTGCAGATCGGTCACGGCCGCGGCCAGTGCGCCGTCGAGATCGTCGCCGGAGACCGGCCGGATGTCGTCGAAACCCGGACGCAGCTCGCCGAGGATCGCGGTGTCCACCGTGACCAGCTCCGCGCCGGAGGCGCGTCCTTCCAGCACCACCGCCGAGGCCAGCGCATGATGCGCGGGCAGGATCAACGCTTCCACCGGCTCCTTGGCCGACCCGCGACCCGTCATGCCGGGAACCCGGTGCCAACCGGGGCGCAGTCCGGCCTTGTCGAGCAGGCTCTGCGCGCTGTTCCACGCCTTCGGCAGCTCGTGCTCGCCGGCCCCACGGATCTGCACCACCCGGCGTTGTTCACCGGTCAGCGCCCGCGGGTCGATGACCACGGTGTCGATCTTGTCGAGTTGACGCAGGCTTTCCGGCCGCAGCGGCAACACCTCGTGCGAATCGGCAAGTCCCTGTCCCAGCGTCGCGGCGAACGACTCGCAGCTGGTGCGCACCGCTTTCGGTGAGGTGGCCAGGATCGCACTCGAGGTCATGTCCACGTTGCGGGTCAATGCGCCCACCGCCCCGGCGGCGACCAGTTGCGCCATCGCGGCGCCCTTCATGTACCGCTCGGCGGCACCGTCCGGCCGCGGGATCGGCCGCGCGGAGATGTGCACGTCGGAGTGCTCTGCGAAGCGGGCCAGCTCCGGCTCGTAGCGGTTCCAGGCCAGCGCCCCGGCACGGGTCTCGGCGGCTTTGAGCCCCTCCACCATCAGGTCCACCGCCAGGATCGCCGGCGACATGGTGATGACGTGAGCCCCGAGCGAGACCAGCGAAAGCACCTGCTCGGCCTTCTCCGGCCCGATCCGGCTTTCCAGAGCGTTGCGCACCAACGGCTGGTAGCGGGCCACCGACGCCGCGGCGTCGAAGACCTTGGGCGCGGCCGGCAGGCGCATCGCGCTGCCCACGGTGGCGATCGCCAACCCCACCGCGTTGACCCCCACCATCGCACCCTTGGTGGCCAGCAGCAGCCCGTCGCCGGGCAGCGCTGCGGTCTCGGTCAGTGCGGCTTTGTCTTGCGCCTGCTTTTCCAGGGCGTCCACCGTGGCGCACAGGTCGGCCAGTGAAACGTGGTCGCCGATCTCGACGATCACCCGCGACAGCGGGCGGTTCAGCCGCACGGAGGTGACGCCGGGCTGGGCCCGAAGGGCTTCCAGCACCCGGGCGCCGAGATCTTCGCCGTCGGTGTCATCGAGCCCGGGCACCTCGATCCAGGCCCGTCCGGCGCCGCGCCAGCTGCGCCGGCTGGTCAGATCGGAGCGGTCACCGGCCAGAATCTTGGCGCCTTCGCGCAGCGGGATGGCAGCGAGATCCAGGCTCGCCGAGGCGACGGCGCCTACGGCGTCCAGTCCGAAACGGCCGAGTGCGAACACATCCATGGGTTAAACCTCCAGCGTCATTGCAGCGCTGGAGGTCTCTTCCGCCGGCGCCCCGGCCCACAGCCCCGGTCACCCGATGAGGGGCGACGTGATGACGACACTGCGAATTGGGGAATACTCCCCTCCGACCGGCCAGTATGCCACAGACTCAGGAGGTCTTGGCCTGCCGGAAGTACTCCACGGTGCGTGTCACACCTTCGGTCAGCGAGACCTGTGGGCGCCAGCCCAGCACGTCCGCGCCCCGCGAGATGTCCAAGCAGGACCGCTTCAGGTCGCCGAGGCGCGGCGGGTGGAACTCGGGGTCGTCGGGCGCGCCGACGGCGGCCGCCACCGCCGTATGCAGCTGCCGGTCGGAGGTTTCCACCCCGGTGCCGACGTTGAATCGCTGCCCGTTACCGAGCTCACCCGAGGCCCGGACGAAGGCGTCCACCACGTCGTCGACGAACACGTAGTCACGGGTGTTGGAGCCGTCCCCGAACACCTTGGTGGGCCTGCCCTCCAACAGCGCCTGGGCGAAGATCGCCACCACACCGGCCTCGCCATGCGGATCCTGGCGGGGACCGTAGACATTCGCCGGCGCGATGGCCGAACACTGCAGGCCGTAGAGGTGGCCAAAGGTGTTGAGGTAGATCTCACCGGCCACCTTCCCGGCCGCATACGGCGAAGCGGGATCGGGCGGGACGTCTTCCCCGGTCGGGTAGCTCTGCGGGGTGCCGTAGATCGACCCGCCCGAGGAGGTGTGCACGATCTTGCGCACGCCCGCCTTCCGGGCGGCCTCGGCCAGCCGGATCGTGCCGATGACGTTGACCGAGGCGTCGAGGACCGGGTCGGCCACGGAATGACGTACGTCGATCTGGGCGGCCAGATGGAAAATCACCTCGGGGCGATGCTGCGCCACGATCGCCTCCAGATCGCCGGAGACGATGTCTGCCTCGACGAAGCTGAAGTCGGCGTCGCCGGCCAGATGCTCGATGTTGAGGGCCCGGCCGGTGGCGAAATTGTCCAGCCCGACTACCTGGTGCCCGTCCGCCCGCAGGCGGTCGACCAACGTCGATCCGATGAACCCGGCTGCCCCGGTGACCAGTGCTCGCACCGGCCCACCATACCGACAGGTAAGAAAGACGGGTGCCCCGCCGACGACGGTGCGGAGCGAAGCGATGAGGAGGGGGTGGCCGCAGATGCGCACCCGAATCGCCGCTGTGCCCTGGGTGTGCTGGGCGGCGATGGGTTTGATCGCCGCCGGGCTGGTGGTGCGGGCGGTGGTGGCGTTCGGGGGCTACTTCTACTGGGACGACCTGATCCTGATCGGCCGGGCCGGCACCCACCCGCTGTTGTCGCCGGCCTACCTGTTCGACGACCACGACGGACACGTGATGCCGGGCGCCTATCTGGTGGCCGGCGCCCTCTCCAAGCTGTGGCCGCTGCAGTGGGCGGCGCCCGCAACCAGCCTGGTGGTCTTGCAACTGCTGTCGTCGTGCGCGCTGCTGCGGGTGCTGTGGGTGATTCTGGGCTGGCGGCCGGTGCTGCTGATACCGCTGACCTTCGCGCTGTGGACACCGTTGGGTCTGCCGGCCTTCGCATGGTGGGCGGCGGCGCTGAACTCGCTGCCGCTGTGCGCCGCGCTGGCTTGGGTGTGCGCCGACGCGATCCTGCTGGTGCGCACCGGGAATCGGCGCTACGCGTTCACCGCAACCCTGGCCTTTCTGGGCGGCCTGTTGTTCTTCGAGAAGTCCGCGGTGATCCCATTCGTCGCCTTCGCGGTGACCGCACTGCTGAGCTATGTCGGTGGGCAATCACTGGCCGGTGCGATCGCCGGGACGTGGCGGGCCGGGGCGCGGATGTGGACGGCGATGCTGGTGGTGACCGCGGGGTGGATCGGGGTCTACCTGGCCGTGGTGAATCAGAAGCGCTGGAGTTTCGACCTCGAGATGACCCGCGACCTGCTGGTGCGCTCGATCACCCACGGCATCGTGCCGAGCCTGGCCGGTGGTCCGTGGACGTGGGCACGTTGGGCCCCGGCCTCGCCGTGGGCACTGCCGGGACCGGTGGTGATGACGCTCGGCTGGCTGGTGCTGGCCGGCCTGTTGGCGGTGTCGCTGGCACGCAAGCGCCGGGTGGCGCCGGTGTGGGCGGCCGCGGCCGGATATGCGGCGGCCTGCCAGGTGCCGATCTATCTGATGCGCTCCTCGGCGTTCACCGCCCTGGAGTTGGCCCAAACCCTGCGCTACCTGGCTGATCTCGTCGTGGTGCTGGCGATTCTGGGGGCGGTGGGGTTGGGCGCCCCGAATCGGGACTCGTCACGGTGGCTGGACGCCTCACCGCTGCGCACCGTGGCGGTGACCGTCCTGGCCGTCGCGTTCACCGCGAGCAGCCTGTACTCGACGGTGACGTTTCTGGCCTGCTGGCGTGACGATCCGGCTCGCACGTACCTGCAGAACGCGCGGCACGGCCTGGCCGCCGTCCGCGCCGGCTCCGATGCGCCGATGCTGGACCAAGAGGTCGACCCGCTGGTGCTGCAACGCGTCGTCTACCCGGAGAACCTGGCCAGCCACCTGTTCGCGCTGCTTCGCGACAGACCCGAATTCGCTTCGGCGACAACTGAGTTACGGATGCTGACCAACATCGGGACGGTGACCGACGCCCAGGTGACCTGGGTCCGCTCCCTGGTGCCCGGCCCGGTGCCGCACTGCGGTTATCTGATCCAGCCGGACCGGCCGGCGACCCTGGCGCTGGACGGCCCGCTGCTGCCCGCGGACTGGACCGCCGAGATCAACTATCTGGCCAACTCCGACGGCGCGATGACACTGTCGCTGTCCGACGGTCCCGACGTGCGCGTGCGGGTGCGACCGGGCCTCAACCGTGTCTTCGTGCGGCTTCCCGGCGCCGGACACAACGTGTCGGCGCGCGCCGACACCGCAGCGCTGTCGGTCTGCATCGCGGCCGGCCCGGTCGGCTACCTGGCGCCGCGGTAGAGACGGGTGGGAGTGATGGACGATCACGCGACGCATCAGCGCAAATCCGGCGAACTGCGGCGCCAGCTGGGCACATTCGACGCCGTGACGATCGGGCTCGGCTCGATGCTCGGCGCCGGCATATTCGTGGCGTTGGCGCCGGCGGCCCACGCCGCCGGCGCGGCGATGCTGATCGGATTGGTCGTGGCGGCGGTCATCGCCTACTGCAACGCGACCTCCACGGCGCGGCTGGCGGCACGGTATCCCACCTCCGGCGGCGCCTACGTGTACGGGCGCGAGCGACTGGGCCCTTTCTTCGGGTATCTGGCCGGGTGGGGATTCGTCGTCGGCAAGACCGCGTCGTGCGCGGCGATGGCCCTGACCGTGGGTATCTATGCGTGGCCCGCGCACGGGCATGCGATCGCGGTGGCGGTGGTGGTCGGGCTGACCGCCGTCAACGTGCTGGGCGTGCAGAAATCGGCGTGGCTGACCCGGGTGATCGTGGCGGCAGTGCTGGCGGTGCTGGCTGCGGTCGTGGTGACCGCCCTGGGCGCCGAAGCCACGCACTCCTTGCGGTTCGACCACTCGGCGGTGTCGGTGCCGGGGGTGCTGCAGGCAGCGGGCCTGCTGTTCTTTGCGTTCGCCGGCTACGCCCGCATCGCCACGCTGGGCGAGGAGGTGCGGGACCCAGCCCGCACCATTCCCCGCGCGATCCCGATCGCCCTGGCCATCACACTGGTGGTGTACGCGCTGGTGGCGGTGGCGGCATTGAAAGTTCTTGGCCCACAAGGTCTGGCCGGTGCATCCGCGCCCCTGGCGCAGGTCGTGACGGCCGCCGGGGCGGGCAAGCTGAGCCTGGCAGTCCAGATCGGAGCGATTCTCGCGGCCACCGGGTCCCTATTGGCCCTGATTCTGGGAGTGTCGCGGACCACCCTGGCCATGGCCCGTGACCGGTATCTGCCCGGATATCTGACCGCGGTGCATCCCCGGTCCGGGGTGCCGCACCGCGCCGAGATCGCGGTCGGCCTGGTAGTCGCCGTACTGGCCGCCACGACCGATATCCGTGGCGCCATCGGGTTCTCCTCGTTCGCGGTCCTGGTGTACTACGCCGTGGCCAACGCCGCGGCCGCGACCCTGTCCCCCGCCGAGGGACGGCCGTCGCGTCCGATCCCCATCATCGGCCTGGTGGGCTGCGTCGTCGTCGCGTTCGCGTTGCCACTCAGCTCGGTCCTGGCCGGGCTCGTGGTGTTCGCCGTGGGCATCGCCGGCTACGGCGTGCACCGCCGACGCGGGCGGCACCAACAGTAGGCCCAGGAACAACGCGCCGAGCCGACCACGACGCGCCGCGACCCGCGACCGCGCTGGGTACGTTCTACAGTCGTGCCCTCACTGCAAGTCCCTGCGCAATACCTGCGCGGTTCCGCGGCGCCGCAGGCCCGCACCCTGATCGACATTCTGCAGGAGACCGCCGCCCGCTACCCCGACGCGCCCGCCATCGACGACGGCAATGTGGTGTTGACCTATGCGGAGCTGATCGAGGACATCACCGACAGTGTCGCGTGGCTGGGGGCACGCGGCATCGGGCGGGGCGATCGCATCGGCATCCGAATGCCGTCGGGCAATTACGCGCTGTACGTGGCGATCCTGTCGACGCTGGCCGCCGGCGCGGCCTACGTGCCGGTCGACGCCGACGACCCACCCGAGCGCGCCGAGCTGGTGTTCAGCGAAGCCCAGGTGGCCGCGGTGATCACCGAACGGGGATTGACCCGCGGCCCAGGTACGTCGCGCGGCTGGCGAGCCACCGCACCGAAGACCAGCGACGACGCCTGGATCATCTTCACCTCGGGGTCCACCGGCACCCCGAAAGGCGTGGCGATCACGCACCGCAGCGCGGCGGCCTTCGTCGACGCCGAAGCCCAGTTGTTCTTGCAGGACAACCCGATCGGGCCCGGCGACCGCGTATTGGCCGGGCTTTCGGTGGCGTTCGACGCGTCCTGCGAAGAGATGTGGCTGGCCTGGCGCTACGGCGCCTGCCTGGTCCCGGCACCACGGTCACTGGTGCGCAGCGGGATGGACCTGGGGCCGTGGCTGGTGGCGCGCGACGTGACCGTGGTTTCCACGGTGCCGACGCTGGCGGCACTGTGGCCGGCCGAGGCGCTCGAGGCGGTCCGGCTGCTGATCTTCGGCGGCGAATCCTGCCCACCGGAGCTGGTGGCCCGGCTGGCGGTGGACGGTCGCGAGGTGTGGAACACCTACGGCCCCACCGAGACCACGGTGGTGGCCTGCGCGGCGCGGCTCGACGGCACCGGCCCGGTACAGATCGGGCTGCCGCTGATGGGCTGGGACCTGGCCGTGCTCGGCCCCGATGAGACGCCGGTGGCCACCGGCGAGGTGGGCGAGCTGGTGATCGGCGGCGCCGGGCTGGGCCGCTACCTGGACCCCGACCGCGACGCCGAGAAGTACGCGCCGTTGCCGGCGCTGGGATGGCCGCGGGCTTACCGCAGCGGCGATCTGGTGCGACTGGACGCCGACGGGCTGGTGTTCTGCGGCCGAGCCGATGACCAGGTCAAGGTCGGCGGCCGGCGCATCGAGCTGGGTGAGGTGGACAGCGCCCTGGTGACACTTCCCGGGGTCAGCGGCGCTGCGGCGGCGGTGCGGACCAGCGCCACCGGGAGCCCCCTGCTGGTCGGTTACCTGGTCAGCACCGATCCGGACTTCGATCTGGAGGCCGCGCGCGCCGCACTGGGCCGGCAACTGCCCGCCGCGCTGGTGCCCCGGCTGGTGCTGGTCGACGAACTGCCCACCCGGACGTCGGGCAAGGTGGACCGCGATGCGCTGCCCTGGCCGGTGGGACCGGAGCCGGGTGCCCTGCCCGGCGGAGTTCTCGGGGCCGACCCGGACAGCACGCTGGGCTGGCTGGCCGGACTGTGGCGCGACGTCCTGGGCGCTCCCGTCGACGACGAGCAGGCCGACTTCTTCGCGCTCGGCGGCGGATCGCTGCAGGCCGCACAGCTGGTGGCCGCGGTGCGGCAGCGCTACCCGCAGACCACCGTCGCCCAGCTCTACGACCGTCCCCGACTCGGCTCGCTAGCCGGGTTTCTCGACGACATGGGTCGGCGCGATCCCGACGAGCAGGCCGCGTCCCGCACGATTGAGCCCACACCGTGGCAGACCCAAGCCGCGCAGGTGCTGCTGTCGGTGCCGCTGGCCACGCTGACCGGGTTGCAGTGGGTGACGTGGCTGGCGTTGCTCAACAACGTGGTTCTGGCGGTGCGCCCACTGCCCTGGCTGGTGGGACTGAACTGGTGGTGGGTGATCGCCGCGTTCGTGCTGTTCGTGACCCCGCTGGGCCGGATGGGCATCGCCGCACTGGGGGCGCGCGCACTGCTTGCCAATCTGCGGCCGGGCACCTATCGCCGCGGCGGCCCCGAGCACCTGCGGGTGTGGATCGCCGAGCGGCTCGCCACCGCCAGTGGCGCCGAGAATCTGTCCGGCGCACCGTGGCTGGTGTATTACGCGCGGGCGCTGGGTAACAAGGTCGGCGAGGGCGTGGATCTGCACTCCGCCCCGCCGGTGACCGGGATGCTGACGCTGGGCCACCGGTGTTCCATCGAGCCGGAGGTGGACCTGGCCGGGCATTGGATCGACGGCGACGCATTCCACGTCGGTCCGATGACGGTCGGCAACGATGCCACCATCGGGGCCCGCACCACGCTGTTTCCCGGCGCTGTGATCGGCAAGGACGCCGATGTCGCTCCCGGGTCCGGGGTGGTCGGCGAGGTGAAGAAGGGCCAGTACTGGACCGGGTCGCCGGCCGTGAAATCCGGTAAGGCACACCACCCCTGGCCGGATCACCGGCCGCCCCCGCGCCGGATCTGGGCCGCGGTGTACGGGCTGACATCGCTGGCGCTCGCCGCCCTCCCGCTGCTGGCGCTGGGCGCCGGATTGGCCGTGCTGGTCTACGCGGTCCGTGACTGCGCCACCCTGGGCGAGGCGATCCGCCCGGCGGTGCTGAGCATCCCGCCGGCCGCACTGGTCGCGATGTTCGGCTACGCCGCGCTGACCGTGATCGGGGTGCGACTGTTGTCGATCGGCCTGCGCGACGGCTACCACCCCGTGCGCAGCCGGGTGGGTTGGCAACTGTGGGCCACCGAACGCTTGATGGACGCCGCACGCGAATACCTTTTCCCGCTCTACGCGGGCCTGATCACGCCGTGGTGGCTGCGCCTGCTGGGCGCCGAGGTGGGCCGTGGCACCGAGATCTCGACCGCGCTGGTGATTCCGAAGTTCACCACGATCGCCGACGGTGCCTTTCTCGCCGACGACACCATGGTGGCGTCCTACGAGTTGGGCGGCGGCTGGATCCATGTCGCGCCGGCCACCATCGGCAGGCGTGCGTTCCTGGGCAATTCTGGGATCACCCAGCCGGGCCGGCAGGTTCCCGACAACTCCTTGGTGGCTGTGCTGTCGACAGCACCCCACAAATCCAAGACCGGCTCGTCGTGGCTGGGCAGCCCGCCGGTGCGACTGCGGCGTAAGGCTGCCGACCTCGACGTCGAGCGAACGTTCGACCCTCCGCTGGCTCTGAAGCTGATGCGGGCGGTCATGGAGACCTTCCGGCTGATCCCGGTCATGGTGACCTTTGCGATCGGTGCCGCGGTCTTGGGCGTGTTGCAGTGGGGGGCAACGCAGTACGGCTATGGCTGGACCGCCCTGGGCAGCGGCGTGACGCTACTGGCCGCGGGAGCGGTCGCCGGCGGGAGTGCGGTGGCCGCGAAGTGGCTGATCGTGGGGCGGATCCGGGCGGCACAGCGTCCGCTGTGGTCGTCGTTCGTGTGGCGCAACGAGGTCTCCGACGCCTTCGTCGAAACAGTTGCCGCCCCGTGGTTCGCCCGCGCCGCGACCGGTACCCCGGTGATGAATCTGTGGTTACGCGCGCTCGGCGCCGGCATCGGCCGCGGCGTGTGGTGTGAGACGTACTGGCTGCCCGAAGCCGACCTGGTGACGCTGGCCCCCGGCGCGACGGTGAACCGCGGCTGTGTGGTGCAGACCCACCTGTTCCACGACCGGATCATGCAGATGGACACCGTCACGCTGGACGCCGGCGCCACGTTGGGACCCAACTGTGTGGCATTGCCCGCGGCCCGGCTGGGCGCCGGCGCCACCGTCGGGCCTGCTTCGCTGGTGATGCGCGGTGACGAGGTACCGGCGGGCACTCGCTGGCAGGGCAATCCGATTGCGCCGTGGCTGGTGCCGGGCAAAAAGCGCGGCGCGTCGGCCCCCGCGAGTCAGGAGCCCGCGGCATGAGCAAGCCCGCCAAGACTCCGCCGAAGGCGGCCAAGGCCCCCGCGCCGGCCGTAGACCCCTATCTGCCCGACAGCGGCAACAGTGGCTACCGGGTCTCGCGCTACGAACTCGATCTGGAATACAAGGTCGCCAGTAACCGGCTCTCGGGCACCGCCAACATCACCGCGATCGCGCTGTCCGCACTGCGCGAGGTCAGCCTGGACCTGGCCGAGACGCTGTCGGTGGCCAAGGTCTGGGTCAACGGTCGCCCACCTGCCCGATTCTGGGCCTCAGCGGCCAAACTGCGGATCAAGCTGGCCGCCACGGTGCCTACCGGTGCCGCACTGGTGATCGTGGTCCGGTACTCGGGTTCACCGCGCCCCAGCGAAACCCTCTGGGGTGAAGTGGGTTTCGAGGAGCTGTCCGACGGGGCGCTGGTCTCCGGGCAGCCCAACGGCGCACCGTCGTGGTTCCCCTGCGACGACCACCCCTGCACCAAGGCCAGCTACCGGATCCAGATCAGCACCGACAGCCCCTACTACGCGCTGGCCAACGGCGAGCTGCTGTCGCGGCGGGTCCAGGCCTCGCGCACCACCTGGACTTACGAGCAGGCCGAGCCCACCCCGACCTATCTGGTCACCCTGCAGATCGGCCGGTATGTGACCCGCCGACTGCCGGGCTCGGCGGTGGCGATCCGCGCGGTGCTGCCCGCGCGCCTGCAGAGGGAGTTCGAACGGGATTTCGCGCAACAGTCGCAGATGATGGAGCTGTTTGTGCGCCTGTTCAGCCCCTACCCGCTGGCGGCCGGCTACACCGTGCTGGTGACCGACGACGACTTGGAGATACCCCTTGAAGCACAGGGGATTTCGATCTTCGGGGCCAATCACTGCGACGGCACCGGAGCATCTTCCCGGCTGATCGCCCACGAACTGGCCCACCAATGGTTCGGCAACAGCGTCACCCTGCGGCGCTGGAGTGACATCTGGCTGCACGAGGGGTTCGCCTGCTACGCCGAATGGCTGTGGTCCGAGCATGCCGGGGGGTCCAGCGCCGACCAGTTGGCGCGGCGTTACCACCGGCAGTTGGCAGGCCTGCCGCAGGATCTGCTGCTGGCCGATCCCGGGCCCGCCGACATGTTCGACGACCGGGTGTACAAGCGCGGAGCGCTCACGCTGCATCTGCTGCGCGGCCGCTTGGGCGACGACGCCTTCTTCACGCTGCTGCGCGACTGGACGTCGCGCTACCGCCACGGCAACGCCGGCACCGAAGACTTCACCGCGCTGGCCGCCGGATACACCGACGAACCGCTACAGCCGTTGTGGCAGGCCTGGCTGTACTCCACCGCACTGCCGCCGCTGGCCGACTCCTAGGCGGATCGGGCTGCTGACCGCGGCCGCCGGGACCGGTGCGGCAGGACCCGCCGTTGCGACCAGCTCAGGTCGAAGTCGACGACCAGCGCGGCCGGCACCGCCAGTGCCACCGGGGTGAACATCGGCGATTCCTGGTCGCCGGCGATGCCGGTGAGCACCCGGCCGCCGTAGCCGTCTTCGGTGCCGGGCACCGTGACGCGCACTCGCGCCGACACCGCGCCCGGGCGCGGACGCAGGTAGAAGACGCTGCCCGGCTCCACCGGACCGGTCAACTCGTTCCCGTCGGCGTCCAGCAGCACCGCGCCCTCGGCGCTGAGTTCCGCGGAGTCTGCGACCGACAGGCGCAGCGGCCCCACCAGACCGTCGGCCAGGACGGCGTCCGAGGTGTTCAATCCGGGTGCGGTGGTGCGCGCTCGTGCCGCACCGGCCAGCAGATAGCCGTAGAGTGCCACGATGCGGTCGGCATTGCGGTAGGTGCTGGTGCCGTGCAGCCCGAAGTCGACATCGCCGAGGGTGGCTGAGGTCGCCGACCCGGCCACCGCCAGACGGTAGAACCGGTGCCCCCCGACGGTGGCGCCCACGCCGAGCGCCTTGCGATGAGAGCCGGTGGTCTCAACGGCCAGCCGCGACGACTTCACCTCCCGCCAGGCACGGCCGTCGTCGGATTTGTGCAGCGTCACCGTCACCGGCCCGGCGGCGAGCAGTTCGACGGTGTAGCCGCCCAACTCGAGGGCCTCTTCGAACTCCACGGTCACCCCGTCGGCGTCGCGCAGCACCCGGACCGGTTCGGTGCGGGCACGAGTGTCCAGCTCCAGACCGTTGGTCAACCGCCAGATCGCGGCCTGGGTGGCGGCAATCGCCTCATGTTCGGTGATGTTGCCGCGGCCCAGCCGATGTCCGGCCTCGCGCAGCCGACGGCTCAACTCGACGGTGGTCAGCCGCGGAACCGAGTTGCGCAGGATCCAGTCGACCTGAACCTCTCGGGGGTCACGGGCGTCAGCACGCAGGTTCGGAACCGCCGACCAGGTGTCGATCCGGTACTGCGACGGCCGCGTGGGGGCGATGCCGTGGAAGTCCAGCGAGTACGCCGCGATGCCCGGGTTCAGGCGAATCAGATCGGTGCGCGCGCTCGTTCCGTCGGTGAACACGATCCGGTCCACGGTGTGCGAATACGTGCCGCCGTGATAGCGGGTCATCCGGTCGATGTCGACGGCCGGACGGGGCTGCACCCGGCGGCGGACGGAAACCGTGGGTTCGGTGTCGAGCAGGGGAAGAACGGGGGTTGAAACGGTCATGCCGAGTCGACTTTCTGGTCTGAAGCGCGCACGGCAGCATCTCGCCGAGAGAGGGCGGGCTGCGACGCAGAGGAATCAGGGCGTCAGAAGATCAACAACAACAGCACGCGGCAGGGCGGCACGAAACGTGCGGCTGCGGCAGCGTGATGTTCGACATAGGCATACCCTACGACATGCACCGCAGCAGCGCGAACAGCGAGGTTTCAATTCGCCCTGAGCGCAACTGGTGGGCAAACCGGGACGATAGTCCATGATTGGCGCCGTTACTCATCAGGAGGAAGCAATGACGTCCGCTCAGAACGAATCTCAGGCGTTGGGGGACCTCGCCGCACGGCAGCTTGCCAATGCGACGAAGACCGTCCCGCAGCTGTCGACCATCACGCCGCGGTGGCTGCTGCACCTCCTGAACTGGGTCCCCGTCGAGGCCGGTATCTACCGGGTGAACCGGGTGGTCAACCCCAACGAGGTCGCCATTGCCGCCGAGCAGGGCGCCGGGTCGGCAGAACCACTGCCGCAGACGTTCGTGGACTACGAGACCAGCCCCCGCGAGTACACCCTGCGTTCGATCTCGACGCTGCTCGATGTGCACACCCGGGTCTCCGACCTGTACTCCAGCCCGCACGACCAGATCGCACAGCAGCTGCGGCTGACCATCGAGACCATCAAGGAACGCCAGGAGTTTGAACTGGTCAACAACCCCGAGTACGGCCTGTTGGCCCAAGTCACGCCGGAGCAGACCATCTCCACCCTGACCGGCCCGCCCACCCCCGACGACCTGGATTCGCTGATCACCAAGGTGTGGAAGACCCCCGGTTTCTTCCTGACCCACCCGCTGGGGGTGGCCGCCTTCGGTCGCGAGGCCACCCGCCGCGGGGTGCCGCCGGTGGTGGTGAACCTGTTCGGTGCACAGTTCATCACCTGGCGCGGCATCCCGATCGTGCCCAGCGACAAGGTGCCGGTGGAGGACTCCAAGACCAAGTTCCTGCTGATCCGCACCGGCGAGGAGCGTCAGGGCGTCGTCGGGTTGTTCCAGCCCGGCCTGGTCGGCGAGCAGGCACCGGGCCTGTCGGTCCGGTTCACCGGCATCAACCGGTCGGCGATCGCGTCCTACCTGGTCACGCTGTACAACTCGCTGGCCGTTCTCACCGATGATGCGCTCGCTGTGCTCGACGACGTCGCGGTGGACCGTTTCCATGAGTACAAGTGACCCCAGGCCGGTAGGCACCGGGGGCGACCTGCCGATCAGCGCGGCTGAGCTGGAGGTTCTGGCCAACCAGCTGTTCGCCGCCGGCGGACCCGGCCCGGACTCCCCGCCGCAGACCACCGCGGTGGCGCCTCGGGGCGGTGTCCCCGACGCGTCCGGGCTGCTGCCGCCGGGCCTGGCCGATCTCTCCGCGTTCGCGGTGCCGCGCGGCATCGTGCCGACGGCGCCCGGGGTGCTGGCCGGTTCCCCGGCCGGGGTCGTCGGTGTCGCACCGCGTGGGTCGGCCCCCGGCTGGCCGGGGAGTGCGCCGACGGTTCCGCAGCTGGATTGGCACGGCACCCCCGTGCCGGCGGCCGGTGGTGACGAGGCCAACTACGCCTTCCTGTCGCATCGGGTGCCGGCCGCCGAGCCGGCTCCGACGGTGCCGGACTCACACGAGATCTTCGACGTCAACGCGGTACGCGCGGACTTCCCGATCCTGCGCGAGACCGTCAACGGCAAGCCGTTGATCTGGTTCGACAACGCCGCCACCACGCAGAAGCCGCAGGCGGTGATCGACCGGCTGTCGTACTTCTACGCCCACGAGAACTCCAACATCCACCGGGCGGCACACGAGCTCGCAGCCCGTGCCACCGACGCCTATGAAGACGCCCGTGACACTGTGCGGCGCTTCGTGGGTGCGCCGCGCAGCGAGGACATCGTCTTCGTGCGCGGCACCACCGAGGCGATCAACCTGGTGGCCTATGCCTGGGGCGGCAAGAATCTGCGCCCCGGCGACGAGATCGTCATCACCCACCTGGAGCACCACGCGAATATCGTTCCGTGGCAGCTGATCTCGAAGAAGACCGGGGCGGTGCTGAAGGTGGCGCCGGTGGACGACGCGGGCAACCTGCTGCTGGGCGAATTCGAAGATCTGTTGGGTCCGCGGACCAAACTCGTTGCCGCCACGCATGTCTCCAACGCGCTGGGCACCGTCACCCCGGTGCATGACATCGTCGAGCTCGGGCACCGCTACGGCGCTCGAGTGCTGATCGACGGGGCGCAGTCGATTCCCCACATCCCCATCGACGTGCAGTCGCTGGGCGCGGACTTCTTCGCGTTCTCCGGGCACAAGATCTTCGGCCCCACGGGGATCGGAGTGCTCTACGGCACCGAAGAGGCGCTGGCCGAGACGCCGCCGTGGCAGGGTGGAGGCAACATGATCGCCGACGTCACCCTGGAACGCTCGCTGTATCAGGAACCGCCCAACAAGTTCGAGGCGGGGACCGGGAACATCGCTGACGCGGTGGGCCTCGGCGAAGCCCTGCGCTACGTGGAACGCGTCGGCATTGAGCGCATCGCCGCCTATGAGCACGCCCTGCTGGAGTACGCCACACCACGCCTGGCCGAGATCCCCGGGGTGCGGCTCGTGGGCACCGCCGACGAGAAGGCCAGCGTGTTGTCGTTCGTGCTGGCCGGCCACGACCCGGTGGAAGTGGGCAAGGCACTCAACTCCGAGGGCATTGCGGTGCGTGCCGGTCACCACTGCGCGCAGCCGATCCTGCGCCGCTACGGCTTGGAGGCCACCGTGCGACCGTCGTTCGCGTTCTACAACACCTTTGAAGAGATCGACGTTTTCATCAGAGCCGTACGGCGCATCGCCGAAGGGAGCGCCTAGCTCCTATGGCGGCCTCGGCAGGAAAGGGCAATTGATGGGCAAGATCTACGGCAACGTCACCGAGCTGGTCGGACGTACTCCCCTGGTGCGGCTCAACCGGCTGACCGAGGGGCTGGGCGCCCAAGTGGTGGCCAAACTCGAGTTCTATAACCCCGCCAACAGCGTCAAGGACCGCATCGGCGTCTCGATCATCGACGCCGCGGAGAAATCCGGCCAGCTGCGCCCCGGCGGCACCATCGTCGAGGCCACCAGCGGTAACACCGGTATCGCCCTGGCGATGGTCGGCGCCGCCCGCGGGTACAAGGTGATCCTGACCATGCCGGACACCATGTCCACCGAGCGCCGGGTGATGCTGCGCGCCTACGGCGCCGAGATCGTGCTGACGCCCGGCTCCGAGGGGATGGCCGGTGCGGTGGCCAAGGCCAAGCAGATCGTCGCCGACACCCACAACGCCCTGTCCGCGAATCAGTTCGCCAACCCGGCCAACCCGGCCGTCCATGAACGCACCACCGCCGAGGAGGTGTGGGAGGACACCGACGGCGCCGTCGACATCTTCGTCGCCGGCATCGGTACCGGCGGCACGCTCACCGGCGTCTCGCACGTCCTCAAGGCACGCAAGCCCGAGGTCCAGATCGTGGGCGTGGAGCCCAAGGACTCCGCGATCCTCAACGGCGCCGACCCCGGTCCGCACAAGATCCAGGGGCTGGGACCCAACTTCATCCCCGAGGTGCTCGACCGCAACGCCTACGACGAGATCATCGACGCCCAGTTCGATGACGCCATCCGGGTGTCTCGCGCCCTGGGCACCCAGGAGGGCATCCTCGGCGGAATCTCGGCCGGCGCCAACGTGTGGGCCGCCCTGGAGCTGGCCAAACGGCCCGAGAACGCCGGGAAGCTGATCGTGGTGGTGATCCCGGACTTCGGCGAGCGCTACATCTCGACGCCATTGTTCGAACACATCAGGGAATGATCGCGTTCGTGAGCCTGTGGAGAACGCTGCGCGAGGACCTGCGCAACGCGCGCGCCCATGACCCGGCCGCGCGGGGCGACTTCGAGAACGCCCTGGTCTATTCCGGACTGCACGCGATCTGGGCGCATCGGCTGGCGCACCGGCTGTGGGCAAGACCGGCGCTGCGCGGGGTGGCCCGCGTGCTGGCTCAGGCCACCCGGTTCGCCACCGGAATCGAGATCCACCCCGGCGCGACCATCGGCCGGCGATTCTTCATCGACCACGGTCTGGGCGTGGTGATCGGTGAGACCACCGAGATCGGTGATGACGTCATGGTCTACCACGGCGTCACCCTCGGCGGGCGTTCACTGAATCAGGGCAAGCGCCACCCGACCATCGGCAATGGCGTGACGGTGGGCGCCGGCGCCAAGGTGCTCGGCCCCATCACCATCGGCGACGGCAGCGCTATCGGCGCCAATGCCGTTGTTACCCAAGATGTTCCGGCAGACTGCATCGCCACGGGAATACCGGCCGCGGTGCGGCATCGCACCGAGAAGCAGCGCGAGCCGTTGGTGGATCCGACCAGCTACATCGACCCGGCGATGTACATCTGAGTCATCGCGGCTGCGTCCTGCATGGAGCCACCTAGGAGAATCGAACTCCTGACCTATTCATTACGAGCCAATGACTCCGGGAGATCTCGCTCCCAGTGACGGCGCCGCGCAACCGCGTTGAGCGGCAGTGTTATTACTCAGCTAGTCCGGCGGGAGCTGCCGGAGGCTCGGCTGGGTGTGGCCTGCTCCGTAGCCTCGCGGCGGTACCGGTCTAGGGCGTCGGCAACCGAATTGCCTCTGGCACCCTATGCAATCCAGCAACCCGGCTGCGGCAACCGGCCAGCGTCGATGGCGTAGCCAGTCGGCTCGACCCAGCTGTCAGATTCCGTGGCAGCCGTCTGCGAGTACCAGGTCGACTACCAGCCGGGCTTCGTCGTAGCTGTTGTAGATGCCTCGGTCGGTCAGGGACAACGCCAGGTCAACCGGCTGCATCTCCGGGTATTGGTAATGCCACGAACAGATCATCGGTTCGGCGATACGAGCCTGCGGGGTGGCCAGCGGGGGAACCGAGGTGGTGGGGCCCGATGGTGGAACCACGATGGTGGGTGGTGCAGGGGGCGGCGCAGCTGCAGACGTCGGGACCGGCGGCGCGGCGACTGGCGCGGGCGCGGTGGAGCTGGACGACGGCGCAGCCGCGATGGGCGCGGTGGAGCTGGACGACGGCGCAGCCGCGATGGGCGCGGTACCCGGCGCAGTGCTGCGGCCGAGCATGAACATGGCTGCGGCCAGCGCCCCGGCGGCTGCCAGCACCAGCGCGAGAATCCAGCCCGTGCGCGACGGCGGCTGATAGTCGATGACCGGAACACTGCTGGTGTGGTCGCTGTAGGCCAACTGGCCAGCGCTCGCAGTCTCGGACGGATCAAGCTCAGTGGTCGGCTGCGGCTCGTCGGCGGCTGCCGCTTGGGTGACTTCGTCGTCAGCCATAGGGGAACCGTAACCCCGTCGCCTCGCTCTCAGTGACCGACAACCCGTCGCCGACCACCGCCATCACAGCCTGATACCTCTGCTCAGCCACGCTCAACTCCTCCCTCATCAAGGGCTCAACCGAAGTAGCTGTCAAGCATCACCCGAAGCCACGATGCCAAGCCTCCATCCGATACATCAGCTGGCGCGAATACGACGTCCCCACCGCAGCATGTGATCTAGCTCGGTGGCTGAGCCAGGCGACTCAGGAATGCGTGAACAGCGGATGGGTCTTCGGTTGCACGCAGCAGTCGATGACTGACGGGAAGATTCTGTAAGGCTACACGGATGGCATGGCGGTCATCGGGACGCGCCTGGCTGATGACCGCGCGAGGATCCCCCAGCGCGACGTCAGCGAGTGCGACCAAGTCTTGGGCATGCCGCTCGGGGTTGCGGGTGTCCACGATCCATGCGCGGGCTTTCACTACCAAGGCACCCAGCAGGTTCGGGCGGCGGATGTAACCCACACGCCCGCTGAGGTTCACCGGCACCCGCTCGGCTCGGGTCAGTGCCTGGTTACCGCCGTCCGCCTGAAGACCCGGACGCCCCGAAGTCGTCGTCGGGTAGCGCTGCTGGCGGTCGAGTCCTTCGGGGATCATCACGTCGATGGTGGTGTTGCCCCGAGCGAAACGGTAACCGAAGCCGTCGCTGGTAGGGCTTTCGGTGAATCCGCTGTCGGTCAAATATGCCGCGGTGCCGCGCAACGCATCACGGCGCGTCCAGACTCCGACGACCATGTCGCCGTCATCGGTGGGACGGTGCCCGGTGGTGGAATGCTCAGCCAGATGAAGCGCCGTCATCTGCCCACCCACCAGCACCCAGGGAGGCGGGCCAGTCTCCTCAAAGTCGAACAGTGTCGCCCACATCGCTTCCTGGTGTTCGGGCATCTGCGGCAACGCGACCGGCTCACGTTCGATCGTCGGAATTTTCTCCGGGACAGTGCGCAGCACCTCGCTCCAGGCATGCAGGTCGCCGAGGGTGAGGGAGATTGCTTCGCTTTTGGCCAGTTCGCGCAGCACTCGGATGTGCTGCTTGCGTTCATCCTTCGCCAGTGCCGGCGCGAGTCCTATCCGGGTGCACAGACGGTTCACCGCCTTACCGATATCCGCAGCGCTGGCCGAATCCTGTTGTGGGGCAGATGTCTTGATGGCACAAAAAATCTCGGTGGCACTGGGCACCGATTGCCCGGTGATAGCCGCGATCGCAACCAAGGCCGCGGCGTTGTCCCCAGTGCCCGGTTCTGACACGACTCACCCTTCCCGCACCGCGCGCAGCGCGTCATTGATCAGTGCGCAACCCGCAGCGCGGGTGCGCGCGTCGGCGTCGTCAGCGAGGTCGGCTCCGGCGATCAGCCGTGGCGCAGCCGCATTGTCGAACGGCGCGGCATCGGTCACCCGTAATGTGAGGTTGCCCCGCGCACTGTCGATCAAGACGAACTTTTCCACCAACTCGCGGCGGGTCTGATCGTTGACGTAGGCGTCGGCAGATCCGCCGGCTGCCAGCCCAAGGCTGTACTCCGATGCGGCGCTGATCCCGGTGGCCAGGACACCGTCGGCGGCCAAGAGCTGCGCCAGGTCGCGTTCGCCGACGCGGTAGCGGTCCACCGAATTCGCCCGCCGCGACAGCCACCGCCGCACCAACGCGCAAGCGTCTACGTCGCGGTCCGCGGAGTGCACCAGGCGGCTGCGCAAGCGGTAGCGATCGGCCGCGGTAAGCCCGTCATCGAGGCCGTCGCACAACGCAGCGGCAGCCCAGGCGATGCGCGGCGCGAAGGATCGCCCGGTGGCACCAGCAGCCACGAGGTCGGCGTGGCGGTCCAGGCTATCGGCGTCAATCAGCCACTGTCTACCGGCGCGCCTCGCGAGCAGTGCTCCCGCAGCGATGAGCGCGCGCACCCGGGAGGGGTGTACGCCCAGGCGCTCGGCAGCTTGCAGCGTGGTGACACTACTGGACATATGCACAACTATAGTCATAACGATATAGTTGTGCATATGTCAGGTTGGGTGCCCCGTCCCAACGTGCGCACGCACTGGCGGGCGATCCGCGGCGAGGACTTCAAGTGGGTTGTCCCGCACTCGATCCGCAAGTCCGTCGTCACCGCGGTGGAACGCTCGATGGGGCTGGAAGCCGCAGCCCGGCAGGCCGGGCACAGCAGCAGCGAAATCACCCGCCGCCACTACGTCGAGCGGTCCGTCACGGTGCCCGACTACACCGCCGCCCTGGCCGAGTATTCGCGCCCTATCCGCGCCCTACAGGCTGTCAAAGAGGAACAGGCGGGTGATTACCCCGCCTGAACTGCATGGAGCCACCTAGGAGAATCGAACTCCTGACCTATTCATTACGAGTGAATTGCTCTACCGACTGAGCTAAGGTGGCGCGCCCCGCCTAAACCGGGCCGGGCCAGTCTACAGGTCGTCTCGCAGGGCCTGTCCGACGGTGGCCACCATGGCGCCGACGGCGAAGCGGGGCTTGACGTTGGTCGCCAGTGCTTCGCGGCATTCGAGCACCGCCTCGATGCAGCGCAGCAGCCGATCCGGCGGTGCGTGGGCGGCGATGGCCGCCACCGCATCGGTCATGTCCGGGTGATTCGGCCGGGCCACACCCGCTGCTGCCGTGGCGGCCAGCAGGGCGTCGCGGAAGTAGGTGGCCAGATCGATCAGGGCCCGGTCCAGCGCATCGCGGGCGGCCCGCTTCTGGCGCGAACTCTGCCGGCGCTCCAGGTCCTTGATCACCCCGGCGGTGCCGCGCAGCGTGCCGGCGGTGCCTTTGCCGGTGCCGCCGGCGCCCAGCGCGGTGCGCAGTTCCTCGGTCTCGGCTTCGTCGCGGTCGGCGGTCAGATCCCGGGCCTCAGACTCCGCGGCGGCCACCAACTCGTCGGCCGCGGTGAACGCCCGCGACGGGGTGGCCGCGTCGCGCACCAGCGACAGCGCCCGCCGGCGGCGCTGCTGGGCATCGGAATCGGTGGCCAGCCGTCGGGCCCGGCCCACGTGGCCGCCGCTGACCGCAGCCGCCCAGTCCGCGGTCTCGCGATCGAGCCCGTCGGTCTCGATCAGCACCTGGGCGATAGCGGCCGGCGACGGCGTCACCAGCGCCACGTGGCGGCACCGGGACCGCAACGTGATGGAGATGTCCTCGGGGTCGACCGAGGGGGCGCACAACAGGAACACCGTCGAGGGCGGCGGCTCCTCAACGACCTTCAGCAGGGCGTTGCCCGCGCCCTCGGTGAGCCGGTCGGCGTCCTCGACCACCACGATCTGCCAGCGGCCGGTCCCGGGCCGCCGGGAGGCGGCCTGCACGATGGCCCGCATCTCATCGACGCCGATGGACAGCCCCTCCGGCACCACTCGCCGCACATCGGCGTGGGTGCCGGCCATGGTTGTGGTGCAGGCGCGGCACCGGCCGCAGCCGGGGCCGCCGTCGGCCTCGTCGGCGGTGCACTGCAGCGCGGCGGCGAAGCACACCGCCGCGATCGACCGCCCGGATCCGGGCGGGCCGGTGATCAGCCAGGCGTGTGACATACCGCCCGCGGTCATCCCACTGTGCGCTGAATCACGGCGAGAAGCCCGTGCGGCGGCCAGCAATTCGGCTTCGACCGACTGCTGGCCCACCAAACGCGCGAAAACCCCGGACATCATCGGTCACAGTAGTGGCTTAACCGGACATTTGGACTCGGGCTTTGTCGTCTCGCCCGATACGGTGTGCTGGTGAGCACCACGACCATGGTCGGGCGGATCAGCCGATTCGTCCGCTGGGTCGTGCGCACGCCCTGGCCGGTCTTCACGCTGAGCATGCTGCAGGCCGACATCATCGGGTCGCTGTTCGTCTTCGGTTTCCTGCGGTTCGGCCTGCCCGACGAAGACCGCATCAACCTGCAGGACCTGCCGCGCCTGAACCTGGCGCTGTTCGCCGTCGTCCTGCTGTGCCTGTTCGCCATCGGCTTCTCGCTCAGCACCGCTCTGCTGATGCCGGTGTTCCGCTGGCAACGCCGGGAGGCGCTGCTGGCCGATGTGGAGATCCCGGACTCCGACCCGGCAGATACCGAACTGGCCCGGTCCCGGGCGCTGCGGATGCCGTTCTACCGCTCCCTGATCAGCATCGGTTACTGGACGGTCGGCGGGGTGGTGTTCGTCGCCATCAGCTGGCAGGTGGTGCACAAGGTGGTGCCGGTGGTGGTCACCGCCACCGCGCTGGGGGCCGCCGCCACCGCGATCATCGGCTACCTGCAGTCCGAGCGAGTGCTGCGCCCAGTCGCCGTCGCAGCCCTGCGTGACGGCACTCCGGAGAATCTGCGGGCGCCGGGGGTGATCCTTCGGCAGCTGCTGACCTGGCTGCTGTCGACCGGGGTGCCGGTGCTGGCGATCGTGCTGTCGGTGTTGGCCGGCAAGGCATCGTTGCTCAACGCCTCACCGGACAAACTGTTCACCCCGATCCTGCTGATGGCGCTGGCCGCGCTGGGGATCGGGCTGGCCGGCACCGTGCTGGTGTCGATGTCGATCGCAGACCCGCTGCGCCAACTGCGCTGGGCGCTGGGCGAGGTGCAGCGCGGCAACTACAACGCCCACATGCAGATCTACGACGCCAGCGAGCTCGGGCTGCTGCAGGCCGGCTTCAACGACATGGTGCGCGACCTGGCCGAGCGGCAGCGGTTGCGCGACCTGTTCGGCCGCTACGTCGGCGAAGACGTGGCCCGGCGAGCCTTGGAGCGCGGCACCGAGCTGGGCGGCCAGGAACGCGACGTGGCGGTGCTCTTCATCGACCTGGTGGGTTCCACCCAGCTGGCTGCGACGCGGCCACCCAGCGAGGTCGTCAACCTGCTCAACGACTTTTTCCGGGTCGTGGTGGAGGCCGTCGGACGCCACGGCGGTTTCGTCAACAAATTCCAGGGTGACGCGGCGCTGGCCATCTTCGGTGCACCCATCGAGCACCCGGACGCCTCAAGCGCGGCCTTGGCAGCGGCCCGCGAACTGCACGACGGCCTGCTGCCGGTGCTGGGTTCCGAAGAGTTCGGCATCGGGGTCTCGGCCGGCCGGGCCATCGCGGGCCACATCGGCGCCCGAGCCCGTTTCGAATACACCGTGATCGGCGACCCCGTCAACGAGGCTGCCCGGCTGACGGAGCTGGCCAAGCTCGAGGAGGGCCACGTGCTGGCTTCGGCGGTCGCGGTCAGCGGCGCCGTGGACGCCGAGGCGCTGTGCTGGGAGGTCGGCGAGATCGTCGAGTTGCGTGGGCGCACTGCTCCCACTCAGCTGGCGCGGCCGCTGAATCTTGCTGCGCTGGAACCGACTTCGGACGAGGCGGCCGACGACACCGAAACCTCGGTCTCGGCCGACTGACTCAGCTCTTGGCAGCCTTTTTGGCGGCCGCTTTCTTCGCCGGCGCCTTCTTGGCGGGGGCCTTGCGGGCCGTCTTCTTGGCGGCCTTCTTCGCCGGCCCCCGCGCGCGGCGGTCGGCGAGCAGTTCGGCGGCACGCTCATCGGTGATCGTGGCCACCTCGTCGCCCTTGCGCAGGCTGGCGTTGGTCTCACCGTCGGTCACGTAGGGACCGAACCGGCCGTCCTTGATCACCATCGGCTTGCCGCTGGCCGGGTCGGTACCCAACTCCCGCAGCGGCGGAGCCGCCGCCGACTGGCGGCCACGGCGTTTGGGTTCGGCGTAGATCTTCAACGCCTCGTCCAAGGTGATCTCGAAGATCTGCTCCTCGGTGGCCAGCGACCGAGAATCGGTGCCGCGCTTCAGGTATGGCCCGTAGCGGCCGTTCTGCGCGGTGATCTCCTCGCCGGACTCGGGGTCGACACCCACCACCCGCGGCAACGACAGCAGCTTCAGTGCATCCTCGAGCGTCACGGTTTCCAGGCTCATGCTGCGCAGCAGCGAACCGGTGCGCGGCTTCGGGCCGGTCGGCTTCTTGCCCTTCTTGGCAGTGCTGCCGGACTCGTCGTCCGGGGGCGGCGGCAGGACTTCGGTGACATACGGGCCGTAGCGGCCGTCCTTGGCGACGATCTCGTGCCCGGTGGCCGGGTCGACACCGAGCGACCGGCCCTCCTGCGGGGTGGCGAAGCGTTCCTCGGCCAGCGCCAGGGTCAGCTCGTCGGGGGGCAGCGAGTCGTCCAGGTTGGCCCGCTGCGGAGTGGGCTCGCCGTCGTCGCCGGTGATCATGCGCTCCAGGTACGGGCCGTTCTTGCCCACCCGCACATAGATCGGCCGGCCCTCGGCGTCGTCGAACAGCCGGATCGAGTTGATCTCGCGGGCGTCGATGCCCTCCAGGTTGACCCCGACCAGCTTCTTCAGGCCGCCGGCCCGCGCGATCGAGTCGTCGACGCCGTAGTCGCCACCGAAGTAGAAGTTGTGCAGCCAGTCGACCCGGCGCTGGCGTCCGGCCGCGATCCCGTCGAGCTCGTCCTCCATGGCGGCGGTGAAGTCGTAGTCGACCAGCCGGCCGAAGTGCTGCTCGAGCAGCCCGATCACGGCGAAGGCCACCCAGGTGGGGACCAGGGCGCTGCCCTTCTTGTAGACATAGCCGCGGTCCTGGATGGTCTTGATGATCGAGGAGTAGGTCGAGGGCCGCCCGATGCCCAGCTCCTCGAGTGCTTTGACCAGCGAGGCCTCGGTGTAGCGCGCCGGCGGATTGGTGGCGTGGCCGTCGGGGGTCAGCTCGGTGGCGTCCACCCGCTGGCCCTGGGTGAGCTGCGGCAGCCGGCGCTCGGCGTCGTCGGCTTCACCGCCGGCCAACTCGTCGACGGTCTCCACGTAGGCCTTGAGGAAGCCGGCGAAGGTGATGGTGCGGCCACTGGCGGCGAACGTCACCTGCTGGCTACCGGACTGTCCGCCGATCCGCAGGCTCAGCGTGGTGCCACGGGCGTCGGCCATCTGCGAGGCGACGGTGCGCTGCCAGATCAGCTCGTAGAGCCGGAACTCGTCGCTGCCCAGCTCGTTGCGGACCGCGTCGGGGGTGGCGAAGGTCTCGCCGGCCGGCCGGATCGCCTCGTGGGCTTCCTGGGCGTTCTTGACCTTGCGGGTGTACTGCCGCGGCGACGGCGAGACGTACTCCTCGCCGTAGAGCTGGCGCGCCTGCGTGCGGGCGGCATCGATAGCCGACTGCGACAGCGTCGTCGAGTCGGTACGCATATAGGTGATGTAGCCGTTTTCGTAGAGCCGCTGGGCGATGCTCATGGTCCGCTCGGCGGAGAACCGCAGCTTGCGACCGGCTTCCTGCTGCAACGTCGAGGTCATGAAGGGCGCGTAGGGCCGCCGGGTGTAGGGCTTCTCCTCCACCGACGTCACCGACAACGACGCGCCCTGCAGGCCCGCCGCCAGGGCGGTGGCCGCGGCTTCGTCGAGTACCCGCACCTCGTCCGGCTTCTTCAGCGCTCCCAGCGAGTCGAAGTCGCGACCGCTGGCCACCCGCAGGTCGTCGACGGCCACCAGTCGGGCGCTGAAGTTGGGCGGGGACGCTGTCGGGTCGGAGACGCTGGCGTCCAGTTGGGCGACGACATCCCAGTAGGAGGCGCTGCGGAACGCCATCCGCTCGCGTTCGCGCTGCACGATGATGCGGGTGGCCACCGACTGGACGCGGCCCGCCGACAGCTTCGGCGCGACCTTCTTCCACAGCACGGGGCTGACCTCGTAGCCGTACAGCCGGTCCAGGACGCGCCGGGTCTCCTGCGCGTCTACCAGGTCGATGTCCAGGTCGCGGGGGTTCTCGGCGGCGTTGCGGATCGCCGGCTCGGTGATCTCGTGGAACACCATTCGCTTGACCGGGATGCGCGGCTTGAGGGTCTCCAGCAGATGCCAGGCGATCGCCTCGCCCTCCCGGTCACCATCGGTGGCCAGATAGAGCTCGTCGACGTCCTTGAGCAGGCCCTTGAGCTCGGCGACGGTGCTCTTCTTGTCGGGACTGACGATGTAGAGGGGTTCGAAGTCGGCATCGACGTTGACACCGAGCCGCGCCCACGCTTCGGTCTTGTACTTGGCCGGCACGTCGGCGGCGTTGCGCGGCAGGTCCCGGATATGCCCTCGAGAAGACTCGACGATGTAGTTGCGGCCCAGGTAACCCGCGATTTTCCGTGCCTTGGTGGGCGACTCGACAATGACGAGCCGCCGCACGGGTGAATTATCGCCGTTGCGGGCGCTCACCGTCTTAGAGTCAGCCACCTTGCGCTTACCACTCCACTTCTGTCCGCACCGCCGCGTCGCGCCTCCGGTGGACAACTGACAATCTCGCACTCACGACCGCGCCGATGCAAACCGGCGTTCAGCAGTGCATTCTCTCAAAGCCCGTCCGGATGACCCGGGATCGTGGCTCCGACACGCGGCCATTGACGTAACGCCTCGGGATCCGCGGGTGATTCCCCGACGTTTTCGACCAGCCGCGACAACCTGCGCCGGCCGGTGATCCGCAGCGCCGGATGACCCCCGCGCGTCCCGATCAGGGTGGGCGCGATTCCGACCCGCATCATGGCCGAGGCCAGCGGTTCGTAGGTGTCCGGCGCGTGCGGGTCGAGTCCGAGCAGGTAGCGGTCGTCCTCGGCGGAACCCGCCGCCAGCGTCCACGCCCGCAGCTCACGCGGACCCGGCAGCCACTGCGGCGGAACGGTCTTCACCGCCCCGCGGGTCCATGCCCGGGCCAGCACGCGCAGGCGCGCGTCGACCGCAGTCCGCACCAGCGGGGTGTCTTCTTCGGTGCGAGTGACCTCGGACATCAGACCTGCCTCGCCGATCAGCTCGGCCAGTGCCACGGCTCGCCAGGTGGCGTCGACCACGACCGACAGCCGCGCTCCGTCGCCCACGACGACGATCTGTCCCGGGCCAGCCAGCACCCCGGTGAGGTCGGTGACGCTCGGCGGCACCGACTCTGCCGAAAAGAAGGAAAGCTGGCTCACGTCACAGACAGTAAGCCGGTGAACCATCCGGCGGCATCCGGGGCAGTCTTACCCACCCGAAACGAAACCCCCCGGCCTAGCTCCGTTGGTGGAAGCTGCCCGGGGGGTGACGTCAAATTCCGTAGCTCAGACGGCGCGGACGCCGGTGGCCTGGGGGCCCTTGGGGCTCTGCCCGACCTCGAACTCAACCCGCTGATTTTCCTCGAGGGTACGAAAACCGGACCCTTGGATTTCCGTGTAGTGGACAAACACGTCCGCTGACCCGTCCTCGGGCGCGATGAAGCCGAAGCCCTTCTCTGCGTTGAACCACTTCACAGTTCCCTGTGGCATTTGTCGATCTTTCCTTACTCTTCTTGCCCGGTGCGGTGCGCACCGTTGTTCGGGGCACCGATTTTTCGCTGCCCCGGGCCTGTTCCAACCGCCGTACCCTGGCGGTCGGCCGATGCTGACACCGACGCTCCCTCGCGGGCACTGCGGCCGCAACCACAGATCCTGCGAAGGCTTAACACGAACACAGAAGCTACGACCGCCATCAGTCAACCATGTTCATCGCGCCGAGGACAGACTGCGGTGCCGAAATCTCGGCCGAAGGGTGAACAATACGGCGGCGGGCATTCGAGGCCGGCGGTTCAGCGAGACTCGACGTAGGAGAGGCGAGGCTGGGGCCGCCGCATAAACCAGGTAATTGAGGATGGAGCCAATGACGGCGAATTTCGGCGGGGAATTGCTCGCCGCCGCGCTCGCCGGGGTGGAAATGGGTGAAGACCCGCTTCGTCACGTCGCCGACCTGCCGGCCTCAGCGGGCCGCACCGGGGCCTGGCCGGACTGGGCCGAGCCGGATGTGATCGGTGCCTTCACCGGGCGCGGTATCGAGGTGCCGTGGTCGCATCAACTGGCCGCCGCCGATTTGGCGCACGCCGGGCAGCACGTGGTGATCAGCACCGGGACGGCGTCGGGGAAATCGCTGGCTTATCAGCTCCCGGTGCTGCAGGCACTGGCCGACGATCCGCGCGCCCGGGTGCTGTATCTGTCACCGACCAAGGCGCTGGGGCACGATCAGCTGCGCGCGGCACACGCCCTGACCGCGGCGGTGCCGCGCCTGTGCGGCGAGGCCACAGCCGTGGCACCCACCGCCTACGACGGCGACAGTGCCACCGAGATCCGCCGGTTCGCCCGGGAACGGTCCCGCTGGATCTTCTCCAACCCGGACATGATCCACCTGTCGCTGCTGCGCAACCACGCCCGCTGGGCTGCCTACCTGCGCGGACTGCGCTTCGTGATCGTCGACGAATGCCACTACTACCGGGGGATCTTCGGCTCGCACGTGGCGATGGTGCTGCGACGGCTGCTGCGGTTGTGTGAGCGTTATGCGGCGCCGGGTGCGGTTGCCGGGCCCACCGTGATCTTCGCCAGCGCCACCACCGCCGCACCCGGCGCCAGTGCGTCGGCGCTGATCGGCAGGCCCGTTTCTGAGGTCACCGAAGACGGATCGCCGCACGGCGCCCGGACCGTGGCGCTGTGGGAGCCGGCCCTGCGCACCGATGTGACCGGCGAGAACGGTGCCCCGGTGCGCCGCGCCGCGGGCAGCGAGGCGGCCCGGGTGATGGCCGACCTGATCGCCGAGGGGGCACGCACCCTGACCTTCGTGCGCTCGCGTCGGGGCGCGGAACTCACCGCGCTGGCGGCCCGCACCCGCCTGGAATCGGTCGCCCCGGCCCTGGTCGACAAGGTCGCCTCCTACCGGGCCGGTTACCTGGCCGAAGATCGCCGCGCCTTGGAGCGTGCGCTGGCCGACGGGGAGCTCTACGGCCTGGCCACCACCAACGCCTTAGAACTCGGAGTGGATATCGCCGGGTTGGACGCGGTGGTGATCGCCGGCTTCCCCGGCACGGTGACCTCCTTCTGGCAGCAGGCGGGCCGGTCGGGCCGGCGGGGTCAGACGGCGCTGATCGTGCTGGTCGCTCGCGACGATCCGTTGGACACCTACCTGGTGCACCACCCCGCGGCGCTGCTGGACAGGCCGGTCGAGCAGGTGGTGATCGACCCGTCCAATCCCTATGTGCTGGGGCCGCAACTGCTGTGCGCGGCCGCCGAGCTGCCGCTGACGGTCACCGAGGTGGCGCAGTGGGGCGCCGAGGAGGTGACCGGCGCGCTGGTGGACGACGGATTGTTGCGGCGGCGAGCCGAGAAGTACTTCCCGGTGCCGGGGCTCGACCCGCACGCGACGGTGGAGATCCGCGGGTCGGCCGGCGGGCAGGTGGTGATCGTGGAAGCCGACACCGGCCGACTGCTGGGCAGCGTCGATGCCGGGCGAGCGCCGGCCACGGTGCACACGGGCGCGGTGTATTTGCATCAGGGCGAAAGTTATGTGGTCGATTCGCTCGACATCGAGGGTCAGATCGCGTTCGTGCACGCTGAGGATCCCGGCTACACCACGTTCGCTCGCGAGATCACCGACATCGACGTGACGGGCGAAGGCGAACGCGCCTGGTTCGGTCCGGTCAGTCTCGGTCTGGTTCCGGTGACGGTGACCCGCCAGATCGTCGGCTATCTGCGGCGGTTGCCGACCGGGGAGGTGCTGGACTTCGTCGACCTGGACGTTCCGCCGGCGACGTTGCCCACCATGGCGGTGGTCTACACCGTCACGGCAGAGGCGCTGGCGGCCTGCGGGGTCCCCGAGCCTGCGATCCCGGGAGCGTTACACGCCGCCGAGCACGCGGCGATCGGGCTGCTGCCACTGGTGGCCAGCTGCGATCGCGGCGACATCGGCGGCCTGTCCACCGCCGTCGGCCCGCTGGCGCTGGGCGGTCTGCCCAGCGTCTTCGTCTATGACGGCCATCCGGGCGGTGCCGGCTTCGCCGAGCGGGGCTTCCGCGCGGCGGCAACCTGGCTTTCCGCCACCGCGGACGCGATCGAATCCTGCGAGTGCCCGAACGGCTGTCCGTCGTGTGTGCAATCGCCCAAGTGCGGTAACGGCAACGACCCATTAGATAAGGAAGGCGCGGTGGCAATACTGCGTCTGGTGCTCGGCAAGCTGGACGGCGCGGGCAGGCAGTGACTGCGGGAGTCGGCCGACCCCCCGAACGGCCGACTCCCCCGAGCCCCTACCCCGGCGACTGCGTCGCAGTCACAGGCGTCACCGCGCATCACGCGGGACCGTAAGACGAACGGTCGAAGATGCGATCCGTTCCCCACCCGATACGTGACCGGATGCGGCCGTAAGTTACCGGCTACACCGGAACCTCCGCAACTCGACCGCGCGGCGCTCGGGACGAAAATTGCGTCAGTTCCGGGAAATTACCCGCGGTTAACGCTGGTAGAGGGCCGGTGGCCGTAATATCGCGACTTGTGGCGAACGACTGGTTGCTGGTGGAGACCCTCGGTGGTGAACCGGTAGTCGTCGCGCAGGACCGTCAGCTGAAGAATCTGGTGCCCCTCACGCAGTTCCTGCGACGCAGCCCACACCACGCGGCGATTCGGACCGCGATCGCCGAAACAGTGCGCACCAATCAGAGCCTGGCCAGCATCACGCCCCGCCCCAATCGGGTGATCCGCACCGAGCCGGTGGTGATGTCCGACGGCCGGGTGCACGGGGTGCATGTCTGGACCGGGCCGGCCGACACGGAACCGCCCGGGCGGCCCATCCCCGGCGCATTGAAGTGGGACCTGACCCTGGGCGTGGCCACCGACACCGTGGAGTCGCTGACCAACAGCGGCAAGGACCCCGAGGTGGAGGCAACGCACGGTCGCGCGTTCGTCGAACAGCTGCCCACCCGGGAGTTCAGTCCCAACGAGAACAAATTGCTGGCCCTGGCGATCCGGGCCGAAGCGGGACAGACGATCTGCAGCAGTTGGGATGTCACCGATTTCACCGGCGAGAACATTCGAGTGGGCTTCGTGGTGCGCACCGCCCGCGAGGTCGTCCCCGGCGGGCAGGAGCATCTGGTGACGCGCGGGCTGAACTGGCGCTGCCATTTCGACGGCGCAGTGCATCGTCCCGACTACTTGGCGCAGCAGATCCTGCGCGCACTGGCCCAGCCGGGCGTGTACCGGGCCATGGGGGATCTGTCCAACCGGCGAATGCTGAAGTGGCTGGATGGACCGTGCCCGTTCTACGACTGGCGCAGTCCGGAGGCATCGCGCATTCATCCCGACGACCAGGAGCGGGCCACTCGGATGGAAGCCGACATGGCTCGTTTGCGGGCGCCGGCCAGCGGCGTGCTGCGGCTGCGCCAGCAGGACGGCGGCTGGGCGCCGCTCCACGTCACCGTCACCCAGGTAGAGCTCGACGAGGGGACCATGGCCGGGCTGGTCGCGCTGCGACTGCCCAACGACGCCGAACTCGCCGACGCCGGGTTGAGCGCCGCCGCGGAGACCTCCTAGCCGACCGGCCCGGCGCGCGCCGTCGCCCGGGCGGGACCGAGGCGCCAGCCGGGCACCGGCATCGCGACGGTGACCACCGCGTCGAGTCCGTCCACTGTGCAGCTGATGTCACCGGCGTGCATCCGCGAGCCCAGCATCGTCGCCCACGCGCAGGCCTCGGCGGGCCCGGCCGGAACCCCGCTCGCGCCGGCCAAAGCCGCCAGGTCGGCGATGGCCTGGGCACGGTGTCGGGCGATGACCGCGGCGCCGAGCACGAAGCCGCCGCCGGTGATGCTCAGCAGCACCACGATCATCGCGGCAGCGGCCACCGTGGCCGCGCCGGCGTCACCGCGACGGTTCGACCGCCGCGACCGCTTCGGCGGTGATCGCCAAGCCGGGCAACAGAACCGGCCGGGCGGTGACGCGGGCGACCACCACGTCGCCTTCGGTGCGCAGTGCGACTGTCGCACCGTCGGGGGCGACGCGTCCCACCACGGCGGTGACCGCGGCGGTGTCGCCCCGCGCCGCCAGCCGGGCGGCCTCCCGCGCGGCGTCGACGCAGCGGATCTGGGCGGACACCGCGGTGATCCCGGCCAGGCAGAACACCAAAACGCAGACCAGGGCCGCCAGCGCGAACGCCGCCTCGACGGTGCTGGCGCCGGAGTCCGCGACGATTCGTGCACGGCCGCGCACCACCCTCAGACCTTGGTGTTCAGTGCCCGGCCGATCACGCGGTTCAGCGCTGAGACGATCGAATCGCCGGTGACCACCGTGTAGAGGATGGCGCCGAAGGCCGCGGCAGCGATAGTGCCGATGGCGTATTCCACCGTGGACATCCCGGAGTCGTCGGATGCCAGCAGCACCATCTTCAGCGACAGCACACGAAACACGTTGCGCGCCCATGCTATCTGAGTTTTCACAGCGCCTCCTTCATCGATCCCTCTCCTTCACAGCAGGCCTGAGCTCAGTACGCCGCCGGCCAGCCCGGCCACGACCGGCACGATGCCCAGGCAGACGAACGCGGGCAGAAAGCACAGTCCGAGCGGCCCGGCGATCAGCACGCCGGCCCGCTCCGCGGCGGCCGTGGCCGAATGCGCGGCCTCTTCGCGACACTGTGCGGCGAGTTCACCGAGCCCGGTGGCCAACGCGGTGCCCGATGACCCCGACCGCCGGGCCAGACGCAGGACCGCGACGGTCGTCGGGGCGAGCTCCCCGACAGCCGGATCGTTCGGCGCCGACCAGGCAATGCCCGGTTCGGCACCCAGCGCCAGCAGCTCCGCCCCGCGATGCAACGCCGCCGCCAGCTCCGGCGGAGCGTGCCGGGCGGTGGCCGCGGCCGCTGCCGACACCGACATTCCGGCGGTCAGGCAGAGCGCGAACACCTCGAGGTCGGCCGCCAGCGCCAGCGCGTCGCCGCCCGGAGCGGCCCGCCGCGGCGCCGGCCGCTGCAGGCGAGGCTGCCCAGCCCGCGATCGCACCGTCGCCGGTCCGGCGGCAGCGACCACCGCCACCGCCAGAAGGATCGCGGCGGCGGTCATACGGCCCCGCCCGCATGGCTGGTGATCCGGTCTGACCACAGCAGCCCGGCGCAGACCAGGCATATCCCGATCAGCGACAGCACCCCACCGGTTCCGCCGAGCAGAAAGACCACCGGCCGAGCTCCGATCAATTGCCCCAGCAGCACACCCAGGACCGGGAGGCAGGCCAACAGCGTCGCCGAGGCGCGGGCGCCGGCCATTCCGGCGTCGACTCGTGCCGAGAATCTCTGCCGCGCCGAGACATCGCGTTGCGCCGCCTGCATCAGCGTGGCGATCGCCAGGCCGTGTTGGCCGCCGAGCTCCCAGTAGGCGGCGAGCCGCTCCCACAGCGAGGGCAACGCCGAACAGGCGGCGGCGTCACGCAGGCCGGTCGCGACGTCGGCTCCGAGTTGGGCCCGGGCGGCGACACCGCCCAGACCGGCCGCCACCGCGGGATGGGTGGACTCGGCGGCCGCGAGCGCAAACGCCCGCACCGGATGCGCTCCGACACGCAGCTCACCGGCCAGGGCGTCCAGCGCGGTCTCCAGGGCACCCGATTCGGCGACCGCCCGGCGGCGACGCAGACCACGGCGGCGGCGCGCGACGGCGGTGGTGCCCAGCACGGCGCCGGCCAACCAGATGCTTTGCGGCAGAAACAGCGCAGCCAGCCCAACCGCCGCAGCCGCGGCGGCGAAGAGGGCCCAGCGGCCGGTCCGTCCGGCGACCCGACCGCGCAGCAGCGGACCGGCCGGCGCGATCCGGCGGCGCGGCGAAACAACGAGCAGTGTCGCCGCGGCCAACGCCAGTGCGGCGGTGGTTGGGCCGCTCATGCGGGCATCCGTTCGCGCAGCAGGGCACGGAATTCGACGGCGTGATCGGTCAGGCCTCGCCCGATCTGCCACACCGGTGCGGCCTGAACCTGCCCGGCGGCGGTGCGGCGCAGCATCGAGATGTCGGTGAGCCGCCGCTTGCCGTCGTGGGCCCGGGCGACGTGCAGCAGCACCTGGACCGCCGCTGCCAGCTGGCTGTGCAGGCCGGCCCGGTCCAGACCCCCCAGTGCGGCAAGCGCTTCCAGGCGGGCCGGGACTTCGGCCGAATTGTTGGCGTGCACGGTTCCGGCGCCGCCGTCGTGGCCGGTGTTCAGTGCGGCGAGCAGGTCGACCACTTCGGCGCCCCGCACCTCGCCGACCACCAACCGATCCGGCCGCATCCGCAGCGCCTGCCGCACCAGTTCGCGCAGGCCCACCTCGCCGGCGCCTTCGACGTTCGCCGCGCGGGCCACCAGCCGGACCAGGTGCGGGTGGCGCGGCTGCAGCTCGGGTGCGTCTTCGACGCACACCACCCGCTCGGCCTCGCTGACGGTGCCGAGCAGGGCGGCCAGCAGCGTGGTCTTCCCGGCGCCGGTGCCGCCGGAGACCAAAAACGCCAGTCGGGCGGTGATGATGTCGGCCAGCAGCGCGGCCGCCTGCGGCGCGATGGCACCGGCGGCGGTCAGTGCGGCGAGATCTTGCGTGGCCGGGCGCAACACCCGCAGCGACAGGTAGGTTCCGCCGGCTGCCACCGGTGGCAGGATCGCGTGGAGGCGCACGGTGAATTCGCCGGTGGCTCCGACGTTGAAGCCGTGCAACTGCCCGTCGACCCAGGGCTGGGCGTCGTCGAGCCGGCGCCCCGCGGCCACCGCCAGCCGTTGGGCCAACCGTCGCACCGCGGCTTCGTCGGCGAACCGAACCTCGCTGCGCCGCAGCCCTGCCCCGTCGTCGACCCATACCGCGTCGGGGGCGGTGACCAGGACGTCGGTGGTGCCCGGGGAGCACAGCAGGGGTTCCAGCACGCCGGCGCCGCTCAGTTCGGTCTGCAGCACCCGCAGACTGGACAGCATTTCGGTGTCGCCGAGCACTCCACCGGATTCCGCGCGGATTGCGGCGGCAACCGCCTGGGGACGCAGTTCCGTCGATTGACCGGCCTCTGCGGCAAGGCGTTCCCGCACTCGGTCGATCAGCGAATCTCTCATGACGCCAGCGCTTTCCGCTGCGGCAACAGCTCCAGCACCTGACCGGCTGCCGCCGCCAGCGCGGACCGGCGGTGCAACCGCAGACCGGCGTGTTCGAGTCGCTCGGCCAGTCGGGGCTCGGCCCGCACCGCGGCCAGCAGCGGCAGCCCGACGATCTCTGCCACCTCCGCGGCGGTCAGACCGCCGGGCGCCGGTCCGCGCACCACCAGGCCGACATGGGGATTGACCGCGCGCAGCCGCGGTGCGATTGCGGCGCCGGCCGCGCACGACCGTACGTCGCAGGAGCTGACCACCACCACGAGATCGGCGACGCTCATCGCGGCTTCGGCCGGATCGACCAATGACCGGGGCAGATCGCAGATCACGGTGACCCCGCCACGACGTGCCGCATCCACCACCGCCTCGACGGTGCCGGCGTTGACGTCAGTGATCTCGTGGGAAGCGTCGCCGCGGCGGGCTCCCGACAGCACACTCACCCCGAGCCGGCGGGGCAGCGCTTCACGAAGCGCCGCCCAGTTCAGCCGCCCACTGTGCTGCGCCAGGTCACGCCAGCCCAAGCCGGCAGCGCCTTCGGTGCCCACCAGCAGATCGACACCCCCGCTCCAGAGATCGAGGTCGACCAGCAGCGCATCACCTGCACGCTGGGCCATGGCCGTGGCCAGCAGCGATGCGCCCGCACCCCCGCGGGCGCCGATCACCGCGATGACGTCGCCGCGCCGCGATCCGTCGGGCACCGACTCGCCGGCCTCAGCCAGCTCGGCCACCAGCTCGTTGCCGTCGGCAGGCAGCACCATCACCCGTTGCGCGCCGATCGCGACAGCGGCCTGCCAGCTGAGGGTGGTGGGTGGCTCACCGGTGAGCACGATGACGTGGGGACGGCGCGGCAGCCGGGCCTGGCCGCAGCGGACGGCCGCCTGTTCGTCGAGGACCACGGCAGCAGCGGCCGACCAGGCCCTGCGGTGGGGCACCTCGGCGCCGAGGTGGACGGCCCGTAGACCCGCGGCTGCGGCCACCCGGTCCACTTCGTCGCGCAGCGGCATCTGGGTGACAAGGGCCAACAGGCCGGCGGCTGCGCTCACCGGTTCACTGTGGCGCGACGACCCCCGCCACGACGTAGGACCGTCACCAACTGGGGATGAAAATTCCTACTGTGGATAACTCGAAGTTATGTGTTACCGGCTAAATCAAACTAATCGGATGAAAAGCCCGATCTGCAACACGTTCCAGTCAACTCGAGGGCTCTCCGGCGAACAAATTACCGGTTAAAAAAGACGACCCCCGCCAGGGGGGGAGGAGGCGGAGGTCGTCGCGTATCAACCCCGGGGGGTCGGGCCGATACACCCTCAGCATAAGCCGAGTGATGCCACTATACACACGACCAGGTGGTCCGGCGCAAGTATTTGCAAGTGTTGCTATCAAACGGCGACCTAAATCTCGCACTACGTGTGAAGTGCTCTTTCTTCGTTAGCGCCGGGTTAGCAGGCCTAGCGGACCTATGCTGTGGCGGTGACCGCATCCACTCCGCAGCCACAGTCGGCGCCCGCCTCACTCGCGGCCGCCACCGATCCTTCCGGGGCCCCCCGAACCCGCACCGCGGCGTTCCTGGACCTCGACCAAACGGTCATTGCCAAGTCCAGCGCGCTGGCCTTCAGCAAACCCTTTATGGACCAAGGACTGATCAACCGTCGTACGGTGCTCAAGTCGAGTTATGCCCAATTCCTGATGCTGTTGTCCGGCGCCGACCATGACCAGATGGAGCGGATGCGCGCCCACCTGACCAACATGTGCACCGGTTGGGACGTGGAACAGGTCAAGTCGATCGTCAACGAGACGATGCACGACATCGTCACGCCGCTGATCTTCGCGGAGGCGGCCGAGCTGATCGCCGATCACAAACTCTGCGGCCGCGACGTCGTGGTGGTCTCGGCCTCCGGGGAGGAGATCGTGGCTCCCATCGCCCGGGCATTGGGCGCCACCCACGCCATGGCGACCCGGATGGTGGTCGCCGACGGCAAGTACACCGGCGAGATCGCGTTCTACTGCTACGGCGAAGGCAAGGTGCAGGCCATCCGCGAGCTGGCCGCCCGCGAGGGCTACCCCCTGGAGCACTGCTACGCCTACTCGGACTCGATCACCGACCTGCCCATGCTGCAGGTGGTCGGACACCCCTCGGTGGTGAACCCCGATCGCGCCCTGCGCAAAGAGGCGATCGCCAACGGCTGGCCGATACTGACTTTCTCGCAGCCGGTGTCGCTGCGTGACCGCATCCCGGCGCCCTCGGGGGCTGCACTGGCCACCACGGCTGCGGTCGGCTTCAGCGCACTGGCCGCCGGCGCACTGACCTACTCCCTGCTGCGCCGACTGGTGCCCTGAGCGACCTCCAGCAAACTTCACGGGTCACAATCCGATGACACCGCGCGCCTCGGGCGCGATTGACCCTTGATGTGTCGTGTGTCACGTAGTACAAAGGAAGCACGGAAGCCGGCAAGGCCAGGGTCGACCCGGAAGAGAAGGATCGATCTCCCGAGCCGCACTTCCCAGTACGGAGAGCGGTACCCACGCGGAGCCACAGCCGCGAAGATGGCAGAAGTGTTGCGGGCCTGCGTAATTGCGGAACGTGATCGGTGTCGACAGCCCTTTGGGTGGGGCAGCAGCCGAAGAACACCGCAGGAGCGCCGAGGCCACCCACGCAGCCCACGTTGGACGCTTGGTAACCGTGTACCGTGCTAGCGGGCGGCGAGCCGAATCATTCGGAGCGCCGCCCGCTTCGTTGTCTCAGGACGTTTCGCAGCAGCGGTGAATCACCGCTCAGCGACCCGCCTCAGCAATCCCCAGCGCATCGAGCGCACCGGTGCGCATCGCGCCGCAGCACAGCAGCAGCCAGGCGGTGACGCCCTCGGCTGAGCCGCTCGCGAAGTCCGCCGCCGCCCGCCGGTAATCGCGCGCGTTGCGCATCCAAGTCACCTCGGGCACGCCCAGGCCGTGGCGGTCCAATCCGCTGGCGATGGTGACCAGCCGCGCCGCGCCGCGAGCCACCACGCCGTCGGCGCTGCCGAACGGCGCAAGCGTCAGAAGTTCGCCGTGCACCACCGCCGCGAAGACCGGGGCCGCCACCGACGTACCGCCGGTGGCCAGGTCGGCCAACATCTCCAGCCGGCGACCGACCGCCGCGCCGCCCTCGGGCCGGCCGAGCCGTTCCTCGTCGACGAGGTCCGCGGCGGCCAGCACGTGCAGCCGGGCCAAGGCCTGCAGCGGCGCACGCCGCCACACCTCGACCAGACCGGTCTCCCCGCCTTCCAGAGCCTGGGCCACCCGCAGCGCCCCGGCGAACACCGGGTCAGAGGTCGCCTCGGCGTCCACGGCCGAGGGACCCCCGTCGAGCACCGACGATGCCCGCGCCGCCCGCAACGAAGCCTCCGCAGCACTGACCGGCCAGCCCCGCATGTTGGTCTTGTGCCGATGCACCCGAGCCAACTCGTCACGTACCTGTTCACTGGCCTCGGACACACCGGGCAGCTGAACTAATGGGGCCAGTGGATCCTCCGCGGTGGTCACGGGCTGTGACACTACCGGCGAGGAGATCGAGGTGATTAGGCTCGGTGACCGTGACCGCAACCCCTGCCGCCTCAGCGTCGACGTACCCTCCCTCCGCCGCGTTCGCCGCGCAGGCCAACGCCGGTCCTGAGTTGTATCGCGCCGCCGAAGCCGATCGGCTCGGGTTCTGGGCGGAGCAGGCCAAGCGGTTGAGCTGGGCGACGCCCTTCACCGAGGTGCTCGACTACTCAGACGCTCCGTTCGCGCGCTGGTTCGGCGACGGCAAGCTCAACGTCGCCTACAACTGCGTGGACCGCCACGTCGAAGCCGGCCTCGGCGACCGGGTGGCGATCCACTGGGAGGGAGAGCCGCACGGCGAGGCCCGCACCATCACCTACGCCGACCTGCTTGTCGAGGTCTCCCGGGCCGCCAACGCCCTGACCGCGCTCGGTCTGGTCGCCGGCGACCGGGTGGCGATCTACCTGCCGATGATCCCCGAGGCGGTCATCGCGATGCTGGCGTGCGCGCGCCTGGGCGTGCTGCACACCGTGGTGTTCGCCGGGTTCTCCGCGCACGCGCTGCGCTCCCGGATCGACGACGCCGAGGCGAAGCTGGTCATCACCTCTGACGGACAGTTCCGCCGCGGCCAGCCGGCGCCACTCAAGCCCGCGGTCGACGAGGCCTTGGCCGAAGAGAGCAGCGTCGAACACGTGCTGGTGGTTCGGCGCACCGGCGGCGAGGTGTCCTGGAACCCCGACCGCGACCTGTGGTGGCACGACGTGGTGAATCCGGCTGCGCCGCAGCACACCCCGGAAGCGTTCGACGCCGAGCAGCCGCTTTTCCTGCTGTACACGTCGGGGACCACGGGCAAGCCGAAGGGCATCGTGCACACCAGCGGCGGCTATCTGACGCAGGCGGCCTACACCCACCACTACATGTTCGACCTCAAGGCCGCCTCCGACGTCTTCTGGTGCACGGCCGACATCGGGTGGGTCACCGGCCACACCTACGCGGTGTACGGGCCGTTGGCCAACGGTGCCACCGAGGTGATCTATGAGGGCACCCCGGACTTCCCGGACCACCACCGGCACTTCGACATCATCGAAAAGTACGGCGTGACAATCTATTACACCGCGCCCACCTTGATCCGCACGTTCATGAAGTGGGGCCGCGAAGTGCCCGACGCCCACGACCTGTCCAGCCTGCGGCTGTTGGGCTCGGTCGGCGAACCGATCAATCCGGAGGCCTGGCGCTGGTACCGGCGGGTGATCGGCGCGGACGCGGTTCCGGTGATCGACACCTGGTGGCAGACCGAGACCGGCGCGGCGATGATCACCCCGCTGCCCGGAGTCGCCACGGCCAAGCCGGGCGCTGCGATGACTCCGCTGCCCGGGATTTCGGCTCGCATCGTCGACGATCACGGCGATCTGTTGTCGCCGGACGATGCCGGCGGGGAACCGGTGTCGGGCTACCTGGTCATCGATGCGCCGTGGCCGGCGATGACCCGCGGGATCTGGGGCGACCCGGAGCGGTTCGTCGCTACCTACTGGTCGCGCTTCGCCGAGCAGGGCTGGTACTTCGCCGGTGACGGCGCCCGCTACGACGCCGACGGCGACATCTGGGTGCTGGGCCGGATCGACGACGTGATGAATGTTTCCGGGCACCGGATCTCCACCGCTGAGGTGGAGTCCGCGTTGGTCGGTCACGAGGCGGTGGCCGAGGCCGCCGTCGTCGGCGCCGTCGATGAGCAGACCGGCCAACGGATCTGCGCGTTCGTGGTGCTGGCGGCCTCGCACACCGATGTGGGCGGCGCGATCGTCGAGGACCTGCGTGAGCGGGTCACCGTGGAGATCTCGCCGATCGCCAAGCCCCGCGACGTGCATGTCGTGCCGGAACTGCCCAAGACCCGCAGCGGCAAGATCATGCGGCGGCTGCTGCGTGACATCGCTGACGGCCGCGAACTCGGCGACACCTCAACCCTGGTGGACCCCAGCGTGTTCGACGCGATTCGGGCGGCCGACTAGGACAACGCGGGCCTAGCTGTGATGTCCAGGGAGGTTGGTCAGCCGGGTGATCGGCGGTTTGCCTCCGATGGCGGAGTGTGCGCGGTGGTG